>CAIKZZ010000008.1 GCA_903832085.1 uncultured Pseudomonadota bacterium | reverse complement strand
GGTCAAAGCATTTTAGTCGATAATGACATCAACCCTGAGGGCCTTGCTGTCAATTACCAGCACGGCATTTTCTTCGGCAACGCCTTTGGCTTGTGGCTGTCGGAAATCTCAACCTATAACGTTGATCCGACAACAGGATTGCCCACGAGCGCACTGTCTAAGCAAGGTAACGGCGCCAATTACTCGGGTGCACAGGTTGGCGTGAAGTATCCATTCAGCAGTGACACAAATCTTAGCGTCGCATTAATGTATGCGAGCTGTGGAGGATGTCAGCACCACCAGCCGTATTGGATATCGCAGGGCTCTGCGGCAACAGTTGGCCAGATTAGCGGTGCTGCAAACGGCAACACGACTGATGCAAACGGCAGCTTGCTGTACACATATGAAAATACAGAGGCCGCAGCGGAGCTAAATACCAAGGTTGCTGGGCTGCCGCTACAACTGTTTGCGAATTACGCAACAAACGGCGGTGCGAAGAACGGCCAGGATCAGGCTTACACAGCCGGCGTGCTGCTTGGCAAGGCGAGTGCCAAGAACACTTGGGAGTTAGGTTACGCGTACGAGAAGCTTGAGAAAGACGGCTATTTCGGTGGGTTCGTCGATTCTGATTTCGGCGGCGGAAATACGGCAACCAATGGCAGTATCATCCGGGTAGGGTACGCACCGGCAAAGAACTGGACGTTAAATGCCACGTACTTCATCAATACGTTGAACAACTTCGGCACGGCCGATCCTGTCACAGCTCCGCGCGACGAGGATTATAAACGACTGCAGTTGGACTTCGGGTTGAAGTTCTAAGCCTACGACTAGTATAGCTCTGTTGAGCAGTTGCCCGCGGCGTCTATGCCGCGGGCAACGATGGGCTACCAGCCTAGCCCTACCTGAGTGCTTCCTACCGTTCTCTCAGACACTCAGAATTTTACCAAAGCCTCAATGGCTAAAGAATCTAGGTGATCCGTCAGCAATAGAGCTGTATTGCTGGGCGCAAGGTGCTCAATAAAAGCTGGCGTGTTTGATAAATCATGCCGCAACTCAAAGCGGATCTCCAAAGGCTTGGTAGGCAGATAGGCGAGAGTTAGGGTCGCTTCTTTCCACGCTTGGATGATCCCTGTCCGATAACCATCGGTATCGTCAAAATATTCTAAGCGCAGAGCTCCTGAATTTGTCACTAAATTGGTAGTTTAAATACCCCGCGATTCCATTCCATGTAGAGGTGCTGACACCTTTAGGAGTGACGCTTGATGTATTTGATTGCCTGCCATAGTCAGCATTTGCAACGATAGTGACTGCATCGGACAAATGCCAAGTAGCAACCGTATCAAATAGCTCTCGTGAGCCTTCAGGTCCAGTTTCGACGAGGCCCCCAGATCGTTCCGTGCCTAGGTAGCTCTGGGCAAGGAGGGTAAACTCCTTGCTCGGTAGGTATTCGACGCCCAACTCAAGACTCTTTGATGAGTTTGTATCTTTAAGATCATCCCAGCCATTGACGACACCTGCGATGAGCACCCATTGATCATTGGGATTGTAAGTGGCTCTGACCCCAGCATGAGCAAAAGGAATCGCAAAGCCGTAAAGCACGGATCGCGAAAAATTACTGTTGCCGCGGGAGTCAATCAGCTCATAGCCGGCTAGCGTCTCGAATCGTCCAGCGATGACGGTTAAATTGTCCGTTGCGTACTGCAGATAAGCCTGCGGGTAGTCAAACTGTCTCGTATTGCCTGGGTTCGCGGGATATGGCGCAAATACGGCCGCATCATGGCCGGCCACAAGGTTAACAACATAACCAAAGCCTTCTTTAGGCTGAAACGATAAATTTAGTGCCGCCTGCTGTACTCGAAATCCGTTTTCGTAGCCATCAAATGTTCGGCTAAGTCCACCATTTGCCAGCAAACCTGAGGAACTCAAGTGTTCGTATGAGAAATCGATATAGCCATTGACCGTGAACTGCGCGGGAGTGTCAGCCGCAGGCGCTGAGGGCTCAGACGGTGTTGCAGCTATGGTATCGCTGAGAGCTTGTGTGCTGACTGCCCCCAACATGATCAGAGTTAATGCTGTGTAGAAAGCGAAGTTTCTTGCGAGGTATAAGAGGTTCAATTTGAATTCCTGAAAAAATATCACGGACGACTGTCTGTAGTTGGCGACGATCTCAACGTTATGGTGAGCCGCCGCCTGTGGCGGCTACGGGGTGTTGGCTGAAGACGCCAACACCCCTTTGGGCACATCCGTTATTCGATACGCTCGCCATGCAGGGCGACGTCAAGGCCTTCGCGTTCTTCTTCAATAGATACACGTAAGCCCACTGTCCAGTCGATTACTTTGAGAATGATAAAGCTCATCGTACCGCTATAAATCAGAGTGACAGAGACACCAAGTAGTTGGGTTGTGAAAGATGCGTCCAAGCCAGAGATTTCTTTTTGACTCAATACGCCTGTCAAAAGTGCACCCACGATTCCTCCAACGCAGTGCACGCCAAAAGCATCTAGTGAGTCGTCGTACCCGAGTAGTTGTTTCAGTGAGGTCGCAGACACATAACACACGATGCCGGCGATCAAACCGATGATTGCCGCCCCTGTGGGGCCTACAAAGCCTGACGCTGGGGTAATGGCGACGAGTCCTGCGACCGCTCCTGAGGCGATTCCAAGTACAGAAGGTTTTCCCTGAAATACCCGCGCATTGGCATTGCCGTCCTCATCAGACGGGGCGCGAGTGCGGCTGCGCCAGTTGAGTAGACCATGTTTGAAAATCCATTCTGCGAACATCCAACTCATCGCCGCTGCTGCCGTGGCAACCTGTGTGGCCATCATCGCCATGCCAGCACGTCCATCGGCGGCAACGGCGGATCCAGCATTAAACCCAAACCAACCGACCCAGAGCAGTGAAGCGCCGATGACCGTGAGTACGAGGTTATGAGGTGGCATTGCCTCACGGCCATAGCCAACTCGTTTGCCGAGTACTAGTGCACAAACGAGAGCCGCGATGCCCGCATTGATGTGTACGACAGTGCCACCGGCGTAATCTAAAATGCCACGGGCTGCGAGCCAACCACTTGGCTCCCATACCCAGTGCGCGATTGGCGCATAAACGACTAACGACCATACAGACATAAAAATGAGCATTGCAGAGAACTTCATGCGCTCTGCAAACGCGCCACAGATCAATGCGGGCGTGATAATGGCAAATGTCATCTGAAACATTGAATAGACGGTCTCGGGAATTGTCAGCGCAAGGTGAGAGACGGTCAGTTGTTTAGCCGCAAACATGAAGGTCATACCGTTCATCAGAAAGCGACTGTTACCGCCCAAAAAACCATTGCCTGGTGTGAACGCCCACGAGTAACCAATGAGCCACCAAAGTAGGGTAGCGACACAGGTGATTGCAAAGCTCTGCATCAGAGTGGATAGAACGTTTTTCTTGCGCACCATACCGGCGTAAAAAAGCGCAAGGCCTGGCACTGTCATGAGCAAGACCAGCGCCGTGGACGTCAGCATCCACGCGGTATCACCAGCAGAGATGGTAGCTGTGGAGACCAACAGCGGGGCTGTTGGTGCCGGGGTCGCAACTTCAGTGGCGGCGCTGGCGGGTGGCGCTGTGCCGGCCGGTGATTCAGTGGCTGTGGTTGCGGCAGATTCCTGTGCCGATGCTGTGCCGTGGCCCAGTCCAGTCGCTAGCACGGTGGCTAGCATTATAGAGAGCAAGAGTTTGTACATAGTTATCTTCCTTCAGAGTGCATTACCGTCTTTTTCGCCGGTCCGAACGCGGACCGCTTGCTCTAGGTCCCACACAAAGACCTTGCCATCACCGATGGTTCCGGTGTGAGCGGCTTTGGTGACGGCTTCAACCACTTGTTCAACGAGGTCACTCCTGACTGCCGTCTCGATCTTTATCTTGGCAACGAACTCAACTTTGTATTCGGCACCCCGATAGATTTCCTTATGGCCTTTCTGCCGACCAAAACCGCGAATTTCAGTCACAGAAAGCCCAGACACCCCGACTTCCTGTAGTGCCTCTCGTACTTCGTCGAGCTTATGCGGCTTGATAAATGCGGTGACGTACTTCATGCATCGACCCTCCTGAACTTTAAAAACACGGCTGCCTTTATCGAAAAGGCAGCTTGCTTACTTAAAACAAGCAAGTTCCGTGCCAACTAAAAGTGATGTGGTGCAAAAAATATTTTTAGGTGGCAGCTGTCGATCAACAAATGAGGTAACTCATTGAAAAGAATTGTTTTTAAACTTCTCTAAATCGCCCGCTCACATTGACCGTCCTTTCTCTGTGTAGGCTGAATCCTGCTTTGTCCTAGGGCCGGTTGGACTGATTAAGAGCGAATTTGCCGTCAGCGCACCATAGTAGTGCGGTTGTCGTTGCGCGCGCTCATTGCAATCACTTTGATCTTGGTCGCGTTTTCCTGTGCTGTAGGGGTAACCTCTGAGGTGCTGTTTTGAAGCTCTCCCCATTAGGTGAAACGTGTCTAATCGCGCGACTATTCTGGTCGGATGTCTGCTGTGCGCTTGGGCACTGGTGGCCGCAGCCGCGGCTGCTCTTGCCGAGGATATTGCTGACGATGCGCCGACCGTTACTCCTTACCGACCGACCGTGTCGACGCCAGCGGCCCTATCCGCTCCAGGGTGGCTTGAAATAGAGTCGGGTTGGATCACGACCGGGGCAGGGCTGAACAGACGGCAGTCTTTGCCATATTCACTCAAGCTTGCGTTTAGCCCGGATTGGGGCATACGGGTCGATGGCGAGGCCGCAGTTGCAGCCTTCCTCGATAACGGAAACAGATCGTATGGACTCGGAGATACGTCGTTTGTGCTCAAACGCCGATTTTCTATTAACGATCGATCGGCTTTCGGCATGGAATTGCAGATAGGCACGCCGACTGCGAAAGAGCCGTTCCAAAGCGTTAGTGGGCGGACAGATTACACCATCAATAGCATCTATAGCGCGGACCTCAGCGAGACCTACCACGTCGATTTAAATTATGCAGTGACACGTTTAGGCGTTGCGGCGCCAGCGCAGGGACAGGAGCAGAATCGGTGGGTTGCTGCTGTATCACGCACCCTACCTCGATCATGGGCGCTTGCCGGCGAGCTATCAGGGACCTCACAGGCTGGTGCGGAACAAACGCGGCAAATCTTGCTGGCTGCAAGTTACACATCATCACGCAGCGTGTGTTGGGATTTTGGCGTCGCCCGTGGCCTCACAGCCGCCTCGCCACAGTGGTCCGTTTTTGCTGGCGTAACGGTGTTGGCGTTCAGGTTTCTCTAAAACTTATCGCACATGATCAACGCTGCCGCGACTGCTAAACGCCTTCATGTTTAGCGGGGGCCGATCCAGACCTTTGCCAGAATGCTCTGAGTAAAGGCCACAATGGCACAGCGATCGCAGCATATTTTACAACCCATCGGCTATGGCGGTTTCGTGCGAGGACCAACGTCGCTAAAGCAACTAAGAGGGCTGGGCGACCCGTTGCTGACTTTGCGAGAGACACTAGGCGCTCTACTACTGATAATTTACCAGCGACATTCGTCAGCGTGTGAGCCATTTCGTATCGCAAGCAGGCGCTATGCTTTTGCATTAAAAGCCGCTGCACTTGCAAATAGTGTTTAGATGTCACGAATGATCTCGTAGTGCTTCCGAGTCTTTCTGTAGTTCTAGTGTTGTTGCCGAAAGCCAATGTGGTTGCCTCACGAGCCTCTGTAATAATACTGTGACCAATCCGATGCTAAGCAGCGTGAAAAAGCACGCAGCCGTTCCTATGGCTAAGAGGTGAGATCTATCCCACAACATAATAATGAATAATAGTGTGAAGAGCATGAGAGCGAGCGCTATGCTTGTTAGCGTCGCAAATCCAATCCACATCAAGGTCAGTAGATGCCACACGTGTTGCTCTGTCTCTATAGCACATAGAGCCACCCGCGTTTTAAGCATGTCAATTGCGTTGGCGCATGCGTGACGCAGTTCTTTGACAACCCCAGTATCAGGAGTTGTGTTCACCTTAACGCCGGCCGAGCAGAAGTCCTACAAGCACGCCGACGGCACCCACGATGCCAATCGACTTCCATGGATTGTCATGTACGTACTGATCGGTCTCATGAGCCGCAGCTTTTGCTCGCGCTTTCAGTGACTCTTCAAAGTCAGATAATGCGGTTCGGGCCTTGCCAATGGAGAGTGTCGCCATCTCGCGAGCCGCTCGAGCACGCTCCGTTGCATCGTGCGCCGTTGCCTCGAGCAATGACTCAGCATCTGCAACAACAGTGTGCATGTCCTCCATCAATTTGGTCATCGTTCCAGTGTTCATAGAATATCCCAATTGCGTATGAGAGATTTTAATCTACAGTGTCTGCGCGTTATGAGCATCCGCATATGCCGCTACTCCTATCAGGGAATTCCCTAGTGCGGGCTTTGAGCAGCCGACAGACGTGTCGGGTCTTTGTCTAGCCTGGCAGCAGCATACGAATCGCTGCTACGGCCATTGTGGCTGCTGTTAGCCAGCCTATCGTCAGTGCAAACCAGCCGCTGGCATACTCGCCCATGACGGATCGGCGAGAAACCAATAGAAGAATAATGACGATTAGAGGAACCGCAACAATGCCATTAATGACTGCGCTCCAGAAAAGCGCTTTCATCGGACTGATGGGCGACGACTGAATTGCGAGCGCCGCTATCATGCAAAGCCCGATCGTCGCGTAAAAGCCGCGCGCCTGTGGGGCCTTATATTCTAAGCTCCAGCGCCAGCCCATCGTTTCCGCAACAGCGTACGCTGCGGAACCCGCGAGTACTGGAACTCCAATAAGGCCGACACCGATGATGCCAGCCCCAAAAAGAGCGAACGCAAAATTCCCAGCGAGTGGTCGTAAAGCCAAAGCAGCGTCGGCCGCTGTGTCTATGCTCGAGATGCCGGACGCGTGTAACGTGAGCCCAGTAACCAAAATGATAAAATAGGCAGTGATATTTGAATAAAACATACCGCTCCACGTGTCGAGCTCGATACGCCGCAATTCTGCTGGTGCGTCACATGCATCTGCGCGCAATGCCTTTGTGTTTGGCTTTCGCAGCATATCCTCAACTTCCTCTGATGCCTGCCAGAAAAAAAGATAAGGGCTGATCGTTGTGCCAAGCACGGCTACAATTACAGTCGCGGCTTCAGCCGTGAATCGAAACGAAGGGAATATAGTGCGCGTTATCACTTCGTGCCATGGCACATTGATGGTGAATAGCACTCCCACATAGGCTAGCAAAGACAGACTCAACCATTTGAGAAACACGACGTAGTGTCGATATGGCACATAGATCTGAAGTGCAAGCATAGCCAGCGCAAAGACCAATGTCAGGAAGTGGCGATTCACATGTGTGATCAGTTCGCCTACCTCGCCCATAGCAGCAATATCAGCTGCTATGTTTAGTGTATTTGCTAAGACAAGCAGCGCTACCAGCATGCGTAGCACAGTGGGCGAAAACGAGTCTTTTATGTTAGCGGCGAGACCTTGACCCGTCACGCGCCCAAGTTTTGCACACATGGCTTGTATGACCGCCATCAGTGGAAATGCCAGCGGCATTGTCCAAAGCATATTCAATCCAAATTGCGCACCGGCCTGAGAGTAGGTGGCAATACCGCTAGGATCATCATCTGCAACGCCGGTGATCAAACCAGGGCCGATTTTGGATAAAGGTCGCGTCACTAGCCGTACCCAGATAGAAGGCCGAACAGGGAAGTCGCCCAGCGCATCGACCGCTCGTTTTGGGTTTGTCATTAGGAGCGGGCCATTGCATTTTTAGGAAGCATGTATGTCTACCAATCCATAGTCGGATTACCAGCTACGCAGTTGCTTGTCTGGTGGGGTCCCAAGTGTCGCACGCAGCAACGCCTCGAGTTCACTATTTGTCAAACTCCAGGTGGGGCTGTTGTATCGGGCGCGGCAAGATGATCGTTGACCGTGAACTAGCGCTGTCCAATAATGCAGTGTGAACGCCCATAGAAGTCTGCCCCTGTTAATCATCATGGCTAGTGTAGCTATAGAGCGGCGTGCTTTAGCGCAGGAGCAGGCTCCGTCAGCGGCGTCTGTCGTAACCCAAGCCTCTGTTGCAACTCATTACGTTTCACGTGGTTTTGATATATCCGATGGTCCCCCGTCCCCACAGCTCGGGCTTGAGTGGTCCTTGCCCAGCGGTATATATGTCGACGGGTATGCTGCGAAGATTCGCTATTTTGGGATGAACGCAGAGCTAGACGCGACGGTGGGGTATCGCTCCCATCACGGCGCATTCAACTATGATCTTAGCCTGTACTATTACGATTACCCGGGTGCAGACCCAGCACTGCACTCCAACTTTGCAGAAATAGGCAGCAAAATAAGTTGGGGTTCAGGACCTGTTGTGCCGGTACTTGAGACGTACCTTTCACCAAATTACTTTTTTGCCTCTGGCAAAGGATTATTCATCTCCGGTGGCGCAGATATTGTTTTTCCGCACCAGATTACTAGTAGCGCGCGAATTGGCTACGTGACCGTGGAGAATAATCGCGCGTTTATTTATCCAGATTACATGACGTGGCTTGTCTCAGTCTCTAAACCGTTTGCAGGTATGGCTGTTTCCCTGCAGGTTACTGACACGTCGATAACATATGCACAGTGCATTCATGAATCACGCTGCTCTACAAAAGTGACGTTAAAAATGACAAAAAGTTTTTAAAGCACGACCACGTTTCGCGGCGTCCCTGAAGCCCATGCATCAATGTTTCGAGTCAATTGGTCTGCTAGCCCCTCCATGGCCTCAACGGAAGCCCAGGCGATATGGGGCGTTATAAGCAGGTTAGGTAGTTGTAGATCGAGTAGCGCATGCCCTGCGCGCGGGGGTTCGGTGGTGAGCACATCAAAGCCCGCACCGCCTATCCATCCCTGTGTAAGAGCTTTTGCAAGCGCAGTTTCGTCGACCAAGCCACCACGAGCCGTATTAATAATCAGTGCGTTGCGCTTCATTAGGCGAAGTTGAGGTTCGCTAATTAGGTTGAGCGTTGCTTGCGTTAGCGGACAGTGTAGAGAAATGATATCCGCTGTTGTAAGCACATCGGCGAGTGACCGGGAGCGATCGTCTGCAGGGTGAGTAGGGTCGAAAAAGATAACGCGCATGCCAAACGCAGAGGCGATGCTTGCGACAGCCCTACCAATAGATCCAAAGCCGATTAAGCCGAGTACCGAGCCGTGTAGGTCGTGAATTTCGCCATCAAAAAAACAAAACTGTGTCGCGCGCTGCCATTGTCCATCGCGTATAGCAGTTTGGTAGGCCAACAGGTTTCGTCTAAGGGCAAGTATGAGAGAAAAGACGTGTTCAGGCACCGTGTGTGTCGCATAGTCGCGGATATTGACCACAGCAATCGCGTGTTCTTTGCAGAATGCCGTGTCTATGCAGTTATAGCCTGTAGCAGCGAGAGCAATCAGTTTTATTTGCGGAAGCTGAGCGAGCACTGCGCCGGATAAGGGCACCTTATTTGTTATAGCGATTGTTGCTGTTGCTAGTCTTTGCAGCAATGTGTCGGGCTGGGTCTGAGCATATTCGGTGTATTGCACCGCGCATTGAGGTGCAGTGAACCGAACTGGTAAGGATTCTCGGTCTAAAAATACGACTCGGTGTGTCATAGAAACGCCTAGGCTGGCCATGAGTTTGGGCAAGTGATTTTATATGCTGCCATGGATGAGTGTGTGGTAACCGTAATCCGAGCTCAAGCTAGCATGTGCGACCTACGCAGCACACGATGGTGTACTTTGCGATACCGTCATTTTAAAGTACCCATCTGTCGGTGTATGCAATTTTATTAACACGTGCACCTGTCTAATTGTGGTCTAGGTTGCGATGATAGTGAAAGGACTGTAACTCACTATATTAAGACGCTGCTTGTGTAGTCCGGAGGATGCGTGGCTGTTAGCGATAGGTTGTTGTTAAGGGAATTGTTCCACGCGGCCGTTGCAGCGGCGGATCCTGCCGATTTGGTGGCAGCTGCGATGCCTATCTTTAAGCCTCGAGGCCGTACGATTGTGATTGGAGCAGGTAAAGCCGCAGCCGCAATGGCTGCAGCATTTGAGGCCCACTGGCAGGCTCCGGTCGAAGGGCTAGTCATTACCCGCTACGGGCATGCAGTACCAACACGTCATATCGAGGTCATTGAGGCGGGGCATCCTGTGCCCGATGAGTCTGGCTTTAGAGCCGCCACGCGCATTGCGTCGTTAGTAACCGGTTTGACATCTGATGATCTTGTGGTGTGCTTGTTATCCGGTGGGGGCTCCGCCTTGCTGGCATTGCCCACCCTTGGGATTTCTCTTGCTGATCTGCAGGCAGTGACACGGTCGTTGCTCACTTCTGGAGCGACGATTCGCGAAATGAATTGTGTGCGTAAGCACTTGTCTCAGCTACAGGGGGGTAAGCTCGCCGCACGGTGTGCGCCATCTCAAGTGGTATCGCTAATCATCTCCGACGTGCCGGGTGATGAACTCTCGATCATCGCGTCAGGGCCCACGGTCGCTGACCTGACCACTAGTGCAGAAGCTTTGGCCATCCTCGTTCGCTATCAAGTTGCCGTACCGGTCTCGGTCCGGCGGAATTTACAGCGTGGTGAGGGGGCGCCAATCCGGCCTAATGATGTCCGTCTAGAACGTGTTTCTAATATCCTAATTGCGTCACCACAGACATCTTTAGAAGCTGCCGCGTGCGTTGCGCGAAAACACGGGGTGACTCCTTGGATACTCGGAGACAGTCTTGAAGGCGAAGCGCGAGATGTTGCTTTGGACCATGCAAAAATTGCTCGCCAAGTAGTTCTTCAAGGTGAACCTGTAGGAAGCCCATGTGTTTTATTGTCCGGTGGTGAAACTACGGTAACCGTCTCTGGCTCTGGGCGAGGTGGCCGTAACGCAGAGTTTTTATTAAGTCTCGCAATCGACCTTGATGGGCTGAGTGGTGTCCACGCGCTCGCCGCCGATACTGATGGCATTGATGGTACTGAAGACAACGCAGGAGCGCAGATCGCGCCAGATACCTTGCTGCGAGCAAGCTCATTGGGCCTTAATGTCCGTAACTATCTGCTTAACAACGACGCTTATACGTTCTTTGCCGCACTCGATGATCTATTGATTACGGGACCCACCCGCACGAATGTGAATGACTTTCGCGCCATTTTGATTCGCTAGCCTGGCGATGCTCGTAAACTATGATCTGTAGCTCAAATGTCGTTCCTAGGCATTTGTCAGGTCTGACTACAGATTCAGTAAAAGGACAGTAAACAACACCCACTAGGACATAATGCGCTGTCCGAGGTAAAGTAGACTAGTCTGTAAAGGCGTAACCTCCTGAAAGGTTACGTCAGTCGATTCGTTGAGTCGTGTCATCGTGACTAGTAGCGGAATAAAACATGAATATCCATGAGTATCAGGGCAAAGAGATTCTCCGTCGGTACGGGGTACAAACACCACGGGGTCAGGCGTGCTTTTCCGTAGAGGATGCGGTTCGGGTCGCACAAGAACTCGGAGGCAAGGTATGGGTGGTCAAGGCCCAGATCCATGCCGGCGGTCGCGGTAAGGGCGGCGGCGTTAAAGTGGTGAAGTCTCTGGAAGATGTTCGTGAGCAAGCCTCACAAATATTAGGCATGACGTTGATTACCCACCAGACGGGTCCTGAAGGGCGCCTTGTCAAAAGGTTGCTGGTTGAGGAAGGCGCTGACATAGCCAAGGAACTGTATGTCGGTATGGTGGTCGACCGCGCAACTCAACGCATTACGCTAATGGCGAGTTCAGAAGGCGGTATGGAAATCGAAGAAGTTGCCGCTAACAGTCCTGAAAAAATTCATAAGATTGCGATTGATCCAGGTGCCGGCCTCACGAGTCTAGATGCTGCGACTGTGGCCCGCGCCATTGGCATTCCTGAAGGGTCGGTAGCTGAAGCCGTGCGCTTCATGCAAGGTCTATACACTGCCTTCACAGAATGTGACGCGTCTTTAGCTGAAATTAATCCACTCATCATTACTGGTGACGGGCGGGTACTCGCACTCGACGCAAAATTGAACTTTGATAGCAACGCATTATTTAGGCATCCAGATATTGTCGCAATGCGTGATCTTGATGAAGAGGATCCGGCAGAAATTGAAGCCTCCAAGTTTGATCTGTCTTACATCTCGCTAAATGGCAATATTGGTTGCCTTGTCAATGGCGCAGGGCTCGCCATGGCGACCATGGATACCATCAAGCTTTTTGGTGCGGAGCCGGCAAACTTCCTCGATGTGGGCGGTGGTGCCACTGCGCAGAAAGTGACTGAAGCGTTCAAACTCATGCTGAAGAACCCTGCAGTCAAGGGCATTCTCGTCAATATTTTTGGTGGGATTATGCGCTGCGACACCATTGCTGAAGGAGTAATAGCAGCGGTTCGTGAGGTGAATCTAAGTGTTCCTTTGGTTGTACGAATGAAAGGTACAAATGAAGATTTAGGCAAAGAGCTGTTGAAAAAATCCGGGTTACCGATTATTTCCGCAGACAATATGGCCGACGCTGCGCGCGCGATCGTCACTGCTGTTAGCAGTCATTAAGAGAGAATTCCATGAGCATTCTGATCGACAAACACACCAAGGTGATGACCCAAGGAATTACTGGTAAAACTGGCCAGTTTCATACTCGCATGTGCCGTGACTATGCCAATGGCAAAGAGTGTTTCGTCGCAGGAGTCAACCCGAATAAAGCCGGCGAGAATTTCGAGGGAATTCCCATTTTTGGGACTGTCAAAGAGGCCAAACAGCAAACCGGCGCAACAGCGTCCGTGATCTATGTGCCACCACCGTTTGCAGCCGCTGCTATTGATGAGGCTGTCGACGCAGGACTTGACCTCGTTATTTGTATCACGGAAGGCGTGCCTGTGCGTGACATGATCAACACGCGTTATCGTATGCAGGGCAAGCACACTATTTTAGTTGGGCCAAATTGTCCCGGTGTGATTACGCCCGAAGAAATCAAAATCGGCATCATGCCTGGCCACATTCACAAAAAAGGCCGCATCGGTGTTGTCTCCCGTTCTGGAACACTGACCTATGAAGCCGTTGGACAGTTGATGGAGCTGGGCTTAGGGCAATCCACTTGTGTCGGGATCGGCGGTGATCCCGTCAATGGCATGAAACATATTGATGTGATGAGGCTTTTTAACGCCGATCCAGAGACCGATGCGGTAATCATGGTCGGTGAGATCGGCGGCGAAGACGAAGAAGTCTGTGCGCGCTGGATTAAAGACAATATGAAAAAGCCAGTCGTTGGCTTCATTGCTGGAGTTACGGCGCCCCCCGGAAAACGTATGGGACACGCCGGAGCGATTATTTCCGGTGGTAAGGGCACTGCGCAAGAAAAACTCGCCGTCATGGAAGAGTGTGGTATTAAAGTGACCCGTAATCCAGCTGAGATGGGGCGCCTTTTGAAATCGGTGCTTTAAAAAAGTGTTTTGTGGCGAGTGTTTTACAAGCGCTTATTTTAAGTATCGATCGAAATAATCAACCAGTTTGTGAAATGCAAAGCGTGTTTGCGCGAGGCCCTTGGTATCCCAACCGTGCGGCGCGTCGGGCAATGCAACGAGATCCACATCATGTCCCTGTAGGATTAACCGCTGCACGAGCGTGATCGAGTCTTTAAATAGCACGGTATCATCCCGCATGCCGTGAATGATCAATAGGTGGTCCTGCAGTGCGCCAGACTTTAGGAAGGCTGACGATTTGCTATACGTTTGAGCATGGTCTTGTGGCGCAAGCATCGTGCGCATCTCGCCGGTTTGAGCATGGAACAGACTGGTTGCTGGTGCGCCAGCAACGCCGACTTTATAGACGCCTGGTTTTGTGAGCAGCGACATAGTGGTCAACAGGCCGCCATAACTACTGCCCCAAATACCAATTCGAGCAGGGTCTACATAGCCTGTTTTAATTAAGTACTGCGTGCCGCTCAATAGATCCTCTACATCCACACCGCCATAGTCCTGCGCGATGCGTTGCCGAAATGCTTTGCCGTAGCCAGAACTGCCGCTAATGTCTACATTCATAAGCACGTAGCCCTGTTGAGCTAGGAACTGATCAAGCGCCCACGTTGGGTGATAGATACGTCCGCCCCACTGGTTGTGGACTGTATTGCTGTATACCGAGCCTAAAATTGCGGGATAGTGCTTTGTGGCATCGAAATGGGGCGGAAGCGTCAATCGTGCATGCAGTGTCGTCCCATCCCGTGTATTTGGAAACTGCACGTAGCGCGCGGCCACCCACGAATAATCTCTAAATTCAGCGAGTGGTGAATGGGTAATCTGAGTCGCTACTAGGGGCGCACTACCGATTGCAGTAGTTGACTGCAAATAGAGCTCGGGTGGCTCGCTATCGCTCGAGTAAATGTCCGCGATAAAGCGGCCATCGGGTGAGATTACGGGCGCATGGGTGCCGTGTGCTGATGTGATGCGAGTTGCATGACGACTTCCTGATCTTAATGTATAGACTTGCCGCTCCTCTAAAGCATCCTGATTGCTTGTATAAAATATCGACCGATGATCATCGCTGGTGGCTACAGAGAATATTGCCCATTTCCCATTCGTGATCTGCGTTGGGATTCCTCCTGTTAATGGCTCATAGTAAAGGTGGTAATCGTATTCACGATCGGACACATAGTAGAACCCCTTGCCATCGGCTGCCCAGTCTGACCACCATTCTGCTGTTACGTTATTGTTGTCGCTTTCCTGCGTGACGCTCACTGCATGACCAGTGCTCAGTGGCACAACCAGTAATTGACGATTCTTGATATAGATGTCGCTCTTGTCGATCAGCAGCGATTTGTCATCGGGTGACCAGGCCAAAGTGAAATACTGATCGGATGGCTCTCCGCCGAGCGTCAACCAATGCACGCTCCCTCCTTGAGTGCCAACGACGCCGAGGCGTCTGGCCTCGGGCGACTCACCAGGAAATGGTCGCTTTACTAGCGTCAGACGCGTTTCATCGCCTAAATAGTCTGGAATGCCTCGCAGCGGCACCTTGTGGCTATCGGTCTCTATGAAGGCTAATTGTGTGCCGTCGTGTGACCAGTGAAATTCCTCAACCTCGACACCCTGTGCCTCTGGTGCGTACACGACACGGACATCCTTCATACCTTCGGAGATTCCAGCCACGTAGAGTGCGCCACTTGCTAAAAACGCGATTTGGTTTCCTTTGGGCGCGGGAGCTATCGCACTTTGTTGGGTCGCAAGGTCATTAAGTTTGTGGGGTTTACTCCCCGGAATGACGCTGTAAATACTTCCGTGAAAAACGAACAACAGGTGCTTGCCGTCGGCTGCCCAACTAACCTCCGATACCCCGGTATCAGTTTCGGCAGCTGCAATTTGCTCCAATTTTGCAATATCAGTTCCCGGATGCAGGGGCGTCTCTGGCTGGGGTAAAGCGGTGACGCGCGCTGCTTTACGGGTGGTGGTGTCTGTCATCCACACGTCATAGAAGTTCGTCCCCGCATCGTTCCACAAAAATGCGACGTGCTGACTGTCGGGTGACCATGCTGGCGCTAGTGGCTTAGTTCCTATTAACCACGGTAGGCTATAGAGTCGATCAAGGTCGAGTGTCTTGGTTGCGCCAACCGCCAGCGGACCGGTCAACGTGATGCTTGCAAGCATACTGAATAGCGCGAGCGAAAGACTGCAGCTCCGAAATGCCGTTGGAAGTTTTTTCATGCTCAGACCCGCAGGTTAGAATATTTGATCGATCACACTGTGCGTTGGTTTCTTAGGGCGCTGCGCTTTTAATTTCAGCTAGTGGAGGTACATCTGATGGATCACCGAGGAGCTCCCAGCGCTGCAATGAGATTGGTACATTCCCATTGCTCCACAAATAGTTATTGAAATCCAGTAACGACATGCGCTCACCTTTTGCGCGTTTTGTATCGGAGAGAAACTTCGTAATCTGAATCTTACCGATCTGATAGGAAATCGCCTGTCCTGGGCCGCTAGCGAAAAATGCTGCTTCACCTAGTGCCGTTTTTCTATCAACTGGAACGGTTCTCTCAAGGTAGTCAGCAGCTTGCTGCATAGTATAAAGCCCTAGAGCCAATCTCACGTCTACTGCAACTCTTAGTGCCCTCAAGCGCATGAAGCTATAGATCGTTTCGCGGGTGCGGGGGTTGTCGTCGAATAGCCCAGCCTGCAGCATCATTTCTTCTGCATAGAACCCAATCCCTTCATTTGCGCCAGAGTCGTAGTAGTGGCGACGAAGCGCATCTGGATGTGACCAGCTCAGGCAAAGTTGAAAGTAATGACCTGGGACGCCTTCATGCACAATGATAGGGCGCGGGTCCTGAGCAGTGGAGAGACGGAAGAACCCCAGATCAACTGTGGGCGCCTGGATATAGCTAACGCCATCTTCATCGAGTCGTGTGGCGCTTGTTAGATCATCAGTCTCGCCAAAGTCTGCTAGGGGTTGCAGATAATCTGGGATCAGTAAATTGCGGTAATGATGCAACGATTGGGGGATACTTAAAATATGTTGCGTCATTAAGTAATCGCGGATCTTTTGCTCCTCAAGACGTTCACCGGCAATTTGTGCATCTGCATTGGCAAAGATCGCGGCTGCAGGTGTTCCAATTAACCGCTCCTTTTGATAGCTCTCAAACGCGACCGCGCGCGCCCATTCCTGATCACTCATCTCAAGCAGTTGTTCTGGCGTATAGGTTATTAGTGCCACATTGCGTAGGAAAAAAAGATAATTGTCCCTGCCAATTGCAGTGTCTGGGCGCGCACTATGTATGATATCGGCGACCCAGGTGCGGTAGCTAACAAGGGCCTTACTTACGTTGGGGGCAAGCGCTTGCAGAGCGCGACGATTGTGAGCTGTGAAATGTGGCGCGAGGGCGGCGACCGTCTGCGAGAGCCGTTGATCGATATTTTCTAATGCATCAACAGTTAAGGTCGCAAAAGGCCGCCGAACATCGGTCAGATTGGCGCGACCATCCACAAGCGTTTTTGGAATTGTGCGTAGGCGGGTAATGATTGCCTGCTGGCGCGCTTCCGTAAAGGGTGCAGGTTGGAGGAGCAGTGCGAAAACGGAGCCAACGGTTTGATCCACATAGAAGCTTGGATTGCGCCGCCATGATTCAGTGATGGCGAGCTCCCAGCGAACCCGAGCAATTGCGGAGCCGAGCAGCCGGTAGTCGACTTGAAGTGGGATGGCCGTATTAGGTGCGGGGACAAGGCTCTGCCAGCGTCTCTCAAAGAGGCTCAGTTCCTGTAATCGCTGCGCTATGGCCTTTGCTGACCAATCAACAGTGTAGCCTTGGGGGCGCTCAATACGAGGGATGTCGTCAGTTGAAAACGGCTGCTCGACTCCCCGCCATTGCCAAAAGTCGGTCCCGAGCTCGTTAAGACTGTCGGCGTGCGCCGTAATGCAGCAAAGGACCGTGAGTAGCACGCCATACAAAAAGTGAGTGCGGCGCATGCTTGGGCTCCTGGGGGATATGGAAGGGCAACTAGGCTTGAGTATAGCGAAGCCGGAGCTGCTGGACTGTGGCGCTTTGTAGGAGGTGGAAGTCTTCGGCTTTTAAAGTGGTTGGCCGCGTGCGGATTTGGGCAGAGGACGTTACGGATTTCTTCATGTCGGCCCTGGAGGTCATTGAACAGGCGCGCCGTGTGCAACCAGTGCCTAGACGTCGACACTCTTGTCCATGAGACGCTGCGATGGCTGAAGAGCTGGTGTACAGTTCCAATATGCAGCCTGCTCTGAGCCCATCCCATACGACGCTGACCGGCCATTACATTAGGCTGGAGCCATTGGCGCTACGCCATGCGCCAGACTTGGCATTGCTCGGTCAGCACCCGGACGCACAGCGAATGTTTCGTTATCTGCCGAGCGATGAGCCGCCTCAGTCGGTCGCGGATATGGAACAGTGGATCAGCGCGAAACTACAAGCGAGCGACCCGCTGTTTTTTGCGTGCGTCGATCCAAGTAGCGGGCAGACCTATGGCCGTCAGTCATTAATGCGCATAGTGCCAGAGCATGGTGTCATTGAAATCGGCAATATTCTATGGGGCCCTGCAATGGCGCGCTCGCGTCAGTCCACAGAGGCTTTTTTCTTGATGGCCAGCTATGTTTTTGACACGTTGGGCTATCGGCGTTTCGAATGGAAGTGCGATGCGCTTAACGAGCCATCTCGGTACGCGGCAGTGCGTCTCGGGTTTCAGTTCGAGGGGCTGTTTAGACAGCACATGTGGGTGAAGGGCCGCAATCGAGATACCGCTTGGTATTCTATACTTGACGGCGAATGGCAAAAGTTGCGAAACGGATATCAGCGCTGGTTATCAGCCGACAACCAGACCGCTGCGGGTCAGCAGCGAGAGCGTTTGAGCGCGTTCTTGGCATAGGGCTATTTAAAAATAGCTATGCTGCTGCAAGTTAATTTTTACTAATGGCCTTTTTATTTTTAAGTGACTTTTTGTAGCCTAGGCTGGAGGCATAGCCAATGACTAGCGTGGTTAGCATTTTTGTTGCCGAAAAGCGTGGTGCACCGATGCGCACTGTTGCATCGGTTGAGTGTGTTGCGGACTGTGGACTTGTCGGTGATCGTTATTATGACATCGCGTTAAAGGGTTCTGGAGACCAAGGTGTGACACTGATTGAGTCAGAGCATATCGAAGCGTTTTGTCAGGAGACGGGTATAGAGCTCGGTGCTGATATGCCTAGGCGTAATATAGTGACACGTGGTGTGCGCCTCAACGATTTGGTTGGACAAGAGTTTTTGGTAGGAGACTCGTTGCTTCAAGGCGTAGAGCTCGCTGAGCCTTGTCGATTATTTCAGCGACGCACTCATCGTGAAGTGCTGAAGTTCTTTGCGAATAAAGGTGGTTTGCGTGCTCGAGTGCTGAAGACAGGCTTAATCGCGGTAGGCGATGGCGTGTCTCACGTCAGTCGCTGACTCACCGGTACGAATGGTGATCGATCAGACAGATCTGTTTGCGGAAGTTCAAGATACCGCGGCGCAAGAGTTAGCGCCTGCAGTGGTCCTATTGCGTCGATTTGTATCGACCTCGCCGTTAATTGATCTAATAGAGCAGGTAGCGGTAAGTGCGCCATTTCGCCATATGCGCACCCCAGGTGGGGGGCGCATGTCAGTGGCAATCACCAATTGCGGTGAGATGGGCTGGGTCAGTGATGCCCGTGGTTATCGGTATGCAGCCATGGATCCTGAGTCATCACAAATTTGGCCGCCAATGCCGCAATCTTTTGCCGCGCTTGCGCTGCAAGCAGCACAGGTCGCCGGCTTCGGTAGTTTTCAGCCTGACTGCTGTCTGATCAACCGCTATGTCGTGGGTGCGCAAATGGGTACTCACCGTGATCATGACGAGAAAGACATGAGCCATCCCATCGTGTCTGTATCGATTGGACTGCCGGCTGTTTTTGTTTGGTATGGAGCCACGCGAGCGGGCCCTGGTGTGCCGATGCTACTGCAGGATGGGGACGTAATCGTTTTTGGCCGTGAGGCGCGAAAGGGTTTTCATGCGGTGCGCCGCTTGAGCCCGCGCGTGGTCGGAACGACGCAGGGTGTACGCTATAACCTCACCTTTCGGCGTGCAGGTTAAATGGTCGCCGAAGCTGTGCGGCGCGCGGTAGCATGAGTCAATGCGAACTCCCTCACTACCACTGCTTGAAAATCCCGCTTCCGAGTCCCCGTTGGAGCTTCAAGCGACGGCGAGGGTTACGCGCACGGGTAGCTGTATTACCGTTGTTTATACGCTTTGTGGGTCAATCAACGATATATCGTGGCCTGATTCTGCCGATCAAATCTTTACGGACGGGCTGTGGCAAGGAACATGTTTTGAAGCTTTTGTGGCACTGCCGACAGAAAGTGGCTATATCGAGATCAATGCCACCTCTTCCGGTGCTTGGGCTGCATACTCATTTTCAGATTATCGAGTTAAAGTGAGTAATCTCACAAAAACAAAAGTCCTTTTATCTCGCGCTGAGTGTAGTGCGCAAGAGGTAATGGTGCGTTGCATATTTGATTTGTCGACTTTGCCGAATTACGCGCTGGCCACTCGATTGGATTTCGGCATTACAATGGTCATCAAAAGCTTGATCGGTAAGTGCCATTACTTTGCGCTTGCGCACCCAGGACCGATGCCGGATTTTCATGATCGTCGTGGTTTTATGTTGTCGTTGCCTTTTTCTCAGGTAGAAGAGTGATGAAATTTGGTATCGATCGCCTAATTGATGAGTCGCAGTTACAGGACGCGTTGAAAGGCAGACGTGTTGCGCTGCTTGCGCACCCGGCGTCAGTCACAGCTGGTCTCCAGCATTCACTTGATGCCTTGGCGCTAGTGCCAACGATGCAGCTGACCGCAGCATTTGGCCCGCAGCACGGACTCCGGGGTGAGAAGCAAGACAATATGGTTGAGACGATGGATTATCAGGACCCCGTCCACGGCATGCCGGTGTTCAGTTTGTATGGTGAGGTGCGTCGGCCGACAGACACCATGCTCAATACTTTCGACGTCTTACTGGTCGATTTGCAGGATTTAGGCTGCCGGATTTATACCTTTTTGACGACCTTGCGCTATGTGCTCGAAGCCGCAGCACGCAAGGGGAAGTCCGTGTGGGTGCTTGATAGGCCAAATCCCGCGGGCCGCCCAGTCGAGGGCTTGGCGTTGCGAGCGGGCTGGGAGAGCTTTGTGGGAGCAGGGCCATTGCCTATGCGCCATGGGCTCACCCTAGGCGAGGCCGGACACTGGTTTATCCAACATCTCAACTTGTCAGTCGACTACCGTGTCATTGCTTTGCAAGGCTGGCAGCCAGCACAGAGCCCAGGCTATGGCTGGCCCTTGGGTGTACGCAGCTGGATTAACCCAAGTCCAAATGCGGCGAATCTGTCGATGGCACGCGCCTATGCGGGGACGGTGATGCTCGAAGGCACCACATTGTCTGAGGGGCGCGGCACAACCCGTGCGCTTGAGTTGTTTGGCGCCCCTGATCTTGACGCTGAGCGCCTACTAAAGACCATGCAGCGGTTGGCGCCGGCGTGGCTGCAGGGCTGTCGCTTACGGCCTTGCTGGTTTGAGCCGACGTTCCACAAGCACGCCGGCCATCTGTGCCACGGTATACAGATTCATGTGGATGACCCTGCCTATCAGCACGCGCTTTTTAAGCCGTGGCGGTTGCTCGCGATCGCATTAAAAGCCATTCGTGTCGAATACCCAGATTACGCTCTATGGCGTGACTTTCCATATGAATACGAGCACGAGCGCTTGGCAATCGATCTCATCAACGGCAGTCCTTTGCTGCGCGAATGGGTTGATGATCCGACGTCAACCACAGCAGATCTTGAAGCAATGGCGCATAAAGACGAGCGCGAGTGGTGTGCCACTCGCGAGTCGCTACTCTTGTATCGTGACTAAGTTACGGCTGAGTTTCTGGAGCGCCAACTGGTGCTTTAGGTAATGGAAAGCCACGCTTGCGCATCAGTGCTGCGATTCCGGGATCATGGCCACGGAAAGCGCGATAGGCATCCGCTGGGTCTTTGGTGTTTCCAATCGACAGCACTTCCGTTTTTAACCTGGCGCTGACCGTTAGATCATATGGGCCATTGGCTTCTGTGAAAGCTTCCCACGCATCGGCGGATAGTGTGTCTGACCACAGGTAACTGTAATAGCCAGCCGAATAACCGTCGCCCGCAAATGCATGCTGGAACTGTGCAGTTCGATGGCGCATGACGATCTCTCGCGGCATCCCGAGTGCCTGCAAGGTCTCTTTTTCGAACTGCTTAGGATCGATAAAGGCGTCACCTGCCAAATGCAGTTTCATATCGATGAGGGCACTTGAAAGATACTCAACTGTAATGAAGCCTTGATTGAACGTCGCTGCCCGACGAATTTTATCAACGAGTTCAACTGGCATTGGCTTGCCGGTCTTCACATGCAGTGCGTAGCGATTTAAAACTTCCGGAGTTGAGAGCCAGTGCTCAAGCAGCTGTGATGGGAATTCGACGTAGTCTCTAGAAACGGCAGTCCCTGACAAGGAAGGGTAATGCACGTTCGATGACAGTCCATGGAGTGCATGCCCAAACTCATGAAATAGCGTTGTTGCGTCTTCCCAACTAACTAAAATTGGGTCACCCGCTTTTGCTTTACTGAAATTCGAGTTGTTTGACACGATGGTATGCACAACCGAATCAAAGTTCTCCTGATCGCGGTAGGCGTTCATCCAAGCGCCTGAGCGCTTGTCTTTACGTGCATAGGGATCAAAATACCAAAGACCCACATGCTGGCGTTTATCATCTGTGACTTCAAACACTCGTATATCTGGATGCGCAACCGGCACTTGTCCTTTGGGCACTTCTTGAAAATGAAAGCCATAAAGTTGTCCTGCTACCCAGAACATCCCGTCGCGTAGTTTCTCGAGCTGCAGATAGGGTTTTACCTCATTCGCATCGAGGTCGTATTTTTCCTTACGCACTTTCTCGGCATAAAACCGATAGTCCCAAGGCTCAATCGTGAGCTTCTGTCCGCCCTCTTTGGCGCTATCACTGTCCGCGATTGCCTGCATGTCCGCGACTTCCTCACGTACCCGAGCGACGGCGGCAGGCCAGACTGCCTCCATCAGCTCAACAGCACGCTCTGGAGTCTTCGCCATTGCATTTTCAAGACGCCAATGGGCATGCGTCGGGTAACCCAATAGCTTCGCGCGTTCTGCTCGCAGCTTAAGTATTTGTTGGACGAGTGCATTATTGTCACGCGCGTCACCATTATCACCACGATTGACGAAGGTGCGCCATACTGCTTCCCGCAGATCGCGCCGGGTAGAGTACTCGAGAAAAGGCTCGACACTAGAGCGCGTGTTTAGTACCGCACCTAAAGCTTTGATGCCACGCGCGGTAGCGGCTGCTTTAAATCCATTTGCAACCGATACAGGCAGGCCAACAAAGTCTGCCTCGGTCTTCAGTTCAAGCCAGTGATCGTTCTCGTCGGATAATAGATTCTGCGAGAATGTGGTGTAGTGCGTGGCAAGCTCTTGGTTGATCGTTGATAGGCGTTCTTTCTGTGTGGGGAGTAGCTGCGCGCCGGCGCGTACGAAGTTCGTGTAAACAAGCCAGACAAGTCGTTGTTGCTCAGTATTCAGTTGCGTTGAGTCACGGGTCGCATAAACACTTTTAATCCGTGCAAACAGCGCAGAGTTTTGTACGATCATATCTTCATGAGCCGCAAGCAATGGCGCCATGGTAGCCTCAACAGCCTGCACGTCTGTGCTATTTAGCGTTGATGTGTACACCCCAAAAACACGACTGACTCGATCAAGTGAGCGGCCCGCTCGTTCCATAGCAAGTATGGTGTTCTCAAACGTTGCAGGCGCAGGGTTCTTAGCGATCGTTGCGATCTCGGCAAGTTGATCCTCCATCGCAGCACTGAGCGCCGACTTAAAATCGCCAATCTGCACCTTGTCGAAGGGCGGGACGCCACCAAATGGGCCACTCCACGGACGCAACAGCAGATTATCTTCAGGAGTTGCTTTGCAGGGGCAGTGCGCTGATGTGGTCATGGAAAATACTAAGCAGAGCAGGAGGAGTGGAATGTGATACAGCGCTTTTGCGCAAGGACGCGTGGAATAGGGCACGAGGAGCTCCATGGTGATGCCGTCCACTCATCATACCCGCACGAGAATGCCTGCTTGTAATCATTTTAAAAAAGCAGGAGTCCGTAAGTATTTTTGTCGCATCGGCCGTTTGGTGAAGCGCCTTGCGATGTAAGTAATAGTCGCCTAATTGGTTGCAGGCAGCATATGAGCCGAGCGCCAGTTGCCAAAATAATAATAGGTGACAGCGAGAGTTGCTGAAACTAAAGCGGAGATAGGGAAGCTCCACCAAATCGCATCGGCTTCATATAATGGCATTAGCAAAGCGGCGCACGGTAAGCGGACTCCCCAGAGTGAGATCGCAAGGGCTACGACGGGCACAATCACCGCGCCCGTAGAGCGCACCACGCCATACAGAACCATGGCAATGCCATAGAAAATGAATGACCAAGCGCTTGTTTGGTTAATATGATCGGCGATGCTCAAAGCGGCGCCTGGGGCAAGGAACAGGCTAAGCGCCTGACGATTAAGTAAAAGTAAAATTAGTACTAGTGTTCCAGTGAGCACGAGATGCGAGAGTAATCCGGTGTGTGCAATCCGTGAGACGCGGTCCCAGCGCTGGGCCCCGACATTTTGGGCTGCCATAGAGGACACGGCAGCACCAATAGCAAATGCAGGCATTTGTAGGTAATTCCATAACTGCCAGACAGCACCATAGGCGGCGGTTGTATCAGTACCGAAGCGATTCACAAGACTGATCACTGCAACGGCATTCGCCGAAATCAGTACAAGGTGCAGCCCCATCGGCAAGCCCTTCTTTAAGAGCGTGGCGACAATGGCGGTATCGAACTTCAGATAACTCAGTTCGTTACCTCTCAAACACAGCGGATGGCGGCTGCGATAAAGGTACGTGAGCAAGGCGCCTAAGCTCACTGCGTTGGCAATTAAGGTAGCTAAGGCAGAGCCTGCGATGCCGAGTTTTGGAATCGGGCCGGCACCAAAAATGAGTAGCGGATTTAAGACAATATCAAGGCCAACCGATAGCACCAGAAACTTCAATGGTGTTTTTGAATCGCCCGCGCCGCGTAAAACCGCCATGACATAGGTGTAGATATATAAAAATGGGATGGCAATAAAGAGGATGCGCAAATAATCGCGCGCGAGGGGTATTGCTTGTATGGGGGCATGCATAGCAACTAGGAGTGGAGTGACCCAAATAAAGCCTGCGCTCGCAATCACTGTCGCAATAAGTGCAAAGAATGTCCCGCTTGCTCCAACGACGCGCCGTGCGGCCTCCATGTTTTGTGCGCCCACATACTGCGCGATCAAAATGGTCGCAGCCATTGAGATTCCGAACACACCACCTAGCAATAAAAAAAGCACACTATTGGCAATTGCCGTTGCCGACAGAGCGGCTTCACCCAAAAAGCGACCCACCCAGATAGCATTGACGCTGCCATTCAGGGATTGCAGGACGTTGCCTAATAAAATGGGAATCGTGAAGGCAATCAAAGAGCGCGCGATCGGCCCTTCAGTCAGGGCATTGCTGTGTTGTTTCATCGGCACATGGTAGCGTTATCTGTAGCAGGCTGAGGCATATATCGGCAGATTAGCGGCGATCAAACCAGCAGTTACTAGCAACCGTAATGCGGGTGTCTGATCCAAAAAACGGCGCTACTTCATGGACGAGGTGTGCTGGAAAAATGACGAGCTGCCCGGGTTTTAAGCGTACCGAAAAGTGTCCAGCACTATAGGGAGGTTCGAGTCGCGCATTGCCCGCATCCAAAAAATTGGTGGTGCCGCGAGTATCTAAAAAGCGCAGTAGTCCACTGTCCTTACGCTGAGGGACCTCCTCACCGCCACGTACGCAATACACCGCAGACCAGGAGGCCATGGGATGGCTGTGAGCGACGAAGGAGCCATTGCGCCTCATCACATGAAACCAAGTGTCATTCTTGAGGGTGAGGGCTGCGACTTCCTCAGGGGTGTAGTGGTTGAGCTCGCGCACAACGTCGAGCACTGATCCTAACATGAACTCGCGTAGCTGACGGACCGCCGGCTCCGGCCAGTGAAATAGATCGAAGCGGCTCTCAAAGGTCTCGGGTTGCGGTAGGTGCGATGGCCGGGGATTTTGGTAGGCCGACGTCTCACGTGACAAGAACAATTCTTCGAGCGAACTGTTGAGCGCTTCACAGTACGGATGCTCGATGAGCGCAAGAGGTGTGGCAAACAGTGTTTCAATACGAATTTCCGGAGCCTTCATCTGATGAGTTCCCGTTCTGCGGTAGAGTGATTGGTGAGCGCGCTATGTCTCTAGAATAGGTGGTATAGCCTGTTTAGTTAAGTGGCTGTAGGGCCCACGAACGCCGTGGTGCCGTACGGAATAGGGATCAAGACCGATTCGTACGCCGAGGGAAACGGGCAGTTGAGCTTGAGTTCGTTATACTCGAAGCCAAGTTGACGGGGTGTAGCGCCCGAACCCGTGAGACACGAGGAGCCGGTAGCCTGAAATATGGATACTAATTTCGTACAGCCATTGTTCGCCATGCCGTTTGGCGTGGTGGGTTTAGGTGAGGCCGCGGCTTTAAATAGCGAGCTAGCCAGTTTTTTTAACGCGCATGCCGCGGCTGATGCTGCGCGGCAAAACCCGCTGCGTTATCAAAGCGCGGTGGATCTTTTGTTGTGGCCGGATCCCAAAGTTCGCAGTTTGGCGACCCAGATGTTTCGTGGGGTGCACTCGGTTGTGTCATCCGTGAATCAGTTTTCTGAAGAGCGCTGGAACTCTATGTCGGTTGAGGGCTTGGGTTGGTTCACGATCGTGCGACCCAACGGGCGTGTGCCGGCGACGAGTTACCCGCTGACATCGTGGTGTGCAGTTTACTGTGTTGCGGCCCCTGAACCCTCGACTGAGCGGCATGATAGCGGGGCACTGCGCTTGTTTGAGCCGCGACCCACGACCATGTTTCAGGACGCAAGCAATAGCCTGCTCGTTCCTCAATATGCATCTGGACATTCGTCGTGGCAGCCAGTGCCTGGCCAAATGGCGGTATTTCCTGCGAGCTTGACCCACGAGGTGGGTTTGATCCGGGCAGCAGGGGACTTGATATTGGTGACCTTGCGGGTGCGCTACAGGGCGCCCGGACAGACGGGGATGACGCAATGGTAGGTGCAGGGCTCAAAATCAATTCGTTGTTCGCCGTGCCGTTTGGGGAGGCGCACTTGGCGTCATGTGAGGCGCTGAACCGTGATTTAGAGGCGCTTTTTTTAGCGCGCGAAAACGATGAGTTTCGGAATCCCACTCCGAGTCATACGCAGCAAGCTGAAACTTTCGAAAGCCGGTTTAACTTGTTTCGTTGGCCAGAGTCCTGTGTGCAGGAACTGCGGCGCTTTATGCTAGATACCATCGGTCAGGTCGTGTGTCAGACCACCCAACAGACCTTGGCGGATCTCGCGCGGCTGACGCTGCAAAATCACACGTGGTTTCACGTGTCGCGGTACGCTGGTGGTTTTGTGAATCACAACCATCCGCTGGCGTCATGGTCTGCCGTGTATTGCGTGCGGCCCGGCGCGGTCGTGCCGGAGCATCCTGACAGCGGCCTATTGCGGCTGTTTGATCCTCGGCAGGGGGTCGGCGCCTACGTGGATCCGGCCAATCGTGGCTTCGAGCGGACCTATGCCTGTGCGCCACTGGAAATGCGCCTCCGTGCTGGGCAGTTGGTGGTATTTCCCTCGTATCTTTTCCACGAGGTCACACCTTTTTATGGTGCGGATACACGGATCACGGTCGCTACCAATTGTTGGTTTACCGAGGCGGCACCATAAAAGTGCACGGCCACGCAGGCCGGCCATTTTACGTACGCTAAATGTCGCATAAAAACAACAATAATGTCTCTCGCGGCATAAATCCCTAGATGGAACTGACCTAAAACAGTTGTTTATTGATACGACCTGCTGTAACGTCCTTGTCATTAATGGGGTCCAACCGTGCGAATGTGCGTTTGGATCGTCCATATTTGGTCTGCCAGCACCTGGTTGACGATGAGCAATTTAGAGTCCGAATGGATTTTTTCTGAGGGAATTATGCAAAATTCAACAAGTCTAATGGTCCGCCGTGCAATTCGATTCGCCCTCGCTGCAACGGCAACAACCCTTAGCAGCCATGCGGCCTTTGCGCAGACCGCTCCAGCGGATCCTGTGTTGCAAGACGTGGTTGTGACCGGATCGCGCATTCAGCAGTCCCCGAATGACGTGTCGATTAGTCCCGTGACCAGCCTCACGGCAATCGATATCCAAAAGACGGGCCTTGTGCGCGCCGAAGATTTGTTGAATAGCTTGCCGCAGGTGGTTGCGGAAAATAGCTCGGGGCAGTCGATCAGCTCAAACGGCACCGCGACGGTGAGCTTGCGTGGTTTGGGTTCCGCTCGCACCTTGGTGCTGGTGGATGGCTTCCGTATGAGCCCGGGCGCGGGCTTGGGCACATCGTCGGTTGCTGATATCAACCAGCTGCCTGCGGGTCTGGTCGAGCGCGTCGACGTACTCACCGGTGGTGCCTCCTCCGTGTACGGCGCAGACGCGGTCGCGGGCGTCGTGAACTTTGTGCTGAACACCCACTTTGAAGGCGTTAAGGTTGACGTCGATTACGGCATCAATCAGCACAAGAACAACAACGAATTCTTGTTGGACTTGTTGGCTCAGCGTAACAATCCAGCGCCAGAGGGCACGGTGCGCGCGGGTGCGAACAAGAACGTTTCCATCGTTGCAGGATCGAACTTTGCTGACGGCAAAGGCAACGCGACGGTGTATTTTGGGTACTTGAACAGCGAGCCTGCGGTTGGCAACCAATACGATTACGCCGGTTGCACGCTCAATACGCCGGGCAGCATCACCGCCATCAAAGCGGGCAAACAAGTGGCTTGCGGTGGTTCAAGCTCCAGCGCCACGGGACGCTTCTTGGACTTAGGCTTAACCCCAGCCGGACACACCTCCACCGCCATTGCAGACGCCACGGTCAATCCAGCGGGCGGCATCCGCGGTTACAACGGTTCGCGCGATTCCTATAACTACGGAGGCATCAGCTATCTGCAGCGCGCCTCTGAGCGTTACACTGCCGGCGCCTTCTTCAATTATGACGTGAACGAGCACACCAACGTGTACTCAGAGTTCATGTATGCGCGGAATAGCTCGACCGCACAGTACGGCCCCAGCGGCTTGTTTGCGTTCGGTCAGCTGAACTTGCATTGCTCGAACTTAAACCCACTCATCCCGGCTGATTTTGCCTCGACCATTTGCAGCCCAAGTGCGATTGCAGCGAACGAGGCTCAGTGGGGCGGTACGAATGGTGACATCACGCTGCTCGCCGCACGTCGCAGTGTGGAAAGCGGTCCACGTTTGGATAATTACTATTCAAACTCGTTCCGTGAAGTCTTGGGCGCGAAGGGTAAACTGAACGATGCGTGGTCCTACGACATCCATGGTCAGGTCGGCATTACGACCTTCCAGGACGTGGAGGGCGGCTTTCTCGGGGCGCAGCAGGTGTTGCGTGCGCTTGATGTGGTGCCGAACCCAGCAACCGGTGGTGTCGCGGGCGTCGCTGCAGGTGCGCCAGTGTGTAATTCAGCGCTCAACGGTTCAGACACCGCGTGCGTGCCATGGAATATTTGGAACCCAGGCGGCGTGACCCCTGATCAGCTGAAGTATCTGACTGTGCAGTCGACCTACTCGACCAAGTCGCTTGAGTACATCGCGTCGGCGTCTGCCACGGGTGACTTAGGTAAGTACGGCTGGAAAGTACCGACGGCTGCGAGCGGCGTGATTGTTAACGTGGGTGCTGAGTACCGTCAGGAACACTTCGATTTTGATCCGGACTACATCTTTGCGAACGGCTTTGCATCGGGCGGCAACGGCGCCTTCAGTGCGATCCACGGTGGCTTCCATGTCGCGGAAGTATTTGGTGAGTTCCGTCTCCCCTTGGTTGATGACAAGCCTGGCATCTACGTGTTGTCGGCCGATGGCGGCTATCGCTATTCGACCTACACCTCAGGGTTTAGCACGAATACTTATAAGTTCGGAGTTGAGTACGCGCCGATTTCGGACGTGCGCTTCCGCGGTAGCTACAACCGCGCCGTGCGCGCACCCAGCATCGGTGACCTGTACAGCCCATCCGTGGTGGGTTCAGGCGGTGTGGCTGATCCATGCTGGGGCTCAACCCCGCAGTACACTTTGCAGCAGTGTTTGAACACGGGCGTCACGGCGGGTCAGTATGGCAAGATTTTGCCGAACACCGCAGCGCAGATTAATACATCGTCTGGTGGTAACCCGAACCTGACGCCTGAAGTGGCTGACACCTTCAGCTTCGGTGTTGTGATGCAGCCTAAAGCGCTTCCAGGGCTTGTGGTGACGATCGACTACTACGACATCAAGATCAAGAACACGATCGCGTCGCTGTCGTCAGATACCATCATCGCCAACTGCGCAAACACAGGTCAACAAGATCTTTGCAGTTTGATCCATCGCGATCCACAAACCGGCTCGCTCTGGTTCAACAACAACGACTATGTTGCCGCTACTGAGCAGAACATTGGTACGGTACAGACCAAGGGTATCGACCTGGCCTCGCACTACACACTGTCGTTGGGATCGATGGGTAAGTTGGGTCTGTCATTGAACGGCACCCACGTGCAGGCATTGACCACCCAGCCTTTGCCGACCGGTGGTTCGTTTGATTGCGCGGGCCTCTACGGCAGTACCTGCGGTTCGCCAACGCCTAAGTGGCGTCATGTGTTTACCAGCACGTGGGCGACGCCATGGAAGGGCTTGGATGTGACCGCACGGTGGCGTTATATCGGTTCGGTGGATCAGGACTCGACGGACGGCAACCCAGCGCTCGCGAAGCCCTACTTCCCACCGGGCGCTCATTATCAGGCGTGGAACTACATCGATCTGTCAGCATCGATGCCAGTGGCCACGGGCGTGACGTTGCGTTTGGGTGTGAACAACATTTCGGATCGGTTGCCACCGTTGGCATACAACGGCAACTATTCGAACTGCCCAAACTTGACGTGTAATGACAACACCTGGGTGGGCACGTACGACACAATGGGTCGTTACATGTACGCGCACATCTCGGCACAGTTCTAAGTTCGGAAGTCACACTTTCGCTTAGGCAGAATGACGGCGGGCTCAATGCCCGCCGTTTTTTTTGGCCACACAAGTTTGTTGCTTGGTGCCGTGTCGCCCGCAGCCTAAGGTGGGTAGCCGAGCCGCTGCACCCAATGCGCGAGTGTGCGTTCTATGGGCTGCAGTGCAGACGCATAGTGTCGCCAGTGCCCTTGGCTGCTGTGCTTTAGACCACCACTCAACTGCGCGGTGCTTGGGGTTGCATGCTCCCGCGCCGTCGCGCGCAGGCCGAAGTCCACCATCTGTGGCTGCCATTGTAGGTTCAAAAACCCACAGATCGCTTGTGTTGCGCCGGGTAGATCCAGCAGCAGATCCTCATAACGCACATCGTGCCATGCCAGGCCACCGAGTGGTCGCATACGCTCAGCGCATTCCATTACCGTGTCATACAAAGCCGCAGCCCCGGGCAAGGTGAGCAGTTCGTACATCGCTTTGTTCATCTTAAACCGTCGTCGGTAGCAGCTGAGTACCACATCGCGCGGATCACGATACGCAAACAAAATCTTGGCGCGCGGGAATAGGCGGGCGATGAGTGGCAGTTTTAAAGTATTTAACGGATGTTTATCGATAAAGACCTTGCCTGCAAACCGCACGTCAGCAGCTTTGACATGGTCCCAATACGCCGTTCGTAGTGGAGCCAGTGTGGCTTCATCTGCTTGCTCTAGATCCTGAAACCGCAGCGGCTCATTAAAAAAATGGACGACCGAGTCGATGAGAAGTTCATGCTCTTCAAGGCTGACAACATCCTGGTGGCCATCGAGTACCACTTCTAGCAGTGTGGTCCCTGAACGAGGGAAGCCCAGTAAAAAGACATGGTCGGTGGGCTCGTCAGCGCTGGGTGATACGTGCTGACTCTGTGGCTGCCAGCAGCGTGGGTTAGCATGGCGCAAGGCGACGTTAATGCCACGCGCATAGTCGAGTACGCTCGTCCCACTGGCGAGCGTGCGATGCACCGCCTGCAGTGCGGCGTTACATAAGGTGTAGGCGTTAAAGGCGTCTGTGTAACGGCCGCTGGCGTCGCAGGCATCGGCAATGATGCCAAAAGCGCGCGCTTGATCGGCAGTGCTTAAGCGCGGATCTAGTTGTAGGCGCCGTGCAAGTTTCTCTGCATTCGTGGCGCGACCGGCGGCCAGTTCCGCAGTAGCAAGCACAATGGTCGCATCCGGCAGATTCGGTACTTTGGCGAGTGCGCGGTGCGCCCAGTCTGCTGCCTCCTCGTGTAAACCGAAGTGACTCGCAATGGAGGCCAATGCTGCCTGAGCAATCACATTTTCTGGCTCTAGCGTCAGTGCATGCATGTGGCATAGTTTGGCGCGGCCGAGTGAGCCCAAACTCATGAGCGCGTTGCCCTTGCTGACGTGGACAAAACTAAGGTTTGGGTCGAGCTTTAAGATTTCATCGAGATGGATCAGCGCATCTGCGGGCCTGTCTACCCGTTGCAAAACCAAGGCGAGGGCGTTGCGGGCACCGATATCAGCGGGGGCGATGGCAACGGCGCGCTCTAGCAGTACGATTGCGTCGTTAAATTTGCCAGCATGTTCGAGTACAGTGGCTGCGACGTTCAGTAATAGTGGATGCTCAAGACCCGTGGCGAGTGCTTGATTGGCAAGCATGCCTGCACGCGTAAAATCTCGCGCTTGAGCGGCCTCAAGGACCGCGCGCAACGTTGCGGTATCTGCGTCCGTGTTTCTGGTCATTGTCAGGCCTGTATGCGCGCATTAAGGCGAGTCATGCTAATGATGTGGCCGCGATGTTCCGCCACCAAGATAATCACTTGATACGGTGCGCGCGGTACACAAATTTAAGTTTGGTGATGAGCAAAAATGAGCCCAGCGCGGCGCGTCGTATCGTGACCTGCTCGCCGACATTCACATGCGCATCTTCGCCGGTAAGTTGCCACACTTGTCCATTATCTAATGTGACCATAAGTTGCTGGGTTGCACTCTCTGCTAAGTTAACGACTCGCCCTTGTACCGCATCAGTCGTTGGCTTGGCGACATTGAGCTGCGTTGCGCTGAGCCCAAAGCTGCTCGCAGGCTCTGTGGCGGCTGGCGCCGTCGTCGATGCTGCTGTGCCAGTGGGCAGGGTGTGATTGGTAGACGCAAGATCCTGAGGTGCTGTCATCGGTCGGCCGGCCAAGGTGTCGTAACACTGCAGTCGCGTGGCATCACTGGCAATGGCTGCACAGCGCTGCAACGCACTGGGGTCTATGTCGGCAGCCAAGCACGCTGCGCTGCACAGCAGGCTGATGAGAAGCATCTTAGGTAGCTGCATGGGCATCACCGGATCTGGTCTGGAGGTAGTGCGTAGTGCTCGACGTAAACTTCTGTGGCGGTCTGAATCATGCTGCGCTCGACGGCAGTTAGCAGCGGGTTCCAGATATCAAAGATCAGAATGGCGCGCGGTGTATCCGATAAATTCCATGCTTCGTGCTCGATGGTGTCATCAAACACCCAAGCCTGCCCTGGTACCCATTCGCGGGTCGTGTTGCCAACACGAAAGCCGCAATCGGGCGGAATAATGAGCGGTACGTGGACTGTTGCGCGTGTGTTGGTGATGCCGACATGGGCCGGTATGCGGGTATTGGTGTCCAATATGGAGAAGAAAGCAGTCGGCGCGCGGGACTCGACTCGGCAGCGCGGAGCGGTCTCGAGAATACGGGCCGTGATTGGGCAGCGCGCGATGTGAGCGGCTTCCGGTCGACTTTGGTTCCATAGAAAGTAGGCGCTCCAACGTCGTGAACGATTGAGCTCGCGCCACTGGTCTAGCGGCATCGTGACGGGATAGTCGACATAGGGCTGTAGGCCCTCTCGATCGGCCACGAGGATCCGCATTAACTCACTGCGGATGTCGTCGGTGGCCGCTTCAAAGGCGTCCAGCCACGGAAAGTCTGCTCGCTCAAAAAACTCGATCGCTGGTAATCCAGGGAAGTACATCCACGTGGGATTCGAGTGATAGATCTTGCGACGGCCCATCAGAATGTCCAAGCACTGATCGACGCGGGGCTCGCGACGTTGTCCGTGCGCTGCGCGGATCGCAACCAAAGGCTCTTCCAGCGCTCGGGTCAAATCGTTGTAATCAGATTCCACCACTTGCTTGGCATGTTGTAGGGTATCTGCAATCGCAGCGGGTACGGGTGCATTGGGTGCAATGCATTCCAAGGCGTTTTGGTAGGTGCGGGCCGCGCTGCGCACATCGCCCGTCTCTTCCAGGTAAGCCCCTTTTTGCAAAAGAGCGGACAGGTGGCGCGGTTCGAGTTCGAGCGCCTTGTCAATGGCATCGCGCTCCTCGTCGCGCCGGCCGAGTGCTTTGAGGCTACTCGCGAGATTGGCCCAGAGGGCGGGATGGCGCGGATCCGCGCTGGTGGCGCGTGTAAACAGTGCCTGCGCTTGTTCTGCTGAGCCGCGAGCCAGCATGCGCACGCCAAGCTCGTTGAGCACCGCGGGGTGATGGGGGGCGGCTTCAGCAATACGTGCTAGCAGCTGATCAGACTCAGTGACGCGGCCAGCGGCTGCGTCCGCTTTTGATATCTGCAAGGCGCGCAGGATCCCCGCCTCGTCCAATACCCCAGGGGCTGTGCTGCTCAAATGAGTGACCTCGCAGGAGAACTGCAGTCGATTGTAGCTGTTCGTGCGCGCCGCTGCACCGCGGCGCAGCGCTTAGGCCGTTGACTCAGGTGGTCGCGTTCGGCTACATAGCTTTTGCGGGCATCGGCGCTCCGTGGGGGGGGGTAAGCTGTGGCGTTTGCGTGCCGCTGGCAGACAGTCTTTAATGGCTTGCTACCTTGGTCGAGGAGATCCGTACCGTGCCCATGAGTCCCTCGGCGGATATACAGATGATGCGTGCCATCGTGGCGCTGGAGACGGATCCTGCGCGCGCGGCCGAGCTGGCTGGTCTGGTGCTTGCAGAGCATCCGGGACACACCGAGGCCCAGTTGCTCTTGGCGACGGCCTGCACGAAGCTCAATGACCCTGGTAAAGCCCTAGGAATACTCAAGGCTTTATCGCCGATGCTGCCCGCATCCGCGTTTTTGGCGCTGGAGATGGGTCGTGCATTACTGGCAGTGGGGCACGTTGCTGAGGCCCGTGCGGCTCTGGTGCAGGCAGTGCAATTAGATGCGGGTCTTGCCGATGCGTGGCGTGCACTCGCGGCGCTTTACTTTGCGGATGGCCAGACAGTGATGGGCGATCGCGCCTACGCGAGTTATATGGCGTTGATTGCAGACCCCGTGGAACTCGGGGATGCGAGTGTAGCCCTTGCCGAGAATCGGCTCGCGACGGCACAGGCGCTATTTGAGGCGCGCTTAAAGTTGGTGCCTACAGACACGGTCGCGCTGCGGTATCTGGCCGATATCTCGTCGCGGCAGGGCAATTATCCAGCAGCCGAACGGCAACTGCGCGAGTGCCTCAAGGAAGCGCCTGGAGACGCGCGTGCGCGGTTTGAGCTGGCTCAATTGCTGCACACCATTCACCAGCATGAGGCGGCGTTAGTAGAGCTCGAGCGCTTGCTCGCAGCAGATCCAACGAATACCACTTACATCCATCTGAAAGCCCAAACGTTACGGGTCTTCGGTTCCAATGAAGCGGCGATTGAGGTCACACGTTGTGCGCTTATCGATCATCCGACGAGTGAAATGCTCTGGCTACTCATGGGGCATACGCTGCGTGCACAAGGCGATCAGCAGGCGGCCATTGATGCCTATCGAAAAGTGCTGACGTTGCGACCCGAGTCTGGCGCTGCGTATTGGAGTCTTGCGAACTTAAAAATGTTTCGGTTTGGCGAGGCTGAAATCAAGCAAATGGGCGACCTATTGGCAAGCGCGCAGTTGCGTCAGGCCGATACGGTTCATATTGAATTCGCGCTCGGCAAGGCATTTGAGGACCAAGGCAAGTATGCAACGTCCTTTAGCCATTATGAGCGTGGCAATCGTACTCAGCGCTCAACGCTTGTCTACGATCCGGATGTCATGAGCAGCGATGTCGCACGCGACAGAGAGTTCTTTACGCAAGATTTTTTCGATCAGCGCCAAGGTTGGGGCATTGATCGCGCTGATCCGATTTTTATTGTGGGCTTGCCACGCTCTGGATCCACCTTACTTGAACAAATCCTAAGCAGCCATTCGCAAATTGAAGGGACACGTGAGCTGCCGGATTTAGCCGCTGCTGGCTACGAGATCATTGTGAGTCCAACGACAGGCGCATACCCTGAGTCGCTCAGCGCACTTGATTCGTCGGTGTTTGCGGCGTGCGCCGCGCGGTATCTTGAGCGCACAAGTATTCATCGGCCTTTAGGCAAGCCGCGTTTTGTGGATAAGAACTTATTCAATTTTGGGCATGTCGGGATTATCCACCTGATGTTTCCTAACGCGGCCATTATTGATGCTCGACGCCACCCATTGGGTGGGGGGTTTTCGTGTTACAAGCAGCTTTTTGCAAAAGGCATGGGCTTTAGCTACGACCAAGCCGATATGGGGCGCTTTTACGCCGATTATGTGGCGTTAATGGATCACTATGATCAGGTTTTGCCAGGCCGTATTCATCGAGTCCACTACGAGCACTTAGTGGCTGATCCTGAGAGCGAAGTGCGCCGCTTGCTTGCGTATTGCCAGCTTCCCTTTGAAGCTGGATGCCTACAGTTCTACAACACACGCCGAGTCGTCACCACGATTAGTTCAGAGCAGGTGAGGCAGCCGATTTATTCAGAGTCTGTGGATCGCTGGCGTGAGTATGAGGCTTGGCTCGAGCCACTAAGGCGCGCACTCGGCCCCTTAGTTGAGCGCTATCCGCATGGATCTTGAGGATATACTGACACCATGAGTAAGACTTTGGCTGATGCGACACGCGCGACTTTAGAAACCACAGTTGTCAATTTGATGACGCAGGTAGATCAGCTGCTCGCGCAAGGGCAAAGTGAACAGGCGCAGCAATGTTTTAATGAGGCGCAGAGGTTGCTGCCGAATCACCCGCTCGTATTGCATGAAAGTGCGCGACGTATGCTGAGCGCTGGAGATGCAGAGTCAGCGCTCGCATTGTTTCAGGCAGCCGCCGAGAGCGCGCCGAATTATGTGCAGTTTTGGCTGAGTGTGGCTGCAGCTGAGCGTGCGCTGGGTCGTCGCGATGCGGAACTGGTCACCTTAGAGCGCGCTTTGGCGCTTGATCCTGCGCACTTAGTCGTGCTGCTGCAAAAAGGCGCCGTGCTTGATCTGATGGGCAGGTCACGTGCTGCAGCGCAGGTGTATAAAAATGCGTTGGATACGTTGTCGCCTGAACTAAGACTACCGCCGGCATTGGAGGCGCACGTCAAGCATGCGCGTTCGCGCGTGGCAGAGGCGGCATCGAGTTTGGCGAGTTCTATTGAGGCGCGCGTTGGGCCTATACGGCGCAGTGATCCGCGCGATGGGCGTCAGCGTTTTGAGCGCTCAATTGCGCAGATTTTGGGGCGCACGAAAATTTACGCACCGCAGCCAACATTCATGCATTTTCCGTTTCTGACAAATCATGAGTACTACCCGCGGCGCGATTTTCCATGGATGGAAGAATTAGAGTATGCAACCGGGGCGATCCGCGAAGAATTGACGCAGCTATTGCGCGAGGACGTGGGTGGTATGCAGCCGTATATCGCCTATCCGGATGGTGTGCCCTTGAATCAGTGGCGCGAACTCAATCACTCGAGGCGCTGGGGCGCCTACTTTCTGAGTAACGAAGGTGCGCGACAGGAAGAGCGTATCGTGCGCTGCCCTCAGACGATGGTGGCGCTGAGTAAAACGCCCCAAGTCGATATTCCTGGTCGCGGGCCAACGGCATTTTTTTCTATTCTCGATGCAAAGACACATATTCCGGCGCATACAGGTGTTACCAACACGCGCTTGACAGTCCATTTGCCATTGATCGTGCCGCCGGGATGCGGGTTCCGAGTCGGTGGCGAAACGCGCGAGTGGCAAGTGGGCCGTGCGTGGGCCTTTGACGACACCATTGAGCATGAGGCATGGAATGATTCTGATATCCCTCGCGCCATACTGATTTTTGATATATGGCATCCAGCACTCACGCTGATGGAGCGTGATTTAGTGCGAGAAGCGATGATCGCGATTGCTGATTTTTATGAAGGCGAAGGGTTACCGCCGATGGGACTGTAAGAAATAGCGGGGGATTGAGTCATGCGTAGCGAGTGGGGTTTGAAAGGGGCACTGCCGGCTGTAAGCATGGTTGCGACTCTGATAATGAGTTCGGCTTTTGCCGACACTGGAGTGCATGCTTTATTGCAGTGTCGGGCTATTCGCGATACCAATGAGAGGCTTGCTTGCTTTGATCGAGAAAGCGCGGTGCTCGACGACGAGACGAGTGTTACTAGCCGCGTTGTTGATATAGCAAGCGCTACCTCACCAACCGAGTCTGCCGCAAAGGGCACGGCCTCGCCCGTCACGCCAGTAGCTCGACTGACGCCCACTGAAAAATTTGGGCTACCACCCGCGACTATTGTGGCGCGCGATGTTCAGCCAGGCCAGCCGACTGAAATTCCAGAATTGAGGGCGCGCGTGATGGGACTTGCGTTGCAAGACGATGGGCGAGTCGTGTTTAACCTCGATAATGGCCAGGCATGGCGTGAACTGACCCCGGCTGGTGATTTGCTATTAAAACTTGGTGATACGGTGCGTCTGGTGCGCGGCGCATTCGGGTCATTTCGGATTAAGACGGCAACTGGGCGTGACTGCAAGGTGACTCGCGTACATTAGTCAGTATGCGTGCGCGAACGCCTATTGGATCTTAATGCCGGCAAGCTCGAGCTGTCGTCGGAGGTCAGCCAATTCAGACGCGTAATTCTGCCACTGATGAACGGACGAGTCGTATAGCGGCTGACGAACTTGAACCGCGCTGGCAGTCGTGGTGGCTGTGGGGTTTGCATGAAAGTTAAGACATGCGTCCTCTAGGTTTAACCCCACATATTCGAAGAGCGCTCGGATTGTCTCTTCTGGGTGGGTGACCAGCCTCTCATAGGAAAGATCGTGTATGCGATGAGGCAAAACGGCATGCCAGTGCGCCATCAATTTGGTGTAACCGATATAAAAGTCGCCCAGTTCGCGTAAATCGTAGGCAAAAGGATAGGTGCCCTGGAAGCGCGTCTTATAGATCGCATAGCAGGTAGCCAGTGGATGGCGAGTCAGATGGATGATGCGAGCGTCTGGAAATGCCTGCGCGATTACTGGGCAGTAAAAAAAGTTTGTGGGCTGTTTGTCTGTAAAAAAATCTTTTTCACCGCGACGCGCCTGCGCCCGACTTAAGTATTCGTCGCGGATCAGTTCCGGGGGGAGCACACGCAGCGCGCTGATGTACTGCTCCCGTGTAAAGCGTTCAAGGCCTGAGGTTTTGACCATCGCAGCCGTGAGCGCTTCGGACAACGCAGGCAGTTCACCCGCTGGATAAATGCGTGAGTGACTGCCAAGGATGCGCTCGACCAGCGTGGTACCACTGCGCGGCAGACCGACGATGAAGATGGGTCCTGTGTTTGCGGACAGTAGTGGTTTTTTTTGCGACGCTGGGAACGTTGCTGTGAGTTGTTGCATAAGGTCGCAGTCGGTACGAACGTCATACTGAATAAGGGCTCGTTCGATTGCGTTGCCGCGACCTAAATGGTCCCAACTACTGGTGTAGTTGCCGGTGTCTTCAAAGGATTTTGCGAGCGCAAAGTGCAGGGTAGCGGCATCTTTGGAGTCAGGTACCGAGCTTGCTAGGGAGCGCTCCATTGCTGGAATGGTATTGTGATCGAGGGACTGGCGCGTGAGCTCAGCACGTTCTTTAAGGGCACTGGCGTTGGCGGGCTCGATGGCAAGTAGTGCTTCATAGTCGCGTTCAGCGGCTTTAAAATCGCCTAAGAAACGCGACACCATCGCGCGTTTGCCGAGCAGATCTGTGCGGTTAGGTGTCAGCACGAGTGCGCTGTCATATAACTCGCGGGCTCGACTCGGTGCGTTGGCGTGCACCAAAAATGCGGCAATCGCATCGAGCGCATCGGGAATGCCCTGCGCACTGACTGCCGCGCGCTCGGCGGCCGCGAGTGCCTCATCCGCCCGGCCAAGCGCAAGCAAACACTCGGCTTGCTGTATTAAGCATTGTAGATCGGAGGGGTCGAGTCTCAGTCGCTCGTCCATGAGGGCGAGAGCCGCGTCTTTTTTATCCGCAAGCAGCGCCACAAAGCTGCCTAGCAGCCAGCCCGTGCGATCGTCTGGCCATGCCTTCCGACAGCTGGCGGTCGTGGTCGCCGCGGATGCCCAGTCCTGACGGTTCATATGGGCAACGATGGCTTGCTGGTAATCGTGGAGGCTGGGCGTGGGCATGGGGGCCGAACTGGGCGATTTTAAGAGCACCATGGTGCAAGGCTGCGATGCTCGCGTCTAGTCTCAACTTAGGCTAAGTAGCGATGGCGCAAAAACGGAATATATAAAAACCTTATAAATCAGTATGTTAAATAAAGCTACTCATTGATCTTAAGCCTAGGCATCTGGGGGGGGTGGTTAGTGATCGGGGTTAGGTGGTCATAATCGTTTGGATGGTGAGGCGATACCATATTCTTGTTATGCTTCTGAGACGAGGGGGAACTCGTTGGGCGTACACTGTGCACCGGCGGCATGACATGACGCCGGTGCCGTGTTTGGCCGATCATCACCATAGGTTGTAGGGGATCATCAATGACAAGTCGTATTGGCAATCAAGTGCTGGCAACGAGCGTGCGCCTCGCGCTTGCTGGCAGCGTGCTCGCGTCGTTCGGAGCCGCTCATGCGCAAACCGCACCAGCGAACGCGCAAAACACCGTACTCGATGACGTCGTGGTCACGGGTTCGCGTCTCGCGCTACCGAACGAGACCTCCATCAGTCCTGTGGTGGCGGTGGGTGCGGCCGATATCGAACAAACTGGCGTGACGCGCATTGAGGACTTGCTCAACTCTTTGCCCCAGGTATTCGCGTCACAAGGCTCAAACATTTCTAACGGATCGAATGGCACAGCAGAAGTCGATCTGCGCGGACTCGGTGCACAGCGCACGTTGGTGCTGGTGAACGGACGCCGTTTAGGTCCTGGTGATCCGGGTGGTGGTAGCGCATCCGATCTGAACCAAGTCCCTGCGGAGTTGATTGAGCGCATTGATCTTCTAACGGGTGGCGCATCCTCGGTGTATGGCGCGGACGCGGTCTCGGGTGTTGTCAACTTTGTGCTGAATACGCATTTTGAAGGCGTAAAAATCAGCACAAATTACGGCTTTTACAACCACAGCCAGCACAACCCACAAGGTGCAGGCGATGCCGTGCCGCAGTTCAACTCAGACACGGGCGCAAACTTTGCGACGGCTCCTGGCAATGTGAACACAGGCCAAACCAAGGATCTGTCGTTCTTATTTGGATTTAACTCCGGTGATGGCAAGGGTAATGCGACGATGTACGCCACCTACCGTAAAGTGGCCCCCGTATTGCAAGCCTCATACGACTACAGCGCGTGTACCTTAAATTCAGGTTACGTGGCGGGGTCATATGATTCGGGCGGTAAGTTCTCTTGCGGTGGTTCGTCATCCGCAGCCACTGGCCGTTTTATTCCGGTCGATCCTGCGACCGGCACAATTATCGGCGGCAGCAAGACGGTGGGACCCAATGGTCTGACCAATTGGAATAACTCTTACCGTTACAACTACGGCCCGCTCAATTACTTTCAGAGACCGGATGAGCGTTACTCGGCCGGTGCCTTCGTGCACTACGAGTTTAATGAGCATGCAGATGTCTACAGCGAAGTGCAGTACATGAACGATCGCTCGATCGCGCAGATTGCACCCACGGCGTTCTTCTTCGGCGCAGGGCTCGCCAACTCGACTTGCGGTAACCCTTTGTTTACGGCAGCTGAGCTCGATGCGTGGTGCGGTGGCGTTGCGGATCCGAATAAGCCCGTCGCGTTCTTGCTCGGTCGGCGTAACGTGGAAGGTGGCCCACGCCAAGATGACTTGGGACACCAGTCGCTGCGCTTAGTGATCGGCAGCAAAGGGATTATCAACGACACATGGTCGTATGATACCTATGGGCAGTTTGGCTACACGCAGCTGGTTGAAAATTACAACAATGACGTGTCCTTGCGGCGTATGAACAATGCGCTCGATGTGGTGCAAGGCCCTAACGGCCCGGAGTGCCGCTCCGTACAGAATGGAACTGATCCGACCTGCGTGCCATGGAATATTTGGAATTACGGCGGCGTCACGCCAGCGGCGACCAACTACATCGGCATCCCATTGCTGATCCGTGGTGAAGTGCAGCAGTTTATTGTCAGTGGCAACGTCACCGGTGACCTTGGTAAGTATGGTTGGCAGCTGCCGACAGCCAAGTCCGGTGTACGAGTCAACGTTGGTGCCGAGTGGCGTCAGGTCAAATCGACCTACACGCCTGATCTGGAATACCAATCGGGTGACTGCGGCAACTGCGGTGGCACACCCATTCTGCCGCTGTCGGGCGAAATTGCGTCGCGTGAGTTGTTCATGGAAGCACGTGTGCCGTTGATCGACAACGCGTCGCTTGCAAAATCACTCGCCTTTGAAACTGGCTATCGTTATTCCAGCTATTCGTTAGGCTTTAACACCAACACCTTCAAGTTTGGTCTTGAGTGGTCGCCAGTGGATGAGGTGCGTTTACGCGCGAGCTTTGCTCACGCCGTGCGCGCTCCGAACGTGGGCGAATTGTATTCGGCACAGCAAGTGGGTCTTGATGGCGTGACTGATCCTTGCACGGGTCCAAGCCCAAGCTACTCTGCGGCACAGTGCGCTCGCACAGGTGTATCTGCCTCGCAGTATGGCAACATCATTGCGAACCCGGCAGTGCAGTACAACGGCTTTATCGGTGGTAACACTCAACTGAAGCCTGAAACCGCGCTGACCTCGTCGTTTGGTGTGGGTTATACGCCGCAATGGCTGCCAAACTTCCGTGCGCAGATCGATTATTTTGATATTAAGATCAACGATGTTATTCAGCGTATTGGCGCTGATACGATTCTTAAAGAGTGTCTCAACAACGGCGTGTTGTGTGATCTCGTGCATCGCGATATCAACGGCTCGTTATGGTTGTCCAACAACGGCTACGTGGTCGACAAGCTCGCCAACGTCGGTACGTTGGAGGAAAAGGGTATCGATGTTGATTTGTCGTATACGTTCCAGCTCGGGGCGTATGGCAAGATTCACACGGCCTTGCTAGGCACGTACATGCAGGCTTATAAGATCACGCCGATCGCTGCAGACTCTTCCACAGGGTATGACTGCGTTGGTTACTATGGCAACATTTGTGGCACGCCGAACCCTGAGTGGCGTCACACGTTGCGTACAACCTGGCAGACACCGTGGAAGGGCTTGGACCTGTCCTTGGCCTGGCGTCATTTCAACGCGGTCAAGGTTGATGCGTTGAGCGGTAATAGCAACTTGGCGGCGCAGGGTACGATTGCCACCGGTGCAATTTCCAATACCGACGCGCAGCTGGATGCTCGGGATTATCTCGATCTGACGGCAGCTATTAAAGCCTCCGACAAGCTGACGTTGCGCTTAGGCATCCAAAACCTGTTAGACAAGGATCCACCGGTCTTTGGTAACTCGGATTGCCCAGGCTCGCAGTGCAACGGCAATACCTTCCCACAGGTGTATGACGCACTCGGTCGCTACGTATTTGCGACGCTGACTGCGCAGTTCTGATCAGGAACTGACCTTGGATGAAAATGGCGGGCTTTATGCCCGCCATTTTTTTTGTGGTTGATTTCTGTTTTAGCCAGCTTGAAATGCACGATACAGGACTCGATCGCCGGTCTGTATGTGCAGTCGGTCGCAGGAGCCTCCGGCTAGCTCAAGGACGCCTAAGATCGTTCCCATGGAGCTGATGGACTCCAAAGAGAGCGGCTGAGCATTCGGTGCAATACGTATCACGCGGCCGTTTGGAGCGACAAACAGCAGATCGAGTGGGATGAGGGTGTTCTTCATCCAGAATGCGGTCACTTGAGGTTGGTCAAAAATAAACAACATCCCGCGATCGGGGTCGAGTTTTTTCACAAACATGAGCCCTTGCGCATGCTGAGCTTCAGTGGTGGCGAGGTACACACGAAAGCTGTGAGTCATGCCGTGCGAGTCAATCACTAAGGTGTCGTGCGTGAAGCTAGTCAGTGGCGCGATGGGCGGGCCGTCTGCGCTGAATGCTGAGTTCCATAAAAATAGGGCTGCCAGCGCTGCAAGTAGTGATGTTTTTGTAATCATGGTGTGCTGTTGGGTGTGGCGTCGGGAGCGTGTCCGGGCGTGGTCACTGGCAGGTCTGGTTCCCAGGAAATTTGGCCGCGAAAGTCAAACGTGCTGAGCAGTATCGCATCGGAAGGGTCTGCAATCGAACGCACCGGTTCTAAGCAAAAGCCGCGGGCTTCAATACGCCAAAACCGCATGGCGATCGTGGCTTGCGCGCTGGTGTCGCCGGTGCTCGCGACAGATGGGGGCGTGGGCTGGCTAATCGGGTGCTGAGTTACCTCATCCAGTAGGCACTTGTTGGCCCCACGTGTGCCGTAAATCGCATGGCCTTCACGAATCAACGTGACGTTGACGGGCACGGCTTTCGTCGAGAGGCCTTCCGCTAATTCTGGCGCACCGATAACGAGTGTCAGGTGTGCGCTACCGTCTTGGCCGGTGAAGCTAATCCGTAAACCACGTCCGTCCGGGCGGCGCATCCCATCGCACTCAAGCGTCTCACCACTCCATTGAATGGCCTCTTCCAGTGCTCCGCTGAGGCGAGCGCTAAAAAACGTGTCTGCAACGAGGGCGCAACTCATGTGCGATGCTCATGGTTACTAGGCGCGCCCGTTGCCGCATCCACAAACGCGCGGCTACTGCGCCAGATGACGAGCCACTCGCTAAGCATCTGTGTGCCTAGCGGAGTAATCCGGTAATAGCGTCGCGGCGGCCCGGAGTATGAGGGCACGATACGGCTGGAGAGCAGTCCTTGTGCGGCGAGCGAGCGCAACACGGGGTAAACCGCGCCGAGCTTGACCGGCGCTGCAGGATTGAGGGCGGACAAGGTCTTCGTGATCTCGTATCCATACAGATCGCTCGCCGCTTCGTTCAGGGTGGACAACAAAACCAAGGCAATCAAGCCTGAGCTGAGTTCTTTATGGAATTTGAGTGCTGTTTTACTGTGCGTATCGGTCATTAACTGTCGCTGCTGAGCTGTGAATGATGATAACTGATTGAATAATTAAGTTAACTGTATAATATAGTTAATGATATTACGAAATCAATACTATTAAGAACATCGCTGTATATGTAGCACAAGGCTCCATCAGGGCTCTTTTCACGGCAAGGCACCCAACTAGGCCCCTGCGTCGCAACCATGGGAAGATGTGCCCAGAGGAGTCTTGTTATGGCGAGTGTCTACGTTAAAAGAGCGGTCTGCGCTTTGCTGGCGCTACTGCTCGCAGGATGCGCGGGTCTAACGGGGCACTTAGAGCGGCCCACGTTATCTTTGGCCCATTTAGACCTTGTACATGCACAACTGACACAACAGACCTTTCGGGCGCGGATTGCCATCCATAATCCCAATAGCGTGTCGCTGCCAGTTCAGCGGGTGTCCTTGACCTTGGATTGCGACGGCGAGCGTTTAGGGACCGGGCAAAGCGTGCAGTCCTTCCTTGTCGGCGCGCGCGCTGATAGTCAATTTGAGGTGGATCTGAGCACCAATCTCGCGCCGATTGTCTTAAAACTGATCGGTCATCTGAAAGAGAGTTCGCACCAAACGGCGTATCGCATGTCTGGCACGGTCACCACGGACCTTGCATTCTTACACTCCATTCCATTTGAAGTGAAGGGTACTTTTTAAGTGCCATGTTCGATGGTGGTTACGATATTTAATATGGGTTCAGTGAGCTGCACATCGCATTAAGGATTCGTATGTTGAAGCGGTTTGTGATCATGGGGTTGCTAATAAGTGCCTGCGCACCGACGCAGGCGCTGCCCGTAGATACCGGGCCTGATCAAGCGGAAGCGGGTTCGATAGAGGAGATCGCGGCAGCCACCACGGAACCACGGTTTGGTTCGCCCTGGGTGTCATACCTGCCGTCATCCGCCACCGTGCCCTCGCCACGGTCATTTTTGCATCGTATTCCTGGGGCGCCAGGCGAGCTTGTAAATTCCACGGTCGCTTTTGCTTACAGTCGCGCCCTTGCCGCCGCCTCACCGCGGGTGAAAGTTTTTAACATTGGTCAATCTGAAGAGGGCCGCGAAATTCTGATGCTGGCGATCGCCGATGAAGCCGGGATTAAAAAGCTCGGTCGATTAAAAGACATCACGCGCTTGCTCGCCGATCCGCGCTTGGTCGATGAGGCAGGCGCCACGCGCTTGATCGCCGAAGGGCGTCCAATTTATTACTTTAATGCCGGTCCCCACTCCGATGAAACCGGCTCCACCGAATCGGTACTAGAACTTGCGTATCGGTTGGCAGTGTCCGAGCAGCCGATGATTCAGAAGATTCGGGAAAATATGGTTGTGCTACTCAACCCAGTCTCCAATCCAGATGGTCGTGACAAACAAGTGGAGTGGTTTTACACCTATCTAAAGGGCAAGACTGACAAAGCCACTCTGCCCCGGCAGGCGCCACCCTATTGGTCTAAATATACTTTTGTTGATATCAATCGCGACGCGCACCAGCAGACCCATGCCACGACGCAGGCCATACACGGCATGTTTCATGAATGGCACCCCACTGTTGTACATGATCTACACGAGGCCGTTCCTTTACTGATGACGTGGAACGGGACAGGCCCTTACAACCCAAACATTGATCCCATTACGTACACCGAGTTTTTGGAGTTGAGTTTTCACGAAGTGCAGGCGATGACTGCGTTGGGTATGCCGGGCGTATCGACGTGGAATTTTGGCGAGGGCTTTTCTCATCTGTACTCAGATTCTGTGGCAATGAACCATAACGCCATCGGTCGTGGGTATGAAACATATGGCAATGGCACTGCCGAAACGTTGAATACTCAGTTGCAGCCGGAGGAGACGAGTCGCGAATGGTACCGAGTGAGCCCTCCGCCTAAAGAGTCTTTTGCTTGGTCTGCTCGCAACACAGTGAATTACAACGAGACGGGTGCGTTAGCGGCGCTTGATCAGGTCGCAAGTCACGCCAAAGATTTTTTAACGAGTTTTTATCGAAAGGGATACCACTCGTGGCGCGCAGGTCTTGAGCATCCTCCCTATGCCTATCTTATGACTGCCGATCAGGGTGATCCTATGCGGGTGGCCGCGTTGGTGAGTCGGCTACTGGCGCAACGCATTGAGGTGAAGCGGACGACGACGTCCTTGCACTTAAGCGATGGCGACTATCCTGCTGGGACCTATGTGGTGACGCTAGATCAGCCCTATGGACGCTATGCCATCGACTTGTTAAGTCCGCAGGAATATCCGAAGGACGGCGGTGAACCGTACGATGACGTGTCTTGGTCTTTGCCTGCGCATTATCACTTGAGCGTCAGTACCACGGTCGACCCAGCGGTCCGCGCGACTCCCATGGATATGCTGGAGCATGCGCCGGCGATCGTGGGCAGCGTATCGGGTACAGGTTCATGGTATGTGCTGCGAGATACCGGGCAGGAAAGCTTGCTTGAGGCACGTTTTGCCCTGCGTGATGTCGCTATTCATGTGGCAGAAAAAAGCTTTCATCTGAATGGTATCGAGTACCCGGCTGGCTCATGGATCGTGCCGGGGAGCGCGCCGACGGCGATAAAGCTTGCCGAGGTCAGTCGGACTTTGGGCCTTGAATTTACGGCGAGCAATGTCGTGCCGGTGGTGCCTCAGCATGTGGCGCGCACGCCGCGTTTGGGTCTCTGGGTGCCATGGGCTGATACTGACTCCATCGGTTGGCTGCGTTATGCACTGGATCAGCGCCACATTCCTTACACCTATGTGCGTGACGAGGATATTCGTGACGGCAAGCAACTTAAGCGCTTAGATGTGCTGCTGTATGGTCATGTGGATTTGGAGCTCGCTGAGCAAATACACGGCATCCCGAAGGCTTGGGGACCGATGGCCTTTCGCAAGACCGCAGCGACGCCAAGTTTGGGGACACCTGCAAGTTCGGATGACATCACGGGCGGCATTGGCTGGTTAGGGTTACAGCATGTGCAGGGATTTATTGAGGGAGGCGGTTTGTTCGTGTCCTTAGGTAGCGGTTCGATGCTGGCGCTTGAGGGTGGCATCGTGCGCGGGGTGCGGCGTGACGCTGGCGGCGTACCACGGAGCACTACAGGCGGCGGGGCCGATGCCGCCGCTGCGGCGCAGGGCGCTGCCACTCGTACCCCCGGCGCGCATCTGCGCGTCACCTTTGCGCAGCCAGATCATCCGATTGCGTACGGCTATGCACCGCGTACGCATGTGTTTCGCCAAAATTTTCCGCTTTATGCGACGCCGCGTCGCTGGTTGCGTATGGCCTACTGCACCACGTGTTTGGATGGGCCCGTGGATGCATCCGGTGTCGTCATGGAGTGGGGCGATCGTGATGGCGCGCCGTTTGTTGTCAGCGGTCAGGCATGGGGTGAAAGCAATCTAGTAGGGCGGCCCGCGATTTTTGATTTACCGGTGGGTCAAGGGCATGTGGTGGCGTTTAATTTTAACCCGTTGCACCGCGATTTAAATCGCGGCGATCAGCGCTTGGTGTGGAATGCGCTGATCAACTGGGAAGCGATCGTTGGAGTCAAACCGAGCAAGTAACCGTATAGCCTCTCTGGGCCCGTGTTAGGCCTTATGGCTTTGGCGAGCGTCAGCGCTTAAACGGGCCTCTAACCATTTTTTGATACGGCGTGCATCAGCGATGCGGGTTTGCTTGCCGATCGAATCCAGCAACACAATGATGGTTGAACGTCCAGCGATCACAGCTTTCATGACCACACAGCGGCCCGCTTCAGCAATGTAGCCGGTCTTTTGCACGATGATGTTCCAATCCGGACTATTCACCAGCGGGTCCGTGTTACGAAACTGGACTGAGCTTTGGCGTTTGCCAACTGGGACCGCATAGCTGCTGTCGGTCGAAAACTGTTGGATTGTTTCGTTTTTGGCAGCGGCCATCACGAGCTTTGAGAGATCCGCGGGGCTTGCGACGTTGTCGCTGGACAAACCAGTCGGCTCAACGAAATGTGCAGAAGTCATGCCTAGGCTTTTTGCCTTGGCGTTCATGGCCACGGCCAGGGCTGGCAGACCACCTGGGTAGTTGCGGCCTAGTGCGTGGGCTGCTCGATTTTCAGAGGACATGAGGGCTAGATGCAGAAAATCCCCACGACTTAAGCGGGTGCCTACTGGCAAGCGTGACGTGGTTGGCTTATCAAGATTTTGATCCTCAGCCGTAATGGATATTTCCTCATCGAGCGACTGATTGGCCTCTAGCACAACTAGCGCTGTCATGAGCTTGGTGATTGAAGCGATCGGTATGGCCATGTCAGCGTGCTTCGCCACCAGCACCGATGACGTGGACTCGTCTAGCACGAGCGCGGCGCTTGATTTTAAAGAAGGTGTGCCGTTATTCGTTGCATTCGTCGCGTGGTGCGTGCGGCTATAGGCCGGTGAGGCAGTGACTGCGACGAGTGTCAGCGCGAGCAGTGGCGCTAAGTAGAGGGACTTGTAGCGACCGTTCATCATTGGCTATGTCAGTGACCTGTGTAATTAATAGCGCGAGTCTAACAAAATCTCTGTAAATATCTACGTGTTACGTCGTGCTGGCCGGCATACATCGTTAGGGTTGGTACAGCGCGTAGTATTTACGCGCGTTTTCCAACGTTTCCCACGTGCCACGAAATCCTGCTGGAATCACAAATGCGTCGCCAGCGCTTAGATCGCGGACTGTGCCATCGTCAGCGGTGAGACGTACACGACCTGCTAGTAGGTGGCAGAACTCATGTTCGGTGTAATGAATGGTCCATTTGCCCACCGTGCTAGCCCAAATCCCACAATGGAAATGGTCTGTCGGATCGCTATAGCGGTTATCAAGCTGTGTGAGCGGACTACCAGAGACGACTTTGTCTGCATCGATAGGGCTCTCAGCGCCCAAATTTGGTGTGCAAAAATCAATGATTTGTGGATTTAGCATAAGCGATGCCCTTTAAGATCCGGCCGTAGTCACGGTGATCGCTTCCTAGCGATTCGTACTGCATTGTGAGGGTTTTTTGCGGCGTATGCTCAAACTGATGTCGGGGCAGGCAGAATAAAAAAAGGGACGGTGCGCATTGCTACACACCATCCCGAGGGGGGTCGATCGGCATCCAAAGGCGTGTCGGCCTTTGGATGCATTGAGAGATTTAGGCTGCCTTCGTCGTCTGGGCGCGTGCGTTAAAATCGCTGGTGGTCTGGTCGAACCACTCAGTGACATGGGCTTGGCCTTCGCTGGCAAGTTTGAACAGGTCTTTTGATCGCTCGGTCTGTTTTTCCATACAGGCGCGGGCAAGTTCAGACTGCTTGCTGACTAGCTCTGGGACGTCTTTGGCCTGTGTGGCGCTATGCAGCGCAGCGATACTTAAGTTCAGAAAATCGCCTGCCGCTTCGTAGCTGTGGCGCAGAAAGCTCTCCGTCAATTGTGCGGACATTGCGGCAAAACGCTGCGCCGGCTCTGCGAACTTGCGCGAGTTTTCTGTGAATGCATTGATTTCAGCAGCAGTCTTCGTCATGGTGGGCACTCCTCAAGTCTCTGAAGATTTGTTGCGATGCAGTATAACCTGATTATAGTGCAATGCAACAAATTTTTAGACTCTTAACGATGATCTCATTAAACTATATAAATCATACTGTTATGCATAAAACCGTTGCCGCTGAGCACTATGCATCGGTCGATATTTCCGGCAAATATGCTGTGACGCACCAAAGGCAGACGCGCGCATGATGCCCGACTACGCTGCCTGGACTGCCTTGTGGAATGTGCTCCTTGCGGGCGAGCACGCCCAACCTCAGTCCCGGGAGACGGCGGCGCTCGCTGCCATTGAGCAGTGTCTGCGAGCACTCGCGGCACAGGTCGATGGCACTGAAAAAGTAGTTGCTGCCGCTAGCCAGCAAGCCGCCGAATATTGGAAAACGTGGGCAGAGCTCTCGACGATGGCAGGCGCTGGCAACCCTTTAAGTAAAGCGCACGCTGGTTCGCAATGCATGCAACTGCTCATGAGCTCGCTGTTGGATGCCGCCGCGCAGTACGCGACTCATCAGCCGGTTGCTGCTGGAGCGAGCTTGCGTGAGTCCTTTGATACGTGGGTTGGTGCTATGGAGGCCGCCTATCAAACTACCGTGCGCAGCGATCCATTCATCGACGCCCAAACGCGACTGCTAAATGCATTCATCGATGAGCGTATTCGCCTAAACGCCGCGATGGAGCATGCTGCCGCATCACTCGGTATGCCAACCCGCTCTGAGATGGACGCTTTGCATGATGCGTTGCGACGTTGCGAATTGCGTACAGCGACTGCCCCAACGGCTGCGACGCAATCGACTACAGGCTCGACCAAGCGCCGCGTGACAGCAAAGAAGCTTAAGACCAAACAGGCAAGTGCTCAGCGGACACCGCGGCCGTTAGCTAAAATGCGTGTGCGATGAGTAGCCACACCACGGACAGTAGCGCTGCCATAGACGAGCTTGCGCAATTTAAGCTGCGCTGCGCACAGGCGCTGCACACGGTCAGAGGACTGTCTGACGTCATCCCGGGGTCCACGCCACGGGATGCACTTTATACACAGGGAAAGGTCACTTTATATCGCTATCGTTCCGGCGCTAAGGCTAGTCGGCGGCCACGTGTTTTGATTATCTATGCGCAGGTTAACCGCCCATCGGTATTGGATCTGGAGCCCGATCGATCAATGATTGCAGGGCTGCTGGCACATGGACTGGATGTGTATTTGTTGGACTGGGGTTATCCGGACCGCGCAGATCGACACACGACTCTCAGTGATTATGTGCTGCGGGATATCGACCGGGCGGTGCAGACCGTCGGCAAATCAGCTCCTATCCATCTACTCGGCGTGTGTCAGGGCGGGACCTTATCGTTGATCTATGCGAGTTTGGAGCCACAGCGCATCAAAAAACTAGTCACCATGGTGACGCCTGTGGATTTTCAGACCGATGATAATGTGCTGTCTAAGTGGGTGCGTGGCGTAGATATCAAGAAATTGGTAGCCAGCGTCGGCAACGTGCCTGGTGCGTGGTTGAACGCTGCTTTTTTGAGTCTGATGCCGTTTCGGCTCACCTTGCAGAAGTATCTGACCTTGGTGGATCACCCTGATCAGCAAGAGGTCCTCGCGACGTTTCTGCGCATGGAGCAATGGATTTTTGATAGTCCAGACCAAGCGGGGGCCGCGTTTGCTGAGTTCGTTACCTGGTTTTATCAGGAAAATCGCTTCGTTAATGGCACGCTAAGCCTCGCTGGCCGTGCCGCTCGGCTGGATGCGCTGCGTATGCCTATTCTGAATATCTACGCGACTGAAGATCACCTGGTGCCGCCTGCAGCATCGAAGGCGCTCGGCGCTCTGGTGCGGTCAGAACGCTACGAGGAGCTGGCGGTTCAGACGGGTCATATCGGCATTTATGTGGGCAGTCGAGCTCATACGCTGCCGCCGAAGATTGCGGCATGGTTAAAACGACTTTGACTCAGTCAGCTTTAGTTTTCAGTATGATGTAAACCATTCGTTGGTACTTTTTAAGGGGCGCAATCGATGTCTATCGAACAGGTTCGTGAGCAGCTGACCAAGCAAGTTGGCCAGGAAGTCCATGTGAGTGACTGGGTAGTGATTGACCAGTCACGTATTGATGCCTTTGCCGCGGCGACGGATGATCGGCAATGGATCCACGTCAATCCAACCCGTGCCGCCGCTGAGTCTCCGTGGCGCGGAACTATCGCACATGGGTTTCTGACGCTGTCGTTGATTCCCTATTTGCGGGGCCTCGTCGATGCCGACCGACCTTCGCACCCAGGGGTCCGCACAGTCATTAATTACGGTCTTAACAAAGTGCGCTTCACTAATGCTGTGCGTGCAGGGGCTGAGATTCGTTCACGCTCGGTGCTATTGGCATTTGAGGAGTTCAAAGGCGGCGGCATCCAGATTACCGAGCAAGTGACGATTGACATACAAGGTGAAACCAAGCCTGCTTGTATCGCTGAAGTCGTACTGCGCTTGTACTTTTAAGCAAAACTCAGCCGCAGCGGCGAGCCTTAGGTTTACCTAGCCTTAAGGCTCGTGCCGGTGCCTGGGTGGTGTTGCTGAGCGTTGAGTGCGCCCTTCGGCGGGGCTGAAAAAGTGCTCTTTCCAGCGGCATGTCAAGCGCTTAAAATTTATCTTTTATCATATAAATCAATATTTTAGACTCTATCAGGGGGGCTAGGAGGGGGCCAAACTGGTACACTCATGTCGTCAGAACCACCGTGCTGACAGGGCCAGCCACACTGGGTAAGCCGCCGCCTTCGCGCATCGCGCGGTGAGTTTTTCAAAGGACGACATGGCCGCCTCACCGTATCAGCAGCTTGAAGAGGAGTTCAGGCGCCTCCACGCGTTTCGTGGCGCGCTCGCTGTGCTGCGTTGGGACGCGGCGGTGATGATGCCGCGCGCGAGCGCTGATGTCCGAGGGGAGCAGCTCGCTGCCATCGAGATGGAGTGTCATGCGATTTTGGTGTCCCCTAAAGTGTCGCGCCTGATTGACCGAGCGACCGCAAACGCACAAGGGCTAGAGCACTGGCAGGTCGCTAATTTGCGTGAAATGCGCCGGCAGCGAGACCATGCACTGGCGACTCCCAATACGCTCGTTTCACGTCTCGCCAAAGCAAGTGCACGCGCGGAGCTACAGTTAAGAGAAGCACGTCGCACGAATCGCTATGAAGATTTTGCGCCCCATCTTGAAGAGGTAGTGCATCTGACTCACGATCGGGCTGCGCTGCTTGGGCAGCACCTGAATCTTTCGCCCTACGACGCGCTACTGGATGAGTTTAGCCCCGGGGTTAGCACGACTGATATCGATGTTCTTTTCAAAGCCCTTGCGAGGCGACTACCAGCATTGGTTCGCGAAGCGATTGAGCTACAGATCGCTACACCAGCGGTGCCGCTCCAAGGTAAGTTTCCGCTTGCGAAGCAGCGAGCGCTGAGTATGGAAGTGATGAAAGCGCTTGGGTTTCCGTTTGAGCGTGGACGACTGGATGAAAGCGAGCATGGCTGCACTGAGGGCATGGCGGGCGATATAAGGGTTACGACTCGATCTGATATCAACGATCCGTTTCAGGGGTTACTTGGTGCCTTGCACGAAACTGGACATGCGCTCTATGACATCGGTTTGCCGCGCGAGTGGCATGATCAGCCAGTGGGTCGCAATCGTGGTATGGCGCTCGAGGAAAGCCAGTCGCTGCTGATGGAAATGGTGCTCGCACGCAGCAGGCCCTTTGCTACCTACCTGCAGCCGTTACTAGAAAAACATTATGGTGTGACAGGGCAGGAATGGCAGGCCGAGAATATTTATAGGCACCTCACGCGAGTCCGCCATGGGTTGCTGCGTATTGATGCAGATGAGCTCACATACCCTGCTCATTTGCTGATGCGATATGAGCTCGAGAAGAGGCTGCTATCAGGTGAGTTGCCAGTCGCAGACCTGCCGGAAGCATGGGCGAGTGCCGCTGAGATGCGTCTCGGCATTGTGCCGCAGAATCTCGCGGAAGGCTGCTTACAGGATTTGGACTGGGCCGTTGGACGCTTTGGTTATTTCCCTGCGTCAGCGGTGGGAGCTCTGATTTCGATGCAGTTATGGGAAAAAGTGCAAGCGACGCGGGAAGACCTCGACGAGGAAATTATTCGTGGCGACTTTGCGGGGCTTGTTGGCTGGTTGGCAGAGACTGTGCACGCGCTAGGCGCTAAAATGACGGTACAGGAACTGGTGCAGGACGCGACTGGACGTCCTTTGTCCGCAGCTCCAGCGCTGCGCTACCTTGAACATAAGTATCTGGAGCCGCGGTGAGCTTGTTGATGCCGAATACGACCACAATCACGGTACCGCTGCATTCGATAGGGCATCGCACTACGACAGCTCAATCGTCACCTGATGGGACTGGGGCCCGTACCTCAAAGTCATTTAAGCGGCTGCAAGCCGAGATACGTGGTCTTGTCGGTAAAGCCATTGATGATTACTCAATGATTGCCGAAGGCGACAAAGTGATGGTGTGTCTATCTGGGGGTAAGGATTCTTATACGCTGCTGGATGTCTTGTTGTCATTGCAACGCAGCGCGCCGATCAGTTTTGAACTGATCGCGATCAATCTTGATCAGAAGCAGCCCGGATTTCCTGACAACGTGTTACCCGATTACCTGACCGCACTTGGCGTTGCCTGGCATGTGATCGAGCAGGACACCTACAGTGTGGTTAAGCGAGTAATACCGGAGGGCAAGACCATGTGCGGTCTGTGTTCTCGTTTACGGCGTGGCGCGCTATACCGTTACGCTGCAGAAAATGGCATTACCAAAATCGCGCTCGGTCACCATCGTGATGACATGCTCGAAACGTTATTCTTGAATTTATTTCATGGTGGCAAGTTAAAGTCTATGCCGCCAAAACTTCTATCAGACGATGGTCGTCACATCGTCATCAGGCCGCTCGCCTATGTGCCCGAGCGTGAGATTGAGCGGTACGCGCGGGCGAGACGCTTTCCGATCATTCCATGTACCTTATGCGGATCCCAAAAAAATCTTGAGCGCGAACGTATTGGTCGCATGCTGCGTGACTGGGATGCCGCCAGTCCTGGACGGCTGGAGTCGATATTTTCTGCTATGCAGAACGTGGCGCCGTCTCAGTTGCTCGACTCAGGGCTATTCAATTTTGCTGGACTGGATGCGCAACGTCATGCGGAAGAGCGTTCTGCTATCGCCTCTGTGGCTGATGAGGAATGACGACGCGTAGTGTGAAAAGTGGTGATCTGCCCGACGCCACGTACTGGATTGTTCCTGGAAAACTGTTGGCAGGAGCCTATCCGTTAGCTTCGGCTGATATGTTGGATGCAGAGGCAGTACCAGCACGTCTTGCACACCTGCGCTCACTGGGCATCGATTGGTTTATTGATCTGACGTGGCAACATGAATTACCGCCATACGATCGCTTTTTACCAAGCCCTTACGATACCAGTCAAACAGTCACCTACTCGCGTCGCCCAATCAAGGATCATGGCGTCCCCGAATATCCGCATCATATGACAGAGATCCTGGACGAGATTGATGCCGCGCTCGCAGCGGGGCGCCAAGTTTACATCCATTGCCGTGCTGGTATCGGACGCACCGGTATGGTTGCAGGCTGCTATCTAGCACGACATTGCGGTAGCGGTGTTGATGCGCTTAGCCAGCTCGCATCGCTTTGGGATGCATCTGGCCGCGTGCACGAATGGCCTTGCACGCCTGAGACTGATGAACAGATACGTTACGTGAGCAGCTGGGACGAGGCTGGGCGCTTTGTGGACGTCATTAGCGAGCAAACATTTGGGCCACAAGTTACGCAGCTGTTGAGCGATCGCTATCAAGGATTAGTGCTGGGGCTTGCGCTCGGCGACGCGTTGGCGGCTCCAGTGCAGTATCGTAAGGCGGGTACATTTACGCCGTTGGCTGATCTGCTTGGTGGTGGGCCGTACGACTTGCCGCGCGGCGCTTGGTCGGATGACACGGCAATCGCTATGATATTGGCTGCGAGTCTATTGTCCGAGCAGGGCTTTGTGGCGACTGATTTTATGGGAAAACTGCACGAGTGGCAGCGCTTAGGCATTGGTTCCGCCACAGGTCATTGTGTTGGAATTAGTGCTGGAACAGCCAAGGCTATCGCACAGGCGAAGTGGAGTGGTAAGCCATACGCAGGCTCCCATGACCCATCAATCGCTGATGCTGAACCTCTAGTGCGAGTGGGCGTTGCTGCAGCTTACAGCCTTGCCGATCCTGCGCGCGCGATTGAGCTCGCAGTCGATGTGGTACGCACGACGCACCAGGCGCCAGTGGTTCTTGATGCGGCGCGCTATTTTGCTGCTCTGGTTATTGGCGCATTGCAAGGTGCCACGCGCACGGAGCTGACCGCGCCTTTTTTCTCGCCTATTGAGGGGCTCTGGACGCAGTCGCCACTGAAACCTGAGATTGCAGCGATTGCAGCTGGCACGTGGAATACTGCTAGCTATATGCCAACCGCCGATGGCCATGTAGTGAATGCCTTGAAACTAGCCATATGGGCGCTGAGTCGTGGTGACGATTACAAAAGCTGCGTGCTGAAAGCAGTTAATCTTGGATCACATGCTGACGTGCATGGCGCGCTCACCGGCCAACTTGCGGGTGCTGTTTTTGGAGCGCAATCCCTGCCAGCGCACTGGGTGGCAGCACTGCTCGAACGCGCTAAGATCACAGCTACTGCTGATAGTTTGCTGGCTGCAGCCCTTGCAAGCATCGCTGCAGAATAGCTTTGTCAGGTCGTCATAAAAGGTTGGCAGCTTGAAGCGTTTACGCATTTTAGTCGCAGTACATGGGTCACTGATTCCGCCTGATAGCCTCGCAGGCCAGGCGCAGCGCGATATTGACGAGTGGCGTACTGAATATGATGTCGTGTCCCATTTAAAGTCTGTAGGACACGATGTGCGTTGCATCGGTCTTTACGATAGCTTGAGTGAGTTGCGGGAATCCATCCAAGAGTGGAAGCCACATATTGTTTTTAATCTTTTGGAAGAATTCGACGGCATCGTAAAGCATGATCAGCATGTGGTCGCTTTTCTCGAGCTACTGCGCCAGCCGTATACAGGCTGTAATCCCCGTGGGCTCATGTTGTCGCGCGACAAGGTACTGTCTAAGCAATTATTGGCATATCATCGGATTCCGACGCCGCACTTCGCGGTATTTCGTAAAGGGCGTCGAATACAGTTGCCACGCAAACTGCGCTACCCGCTATTTGTTAAGTCGGCGACAGACGATGCCTCTTTAGGGATCGCTCAAGCGTCGGTATGCGACAACCCAGTGAGCCTTAAAGAGCGCATTGAGTTTGTGCACGCCCAGACTCAAAGCGATGCATTAGTGGAAGAATATATTGGCGGCCGCGAAATCTACGTCAGCATCCTTGGTAATGAGCGTCTACAGACATTACCGCTGTGGGAGCTAAACTTTGGTTCAATGGCGCAAGGTCAGGCCCCGATTGCGACGCGCAAGGTTAAATGGGATCGGCGGTATCAAGAGCATCACGGTATCAGCACGGATCAGGCAGTCGACTTGGCCCCAGCGGTTGTGGCGGAGTTGGGGCGTCTGGCCAAGCGCATTTATCGCGCACTGCACCTGACGGGGTACGCGCGCATGGATTTTCGTGTTGCGCCGAACGGCGCTTTGTTCGTCTTAGAAGCCAATGCAAACCCTAATTTAGCTGCGGCAGAAGACCTCGCCCAATCAGCGAAGGCCGCTGGTGTGACATACAGTGAGTTGCTGGCCAAGATCATTAATTTAGGGGTTGGCTACCAAGCCGCCTGGAGAGCAAACATATGAGCCGGGTAGTGAACCTTAATGCGTTTGTGACGCCGGTAGAGAATTTCCCGTCTCCAGGTATTCTTTTTCAAGACTTAACGCCATTAATGCGTGATGCGAGTGCCTTGAAGACAAGCGTTGCGCAATTGGTAGAGCCTTTTCGGTCGTCGCAGCTTACGGCCGTTGCCGGTATTGATGCGCGTGGTTTTATTTTCGGTGCCATGGCAGCGGCGGCCTTGAATGTGGGTTTTATCCCGATCAGAAAGCCTGGAAAGCTGCCGCGGGCGACCCAGACGGTAGACTATGCCCTAGAATATGGCACGAATAGTCTAGCGATTCATCAAGACGCTCTTGATGGAAGCGATCGAGTGTTGCTGATCGATGATGTGCTGGCCACGGGCGGCACCGCAGCTGCAGGGATTACGCTATTGGAACGCAGCCACGCGACGATTGTTGCATGTGCCTTTGTGCTCGAGATTGCAGCGCTTAATGGCCGTGCGTTGCTTAAAGATATACCCGCACATGTATTGCTCCAGCGCTAATTGCGCCAGCGAGAGTCATTCGCCGACTTCATCGTGAGCGACAACCTGTGTTTCAGCAAGAGCCGCTTGCATCCAGGGTGCTAGTAGTGGGTCTTCGGTGAGCGTCGATAGATAGGCGCTAGCGATCTGTCCAAGTCCCTGCAGATTGTAGGTTTTAAAGCGCAATGCAACGGGCAGATACATGGCGTCTGCTGCCGAATACTCGCCAAATAGCCATGGGCCACGTGAGTGATGCTTTGAGCGGTGTGCTGTAAACAGAGCATCGAGGCGAGTAACACAGTCGGTAACGGCAGGCGTCAGGATAATCTTTCGATTGGAAGCGCGCAGGTTCATTGGGCAGGCGTTACGTAGTGCGCTAAAGCCCGCATGCATCTCAGCAGCAACGGCGCGTGCGACGGCACGTGTGGCACGGTCTCCTGGCCATCCAGCGCCACCAGCAAGCTCGCTCGCGTACTCTAAAATCGCTATCGACTCGTGAATTACGAGATCGCCATCAACTAATGCTGGGACGCGACCAGTGGGTGAATACTCATGGACGCGCGCTGTAAATTCCGGTGTATCAAGTGGAAGTAGCACTTCGTCGAATGGTAAGCCCAGATGGGTTAGAAAAATCCACGGCCGTAATGACCATGAACTGTAGTTACGATTAGCGATTACCAGTGTGAGCGGCATCGTTCTGTCCTATCTGTTTTGTAGAAAACGGAGGGTAACGTCAGGGAAGTCACTAAAAAGGCCGTCTATTTTAGCAACATTAAACAAGGCAGCGTGGACTTGGTCGGGTCCGGTCGCGTGGTCTGGTAGTTGGTCTGTCCGTAACGTATAGGCATGCACAGCGAGCCCTACGGCGTGGGCGTCGGCTACCAGCGGTGTGATATGCGCTGCCCCATGGTCAGCGCGCCAGGTGGCAATCTGCGGTATCCAAGGGCCGATACCGTCCGCGTATCCAGCGACAGTGGCAAGCCCCTGTGGCGAGCGTATGGCTTCGTAGTCGGTGGTTGATTCCTGCCAGTCGTTTTCACCAATGAGTTGCACTCGTCGCAGGCGAGATCCGAGTGAGTCTCGAATACGTAGCAATTCAGCAGCATCGAAACATTGTAGCCAGACGTCATCACTAGCGCTGCGGTAACCAAAATCGCCTAGTACCCCGAGCACTAATGGCGAGAGGTCTTTACCTTCAGAGCGGTGCCAGCCTGGGCTTTTAACCTCCGTGTAGACTCCGGCATGGCGGCCGGTTGCACGATTGAGTCCACGGACAAAGGCCAGCTCTTCCGCTAGCGAATGGATACGTAGCGGTAAGTGTTCGCCGAAGCGCTGGGGCCAGGTTGGTGCGCCACTTATCGGATCGATACGATCGTGTAAGCTCAGTTCCTGCAGTTCAGCGTAGCTAAAATCAATGAGATACCAGTGCCCATCTGCACGTCTCCGTGATGGATAAATGGTTTTCACATCGGTGACTTCTTCCAGAATCAGGTCATGAAAGACCACGGGCACGTCATCACGAGTCAGGACGACATCTTGTTCAAGATAATCAGCACCGACTGCGTGGGCGTAGGCTTTAGCTGGGAATGAGTGTTCTGGCAGGTAGCCACAGGCGCCGCGGTGGGCGATGACGATCGGGCGAGGGGGTTGGTTCGTTAGAGGTGACGTTTGCATGGTGGATCCGGATAATGTCCTAATGAAAACCAAACTGTGCGCTGTTTCGCTAGATCTTGATAATACCCTGTGGGATACCCCGCCGGTACTTGAGCGGGCGGAGACCGTGCTTACAAGTTGGCTTGCAGCGCATGCGCCACAAGTTCACCAGCGGTACTCTACGGCAGCTTTTAGAGAACTGCGTAGTGTGATTGCCCAAGCGCATCCTCATCGGTCACATGATATGACCTTCATACGGGCGGAGTCATTGCGCCATGCGATGCGGGAGACAGGAGTTCAGGAGGCACTCGCAGAAGCGGCGTTTGAGATCTTTTTGGAGGAACGCAACCGGATTACGCTGTTTGATGAGGCGCCGGCCGTATTGGCGCAGTTGTGTCAGCGCCTGCCGGTCTATGCGTTGACCAATGGTAACGCGTGTGTCCATCGTGTGGGGATCGGGCATTTTTTTGCAGGATCACTTGATGCTGCAGGAGTAGGCGCTGCGAAACCTGATGCGCTGATTTTCGAGGCCTTAGTGCGGCACGCAAATGCATTGCCGGGGACGATTTTACATGTGGGAGACGACGCACTTGCTGACGTGCAGGGCGCTCGTCTTGCGGGCCTACGTACGGTGTGGATGAACCGCAATCAGTCTCAGTGGCCGGCTGAGTTAAGAAAAGCCGATTATGAAATTGCTGACTTAAACCAGTTGCTCACAATTGTGGATGCACTGGCTTAAAGTGATCTGCCGAGTCAGTCGAAGTTCTCATCGCGCTTGGCGTTTTTCTGTTCGATCCAGCGTGATAACTCGTGCAGGTCGCGTTTCTTTGGGCGTGACTGCTTGTTAAGTAGGCCACTCTCGTAGGGGTTATAGCCCACTGATGTCGCGACCGTATTGACGGTATGGCTGACTCTGCCGCCACGTAGTAGTTCAGTATCTGATACTTCAAGACTGAGGTTGGTCGCGCGCACTTGGTTCACAGAAGGCTCTGTGTTCCATTGCCACACCGCGTTGCCGCGGGCATCGTGCGTCACGTGGCCGCGTTGCGAGCCTTGCTCATCTGGGACGCTGCTGAGTGATTTTGTACGCGTGTTCATCGGTGTGCCTGTTGATCCTTCGACATCGACCCTTCAAGAGTAACACTTTTTCGCCTTTGTAGCGTTTTTTCAAGTTTTACAGCTGTGTACTTTCAGATTGGTAGAGGTGGCACTGGCGATGACGCGGCTGTGAGCCCCAGTCGGTGGGCAGCACGTGCTAACGCGATAATGGTTTTAGCGTCCAACAGAGTGCCGTTTAGCGCATGGGTTAATGCGACATTCAGCGGTATCCAATGGATTTCTAGCACTTCGTCTTGGTCGGGTTTTGGAGTGACTTGCGTGAGTGCCTGAGCCAAAAACAGATGGATTGTTTCCGCAAGCACACCTGGGGAACTTAAAATGGTCCCTAGCGTCTCCCATTGCGCTGCAGCAATGCCTGCTTCCTCGCTGAGTTCCCGTCGGGCGGTATGTTCCGGTGAGGCACCATGATCAAGTTTTCCTGCAGGGACCTCCCACAACCAGCCGCCTGCCACGTGTCGATACTGTCTGAGTAGGCAGACTTCCTGTGCAGTATTTATAGCAACAATCGCAGCGCCACCGGGATGATTGACGACTTCAAGCTCTATCTGGTGACCATTCGGGAGTAGCGCCTCGGTCAGATCGAGTGAGATCACGCGCCCTGTGTAAACGCGGCGCGAACGTACTGGCATTTCAGGAGCTCCTCCGGTGATGGTCTAGCGTGCCTGTGTTCGATATTCAGGGTTTGGCTGCATGTCGGTTGCCGTTGCCACACGATTGGTAAAATTAAAAAATCCTACGATGCTCGCTGCGTCCCAGATTTCTTTTTCTTTTAAGCCGGCCTTTCTTAGAGCTGCGCGGTCTGTCTCGTCGACATCCGCGGGTGTTAGCGTGAGTTTATGTGCAAACTGCAGCAGGGCGTGTTGACGATTGCTAAGGCGGGCTGTGCGCCAGTTCAGTATTAACATTTCGCCAAGCTCTGGATCCTTACTCATGCTGCGGACGGCAGCTCCATGGGCGCTCAAGCAGTAGTAGCAGCGGTTAGCGCTTGATACGACGACCGCGATCATTTCGCGTTCTAGTTTGGATAGGCTAGATGGCGCGAGCATGAGCTCGTTATAAAGACCAATAAATGTGCGCAGCTTTGCTTGATCAAAACTATAGGCTTGCAAAACATTGGGTACAAAACCAAGTTTTTCTTCACATACGGAAAAATACTTCTGTAGATCTGCATCAAGGTCTTTATGTTTTGGTAGCGGGATTTTAAGGCCGGTTATTTGGAGTTTTTTTGCCATGGTCGATAGCCTTTGGTGATCTGTCACGGGTATGTGTACTAAATAATGACACGCTATGCGCTTAGGCGCTCCATGCGCCTAAGCGCTTTCATGGTTTTTTTGGTTTGCGGAAAACCAGCGTGAAGCGGTCGCTTTCGCCGATCGTGCTGTAACGAGCACGGTCCTTTTCACCGAGGCGATAGGTGGGTGGAAGGACAAATACGCCGAGCTCGTAATCATGAGTGTCGGCAGGGTTGGCGTTTATTTCACTGGACCCTTGCAGCTCGAACCCCGCTTGTTGTGCAAGTGAGATTGCTAGTGACTCAGCAACGTAGCCCATTTTGGCCTTGGGGTCTGGCAGCGCGTCCTTGTTTGCGCGGTGATCCACGAGACCCAGAATGCCGCCTGGTTTTAGCGAGTCGTACATGGCGCCTAGCATGGGTAGCGCCCTATCGTGTGCTAGCCATGTATGCAGGTTAAGAAAGCTGACCACCATGTCAGCCGATCCTGCAGATACCGGGTGTGTAGCGCCTGGGACGTCGAGCGCCGTGAGGGTGGCTTTGTCGTACAAAGCTGGTGACCCAGCCAGTTTTTGGCGTAACTCTGACAATTGTCCTTGGGCAAAAGGGAGCGAGGATTCGGGATCATAGCTTGCAATGTAGTAGTGCCCCTTCTCACGCAGTAGTGGTGCGAGTAGTTGGGTTGACCACCCATCAGCCTGCGGCCAAACGTCAAGTACTGTCATGTCGGCACGGATGCCAAAGAATTGGAAGGTTTCTCGTGGGTGCAGGTAGCGATCGCGGGCGCGGATCGATTCAGTGCGATTGGGGTTCGCGATGATCTGATCGAGTAACGCGAGGGTGGCAGGATTCGTGTCTGGCAGGCCTGCGACTGTTGTAGATGCACGGTCAACAGACCGATGAGGGAGGCCGGATTGCCTGCCAGCACATCCTGTGAGACCAAGCGTGATCGAGACCAAGAACCACCAAGTGAGTGCAATCAGGCAGGAACGAGAGGTGTAAGAGTGCATAAGAGGTAGAGCTTTTTGCCGCAAATGAATCAGAGCCTACCTTAATGAAAAACCCCGCCGAGGGGCGGGGTTTTTTAGTACGCGCAGTGCGTGCCCGTCGTCGCTCAGTTGCGACCACCGCCGTAGCCACCGCCGCCACCGCCATAGCCACCGCCACCACCGCCATAGCCGCCACCACCTCCACGACCACCGCCGTAGCCGCCACCACCGCCACCACCGGTGCGAGGTCCGCGTGCGGGACGCTCTTGGGCTTCATTCACCCGCAATGGTCGTCCGCCCATATTAAAACCGTTCATTTGCGCAATGGCTGTTTGCGCATCGGAACTCGACATTTCCACGAAACAAAATCCGCGCGGGCGGCCTGTTTCGCGATCATTGATCATTTTTACCGTTTCCACTTTCCCGTGTGCCTCAAACAGTGAGCGCACTTCGTCCTCGGTGGCAGAAAAAGGCAGGTTGCCGACGTATATGGTCGTCATCAGATCTCTCACTCGCTCTGGCGTGCCGTTGGCCGTGGCCTCAGCGCATCGCGTACTTCAACCTCGGACCTCGGTCCGCCATGGGGAGTCTTTAGTGTCTGGCGGTCTTAAGTCCGAACCCCTGGGTCACGCCTTGATCAACTCGTGCGGGGTTAATGGTCTGGGTTGGTCAGAGCACATTTTCTGAACACCCAAAGATGCCCGTTAAAGCAGATTCGGCGAGTACAACCACGCTGAATCGTACGCGTTACCAGAAGCGCGTGCAATTTTTAGTCGCAAGATCAAGGACTTTGCCGCTGCACTGCTCGACCATTCGATGGCCAGAGTGGATTCCGAGTGATTACGAGAGAATCGGAAATAATTAATAAAAACAAAAGTTTAAGTAAACTCGCTATTGCTCTGCGTGGAGACTCAAGTTTCGGGTTCCAGATAGGCATAGCCTTGAAGCTCTGCCTCGTAGAACCGCTTCAAGCGCTGGCTTTCTTGGACCGTTAGCCGGTTCTCACGTACCGCCCGCTCGCAGTCTCGGGCGAGTTTCGGATAGAGCTCATCGGTGTCGTATTCCATGTAGCTGAGTACCTGCAGGGCAGTGTCTCCCTTGACGGTCTCTTCGATCCACCAGCCGCCCTCTTCCAGTAAGCGGATGTGTACCACATGCGTGTCGCCAAACAGGTTGTGTAGATCGCCTAAGGTTTCTTGATAGGCTCCAACGAGGAACGTGGCCAAATAATAGTCTTCGTGTGGGCGCAGCTCATGCACTTCGAGAGTTCGTTTGGTCTCTTTGACAGAGACGAAGCGATCAATTTTTCCATCTGAGTCGCACGTGATATCTGCAAGTACCGCATTGCGCGTCGGACGTTCTTTCAGGCGGTGAATCGGCATGATGGGGAACAATTGGCCAATTGCCCAAGAGTCGGGGAGCGATTGAAATACCGAGAAATTACAGAAGTAAATATCGGACAGAATCGTTTCCAAATCCTCCAGTTCTTCAGGAATTGACTCAAGGCGACGGCACAGATCACGAATACGCGCGCAAGTGGCCCAGTAGAGGCGTTCGGCAAGGCCTCTGAATTCAAGGCTTAAATAACCGAGATTAAACATCTGCAGCGCCTGCTCGCGTGCTTGCATCGCATCGTGCCAGCACTCGACTAGTCGTCGCGCGCTGACGGAACGATAGGCGTCAAATAAGTCACGTACTGGCTGCGGTATCTCGCCAGCATCTCGACCATCTTGTTCAAGTCGCTCCGCAACTGGAAATTGATCCAATGCGCTTGATCCGAGGACGTTGAATACTAGTACCGAGTGATGTGCAGCGATCGCACGTCCAGATTCGCTGATAATCACCGGGTGAGGGAGGCCACGTTCGTTGCAAACGCTGGCAATGCGATACACCACGTCACTCGCATATTCATTCAGTGAATAATTCATCGAGGATTCAAAATTCGTGCGACTACCATCGTAGTCGACACCAAGCCCACCACCAATATCGATGTATTCGAGGCCGGCGCCTAGGAGTTTGAGTTCGGCATATACGTGAGCGAGCTCTGTTACGCCTTCCTTGACGCGACGAATATCCTGCAGCTGAGAGCCAGTATGGCAATGCACGAGTTTTAGGCAGTCAAGCATGTCCCGCTTACGCAGGACGTCGACGACCTCGAGAATTTCCGAGATAAAAAGCCCGAATTTTGATTTTTCACCCGCGGATTCGCGCCAGCGGCCCGCACCTTCGGCCGCTAATTTCACGCGCACACCCATTTCTGGTCGTACACCATACTTTTCGGCGTGTCTTAGAATCAGTTCCAGTTCAACGAAGTTTTCAACGACCGGCATGATGCGCCGACCTAGTTTTGCAGCGAGAATGACAGTCTCGATGTAACTGTCATCCTTAAAGCCATTGCAGATGATGAGCCTGTCAGGAGCATCTTCGGTCATTGCCATGACCACGAGTAACTCGGGTTTTGAGCCAACCTCAAGTCCAAACCCAAATTCTTTGCCGCTGCGGTAGACCTCTTCCACAACAAGGCGTTGCTGGTTCACCTTGATCGGGAACACCGCTGCATATTTTCCGCGATAGTCGTTTTCTGCGATGGCTTGCAGAAACGAATCATTCAGACTTTTAAGTCGGTGTGCAATGATGTCTGAAAACCGAATGACGACTGGTGCTGTCAGATCACGTGCTTTGAGGCCCTCAACGACTTCCAGCAGATCGATTTCCCGATCCAGTCGTTGATTAGGACGTGCGACCACGTTGCCTGCTTCATTAATGCCAAAATAACCGGTGCCCCAGCTCTCCACCTGATATAGCTGTGCAGAGTCAGCCACTTTCCAGGCGAGTTGTGCGGGCAAACGGGGCGCGGGATTATTCACGGATGACGCCTCGGCAGGGTCCTATGCGGGATGCGCACCATAGCAAAATGACGCGACATGTAAATGACTGTTAATTGTGCGCGGGCCCGGTGGCGATGGGGCGCGCTGGATCTCGGCTCCATTCGCTCCAAGAGCCCGCATACAAACGCCCCCCTTGGAGGCCGGCAATTTCAAGGGCTAGCAAGGTATGGCAGGCCGTCACCCCAGAACCACACATGCTGATGAAACGACTTGCCGGGTGGCCATTGAGCAATCGAGCCAGCTGCTCTCGCAGCTGGCTCGGCGCGAGGAAGCGGCCATCCGCGCCCAGATTATTGGTGTACGGATGGTTGATCGCGCCAGGAATGTGTCCGGCGCGGGGGTCTAGTGGCTCCACCCGCCCCTCAAAGCGTTCATTTGCGCGCGCATCGACAAGTACACTGCTGGTACTGGTTAGCGCCGCGGCCACTGCATTGGCATCAAGGTGTTGTTGATGGTCCGCAACGCCCTGGAAGCGGCAGGATGCGATCGTGGGCGTGGTGGTGGCAATTGGTAGCCCTAGAGCCCGCCAGGCGGTGAGGCCGCCGTCTAATACTGCAACGGCAGGATGACCGAGCCAGCGCAGCAGCCACCATAGGCGTGCCGCAAACATGCCGTTACCCGAATCGTAGGCGACAACTTGAGTGTGGGGTGCAATACCAAGCTCACCGAAGGTAGTGCACAGGGCATCTGGGCTGGGTAGTGGATGACGTCCCGTCCACGGCATGCGGGGCCCTGACAGATCTTTATCCAAGTGGGCGTAGGCCGCGCCGGCAATATGCCCTTGCCTATACTGAGCCTCTCCCGCTTCGGGGTCGCCCAACTCAAAGCGGCAGTCAATAATTCTGATGGCGGGGTCATTGAGCCGCCGTGCAAGCGTATCCGCATCAATGAGGGTATTTAAAGGCTGCATCAGGGTTTCGTTCGGTCCGTTATTAGGCTTGAGTTTAGGGATTAGCTTAAGCCTTGAGTGGCAAAAGGGGTCCGTTTTTTTTCAGTTGCGGTAAAGTGTCGCTGGATATGAGCGGCTCTTCCTTAAATATGAAGCCGTGGTGTTTGTACGGATGATATTGGATGATTTTAAGTATGCAGCACAAGGTCCATACAACATTCGCCGGGCGACTGATACTGATCGGTTTTGGCAGTATTGGGCAAGGGGTATTGCCCCTAATCTTGCGCCATATCGGTGGCCTTACTCCCGAGCGCATCACCATCGTCACTCCGGATGAGGCGGGCCAAGCCGAGGCGCAGGCGTACGGCATACGGGTGCTACAGCATGCGCTGACGCAGGATAGTTTTCGCCAGATTTTACAGCCGTTGGTTAGCTCTGGTGACTTTGTGTTGAACCTGTCCGTGGATGTATCGTCTATCGCGCTGATCGGCTTTTGTTGGGAACGGGGCGCGTTGTACCTTGATACTTGCATCGAGCCGTGGCCGGGCGGGTATACGGATCCCACACTATCACCATCAAAGCGCTCCAACTATGCGCTGCGGGAAGCGGCGCTTGCGCTGCGTATGCTGGATGGTAAAGATCACGCGACCGCGCCGACTGCAGTATTAACCCATGGCGCAAATCCTGGGCTGGTACAGCATTTTGTTAAGCAAGCATTGCTGAATCTTGCGACAGACATGGACATATCGCTCGCTGTGCCGCAGTCACGGACCGAGTGGGCCGCACTTGCCCAACGGCTAGGCGTGAAAGTCATGCATATTGCTGAGCGTGATACACAAACGCCCAGTATTCCGAAGCGCGTAGGTGAGTTTGTGAATACGTGGTCGGTGGATGGTTTTGTCAGCGAGGGCTGCCAACCTGCCGAGCTTGGTTGGGGATCTCACGAACGGCATTTTCCAGTCGATGGCCGCCGCCATGATTTTGGTTCGGACTGTGCAATTTATTTAATGCAACCCGGAGCTGCGACTCGGGTGCGCACATGGACGCCAAAAGCCGGTCATTTTCATGGATTTTTGATCACGCATGGCGAGTCCATGTCGATGGCCGATTTTTATACTGTAAAGCAGGGTGAGCAGGTTGTGTATCGGCCAACCGTTCACTATGCCTATCATCCTTCAGATTCGGCGGTGCTGTCGGTGCATGAATTTGCTGGCCGCAATTGGCGCCTGCAAGATAGCAAACGCATACTCATGGATGAGATTTTGCCTGAGGGGATTGATGAGCTCGGCGTGCTATTGGCCGGGCATGGCCGCAATGCGTATTGGTTTGGGTCACAACTATCTATCGATGAGGCTCGTAGGCTCGCGCCTCATAACAGCGCAACGAGCCTGCAGGTGACGGTGGCTTGTCTGTCCGGGATGATTTGGGCAATTGAAAACCCAAAGCGTGGGCTCGTTGAGCCAGATGAAATGGACTTTGCGCGCAATCTTGAAATCTGTTTGCCCTACTTAGGGCCTGTTGTGGGCGCATACACGGACTGGAATCCTCTGCACGAGCGTGGCCAGTTGTTTGCCGAAGATTTGGATCAAGATGATCCGTGGCAGTTCAAGAACGTCCGCGTTCTGTAGTATTTCTCAAAATCATGAGTATCAAGGCTGGCGGTCACAGGCCAGCCTAGTCCTCAGAATGTGCATCTAGCCCAGTGTTGGTAGTTATTCGCTCAGCGTTGGGCGAGCCATGCCGCGCACTGTGCGCCAAGTTCTGCCCGAGCGCGAGTCTCGTATGCAGTGCTCTCGTCCGCTGAAAGTACGCTCTGCCAGCGTCCATTGGTCCCTTTATTGATGAAGGTATCGGCACCCGCGTCCCAAAAAGCGCCACCAAGAGGCGTCGATTTGGTGGCGTTCACTTTCATCCAGTCGAAGGAGCAGTACAGCTCAATGTCTGCCCACTGGGCGGGTTCAACTTTGGCGTTAAGAAAATCAGCGATCTCGCGCATCATGCCTGGCATGTCGCGTTTAAGCTCAGCAAAGTGCAGCAACTTGACATTAGGCAGGTCACGAATTTCCCACCAGCTGCGAACGTTCTCCCAAAACGGCCAGAAAGGGTAGCCATCCTGTTCCAGCCAATCATGAAAATATTGCCGAATGTCAGCGGGAGGCGGTTCGATTGGCGGGCCGATGCGGCCAGGCGTGTCGTTTAGTACTTCATACCAAAGCGCATTCGCATTGACATGGTGGTTATACATGCTCCAAATCACGTCCCGACCGTCGCGACCGATAAAGACATATTTGGCCTTGTCGGAAAAACGCAGCGCATCTACCGGTAGGTGGGTTTTAAGGAAGCGCCGGTGAGTTTGCGCTTCGATCGCTGGAAGTTTTACGTCCCGGGGAGGGATTCGAAGGTCAACCCAAGGTGATAGCTTGGCGACCTCAAGTTCCGGGTCTGGGCCAAGCAGTATCTGTCCAATGATTTGCTGCACCCAGGTGGTTCCTGATTTCGCATACGTTCCGATGATGACGTCATCGTCACGAAAAACTAGATCGTTCCAGACGGTTGAGTCCATATGATGGTTATGACATTCGCGGGTTTTACGCGGCAAAGAAGAACTCTTGTCCATCGGATATCTCCCCAGTGTAGTTATGTTTACTTAAGAGTAAATTTTATATGATTTGGCTTAAGTCGAGCATGCCACATTGGTGTCGATTAGCAAGCCGCAGCATGTGATGATCTATCGGGCGCTGGATTAGACGGCGCTATAGCGCACTTGGATGATTGAATACTGTTGTTCCCCGTTTGGCAGGGCGATGCGTATTTCATCCGCAATGCGACGTCCGAGGAGTGCGCGCCCTAGCGGCGAGTCCATGCTTAAGTATGCAGGATTCATATCAAATTCGTCAGGCCCCACCAAGCGTAATTCACGTATCTGGCCCGCCGTATCTTCAAGCGTGACCCATGCTCCGAAAAACACTCGCTCATCATCAGCGGGTACTGTGCTGACAATCACCATTCCATCTAGGCGCTGACGCAAAAATCGTACGCGACGGTCGATTTCTCGCAGCCGCTTTTTACCATAGGTGTATTCAGCATTTTCCGAGCGATCACCTTGGGCTGCTGCTTCAGAGACTGCTTGGGTAACCGCAGGTCGTTCAACGCGCCACAGGTGCTCAAGCTCAACTTTAAGTCGCTCGGCGCCTTCTGGCGTGATGTACTGGGAGCCCGGTTGATCGGGCGCTCGCCAACGTCCCATAGCGCTTTTACTCCGGTGCCTAGTTGGCGCGATGCCGCTCTTTAGTCTACGGCATCGCTGTATATGGCAAGTTCAGCTTTATTGTAGAGCATGGTTTAAGCTAGTGCGCCTGTAGACGAGCATCTTTATAGGTATTGTTTAGCGAGAGCTAGACACAGTGGCCTAGGAAGCGCGCCTCGCCATGATTTTAGCGAATTAATTTTTTATCAAAACCCTTGCTTAGTGGTTGACTGTGACCCATATAGTAGAGCCGACCGTGGATGGCAAACTGTATTAAGGAGAGTCGATGCGATTCATAAAGCGTTCTCTAGTGCTAACGGCACTGGCAGCCGTGACCACCCTGCTAGCAGGGTGTGGCTATAACAATATTCAGCTGCTGGACGAGCAAACGAAGTCTGGCTGGTCAGAAGTTTTGAACCAGTATCAGCGTCGGGCGGACCTGATTCCTAATCTCGTTAAGACCGTCCAAGCGTTTGCGACACAGGAGCAGGCGGTTTACATCGGTGTTACTGAAGCACGTGCCAAGGCCACCCAAATCAAAGTTGATGCAAATAGTCCTGAGTCGTTGAAGCAGTTTCAGCAGGCGCAAGGACAGTTGACCGGTGCGTTGTCGCGGTTGATGGCGGTTGCGGAGAATTATCCGCAGCTGAAGTCAAACCAGAACTTTCTGGATTTGCAATCACAGCTGGAGGGAACTGAAAATCGCATTACGGTGGCCCGCAATAGATACATACAAGCGGTGCAGAACTATAACGTCGAGATCCGTCAGTTTCCTGCTAATTTAACAGCCAAGATGTTTAGCTATGCGCTGAAGCCTAACTTTACGGTTGATAACGAAGCGCAGATTTCCAAGCCCCCAGCAGTAGACTTTTCGACCGCACCTTCTACAAAGCCAGCAGGTTAAGGCGATATGCGATCCACAGCGCGCGATATGGGCTTCGGCATCATTACAAGCGCGTTGCTATGGTTTTTGGCTAGCGCACCGGCATATGCTGAGGTAGCCATACCTCCAGTCGCGCTAATGACCGACCTCAGCGGCGTATTGAGTGAGAGTCAGCAAGCGCAACTGCAGCAAAACTTAGCTGCATTTGCTGAGCATAAGGGTAGTCAGATCGCTGTGCTGATTTTGCCAACGACAGAGCCTGAGGACATTGCGCAGTTCGGGATTCGATTGGCTGACGCATGGAAGCTTGGTCGCAAGGGTATCGATGATGGCGCCATATTAATTGTGGCCACCAACGACCGGCACGTACGTATCGAGGTTGGCCGGGGCCTTGAAGGCGTTGTGACTGACCTTGTCGCTCACCGAATTGTCACTGAGTACCTCGCGCCTCAGTTTCGGACCGGCGATTTTTACGGCGGGATCGACTCAGCTGTTGATCGGCTGATGAAGCTGGTGGATGGTGAGCCCTTGCCCGCGCCTAAGGCCGGTGAGTGGCAGCATTCGCGCGGCGGTAGTTTGCAGCGGTTGCTTCCACTGTTGCTAGTCTTCGGTCTAATTGCAGGTTCACTGCTGCGTAGCGTGCTTGGCCGTCCGCTAGGTGCTTTAGCCACGGGGGGTGCTGCCGCATTGGTAGCCTGGTTGTTGGTAGGGACTGTGGGCATTGCCGTGTTCGCTGGAATCGCAGGTGGTGTGTTAGCGCTACTTGGTGGTCTAGGTGGCGGTGTCATGTCAGGCCTAGGCGGTGGTGGATTTGGTAGCGGCGGGTTTGGTGGTGGTGGTGGGTTTGGTGGTGGTGGAGATGGCGGTGGCTTCAGTGGCGGCGGCGGCGGCTTTAGTGGCGGCGGCGCGTCAGGGAGTTGGTGATGATGCCGCGTATCATTCGTCTGATTAGGCATCTATTTGAGAGTCAATTACTGACCCGTCGTCGCTTCTCGCGGCAGACATTGGATCAGATTGAGAGTGCGGTACGTGCTGCAGAAGCGAGCCATGCGGGCGAACTGCAAGTGGTGATCGAGACCGACTTAGACGTTTGGGCGATTGTGACGGGCAAGACGTCGCGCCAACGGTCATTGGAAGTGTTCGCTGCGAGTGGTGTCTGGGATACCGAGGCTAATAACGGCGTACTACTTTATATTTTGTGCGCTGATCGACATGTGCAAGTCGTTGCTGATCGTGGTTTTAACGGCATAGTCACTGAGGCAGAGTGGCGTGGTGTGTGTGCTGCCATGGAGGCGGATTTCCGCGCTGGTCGCTGGGCCGAGGGCGTAGTGGCTGGTGTGAACGCTGCGGCAATTCTTGTTGGGCGCCACTTTCCTTCGTCAGGTCAACGTGGCAATGAACTGCCTAATCGACCGATTCTTCTTTAGGTCGAGCCTGCGCGCGGCTGGGTTTATTGCCCTAATGGTGCTGGCAGGGTGTGCGTTATTCAAAGCGCCAACCAAGTCTATAACAAGCTCGCCTCCTTCAGTTGTCGCTCCCATACCCGTTGTAGTCCTCGCGCGAGCGAACGCAACCCATCGCTTCGTGCTCGGTAAGGGACAAGATGTCGTCGGTGTGCTGCAGGTCGTGACTGTTGGTACGGAGGACACGTTTTCAGACATCGCCCGACGCTTTAATGTGGGGTACGAGGATATGGTACGTGCGAACCCGGGCGTGGATCCATGGCTGCCAGGAGTGGGTCGAGAAGTTCTTGTGCCAACGCGTTTTGTGTTGCCCGATGCCCCTCGTGAGGGTTTAGTCATCAATGTGGCTGCAATGCGTATTTATTACTTTCCACACCATGCCCGCGGTGAGCCGCAGTTGGTCATTACGCACCCCATAGGTATCGGAAAAGTTGGTTGGCGCACACCTGAAGGCGTAACCCACATTGTCGGGCGCGTTAAGGATCCTGTCTGGATCCCAACGGCATCTGTTCGTAAAGAGCATCTTGCCGATGGCGATCTGTTGCCAGCAAAAATACTGGCCGGACCTGATAATCCACTAGGCTCACACATGTTTCGCCTCGGATGGCCCACGTATCTGATTCATGGGACGAATAAGCCCTATGGTGTGGGTATGCGCTCAAGTCACGGGTGTATTCGTTTGTATCCAGAGGATATCGCGCTATTGTTTGATAGCGTACCAATTGGTACCGCTGTGCGTGTAGTGAACCAGCCGGTCGTGTATGGATGGCAGGACAAAACTCTTTACATGCAGGTGTATGGTCCGTTGCAGGACGATCATCGTGATTGGCGCCATCAGTTGCACACGCTGCTGAAGAAAAATACGCTGAGCCCACTCTTAGGTAAATTGAATGGCGAGGCCTCGGACGTTGATTGGGCGCTGAGCCAAGCTTTGTTGGACGTGCCGCGAGGTATGGTTGTTGCAGTCGCGAAAGCCGATGGGGATTCAGTGGAGCAGCAAATTTTACGTGCGCAGCATGTGCGCAACGCACTGCCACTAAATGCGACTTGGGTTGGTGATAGTGCGGCTTTAGGTGATGCTGCGCAGTTCGACCAGTTGCTGCTGGAGCGAGAGCCTGATTTGGGCGCATTAATTCCCGGCAGTTTACTTAAACACTGAAGCAAAAAAAGACCGGCTTGTAGCCGGTCTATAAAAGGGCAGAGTGTTCGGGGAAAGAACCCCTCTGCCGTCAGTCGGGTGGCTACCTTAGGGAAGGTCGCCACCAACGAGATCATGGCAGTTCTTCATGACCCTCTCATTACATGAGCATCATTGGCGCCTACGAAGCGCGCTACTGTGTATTCCTAGTTCGCGGATTTGTCACAGAACGGTCATTGTTCGTCAATAAACTTAACATATCGCAATGAGCGCGGAGACCTGATGCGCATTCTGATGCTGTCCGATGTGAGTTTTCCGCGAGTCAATGGCGTATCAACGTCCATCGAGACATTCCGGCAGAGCTTATCGGAGCTTGGGCACGAGAGCGTTTTGGTGACGCCGGACTATCCTACAGGTGTGGTTGAGGCGCCTGACGTAATCCGCATCCCGTCGCGACGTATCCCGTACGATCCAGAAGACCGATTAATGAGTCCGGCGATGCTGCGAGCGTTAACGCCGCGCTTGGCAGCGGGTCGCTTCGATGTGCTGCACATACATACTCCATTTGTGGCGCATTATGCCGGTGTTCGTTTAGCGCGGCAGTTGCACTTGCCAGTTGTTGAGACATACCACACATTTTTTGAAGAGTATCTCCATCATTACGTACCCCTTGTGCCACGTAGAATCACTAGACCGTTTGCGCGTCGATTGAGTCTGAGCCAGTGCCGAGCAGTCGATGCTTTAGTTGTTCCTTCAGTCCAGATGTTAAACACATTGCGCGCCTATGGAGTGAAAACCCGTGCTGAAGTTCTGCCTACCGGCATTGAGCCCGCACGTTTCGTTGGAGGTAACGGTAAGCGGTTCCGAGATGAACACGGCATCTCTCCGACACGGCCGCTGTTGGTGCATATCTCACGGGTCGCGCACGAGAAGAATATCGATTTTATCGTTGAGGCATTGGTTCACATCCGGCGTTCCGTTCCTGATGTGCTGCTAGCGATTGCTGGTGAAGGTCCCGCGGTTTCCCACATCAAGCGTTTGGTGGTTGCACGTGGTTTAACTGAACACGTGCTGTTTGTCGGCTACCTTGCGCGTGATAGCACCTTATTGGATTGCTATCGAGCTGGAGATGCATTTGTGTTTGCATCGCGTACCGAAACCCAAGGGTTGGTTTTGCTGGAAGCTCTTGCGCTGGGGGTTCCGGTGGTTTCAACCGCTGTAATGGGTACCCGCGATGTGCTGGCCAACGCCAAAGGGGCCCTAATTGCGCCCGATGACGTGTGCGGGTTTGCATCGGTAGTGACCCGAGTTCTTGCGGACCCGGCGTTACGGGCGACACTTGCGGCCGCTGCGCCCTCTGATATCGCCACGTGGACCGCACGCGCTATGGCGCAGCGCTTGCTGGCGCTGTACGACTCTTTGCAAGCCGACGGCCAATCTTTGACCCACTAGTCGTTTTGCTGTCGGCGTGAACGCTGCCATGTGCTAATCTTTGGGCACATGCAAAGGGGATCTAGAGGTTGCAGCAGCTTCAATCGCCCGATTTAATAGGCAGTATTACCCCGGTGGCCGATCAGCCGATCGTCCGCTCAGCGACCGCGACCGTGGCATTTGTAGGCCGCGCCCTGCGTGGCCCTGTTAACCGTCCTTGCGTGCTGCGCAATTTTGGTGAGTACCAGACCATATTTGGTGGGCTGTGGCAGCCGAGTGCGCTCTCATATGCGATCGAGCAGTTTTTTGAAAGCGGCGGCGTTTTAGCCTCCGTAGTCCGAGTCGTTAATGGCGGCCGGCCGGTCAGCTTGACTTTGCCGGTGAGCAAAACGCAGGTATTAACGCTAGAGGCGGTCTGCCCAGGGACACGCGAGTTTTTGCGGGCAGCTGTTGATTACGACAACATTCCGCCGGCCGATCTGCAGCAGTTTAATTTAGTGGTGCAGCGAGTGCGTGCCCCAGGCTCTGAGCATGTCGAGGACCAGGAAATCTACACGCGCCTGTCTATGGATCCAGGCTCGGTACGCTATGTCTCATCGATGCTGGCAAGCTCATCGTTAGTGCGGGTACGCGGGTCGGTGCCAATGGAGCGTCCCCGGGAAACACATCGCGCGGATGGTCGTAGTTTGGCAGCGTACGCCAACTCGAATCCTGATGGCGACGATGGTGGGCCTTTGACGGATTATGATGTGATTGGTTCTGCAACCGATGGCACAGGTCTTTTTGCATTTTCCACAGAACAGCGCTTTAACTTTTTGTGCATGCCGCCGCTTGCGCGGGATCAGCCTTTAGGACCGAGCGTGCTGCTGGTCGCTGCGCGTTTTTGCCGTGAGCGCCGCGCACTCTTGTTCATTGATCCGCCGCCAAGTTGGGACAGTCCCGATGCCGCGTTTGAAGGTATGCGCAGTTTTGCATTCACTAGCGATAATGCTGTTATGTATTTTCCCGCTATCCAAGCCTATGACCGGCTACGTGGACACTATGCAACGTTTGCGCCATCAGCTGCTGCTGCCGGCATGCTGTCACGGCTTGATGGTTTGCGGCCGGTATGGGCAGCTGAAGACGGAGACGATGCGCCATTGCGGCCGGGACTTAAGCCTGGATGTGCAGTCTCCGACGAATGGCGGGCACGTCTTGCACAAGTTGGAATTAATACCCTTGTTGCAACGCGCTCGCGGCGAATAGTACCTGCCCGTACGCTTGCTGGCGCTCGCGCATCCACAGCGGACTGGCGCTACCTTGCGGCGAAGCGCTTTGCTTTGTTGGTGGTAGACAGTATTGAAAGCGGTACACGTTGGTCCCTTGCTGCGCTACCTGGTGTGACTCTATGGAAGCGGCTGCACGCGCAAGTAGCCGATTTCTTCTCATCCCTAGAGGCGGAGGGCGCTTTTTCTGGGAAGACGCCGGGTACGGGTTGGTTTGTCATTGCCGATGAGCGCATCAACACCCCACGCCATGCCGGTGAAGTGAGGCTGCTGGTTGGCTGTGGTGCGCAGCGTGAGGGCGAATGGAATTGCTGGCTGGTCACGCATACGACTGCGGGTAGTCGGGTGCAGCAGGTCAGTCTGAATCGGCTGCAGTCTGCTGCCGGTCAGCCGCCTATGGATCCTGATTTAGATGTGGCAACGGTTTTGGAGGAGCGATTTTTTGGCTGACTATTTGTCGCTGCGACCAAACCCGCCGCCGCCGGGCGTTTCAATGACTATACGATCGCCGATGCCAACTTCTACGGTATCTGTAGCCTTGAGTGAACTGTGTGAGCCGTCAGCGCGTTTTACATAACTGACGCCACATGCGCCATCCTTGCCGCCAGCGAGACCGCGTGGCGCAACGCGGCGGTGATTTGCGAGAATCGATGCTTGCATGGCGCGACGAAATTCGACTGAGCGAACAAGTCCATTGCCGCCTTGCCATCGGCCTCGCCCACCTGAACCATGGCGATAACGAAATTCGCGTATCAGTACAGGCAAGCGTGTTTCAAGCACTTCTGGGTCCGTTAGCCGTGAATTGGTCATGTGGGTCTGCACGCCGCTAGCGCCTGCAAAGCCATCCCCAGCGCCTGCGCCACCTGCGATCGTTTCATAATATTGGTCTTGTGCGTCTCCAAAAGTGAAATTATTCATCGTGCCTTGTGAGTCAGCAAGGACGCCTAAGGCTCCATACAGCAGATCAACGACACACTGTGATGTCTCCACATTTCCAGCAACCACTGCAGCTGGGTGCTTTGGATCTAGCATCGAGCCCTCGGGAATAATCAATTGAATCGGCGCAAGGCAGCCCTCATTTAATGGAATATCGCTGTCCACAAGAGTACGAAACACATATAAGACCGCGGCTGTGCACACGGCGCGTGGTGCGTTGAAGTTTCCCGGCGACTGTATTGCAGTACCAGTAAAGTCTACACAGGCGCTGCCACTGTCTGGGTCAATGGTGAGCGTAACTACAAGCTTCTCACCGCTATCTAAGGAGTATTCGTGTCGATGCGGGCCGTGACCTGCGATAGGCAAGGCCTTTAACGCAGAGCGAACCCGTTGCTCTGCATTGGTCTGTACATGGCGCATATAGGCGAGAACAGTTTCGAGGCCGTGTGTGCTGCATAGGCGTGCAAGTTCGCTAGTGCCCCTAGCGTTAGCCGCGAGCTGTGCAGCTAGATCGGCAAGGTTGCGTGAAACGTTGCGCGCAGGCCAAGGGCCGCGCGACAATAGATCGCGTACAAGATTGGCATCAAACTGGCCTGCACTGACTATGCGTTCGCCTTCAAAGAGAGCACCTTCTTCGCTGATCGTGGTGCTAAAGGGCGGCATTGATCCGGGCGTGATCCCACCGATGTCGGCATGGTGCGCGCGTGATGCCACCCAGAAAGTCGGCTGCGTGTCAGTGCCTAGATGAATTGGGCTGACGACAGTTAGATCTGGTAGGTGAGTACCGCCTGCATAAGGTGAATTCACAAGATAGGCATCACCTTTATTTAGATGTGCGCCATGCCTATCACGTACCGCTTTGACGCTTGCGCCCATCGAGCCCAGATGCACTGGCATATGTGGGGCATTGGCAATTAGCTTGCAGTCTCGATCGAATAGCGCACACGAGTAGTCGAGGCGCTCGCGGATATTCACTGAGCTTGCTGTTTGGCGCAGCACAATTCCCATTTGTTCGGCGACATGCATAAAAAGGCCGCCAAAAATCTCAATCAGCACGGGGTCAGCTTCCGCGCAACTTGGCGCTAGGGGTGCCTTCGTGTCGCGCGCTACGCTCTTTTGGCGTTCGGCAATCAGCCCGCCTGTGGCTGTGATGGTCGCATGCCATAAGGGCTCAATAATCGTGGTCCCAGTTGATTCATTGATAATTGCAGGTCCGTGAATGTGGGTACCGCTTGGCAGTTCGTCGCGCATATACAGCGGTGTCGCTGTCCAAGCCCCGTTAAACCAGGCCTGCACCTGCGTGCGAGGCGTCGCTGACTTTGTTGAATGCCACGAGGTATCGTGGCCGAGTTCGGCGCTAGCAGCGCCAGTCACTTCGACCGTAACGCCGGCGATGACCAGTGTGGTATCTAGAGGCGGCTTGTAGCCAAAGCGTCGTTCATGCTCTTTACGAAATAGGGCATCCATGATTTCGACCGTGTCGAACGGTATACCGATGGTGACCTCTGAGTCCGCCGCCCGAATTTCAGCGCGCGCATCGGCCGTTTTTTGCGCACTCCCACCAAGATCAATGCTTGCATGTTTTGTTAACTGCTCGCTGAGTATGTGGGCGTTAGTGAGTCCTGTGAGGGTCAACGCCTGGTCGAGGGTGCCACGCCGTAATGCACGCGGTTCGGCCAGACCAATACCAATGGCAGATAACACGCCGGCAAACCTATCAATGTAGATAGAGCGTATCCCCAAAGCATCGGCAATGCGGCAAGCGTGCTGGCCCCCAGCGCCGCCGAATGACACTAAGGTAAAACTAGCAGGGTCGTGTCCAGCACCTAGGCTCACGTGTTTGATCGCATTTGCCATGGTATCGATTGCGATGGCTAAAAACCCTTCGGCGACCTGTTCTGCTGTGTGTGATCTTCCAGTTGCAGTGGTCATTGTTTGAGCGAGTGCGTCAAACTGTGTGCGTACTGGCTCAACGTTCAGCGGTGTATCTCCATTGGGACCAAAGATGCTCGGCAGGTACTCTGGAGTTAACCGACCGAGCAGCACGTGGATATCCGTTACTGACAGTGGTCCACCACAGCCGTATGCAGCCGGCCCTGGCAGTGCTCCGGAGGAGTCAGGGCCGACGGCACAGCGACCGTCACTGAAGCGTAGTATCGACCCGCCCCCTGCCGCGACGGTGTGTATATCGAGGGCTGGCACCTGCAAGCGTATGCCACCGATGGTTAGTTCGGTGCGTCTTGCGTAACTGCCGTCATAGAGCGACACGTCCGTGGACGTGCCCCCCATATCAAAACCGATGAGGCGCTGAAAACCCGCGGCGTTGCCGGCTTTTACCATGCCGACTAGACCACCAGCGGGTCCCGACAGGACAGCATTTGTTCCCCGAAACTGCTCCGGTGGGGCGACGCCACCATGGCTTTGCATCAACGCGAGTTCAATCCCCTGGCCAAAGTCGCTCAATTGGTTTGTCAGCGTAGTGACATAGCGGCGTAGGCCCGCAGCAAGATACGCTTCGGCCACCGTTGTGTGGCCACGAGCAATAAAACCCTGCAGAGCGTTGACTTGGTGTGACACAACGATTTCTGTAAAGCCAACTTCTTTCGCAAGTGCTGCCGCTTGCTGCTCGTGAGTGGGGTACTTCCAGCCGTGCAAAAACACAATAGCGACGCTCGACATTCCAGCGTTGAGCGCCTCTTGCAGTGATTCGCGCAACGCATCCTGTGCTAGTGGCTCTAGGATTCCTCCCTGCGCGTTGACGCGCTCCTTGGCCTCAATGACCGTCGAGTACAGCGGCTCAGGTAGTTTTATGTTGCGCGCAAACAGTTGTGGCCGTTCCTGTGAGCCAATCTGCAAGGCATCCGCGAGCCCCTTGGTAATCACAAGCGCAGTGGGCGCGCCCTTGCGCTCAAGTAAGACATTAGTCGCCACTGTAGTGCCGACTCGCACTGTCGTGATCGGGGCATACGGGATTTTTTCGAGTGCCAGCAGCTGCCGGATCCCGGCGACTGTTGCATCGTCATACCGGCCAGGAGCCACGGAAAGCAATTTGGTAGCGCGAATCACGCCTGAAGGCGAGCGCCCCACAACGTCGGTAAAAGTACCGCCTCGGTCTATCCAGAATTGCCAGCCGTTCATGTGGTCAAAGGAGTCTATGCCTGTCAGATACAGGTGAGTGTAGGCCACTATGCCTTAAAATCAGCTCCTGACGGTTTTTAAGCATGAAAACTGAGGAATGGCCCTTCCAGAGGCTGGCAAATCATGCGACATTTAGAGCCTATGTGGGCGTTTATAAGGCCCTCGGCCAGCAATTTATACTAATGTGCTGCGGCCATGCGATGGTTAAACATAAGCACAAGGGGATGCGCGTGATGTCCAATCGAAAACTCTCGTATGCAATTACCGCTATTTTAAGCGGCACTGCAATGGGCTTTGGTAACTCTGTAGCGGCCGCCACTGACCCGAATATAGACATGATTCAGGAAATCACCGTCACGGCTCAGCGTCGTACGGAAAACATGCAGGACGTGCCGATCACGATTCAGGCGTTGACTGGTGCGGCTCTGACTCAGTTGAATGCCACCACTTTTGATGACTTTGTGAAGTACCTGCCCAACGTCACTATGGCAAGCAATGGTCCAGGGCAGGGCGTGATCTTCATGCGTGGACTTGCGACGTCGACTCTGGCCACCCAAGGCTCCAGCGGTATTGGCAGTTTCCCCAACGTCGCGGTGTATCTTGATGATCAGTCGGGGCAGTTACCCGGACGTAATCTCGATGTGTATGCCGCGGACATCGAGCGCATCGAAGTGCTCGAAGGGCCGCAGGGCACCTTGTTTGGTGCGGGTGCTCAGGCGGGTGTGCTGCGCTACATTACCAATAAGCCAAAATTAGATATTACCGAAGGTGCCGCGAATGCCGGTTACGCGGTCACGGCACACGGAGATCCGAGCACGAGCTTGGATGCGATGATCAACTTACCGCTTATTGCGAACACGCTCGCAGTGCGAGCGGTGGTTTACAGTGATGCGCGCGGCGGCTATATCAATAACGTGCCCGGCACCTTCTCGCGATTGCCGAGCGATATTGGTATTCATTATGCAGGGTATGCAACGGGCTGCTCGGCTGGTACGCCTGTCAATGGGCAATGCTCCGAAGGCAGCTCGGCGACCGGCTATGGAGTACCGCCTGGCAGCCCATCGATCAATAACTCAGCGCTCGTCGGTAACGCAATTAATCCCGTGACGTATCAGGGGATACGCGTTGGTCTCTTGTATAAGTTCAGTGATGATTGGGATGCGCTGTTAGTGCAGTCCTATCAGCAGATGCGCTCAGACGGCGTTTTCTATGTGACGCCACAAAGCTCGGCTGGAGAGTCGTTGCCAGATTTGTCGGTACAGCTCTATAACCCGTCGTACAACAATGATTCGTATTCCAACACAGCGTTGACCATTAATGGCCGCCTTGGTGATTTGCGGCTGGTTTACTCCGGTAGCTATATGACGCGGAATATCGCTCAGCAGGGCGACTACACAAATTATTCACGTGGCGTATATGCTGATTATTACCAGTGCACGAGCCCTGCTGAAACAGGCACTACCGGCCAATGCTACTCGCCCAACGCTTACTGGCAGGAAACAGATCATGCGACTCATAACAGTCAGGAGCTGCGCCTCAGCACGCCCGATGATTGGCGTTTGCGCGCGATCGGTGGTGTGTTTTGGGAAGACTACTCAGTTCAGGAGAATATTGACTGGAGTTACAAGAGTGCGCCGGGGTTCACTAACGTGGGTCCAGCGCCTGGTGCCCAGGTGCGAAATCCCAAGATTCGCGGCGATAATGTCTCGTTCTTCGATGATTTAACACGTGGCTACACGCAAAAAGCGGCCTTTGGATCGGTAGACTACGACATTCTTCCCAAGAAACTCACCCTGACGTTGGGAACACGTTATTACGAGATTAATACGACCGCCGTGGGCAGTTCGGTCACTAGCTTCGGCTGCTACGGCAATGGACCAGCGCCTTGTACGGGCAACGTCTCGTATAGCAATAATCTGAGTGCGCAGCACCTCGATATCACCTACAAAGGATTTAAGAGCCGCGCTAACCTCAGCTGGCGTCCTACCGACGATCTGTTGCTGTACTACACGTGGTCGCAGGGTTTTAGACCGGGAGGTTTTAACCGCGGTTCGCACTTGATCGATCACACGGAAGGGTCCGTCGCGGGTCCCGTGAATGGCTTCTCTTATACGTATCAGACGCCCTCGGCTTACGCGCCTGACGTGCTTGTTAATAACGAGTTTGGCTGGAAGACGCAGTGGGCCGATCGGCGCATTGAGTTTAACGGTGCGGTGTATCAGGAAGAGTGGAAAGACGTACAGGTGCAGATTTTCCAGTCTTGCTGCTACGGTAACTTGAGCTTTGTGGTCAACGGTCCGAACTACACCGTCAAAGGTTTAGAGACGGAAATGATTGCACGCGCAACGCATGCGCTGACCGTGACAGCATCGGCGTCTTGGAATAGCAGTAACCTGACTAACGCGCCATTCCTCTCCCAGCCGAACGGACAGCCCATTAATATCCCGGGATCTGGCAGCCCATTCGGAACGCCTGGCACGCCTCTGGCGCAGTCACCCGCGTTCCAAGGTGGTCTGCGTCTGCGCTATGAGTTTGAGCTGGCTGACTACAAAGCATTCTGGCAATTGGGGATGGCGCATCAGGCTCATTCCTACTCAGCGACGGGGAATATCCAAAGCTACGATCAGGCGGGATTTACCACCTATGACGCGTCACTGGGTGTCTCCAAAGATGCGTGGTCTGCGCAGGTATATGGGCAGAACCTGACGGATACGCGGGCTAATCTGTTTGAAAATGGTAATCAGTTTATTACCGCTGAGACGATCAACCGACCACGAGTCCTTGGGCTTAGGATTGGTTACAAGTTCTAAAGACGATCATGTTCAGGCCGTGGTGGGGCACTGCAAGTGTCCCACCGGCATGGTAGCTCGCGGAGCGCGGCATCGCCGCAAGGGCCTACATGTATAGGTATTGCTTAGCGAGCCTGCTTGGTAGTTTGTGGTTGGCGGGTGTGCTGGCCGCGCCGGCCGATCATCTTACTGTCGTCACGACAGCCGCCTATCCAGAGGGTCCGGTTTGGGCAGGGGATCGGCTGCTGTTTGTTGAATATGCCGGTCCTGGCATCACCGCGTGGAAGGATGGAAAAAAATCTATCTTTTGGAATGCGCCCGGCTGTGGGGCGAGTGGGCTTATTCGCTTCGGCTCAGATCACTGGCTAGTTGCTTGCTATGACTGGAATGCCGTCGTGGAGTTAGATGCTTATGGTCGCGTTACTCGTCGTATTGACCGTGATAGTTTGGGCAAACCCTTTATCGGACCAAATGATTTTACGTCAGATCTCAAGGGTGGCGTTTACTTCACAGCCTCCGGAGTTTATGCGCTTGCTGCCCCAATGACGGGCGCTGTGCTGCACCTGTCTGTTGATGAGGCAAAGCCAGTAGAAGTGGCCAATACGATTCATTACTCGAATGGTCTGACGGTGTCCCCGGACGGTAAGGAGTTGCTGGTGGCCGAAATGCTCGCCGGACAGATCCTGTCATTTCCAATTCAAGCGAACGGTTCATTGGGTTTGCGCCAAGTATGGGCCCGCTTACAAGATTGGTTGCCGCCACCCCCATCAGCGGATGGTCTTAACGGACCTGATGGCATTAAAGTGGATGTTCACGGTAATTACTATATTGCTGAGAACGGGGCTGGTCGAGTGCTGGTTGTGAATGCTGCTCGGCAACTTGTGCGTGTGATTACAGTGCCTACACCGCACGTAACTAATATTGGATTAGGACCGCCTGACTCTGAAACGCTTTACATTACTGGCTTGTTCGATGCGACTAAGAGTCCTTATCCTGGTGCTGTATATCGCTGGGCTGAGTGATTCGATCGATTGTTGCTGGACCCCATTACAGAGCCATCGATAATCCGACGAATATCCCGCGCCGCGCTCCAAATTGTGGAGCACCTACACCAATCCCTGTGCCGTCACGAATTTGATAGAGGGCATCAAGCAGGTTGATCACATCAATCCGCGCCGTCAGCGCACCTGAGTCGTTTACGTGAAACACGTGACTTAGGCCCAAATTGCTTTGCAAATATCCAGGTAGGTTTCCGCCGTTAGGAATATCGTTACCGCCATAAGGAGTGCTTTGGCCCACAGCGAGCGGCAGATCGCGGCGCAGGCCAGAGCCGTAGACGAAATCAAAACTGAGTCGCGTGCCTTGCCAAAGGTATGACAAGCCGCCAGAAGCGGTGTGCTGCTGCTCATGGTCCAGATGCGTGTAGTTATTTGCAATCCACGCGAGTTGAGTCTCTGTAAAATTAAACTGCGATGAGTTGATTTGCTTACCTTTCGCGCTCTGTGCGGCAAGATTTAGGTAGGCCGAAAAGTTGTGCGCCGTATAGTTGGCCGTGAATTCGATGCCGTATTGCTTTGCATAGCGATAGCTGAATGGAGTGAGAATAATGGGCGCTCCAAACTGCCCTTCATCCGTGAGATTGATAGATTGTTTTGCGTAGGTATCAATGCCAAGAGTGAGTTTGCCAAGTAGCTTCTGCTGAATCCCAACATCGTAATAATTAGCACGCTCTGCTTGAGGCAAATCATCCTGTCCTGATAAGGGTGCGCTGGTGGTATTTTGGAACAATGTGAGCTGTTTGCCTCCAATCAGCTCGAAAGGAGGTGGTGACAGGTAGCGGGCATAGCCTGCATGCAAGGTCGTGTCATCGGCGAGCGTCCACACCGCATTGAGGCGGGGGCTTGCTTGGCCACCGCTGGCAAAGGCGGTGAACCGGTCTAGCCGTAGACCATAGTTAATGGTCAGCGCTTTACTTATTTTCCATTCATCTTGCAGATATGCGCTGTAGATGTACTCGGTTTTGGAAGCGCTATCATTCAGCGTGATTGGTACATCCGTCAGTTGAGTTCCAGTATTGTTCGTTATCAACACTTGGCTTGCGGTGGCACTTATCGAGTGGTCTGTTTGTATAAAGATTCCGCCACGAATGGTATGCGAGTCATTGAGCTGTACAGAGCCGTCGCTTTGGGCCGCATAGGCAACATTTTCCTTAAACGCGTGTTGCGCGATACCAGTGAACAGCAAATCACCCAGTGGGTCGGGTGCAAATGTCAGGCTCGAGTAGCGTGCAACTAGCGAGGTTTGGATGTTAAGAGAGCCCGATGCATGCTGCCAACTGGCGACTCCAAAATGAGTGACCTCACGTTGCGTTTCGTTCAGGTTTTGGCTTGAGTAGCTACTGTGTCCATTGACGACTAAGCCTAAAGTCGGCTGGGCGCCGTCAACATTTGGAATCTGAAAGGTGCCAACCGAGCTGCCGCCCATGAACGCGAGTCGGTTCTTGTCATCGAGTATGTTCTCTACGTATCCAAAGAAATGGTTTTGAGCAGTATGATCATGGATGGGGTTTGCACTGCCATCAGGAGATTCAATGCCAAGACCGCTACGTAGTAGATCGCCTGACACGAAATAGCTCACCTTGCCAGCACCACCACCATAGTTAAAGCTCGGTTGTATGGTCGAGTGGCTACCGCCATAGAGCGATACCCCGCCGCCTTGTTCCAGCAAACCGCTTTTCGTTGATATGTCGATGATTCCCGCGGTGCGTAGCCCATATTCTGCAGGTAGCGCGCCCGTGATGAGGCTCATGGATTGGATCAGACGCGGATCTAAGGATTGGCCAAACGCAGCAATCCCCTCCGGGAGAATGAGTCCATTGATGCGGTACTGCAGACCATTGTGTTCGCCGCGGACATGAAATTGTCCAAACGAGTCTTGAGCCACATCGGGCGCTTGCATGATGACTTGGTTTAGCAATGTGTTGTCGCCGCCTGGCGTGGCTGCCAGCGCCGCGGAGTCGATTGTGTAAGTTGATGCTCCGGTTTGAGTTTGAATGCCAGCGCGAGCTTCGTTCAGGCGCTGCGCGACAACTTGTATCTCAGTTAGCGTGTTGTCTGGATCTATAAGATCTGTGGCAGCGCTGGCGCTACTCAATGCTGATGTGACGAGTAGTGCCACAGTAGGTAAGACGAGGCGAGGCATGTAACACTCCGAACGATGGCACCGTATGTCCGGGTCATGGCTAGCCACGGTTCCGGTCAGTTGCAATCAGGTCAGAGTCAGAGGAGGTGCTCGCGATCGATAGGATAAAAGAACTGCGGACGCACAAAAGTCACTTCGAGCAGCATCCTTGATAGGCGCTGTTACGGCCGGGTGTGTGTGGCATGCTGCTGTGTGCAGGGGGGCAGCCCCTGCTTGTGCTAGCGCTACGCACTCGATGCAGAGTACCGAATGCCCGACAACTCGCTCTTGGGAGACCTTAACCGGGTCACTGAGGTGGCCAATGCTGTGCAGCGTGCCTTGGATCTGCGCGACCCAGAAGACAGCCATCAACAGTAACGGGGTGATGTGACGAATCCTGCGCATGAGGTATGGTTGCTGCTGCGGAGCGGGTTGCTGGCTGCTCACCAGAGCTACTGAGTATACAGAAAAAAACCTGTGCAGCAAGGAGATGCGTTGGCTGATGTCGGATTAAGCGGGTGCGCCTGATGAGCGTCATTAACGGAAAACTAAAGTGGCTCATGATACAAACGCTCGACTCGTCGCCATTTGGCGCGTAGTTGCAGCCATCCCAGTTGGCAGCGTGATGTCATACGGCGATGTGGCCCGCCGGGCCGGTTACCCGAATGCCGCGCGTTACGTCGGATATGCGCTGTCAAAAGCTTCACAAGCACCTGAGCTGCCTTGGCATCGTGTGGTCGCTGTCGGTGGTCGTATCGCCTTTCCAGTGGGCAGCAAACTCTATCGTGAGCAGCGACGGCGGTTATTAGCCGATGGCATGCGGGTCTGTGGTGCAAAAGTGCGTATTACTCCGGTCGGTGACATGGATTCGCTGCTCTGGAGCCAAGCTGACTGATAAGATTGGGTCCTCTCAGCCTGAGGCAGTCCAATGTTGCGACAGGTCGTCTTTTCACACGGCAAAGAAAGTGGGCCGTGGGGAACAAAAATTGTAGCGCTTGCTGAGCTTGCGACAGCTGCAGGGCACGGGGTAGCCTCGATCGACTATCAAGGGATCGATGCACCTGAGGCGCGGGTACAGCGTCTGTTGGAACACTGCAAAGAGCACTGTGATCAGCCGATTTTGGTGGGATCTAGCATGGGTGGACACGTCGCAGCGGCGGCATCACGCCAGGTACGTGCAGCGGGGCTATTTCTTATGGCCCCGGCATTTTATATGCTTGGCTATGAAGCGTTGACTCCTATTCCAGCCACGTGCCCAATTACTATCGTTCACGGCTGGCGTGACGATATCGTGCCGGTTGAGAACAGTGTGCGCTATGCGCAAACGTATCGAGCTACTCTTCATCTAATGAATGCAGATCATCGCATGCAAGAGCAGATCCCAGAGATTTGCGCCCAGTTTCAACTCTTTTTGCGTGCGTGCAATGACCGTTTCATCTGAGACTGCCTGTCTGCTTCATCAGTGCGCCTGCCTTATTAAAAAGGCTCAGCCATGAGCAGCGTGCCATGGCAGGTTTATATTATTGAAACCGATCGTGGGCATCTATACACGGGAGTTACCACCTCTATTGCAAGACGCTTAGAGGAGCACAAGGGAATTCGCTCTGGCGGCGCCAAGTATTTTCGGGGGCAAGCGCCGCAGCGGGTACGTTACCTCGAATCAGTCCCAGACCGCGCGACAGCACAGCGTCGTGAACATGCCATCAAAAGTATGACGCGCTTACAGAAGCTTGCACTGGTCGCGTCTCACCAAGAGAGTCTAGCGTGAGCCTTGGCGCCAGTTTCGAACGCGGAATGCTGCGTGTGGTAGCCAATATTTTTTCTTATTGGGTCAGACCCACGCCGCTACCAGTTAACACGGCGAGCATGTTACGGGATCGCAACCGACGAGTTGTGTATGTACTCGAGCGGCGGGCATTGTCGGACTTCTTGGTGCTGGCGATCGTCTGCAAGGATTTGGGTTTGCCATCGCCGTTTAGTGGTGACTTGCGCGCTACGACTGACGTGCGGCGTACCACGGTGGCACTTGAATCTCGGCGGCATTGGTGGAGTCCGCGCATCGACAGGCGAATGCCCGAGCAGTTGGTCAAGCTCATAGGTGCAGTGCAAGCAGTGCCGGGGGCGGACATAGACTTTATGCCCGTGTCGGTGTTCTGGGGGCGCGCACCCGGTAAGGAAACGGGAGGTTATTTTCAGGCTTTCAAGGAGCAGTGGGGTTTTGCGGGACCTATTACTCGGTTAATCGCATCCGTTATTCATGGTCGCCGTACCTTTCTATATTTCGGTGAACCTATCGAGCTTAATAATCTTTTACAGCTGGAGCCCGAACCAAGGCGGGCTGTGCGGCGTTTGATAAGCGCGTTGAGATTGAGCTTTCAGAATGCGCGTAATGCAGTGCTGGGTCCAGACATCGCAAATCGGCGCAAGCTACTTGCTGAGGTTGTTGCCACGCGTGGAGTGCGCAGTGTGTTGGCCGCAGCAGTTGGTAGCAGCAGTGCCGCGCGACGTGATGCGCTTAAAGCCGCTCACGGGATGGCGCGTGAAATCGCCGCACATGTGTCGCCGCGCATGATTGCCTTTGCGGCATGGGGTTTTGGCCGAGTGTGGAATCGACTATATGATGGTGTAGATGTTCTTCATGGCGAACGTCTCGAGTTGGCTGGTGCAGGGGTTCAGGTTGTTTATGTCCCATGTCACCGCAGTCATATGGACTATCAGTTGCTCAGCTACGTCATCTACGCACGTGGCTTTGTAGCCCCGCACGTTGCAGCTGGTATTAATCTTAACTTGCCAGTAATTGGTTGGCTCTTGAGAAAAGGCGGAGCATTCTTTTTGCGCCGCAGCTTCAAAGGTGACGCGCTTTATCCAGCCGTCTTCACTGCATATCTCGGCGCGCTTATGCGTCGAGGCTATCCGATTGAGTATTTTATCGAAGGGGGTCGTAGCCGCACTGGCCGATTGTTGCGTCCCAAAACCGGCATGCTGACAATGACTGTGCGTAGTCATCTGTCGCGACCGGACCGCTCTGTTATATTCGTGCCCGTTTTCTTTAGCTACGAGCGCTTGTTAGAGGGCGCTTCGTATGTAAATGAGTTGTCTGGACAGGCTAAAGAAAAAGAAACTATCGGCGGCTTGCTGCGTGTTCTGCCGGCATTGCGTCGCGAGTATGGACGTGTTTTCGTCAGTTTTGGCGAGCCGATATCACTCGATCAGCATCTTGATGCGACTGTTGAAAACTGGCGCATGCAATCAAAGGGTAGGCCACAGTGGCTTGGTGAAGCTGTGGATTCATTGGCGACTCGCATACAGCAGCATATCAACGCAGCAGTTGCAATCTCGCCGATTGCCTTAGTTAGTCTTGCTCTCTTATCGCGTCCAAAGCGCGCGATGGCGGAGGATGACTTATTGTGTTTGCTCGAGCTCTATCAAACGCTGGCGCGCCTTGCTCCTTACTCGCCAGACGCATGGTGCACTGACAAACCGGTCAGGCTGATTCTTGAGCAGGCACAGCGGATGGAAATAATTGCATATCAGCCCAGTGAGTTGGGCCCAGTTGTGACGATGACTGCGCAAAGCGCCGTATTAAGTAATTACTATCGCAATAATGTGCTGCATGCTTACGCGCTCCCTTCGCTGATCGCCTGTTTGTTCTTAAATATCGACGCGATGGACGCTGCCGAAATACAGAGGCTGATAGGCCGTATTTATCCGTATGTTGCGCGCGAGCTATTTTTACGCTGGAGCGAGCAGGAGTTGTCTGCAGCTGTCAGCCAAGTCTTGCATGCGTTTGCTGAGTGCGGTTTGTTGAGAAAGGCATCTGAAGGATTGCTCTGGCAGCGGCCACCAGCGGGTTCGGAAAACGCTGTGCAGCTCTCGATTCTTGCAGCAACAGCGCTGCCGATCGTTGAGCGCTACTACCTGGCGATACACGTCATTTTAACGGCTGGTAGTGCCGGGATCACCGCGGATGGTCTTGAGACACGCTGTCAGCTGCTAGCGACGCGTATTGCGAGTCTTTATGAACTGCAGGCACCAGAATTTTTTGATAAGGCTTTATACCGTCAATTTCTTGATTTATTGCGCGAGCGGCAGGCGGTTACCTTGACGGATTCCGGTTGCTTAGTGGCAAACGATTTATTGCGTGAAGTGTCTTGGGATGCGCAGAAGGTTTTATCTGAGCAGATTCGGGGGAGTATTTTGCAGGTCACGCGTACCCACAAAGGTTGAGGTACGTGTGGCTAGTCGACGCCGGGTCGTCCTCGCAGCTGCTTGACGGTGGTGCGTTGTTTTTTTCCCTCTAGGCGTCGTTCACGCGAACCGCGGGTGGGTTTGGTCGGCCGGCGAGGCTTGGGTCGTTCGCGTGCACTCGAAATGAGTTCAGCGAGGCGTTGCAGCGCGTCGCGCCGGTTTGCTTCCTGAGTGCGATGCCGATGGGCGGTGATCACGATCCAGCCATCGCGCGTGAGACGGCGGCCCGCTAGCGTGGTAAAACGCGTGCGTGCCCAGGCGTCTAGGATGTGTGACTCAAGCGCGTGATAACGCAGTTGTACTGCACTCGCTACCTTGTTGACATTCTGTCCACCTGGGCCGGGGGCGCGGATATAAGCGAACTCGATTTCCGAGTCTGGTACTTCAAGGCCTGGAGCGATTTCTATCACGGCTCATGGCTCAAAGAAGTGACGCTGCACCTCGGTCGCGGAAGGGGTCCCAGATGCTGGACTGCTCTTAGCGACGAGTGGCTTTGCTGCCGGTAATGCAGCGTGACCAATAACTTTGCCTTCAGCATCGTACATGCGCACGTCGAGTTGGGCGCGCGGAATACGGATGCCTCGTTCTCTAAATAGACGCCAAATGCCTCGATTTACATCCGAGCGGACGTTATTGACTCCAGCCTCGGGATCAGCGATCCAAAAGCGCAGCTCGAGGTCTAAGCCGTAGTCATGAAATCCCATGAGTCGTGCAACCGGCGCGGGCTCTTGCAGGATGCGTGGTGAGACCTTGGCGGCCTCGAGTAGCACCTGCATGGCAATTTCAGGATCATCGTCGTAGCTAACACGTACGGGAAGCTTAAGCCGCACGCGCTTGTCACTGTAGCTCCAATTGATCACCTGATTAGTAATCAGGTTTTGATTCGGCACCAGTGTTTCCACACCATCGCGATCGCGCACGACTACATAGCGCCCACGTAACTCTTGAACCCAGCCGAAGCCTTCAGTACTGGTACCAATGCTTCCAGTAAAGCTAATGACGTCACCGGGCTTTATCGACTTATCCATTAGCAGCACGAAACCACTCACAAAATTTGCGGCGATTGCTTGCAAACCAAAACCGAGGCCAAGGCCTAACGCGCCTCCAAAAATACTGAGTGCGCCGAGATTGAGTCCTGAAGCCGATAGGCCCAGGAGGATGCCGAAGCCGATCAGGAAGGCATAGGCAAACTTGGCTACAGCGATGCGTGTACCTGGAGCAAGCCCTTGTATGGTTGCCATGCGGCGCTCAAGGCCGCGACCCGCCCACGCGCTGATGATGACAAACAAGACAACAGTGAATAGCGATCGTATCAATGACCATAAGGTGAGAGGTGCTTCGCCGTTCTTGGTGGGAGTGACCCCGACCGAATCCAAAAGACTGATGAATGCCTCAAGTAGACCCAATATATGCATGGCTACAAAAAACCATGCAAATACTGTGGCACGCACTTCCCATGCGCGTAGACGGCTGTGCGGATCAAGAGATAAACGCAAGAAAAATGCAACGCCACGGATCAGAACGAGAGAACTAAATAGTCTGAGCGCGAGATTTAATAAGCGTGGATCGTGGCCAAGCAGTCCAGTGCTAAAGCGCAAAACTAATAGCAGTAGTAGCGCAGTGGCATAGGGAGCCGCAATGAGGATAACTTCCTGCAATAGGCCGAGTCGCACAAAGGCAGCGTGATTTCTACCCGTCCTGATCCAGCGGGATGTTAGGTTGCCGGCCAGATACGCTAAAAAGCCACACAGCCCAATCAGGATCAGCTCAAAAAAGGTTGTGAGGTTCAGCCAGTTGCTGATGATGCCATTAATGTTTTCACTGAGGATGTCCATATATTTTTTCCGCTGAGGTTGACGGCGCCTTAAGCGTTCAGGTCCGGAATGATTTCGCTTTCTAACCGTGTGATCTGGTCTTTAAGCATAAGTTTGCGCTTTTTCAGTCGCTTTAGCTGTAATTCATCGACACTGTAATCCATCTGCAGTCGACTAATCACGTCGTCAAGGTCCCGATGTTCAATTCGCAGTTGACGCAAGCGCGTGATGCGAGTGACTAGGCTCTTATTGTTCTTATCATCTTGCTCAGTCATATCTTTATAATATTTACCCTATCGCTTAGGACCACTGGCGCCATATCGGTGTTGCGCTTGTGGGCAGCTTAGCCAATCGGCCGAGCCGATGCCACGGGATAGAGGGGTCGTGGCAGTCTGAGCCGACTGAGCCGTCAAGGCCTGTTCGCAGCGCAAGTCCGAGCGATGTTTCGATCTGGTGCGGTGCGAGATTGCCACTGACAATCTCGAGGCCCGTGCCACCACTAGTTTTAAACTCAGCGAGCATTTGGCGCCGCTGACCTGCCGATAGTCGGTAGCGCAGGGGGTGCGCTATGACTGCCGTTCCACCCGCGCTCACGATGCGTGTGACGATGTGGGCAAGATCTGGCCACTCGGCAGCAACGTAGGCGGGTTTTCCATCGCCGAGCCAGCGGTCAAATGCGCTCGCGATACTCGTAACCGCCCCTAGTTCAAATAGGGCGCGGGCGACATGGGTGCGAGTGGGCACATGGAGCGTGTTGAGTTGCATCTGTACGGCCTGTCCCGGGGCACCGAGCCGATCCAGCCGGTGGGTGATTTCCTGAATGCGCTGCTGCCGAAGCAACTGCAGGTGTTGAATGCACGTGACGAGTAATGGTGCGCAAGGATCGATATTCAGGCCAATGACATGGATAGTCCGACCGCGCCAGGTGGCAGACAACTCAATACCCGAGATTGCGGTAAGTCCATGCAGGCGGGCGGCTGTTGCGGCCTCAGCGAGGCCAGCGGTGGTGTCATGATCCGTTAACGCAAATCGTTTGATACCGGCCTGCGCCAGTAAGGTCACGAGTTGGCTGGGGGGCAGTACACCATCGGAGCAGTCCGAATGCAGGTGCAAGTCGGTCTCATCTGTCATGCGCTTGGTGGGCCGCTCGGTTGTGAATGGGCAAGGGTAGGCCCAAGGCCCACGGTGTCAACGTCATGGCCGGCCAAGATGACAAAGCCATGGCGGCGTGACACGCCATCCTCCGTGTAATCAAAAATGTACGTTCGTTTAATGCAGTGAAAGCCGCCCTGGTTACGACCGAAGGCGAGCGATCTAAAGACGACCGTTCCATCGAGTAGCTGCGCGCCACCCGCACGGCAGGCATCTTTGGCAGCTGCATTGGCTAGCGCCCGTGCCTCCATGCTCGCCCGCCACCATAACGCTAGCGGACCAATGACAAGGATGGCGAATAAAAAGCTGGTCATTCGATTAATTCTGTGGGGAGCGGGATAGATTGTTGTAGGCGCGTTATATCATGCCCACTATGACTGAAAGTGCACCAAAAGTACTGTGGGAGGCGATTGATACCGTGCTTGTCGACATGGATGGCACGCTGCTGGACCTGCATTTTGATAACTGGTTCTGGCAGGACCATGTGCCGTCTGCTTGGGCCGAGGCGCGGGGCGTAACGGTTGAAGAAGCCTTAGCGCACTTGCGGCCGCGCTTTGAGTCCGTGCGTGGTCGACTGGAGTGGTATTGCATAGACCACTGGAGTCGAGAGCTTGAGTTAGATATTTCAGTGATGAAGCGTGCTGCGGGTGGGCGGATCGGTTGGTTGCCAGGCGCACAGCAGTTTCTGGAAAGGCTATCAGTGAGCGGAAAAAAACGCTGGCTACTGACCAATGCTCACCCAGAGACATTTGCCATCAAGGATGCAGTGATTGCCCTGTCAAATCATTTTGATTCGGTATTTTCTACGCACAGTTTTGGGATCCCAAAAGAGGATCCGCAGTTTTGGCCGCTGTTTCAAAGGCTTCATCCATTTGATCCGGCGCGCACATTGCTGATCGATGATAGTGAGCCCGTGCTGCAGACGGCACGAGATTTTGGCATTGGCTGGTTATGCGCGATCCGTCAACCGGATACCCGGCGACCGCCACGCGACTACGCCGGGTTTCCTGGCGTTAATCGAGTGGCTGAGCTGTTGTAATTGGCTAAAGCCGTAGCGCCAACCAAGTGGCAACGGCGACGGCTGTGAGAGCCACGGCGCCAAGGGTGAGCTTGGTTGAGCGCGACAAACGATTGGTGCTCGCGTTGGTCGCAGAGGCCTCGGCAGAGGCAGTTCCTCGGCGGTTGCGTCCGCCACGCCGGCGGCGGCGTTTGCGCGGCAACGCCTCGTTGGCTGGGCTTGCTGCTGGAGGTCTGGCATCAAGCGGCAGTCTCTCGGCTGGTTTTTGCTGCTGTGCAGCGATTGTCGGAGAAGCCACAGGTCTTGCTGCCATGGCTCCAGGTGTGGGAGGTCTGCTGCTGGGTGCGCTGCTGCGCTGGCGATCCTTGTAGGCGCCCTGAGGGCGTCCGCGACCTGGGCCACCGTCACGACGAGGTCCTGGCCGTGGGCCACCTCGCCCAGGAGGCCGGCCACGGCCCGAAAAATCACCACTAACCTCTATGACTTCTGTCAGCAAATCGGGCGACACCGCGGCTACCGGCAGCTTGCGACCGATAAATGACTCAATGTCTGGCAGTGATTGAACGTAGTCTTCGCAGCCGAAGCTGATCGCATCGCCTGCCGCTCCTGCGCGCGCTGTGCGCCCAATACGGTGCACATAGTCCTCGGGGTCTTGTGGCAGATCAAAATTGAATACATGTGTCACGTCCGGGATATGCAGTCCGCGCGCCGCTACATCGGTGGCGATCAGCACGGGCAGGCGACCTTCATGAAAGTCGCGCAGCATGCGTAAGCGCTTATTTTGTGGGACATCGCCCGACATGGCTTCCGCATCAATCCCATTAGCGCGCAGCGTCGCCTCGAGGCGCTCTGCGGTACGTTTCATATTGACGAACACCATGGTGCGCGTGGCGCCCGAGCTGCGTAAGAGGCCGATAAGTAGTCGCAGCTTTTCATCCATGGCCGGAAAATAGATCACCTGGCGCACTCGGTCTGCCGTGACTTTCTCGGGCTCGATACGCACCAGCTCCGGGTCATTCATGTGCTCATAGGCGAGCTCGAGTACGCGCTGTGACAATGTTGCAGAGAACAGCATGGATAAACGTTTGCTAGGCTCGGGGAGGCGGCGCATGAGATAGCGAATATCTGCAATAAAGCCCAGATCAAACATGCGATCTGCCTCATCCAGCACCAGTACTTGCACGTGCCGTAGGTCAAAAACATGTTGCTTGTAAAAGTCGATGATTCGACCCGGGGTTCCGATTAAAACATCGACCCCGACTTCAAGCTGCCGGCGTTGTTTTTCATAATCCACTCCACCAAATGCAAGCCCTAAACTCAGGCCCGAGTACTGATTTAATAGCTCCGCATCGCGGTGTATCTGGACAGCTAGTTCTCGAGTTGGCGCGAGTATAAAACCACGCGGGGAGTTGACCGGCCGATCTGCGGCTGCGGGTTGTCTCAGCAAATTAGCGAACATTGCCACCAAGAATGCAGCTGTCTTGCCGGTCCCGGTCTGCGCCTGACCCGCAACGTCTAAGCCTGAGAGTGCTCGAGGTAATGTGCCGGCTTGAATGGGGGTGCAGCGTTCGAATCCAGCGTCCGCAATACCTCGAGCAAGTGGCTCTGGCAGGTGTAAACTTGAGAAGCTGAGATCGGTTACAGGTGTCTGTTGTGTCACGAATACCACATATATGTACGGTGTACCGGGGTTAGAAGGCTTGCAAAATTGCCTCGAACCAGCTAAAAAGTCGATTCATACGGCAGCCCTGCCGCACCAATTCCGGTCTCGAGAGTCTTTACCCGACCTTACAATCACTCTTACGGACATCTCCGCGAGTCGGCTCCCAAGGTTCAGTACTTGGGGGCACCAATTGCCCAGGCGGGTCGTTGGCTCCAGAAGCGAGTATTTTGCCGTAATGCACCCCTACAGTCACTGCCACATTGCCAACTAATCGTGTTTTAAATCGGCCCAGAGTCAAAAAACCACATCTGCAGCACTGAATTGGTCGAACTGGATCAAATCAGTCATCGCAACCCAAGTTAAGCCCGCAAATATCACTTTTATAGATACCGTTTAATCCCAACCAACCGTTATTCCCTCAGGAGGATCCCCCGCGTGAGCGGCCCAAACGTAATACACACAAGCGACGCAAATTTTGAACGCGACGTTTTGAAGTCAGATAAGCCCGTACTGCTCGATTTTTGGGCTGAATGGTGCGGCCCGTGCAAGATGATTGCGCCAATACTTGACGAAGTGGCGGCTGATTACAGCGGACGCGTGCAAATCGCCAAGCTGGATATCGACGCGAATCCAAGCACTCCTCAGAAGTACGGTATTCGAGGAATTCCGACCCTCATCCTGTTTAAGAACGGGACAGTTGAGGCGCAGAAGGTCGGCGCAGTGTCTAAGTCGCAGTTAGCGGCCTTCTTGGATAGCAACCTGTGAGGGGCTATCTAGGCAATAACCCCCGGGGAGGGGGAGGGAACCGTCCTAAGGGCCCAAAGCATGGCGGCCATCGTGGTGGTGGCAATGCGGATGGCAATCGTGATCCAAACTGGCGTGCGCCACGTGACCAGCAAGGCCCACCGCCGGATGATTTTCCGGACAGCGATGATGTAGGCATTATTTCGGTTGCTGAGTTGGAGGGAATCCGCCGCTCAATGAGCCTGACGGACCTGAAGAAAAAGCCCATTCATGAGCTGGTTCAGGTAGCCGAAGGCCTAGGTATTGAGAACGTCGCGCGGCAGCGCAAGCAAGACGTCATCTTCTCGTTGCTCAAGGCGCACGCACGTAATGGTGAGTCCATACACGGCGATGGTGTGCTTGAGATCTTGCAAGACGGCTTTGGCTTTCTACGCTCTGCTGATGGCTCCTACTTGGCCGGCCCCGATGATATTTATGTCAGCCCAAGTCAGATTCGCCGTTTTAACCTACGCACAGGCGACTCAATTTCAGGGCTGATTCGCCCACCAAAAGATGGTGAGCGTTACTTCGCGCTGCTGAAGGTTGGTCAGATTAATTTTGACGCACCAGAAAGCTCGCGCAATAAAGCATTATTTGAAAATCTCACGCCACTGCATCCAACTAAGCGTTTGAAGCTTGAGCGTGGTAATGGCAGTACCGAGGACATGACGGCGCGAGTGATTGACTTGTGTGCGCCGCTGGGTAAAGGCCAGCGTGGCTTGATCGTGTCACCACCCAAGGCTGGTAAGACAATGCTGCTGCAGAATATTGCGACCAGCATTACCTTCAATCATCCCGAGGTGTATCTGATCGTGCTGCTCATTGACGAGCGTCCCGAAGAAGTAACTGAAATGTCTCGGACGGTGAAGGGCGAAGTTGTCGCATCAACCTTTGATGAGCCGGCGAGTCGGCATGTTCAGGTTGCCGAAATGGTCATCGAAAAAGCCAAGCGACTGACGGAACACAAGCGTGACGTTGTGATTCTGCTTGATTCAATCACACGCCTGGCGCGCGCCTATAATACGGTAGTGCCGAGTTCAGGTAAGGTGCTGACAGGTGGTGTGGATGCGAATGCATTGCAGCGTCCGAAGAGATTCTTCGGTGCGGCACGCAACGTCGAAGAGGGTGGCTCGTTAACTATTATTGCCACAACCTTGATTGATACTGGATCACGTATGGATGATGTGATCTATGAGGAGTTCAAAGGAACCGGTAACTCAGAAATTCACCTCGATCGACGTATTGCTGAGCGGCGCATCTTCCCAGCGGTAAATATCAACCGTTCAGGTACGCGTCGTGAAGAGCTGATCACTGCGCCAGAAGAGCTACAGAAAATGTGGATACTGCGTAAGTTGTTGCATCCGATGGACGAGCTTGCAGCGGTGGAGTTCCTTATCGATAAGATGAAGGACACCAAGACGAACGATGAGTTCTTCGGTTCAATGAAGCGCTAAGCCATCACAATGGCGGTGCGGAAACGAGTGCGTTCATCGCGATCGATGAGCGTAGCTGAAAAAGCCCTCGCATCAGCAGATGCGAGGCTCGCAGAGGCAATAAAAGTTGTTGGTCCTTGTACGTTGAAGCGTGGCCGAGGCTCGCCCTATGAGTCGCTGTTGTCAGCAATTGCGCATCAGCAGGTGCATGGCAAAGCTGCAGAGGCGATTTTAGGCCGCGTAAAAGGGTTGTATGGCGGTGGGCGCTATCCAACGCCCCAGGAACTGCTCGCAACGCAAGATACTGATTTGGCCAGCGCGGGTTTATCTCGATCTAAACAGCTTGCATTCAAAGATGTTGCGGCACGCGTGCTCGATGGCACGGTACTTGATCGGCGTGCGATGATGCGGCTGAGCGATGAAACTATCATCGAGCGACTAATTGCAGTGCGTGGTGTGGGCCGCTGGACTGCCGAAATGCTGCTCATGTTTACCCTCAGTCGGCCCGATGTGCTACCAGTTGATGATTTTGGTGTGCGCGAGGGATTTCGTCTGTTATATGGAAAACGAAAGCAGCCAAAACCGAAGTGGTTAGCGCACTATGGACAGCGTTGGGCCCCTTTTCGTACGACGGCCAGTTGGTACTTGTGGCGTTATGTGGACCATGTACGCGGAAAATAAAGACGCCTAGGCCCTAGCTCACTCGAGAACGGTGCCCACATTACCCGGCATGAGTAATTGCCGATGCGCCCACCACGGTGCGATGCCATTGGTCATCACGCGTTCGTGAAATGTTGCTAAACGAAACTCGCCACCTAGTTCGTTCTGATAGTCCTGGCGTAATTTAAATGCCGCGAGCTTGCCTAAAAAATACCCGCCATAGGTCGGGTCGTAGGTGCCTCGAACGGCCTCATGCCGTGCCGCGCCCTGACCGAGGTGCGCCTGCTCCATAAAAAGCTTGGTGGCGTCATCCACCGACCATTCCTCACTATGCAACTGTATGCCTGCGATGAGGCGGCAAATCCGCGTAAGCGCTTCTGCTGTTTGTGCGAGTCGGTAGCGAGGATCGTCTGAATGAAAACCCTCGTCGCTGATCATCTGTTCCGCGTAATGGGCCCAGCCGTCTTGCCCAGACGAAGGCTGCGGAAATGGATTAAGCCCAATCCATATTTTGCGTATTTTCCCTCTCGTTTGGCGCATATAAAGACTGTGTACATAGTGGCCAGGCGCGACCTCGTGTGCCGTGACATCTGCAAGGGTCGGGTAATTAAAGCGCTCCAGCCATGCGTTGCTCTGTTCGGTGCTCCAATGCTCTTGAGCGTCCGTAATATAGTAAAAACTCTTCACAGGGTGCGTTTCGAGCGGCGGCGATGAGTGCATCGAGGCCATGCCGATGTCGTAAGCAGGTGCAGGAGCGACCTCGACGGGCTCCCGTGCCGGCAGGCGCAGTAAGTCGTGCGAGGCAATAAACTCAAAAAGATCAGTGACCACCGCACGCGCAGCTGGTACAAGGTCGCCTTTAAGCGGATGGTCAGCCTCTATCGAGCGCCAGACATCGCTTGGTGTTTTCATCGGATCAATTTGATGGGCGATCGCTGCGAATTGCGCCTGCGTTTTCACTAGCTCACGGGTGCCAATGTCTAGCAGCTGGCGAGCTGGAAGATCGATCAGCTCCTCGGCGCGGTAACGCGCTTCTAAGGATTGCGTGCCGATCGCGTAACCTTTGGTCGAGCTTTTTTGTATGAGAGCGGTCAGTTCACGTGCGTACTTTGCCACGTGACCGTTAGCGATTTGTGCGTCATGTAACATCTCGACTTTCAGAGGTTTATCGGACACATCTGCAAAAGCTAGCGCAAGATCATGTGATAGTAGGTCTGATACACCTTGTAGCATGGTGACGGATTGCTCAATAAAAACACGTGGTGGGTTGGTCACGTTATGTCGTGCCTGAGCGATAAGCCGTGGTATTGAGCGTAATTTGTGCTGAATATGGCGCATCCTCACCTCTGCAGGGGCTGATTCCATGGTCATCAGGTCATGCAGCCCATCAGAGATGGAGGCCACATAAATCATGGGGTTCTTCTTCCAAGTCTGTACAGTATTTAGATCAAGGAGCCAGCCATCAATGATGCCGGTAATGATGCGTCGATCGACCCGTTCGTCTGAGGACAGGTCTGCATCAGGGATTGAGTCGAACATCTGGCGTGACTTGTGTAGCCAGTGCGTCTCTTTCGATATCGAATTTAGTGAGTAATCCTCAAGCAGATCATCATGTGTGTGTAACCCATTACCCGCAGCGATTGACGGGTGGAATTGTGCAAACGTATCGAGATACAAATCCACCGCAGCGCTGAATGATGAGAAACGCGGCTGCCCGTCGGTAGGCTGCTGCGCCCCGCTGATGCTGGCGAAAATACTGCTAGCTACTAGTGCCCATGTAGCGACTACTTTGCTCATATATGCTTCCTAAGCGCGCCTGACCCACATTAACTGATAGCGGGGGAGAGATCAGGCACGGCTATGGTAGCTGTAACGAGCAGAGTTAGGCGAGGGGTGCGCATTCTTGCCAGATACAGACAAGCTGGCTATCAGGGGCAATGATAGTGCGGCCTGATGACGAACCTCTCTCCCTAACGGTTGAGCAAATTTATCACGTAACGGAGTCGCACGGTGGATCGCTTTACCAGCGCCCACAATGAGCCAAATGGGGCGCTGGTATTGACGTTCAGCCTGCCAACACACCTTAGTGCGGTGACAGCCTGAACGTCGACGCTATTATTTTTTCGGTTTACGGAATTTCAACACGAAGTTATCAGCTTCACCGATCGCGACATACTTCGCACGATTCTTGTCACCCAGCGTTAAAGTGGGTGGCAGGGTCCATACGCCATCCGGCCAGTTCTTGGTGTCTTTTGGGTTGGCATTGATTTCAGATTTACCGACCAACTGAAAGCCGGCCTGTTTGGCGAGCTCGATTGCATAGTCTTCCCGCACATAGCCGCTCGCAGCCTTTGGATCCTGCGGCTTATCACTGCGGCCTCGATGCGCTTCTATCCCTAATATGCCGCCTGGCTTCAGCGCACGTAGGCATGCCTTGAATACATCTTCTGCGTAACCCGCGCCCATCCAGTTGTGCAAATTACGGAATGTGATAATCAAGTCTGCTGAATTGGGAGGGGCAATATCAAAATGTCCGGCACCTAGGCGTGTCTCAGCGATTGTTCCATACGTGTCCTTGTGTGGAGCGATGCGGTCATGCCACTTTTTAACGACTATATCCTCCTCTGCATCACCAGGGGTCGGTAGAGCAACGGTATAGTGCCCGTAGGTGGCAAGATATGGAGCGATGATCTCTGTCCAGTAGCCGCCACCTGGCCAAAGTTCGACCACGTTCTGCATGGCGTTTAACCCAAAAAAAGACAGCTCTTCGGCTGGATGGCGGGCCCCATCTCTGGCAACGAAAGTTGGCGTCCGGTTAGGATTGGCAATTGCTGCAGCGAGCGCTTTATCCACGGTGGCGTGTGCGCCAAACGATGGAGTGGTTATCAGAAGCAGCGCAGCGAACGCGACGGCAGCTCGAGATAGGTGACGCATGGATTACATCCTCATACTAAAGAGAGGACATAGTGTACTCCCAGCTATAAGGTCGTAGTAGTACTTAGCGGCGCTTTGCAAGGACGCCGTCGCCGACGGATTTAGCTTCAAACCCTACTGCCGTTAGTCGTGTGATTACTTCCCCTGCAAGATTGCGTCCGCGGCTGACCTTATTAGGCGATCCAGTGTAGTGAAACAGCCGTCCGCCACGTTTGAGTACGCGCGCGAGTTGGGTATAGAAAGTACTTGAATATAGATCCCCCGCGATGGCGAAGCGTGGCGGATCATGCAAGGCGGCATCGATAGAACCGCTCGGGATCCGCTCGATATGCTGAGTGACGTCGCCTAGCGTGACTTCAAGCTGCCCGCTCGCAGTCGGCGACCACGGATTTACGCTTCTCAGCCACAGCACGTCTGGATTTTTCTCGTAAGAAACCACCCGGGTTGCGCCACCTGCCAGGCACCATGCGGCAAAATAACCAAGGCCTCCGCAGGTGTCCAATACGACTTTGTTGCGAGGCTCAATCAGAGTGACCTTGGCTTTAGCATCCTGATACGGGCAAATACGCGCAGTCGGTAGCATTTTGATGCCATCGATTTCGAAGGTAGGGGGTCCCCAGCTGGTCGGTACCAGTTTAATTAAGGAGGCCGTAAACCGGGCCACCGGCTTGAATGCATCGTGGTCCCAGTAATAAATCGTACGGTCCTTAGATGTCTCAGGTAGTGAGTAGCGGCTTCCATTCCATAAAAAACCATCATTGGTAAGCGCAATGCCGCTGCTCGAGCGGCCAAGATCTAAGGAGCAGTCAATGGCGGTGTCTTTGCGGGCTATAGCTTCCTTCAGCTGCGTTATGACCGCAAGCGTTAACAGGGGAGCGACGCCTGGCACCTTAGAAAGGCCTCGTCACGGCTCAACCTGAAGACGCTGAACGGTTACGCGTCAGATCGAGTGCGAAAATACGATCATCTTGTGCAGAAGTGCCGAGTACGAACGTGCCTGATCCTACATCATCAAAACCGAAGCGTTTATAGAAAGCGATTGCGCGCATATTTTTTGCAAATGCGCCTAACCAGACGGTTTTATGTCCGCTGTCTCGCGCAAATTCAATCGCTGCGTGCATTAGTTGTTGCGCCCCGCCGAGCCCATGCCAGCGTTTTTGCAAATAAAAGCGACGAATCTCTATCGGCTTAGGCCCTGTCACTATCGCTGGTGGTGCACTCAGCCCCATTAAGCAGTAGCCGGCGAGTTCGGCCAAGTGATACAGAAGCAAGCAATGATTGGTGCTGTTAGCGAGTTCCTTTGCTTGTAGTGACTCGCTAAATGTCCGCTGCAGATGCAGCTGCATATCTGCAGTAGTGTTATCGTCAAGATACGTTTCGTAAAAGCACTCAGCGCCGATTTTCGCTAGACTTTCTGCATCACTGGCTGTGGCCGTGCGTATGGTAAATGAGGTTTTCATGCAGTCAGTTCCTTATCGAGGACGCGGTCAATCTCACTACGCACCTGCGCTGCCATTAGGCTCAATGGGAAAGAAAGCTC
>CAIKZZ010000007.1 GCA_903832085.1 uncultured Pseudomonadota bacterium | reverse complement strand
GTTAAACGTTGTGCATAGTTTGCCCAACCGCGCATCGAGAGCTGATGCGGCTAATATTCGTTATTACACTGAGTATCTGGATGACATAGCGTTACGCGTGTTACAGAACCAGAGTTTGTATCATGTATGTACATCTGAAACCGAAGGCTGGGGGCACTACATCGCGGAAGCGGCGGCAGTTGGCGCGATCGTGATTGCGACCGACGCACCACCGATGAATGAGCTGGTTGACGAGGCGCGCGGATTCTTGATTGCTAGCGCGCCGATTGGAAAGCAGAACCTGGCAACCAAGTATGGCTGCAATCTGGTCGCACTCGAAACGGCGATTCAACGAGTCATTGGTCTATCAACGACTGAGCAAGAGCGCTACAGTGCAGCTGCTCGAGCCTGGTTTGTTAAGAATTCAGCAGAATTTCCAGCGCGCCTGAGTGCCGCCTTGCGCTGATTTGTCGGCTGACCCTAGAGCAGGCTGTGGACTGCGGTCGCCGTTGGCCAGCCTGAGTTCTCGTGCAGTAGGCGTGTGTGTGTGCCGAGCGGCGCCCAGTATTTGGTCGATCTTTGCCCATAGATAGCAATCAGGCGTGCGCCCACGGCTGCTGCCAGATGGCCAGGGCCTGTGTCATTGGCAATAACGGCATCCGCGTTCTTGAGGATTGCGCCGTACACGCCAAGACTGGTGCCACTAAACTGAATCGCATGGGGTAGCCTGGCTGCCACGCGTGATTCCTCACCAGGTCCTGGACAGACAACGCAGGCGATACCGGATGCGTGCAGTAGCTCACCGAGTGCGCGAAAGCCTGGCCAAACTTTTTTACCTTCGGTGTCGTCGGCGCCCGTGAAAGGACAGAGGACTACATAGCGTTTGGGTGCTAGCTGGTGGGTCGTGAGCAGCCTACCGGCTTCGGTAAAATCTTTGGTGTGTAGCTGCAGCGTTACATGCTCTGGCGCTGGTGTCGCCTCATTGAGTAGACAGCTGGCTAGGTGCCAATACGAATGTGATGCATGCGCAAACGTAGTCAATTTATAGTGGTGATTTAGCAAGATACTACGGCCATCGTGGGCATAGCCATAACTCGTCACCGACGCTAAACGAGCTTCTAGCGCTGATGAGAATGATTTGGTGAGTAAGAGCATAGGGACTGTCTTAGCGAGCGGGTGATCTCGCTTAAGCGATTGCTGTAGTCGTCTGAGTTGATTTGCGGCTTGCCAGCTACCATGCGGGCGTGCCACGACCGACCAGCCCTCGCCCAAGAGTAGATCTCGTGCCCAGCTTTTTCCGACTAAGTGCAACTCAAATCCGGCCGCCGTCAGGCGTTGTAGCGTGGGCACTGCCAGCACCACCTCACCAACCCAGTTGCATAGCCGCACAATGAGTGGCCCTCGGTCGTTGGGCCTGCTTAAGGGTTGCATGAATTAATACCTGTATGGCGAGCGGCAAGTTGCACTAGAGTATACCGGTGGCCTACGTTCAAAAGGTACGGTCGGATGTCATCCTATGATGAACGCACGCGCTGAGTTATCTGCCGAGGCTGCTCTCGCGGCAAATCACTTGCTTGCCCGTTTGCAGGCAGCGAATGCCGTCCCGGTCGTCGACAACGCGCAATTGGAGCTAGTGCTCGCTAGTAGCGAGTTCGTGGCAACCGCCTTACTTGCCGATCCAGAGCTCGTGGCAGCTCCTGACGCGGTTGTCGCTGAGCCATTTCTGCACTTGGAGCATATTACGGATGAGGCTCTGTTTATGGCAGAGCTGCGTCGCGTGCGGCGGCGTGAGTTAGCGCGCATAGCTTGGCGCGACTTAACCGGGCAGGCTCCGCTTGTTCCGACCCTACGCCACTTGTCAGAACTAGCAGATGGCGCACTGCGTGCAGCTCACGCTTATGCGTCGCGCTCCTTAAGTACGCGTTATGGTGTTCCACGTAACAGTGAAGGCGTTGTCCAGAATTTTGTGATCGTTGCCATGGGAAAGCTCGGTGGTGGAGAACTGAATTTTTCATCTGATATCGACCTTATTTTCATGTACCCAGATTCTGGTACGACTAATGGTGAGCGTGAACTCGATAATTTCGAATACTTCACCCGTTTAGGGAAAAAGCTTATACAGCTGCTTGATAGTGTGACTAGTGACGGATTTGTTTACCGTGTTGATATGCGCCTGCGTCCGTTTGGCGATTCAGGTCCTCTGGTGAGTAGTTTTGCTGCTATAGAGGACTATCTGTTGGAGCATGGGCGTGAGTGGGAGCGCTATGCCTGGGTTAAGGCCCGCGCGGTCACGGGAGTCACAGAATATGACGAGGTCTTTAAAAATGTAATTCGCCCATTTGTGTTTCGGCGTTATCTTGATTTTGGAATTTTTGAGTCATTGCGCGAAATGAAAGCTCTCATTGCGCGTGAGGTCCAACGGCGAGACCTAGAGGACAACATAAAGCTTGGCCGTGGCGGTATCAGAGAAATCGAATTTATCGTGCAGGCATTGCAACTTGTGCGTGGCGGTAGTAATGCAAGACTAAGGGTACAGTCACTGCTCGTTTGCTTACCGCTACTTGCTGGCCAAAAACTCTTGCCGGCAGATGCTGTTACAGATCTGCTGAGTGCTTATGACTTTTTACGTCGGCTCGAGAATAGGCTGCAGATGTATCTTGACGAGCAGACTCATCAATTGCCAGAGAGTGAGTCACGGCGTGCGAGCGTTGTCGCAGCAATGGGCATGGATAGTTGGCAGCAGCTGTGCGAGACACTAGATTTACATCGGGTTGTTGTATCGAACCTATTTTCGATATTGGTCTTAGCAGCACAGACCGAGGCGCCTGCAACTACGTTAGAGTTTGAGGCGGCGTTTGAAGCGGCGCGTGATATTGCAGAGCTGGCACAGCCACTGAGTAGCATTGCGAGCACATGCCGTTCAGAAATCGCCAAAATGCTGCTTGATCTTAAAGAGTCAGCCTACTACCGACGTCTAGATGAGACCGGCAGACGTCGTTTACACGGCGTGCTATCGCGGATTTTGCCGCTACTCAGCGGGGACAATGTGCCACTGACGATGCGTCGCATTGTGGCAATCATTGAAGCTATCGGCGCGCGCACCAGTTATCTTGCGCTCTTAAATGAAAACCCATTAGCACTTAAAAGGCTTGTGGATATTTGTGACGCTGGAAAGTTCCTTGCCGATCAGATTGCGGCATTTCCATTATTGCTCGATGAGCTCGTTGATAGACGATTGTTTGATGCTGAGCCAAGTCGATCCCAATTAACCGAGGAGCTAGCGCTACGTGGTGACACGGGGCCTCATGATGATGAGGAGCGTGACATTGACTCGCTAAGGCAGTTCCAGCGCGCCGCGCTGTTCCGCGTGGCACTTTTTGATCTAACTGCCCGTATGCCCCTGATGCGAGTGAGTGACCGCTTAACAGACATTGCCGAACTCATACTCGAGGAGGCAATGGCGCAGGCGTGGGTTGCCGTCACAAAACGGTATGGCGAACCTTTTTGCGGCGCTGGTTCCGAGCGACGAGTTTGCGCGGTGGCCGCCGTTGGCTACGGCAAGCTAGGTGGACGGGAGCTTGGTTATGTTTCAGATCTTGATCTTGTATTTATTCATGATTCGAAGGGCGAGATGCAGGAGACTGCAGGGCCAAAGGTTATTGAGAACGCAGTGTTCTTTGTACGGCTTGCCCAAAAGATTGTCCATATCTTGAGTGTTTATACGGCAGCTGGGCGTCTTTACGAAGTGGATATGCGGCTGCGGCCGAGTGGAAAAGGTGGAATGTCTATTACGCAGCTTGAGGCGTTTGTTGATTATCAGCGGACTGAGGCGTGGACGTGGGAGCATCAGGCGTTGCTGCACTCTCGTGCGATCGCTGGATCCGCGGCACTGCGCGCACAATTTGAGACGGCGCGGGTTGCCTTGCTGTGCGGCAGCGTACGTCGCGACACATTGCAAGAAGACGTGCGGCAGATGCGGGAGCGTATGCGCCGCGAACTGTCGAGTGCGCAGGAAGGCACTTTCGATATCAAGCAGGATGCGGGCGGCGTTGCGGATATAGAGTTTCTGGCACAGTTTTGGGTACTGCGATGGGCAATGACTCATCCGCCACTGGTGACATATTCAGACACGATCCGTCAGCTGGAATCGGTTGGTTCGGCTGGGCTTGTGGATCACGCGACTATTGATATCTTAGTTGATGCGTATCAGTTCTATCGTCAGTTAACGCACCGATTGTCGCTCGATGGCGAGAAAGCGGTGGTAGTGGCGGCTCCGTATGCGGCACGTCGTGCCGCGGTTAGCGCGATCTGGGATGCTCACTTCAGCTAGATGCCGGCCCGGTAGTGGGTGGCTTATAGCGGCTGACCGATTTATGATGCGCATTCAGCGCGACACGTGTGGCGCTCGGTTATACTCGTTGGTCAGTTCGTTGCGAGAGTTTTATGGCCGCACCTGTTACAAAAGATCCTAGCTTGATCCAACCGAATGGCGAGCATCGCTACGAGGTTACGCTTGCAAATTTACCGTTGAGCTGCCCGATGCCTGGCATGTATCTGTGGAATTCTCACCCACGGGTTTATTTGCCCATTAGCGAATCTGATGAGGCCAAATGCTCGTACTGCGGAGCCGAGTATTTTTTAAAAAAAACGATTTAGCTATTCGTAGCGTGGCCTCGTCTCAACGATATGCTGCATAGCTTTTTTCTTCAACGATCGTGGAGCCTAAGGCCACATTGATACGCTTCTTGATGACGGCGCGCTCGTCGTTTTCGATATAAACAGAGCGAGCCAGGCTGATAAATGTGGCATCAAAAGCCGCGATTCGCTCCTGGTCGCGGATTCGGTCCTCGATGTCCCACAGGCGCTCGTTAACTGCCTGCAAGGCCTCTTGGTGCGTGGCAATATCGTGCTGTCCATAAGGTGACTCTGCCCAAGTCTTTTCCAGCAGATGGAGTTCGCGACGCACGTTGGCGATTTTTTCAGCATCTGTCATGCGAGCAGACTTGATACGCAAGATGGTGATCTTGTCGATCACTTCTCCAGGCGAGACCGGCACCATGATTTCAGACATTGCGTATTCCTTAGCGTAATAGCTTGTTGGCAGAGTCGATTACAGCGCGGTGAGCATCAAGCGTACGCGTGATGATCGCAATATAGTCAGTCGCTTCAGACCAGCGTCGCTCTTCAACAGCTTCGCGCACACCCGGCAATGTTTTTGCGCCATAGCCAGTGTGTAGTCCAGGGGCTACGATCATGTGTTTGTACCAGTCGCGTCCTGGTAGGCCTTCCACTGCCAGTAAAGCAGGTTCAGCCGCACGTAATTGGGCATTAACAGCCGCAAGCGTGCTCTTTGATAGAGCGGGTCGTTTGCCATTTAATGCCGCGGTATACGACGCATCAAATTCGGCTGCGCTCGCTGTAAGGGCTAGAGCCGCATTTTTTAGTGGCGCAAAGCTTAAAAATGGCACCTGATCCTCGTGCGGAGGTGGACCTACCGGATCTGCATTATCGGCGCCTAGATCATAGAGTTTTTGCTCAATGATCTGGTTTGTGTCCAACGTATCAGCGCGCATTTTATCGGTGATTTTTTCGAGCTCTTCAATATAGCGGGTGACGTTACTGGCAAGCTCTTGTTCGTGAAAAGGCAGTAAGTCTGCATCTGCGAGTCGCAGCATTGCGTGTCCTGCGACCTCTGCTAAAGCGACACCATAATTTAAATCCGGATCTTCAACACGTATGTAGTGATCATACGAGTCGTAGATAGAGTGATACACGCCACTTGGATCATCATTACCAAAACCTAAGTTCAAAGACGCAACTCCTGCATGTTGCAGGAAGGGCGTGAAGTCTGAGCCTGATCCGAGCGGTTCGAGTGGAAGATCTCCGCCCTTGAGTAAGCTCTGTGCAACTCGGCGGGATTCTTCGCCATGACCGGCTGCGATAATGGCGCGTGCACGCGAACGCTCAAGCACGGTGGCGTGCATGGTGGGATCTGTCACACCGGCCGCTACCTCATCGACCAATCGTTGCAAGGATGGGCTACCACCCGCGCCAAAGAAGCCATGGCTATTGCCATCGGAGTTGATATAAGCCACCGCGTGCTTTGCCAAATCCTCCATGTGTGTTTCTACCCACTCAGTCGAGCCGAGTAAGCCCACTTCCTCGCCATCCCAGCTGGAGTACACGAGAGTGCGTTTTGGTTTCCAGCCAGCGGCGGCGAGCTGACCAATGGCTTTCATCTCGCCCATCATGGCGACATTGCCAGACAGAGGGTCAGAGGCGCCAAATACCCAACCATCGTGATGATTGCCGCGCAGTACCCATTCATCAGGGAATTCACTACCGCGCAATGTGGCGATCACGTCATATATTGTTTGCTGCGACCAATCCGAATGGATGACTAGGTGGGCCTTCGCAGGTCCGGGCCCGATGTGGTAGGTCATAGGTAAGCCGCCGCGCCAGTTGGCTGGGGCGACAGGGCCTTTGAGCGCTGCAAGAAACGGCTTTGCATCAGTGTATGAGATGGGGATGACAGGAATCTTTAGTATCGTTTTCGCGTCTGCAATGGCTAGGCGCTTGGCATCTTTCGTTGATCCCACGCCGGGGGTCAACGGGTCACCCGTATAAATTGGCATGTCAGCTACCGAACCCCGTTGCAGGCTCAATGCAGGGCGACCCGCGCCAGCAGGGTAGGCGTCCGCAGCTCCGTAGCCGTCATCTTTAGGATCACTATAAATGAGGCAGCCAATCGCGCCATGCTCATAGGCCAGCTTTGGTTTCAGCCCACGCCAGCCACCACCATAACGCGTCAGGACGATGCGTCCTTTGACCGAGATACCGCGTCGCGCTAGATCCTTATAGTCATCTGGCATGCCATAGTTCGCGTACACCACTTCGCCAGTTACATCGCCGTCGGCTCCATAAGCGTTATAAGGCGGCAGTGCCGCACGGGTGTCCTGTGAGCTGCGATCTTCCGCAATGGGCGGCTCGTGCAGTGAGGCGCGGAAGTGGGTGGGGCCTACGAGTTCCAGCAGCTCTTGCTTTGGCTTCGGATACAGCACGTCGAAGGTCTCAATACGCGCATCCCAGCCCCATTTTTTGAATTCAGCCAACATGAACTCAGCATTGGCTTTGTCGTGTGTGGAGCTGACGTGGTTTGGTTCACTGGCTAGGCGCTTAAGCCAGTCTTTCATTTCGCTTGCTTTTAGTCCTGCATCAAAGCGCGCCTCAAGAGTAGCCTCGATCGCAGCTGATTCTGCAGTAAAGCCGTGCATCGCTGTGGGGCCGGCCGCCATCGTGGCGGTCAGCGGCATGGTCAGTGTCAAGGCAAATACGGTCAGGCGTGGCAGTTGTCTGTACACGGTAGTCATCCTGTGGCGTTGCGTTGCAAGATATTGGGCAGCTCCATGGGAGGAGAGCACCTGCCCCCGTTCCAACGGACGCCGCGTGTTATTCATTGCAGCGTGGCTTTAGCCTAGCATGAAGCTGCGTGGCTGGGCTTGGGTCCGATGACTGATTTAATTACTGACCTGAAAGTTTCTGCATGATGCTGTCCAGAGCCGCGATGACGCGCGCTGGTGTGATCAGGTCCATGACACCTAGGCGTTCAATTTTGGTGCTCCAAGGGAGTGCCGCGGGTTCTTTGTGCAAGAACATCCGCGCGGCCTCGGGATAGCAGTTCACGGTGGATGCTTGACTAAAGTAGGGGCCACTGCGCAAGGGGTTAGTTGCAGCATACAGGCCAATCACGGGTGTTCCCACCATGGTTGCCATGTGAGCGGGACCTGAGTCTGGGGTCAGAAGCACGCTTGCGGCGCCAAGCAGAGCCAGAAACTGCGGCAGGGTGTCCTTACCAACTTGGTCGATGAGTTGGTTATGCGCTTTTTCTTGTATAGCATCCGCCATAGCGCGCTCTGTCGCGCCCGGGCCGCCGCACAGGATTACGCGCATGCCGTGAGCGCGTACAGCATAGTCCGCTACCTCGGCATAGCGTTCTGGCCGCCAATTTCGCAGCCGATGACTGGAGCATGCGCTGATGATCATTGTGGGTTTTGTGGGTGTGGTCAGCGCTTGTGCGTAGGCCTCAGCCGCTGCGGGTAAGGGCACGTTCCAAAATGGTTGATGGTTTTCAATCCCAAGGGCGGAAGAAAAGCCAAATAGCGCATCGAGTACGTGCACATGATTTTCGGGGGCGATCTGATTGGTGGTGAAGAGCCACTGCAGTTCCCGTGCGCGGGCACGATCAAAGCCAAGTTTGACGGGCGCGCGTACGAGTGTGGACAGTAGGCTCGCTCGTAACGCCAGCTGCATATGCAAGAGTAGGTCAAAGCGGCGGCCTGCCAGCCGGTTACGTAGACGTAAAAACTCTGCAATGCCGCCACGCTTGTCATAGCTGATAAACTCGACCTCGGGCACTAGGCTAAGAAGTTGGTGCTCGATGCTGCCGATAATCCAGGTAAAGCGTGTCTTCGGCCAGGCTTTTTGCAGTGTGCGTAGTACTGCGAGCGTATGGCATGTGTCGCCAATAGCGGAAAGCCGCAGCAAGCAGACGGCGGCGGGCGGGGAATCTTTGAAATATTTGAGAGGCGACATGCGGTTGTTGTGCACCCCGATACGGTACGGCGCGATCCTATACGACCCAGCGCGGATCAGCCATCCACTGGATGAGGATTTTGACGTAAATCGGTTGATTGAGGCTGGGCGCTTGCTCGCTGTAGGTCATGGGCGCGGTAAGGTTTGGTTCGTCTCCGCCCGCGAGGCTGAGGGTTCTTGGGTATTGCGGCATTATCGACGAGGCGGCCTGCTGGCGCGTTTAGTGCGCGATCGGTATCTGTGGTGTGGTGGGGAAGCGACTCGGGCGTTTCGGGAGTTGCGCCTACTCGCTGCACTGGAGCGGCTCGATTTGCCTGCGGCACGGCCAGTGGCGGCTCGCTATGAGCGCAGTTGGCTTGGCTACCGGGCGGATCTACTGACCCTAGCTATACCTGATACGCAGTCCTTGGCGGCATTGATTGATAAGCCCCGCGATCTGCCCTTCTGGCGGGTGATCGGCCGGACACTGCGGCGGTTTCATAGTGCTGGCATTTATCATGCCGACTTAAATGCGCATAACGTGCTCATTGATGGCCAAGGCACAGTGTATCTCGTCGATTTTGATCGTGGCGCGCAGCGTACGCCTGGCGCTTGGTGTAATGCCAACATCAGTCGTCTGCATCGCTCGATTAACAAGCTTCGAGCAAAGCAAGGCGCGCAGGTATCGAGTGCAGACTGGTCGGCGTTGCTCGACGGTTATGCTGAGCCTCTAAGCGAGCCATCGCGATAAGGGTCTGGTTCGCCAGCCGAGGGGCGAAAGCGTTTATAGCTCCAGAGATATTGTTCAGGCGCGCTGGCAACGGCCTGTTCGATCAGTGCGTGATAGTGCGCGACATCTTTGCTGGCATCGCCGCTCGGAAAACCTTCAATTGGCGCGCCTATGGTCATGACATAGTCTTTTCCATTTGCAAGACGGCGTGGGAAATAAGTCAGTACTGTGCACTTAGTCGCGCGCGCCACGAAAGTAGTTCCTGGGTTGGATAAGGCGGGTACGCCGAATAATGGAACGATGATATGGCCTTGCCCGTCGAAACGCTGGTCTGGTGCATAGAGTACGATGCCGCCGCGTTGCAGTGTTTTCAACAAATCTACAAAGCGATCGCTGGGAATCATATGTCCGCCACGGGCCATACGCCGTCGCAAGGCAAGCTGATTCATCAGTGCATTGCTTGAGGGTTTGTACATGATCTCAAACCGATGGCCCGTTACAGGTAGTACTGCTGCAGCAATCTCATTCGTTGTGAAGTGTGCGCCTAGGAGTAGTACTCCTTTGTTGCGCGCGAGTGCTGCCGTTAGGTGCTCCACACCCTCGATGTGCACACGTGCGTAGAGGGCTGACTGGCCCCGAAACCAAACGCGACCAATTTCCACCAAGGAAAATGCCAAGGACTCAAAATGTGCGCGGGCGAGCGCTGCCCGTGCGGGTGCGGTCATTTGCGGATACGCCAGAGATAAATTTACGAGAGTGATTTTTCGGTCCCGCCGAGCGATATGCCATGCAAGATGGCCCAGTGTGCGCGCTATGGCACAAGCCCACGCGGTGGGTAGCTGCGCGACGAACCAGATAAGGCCAAAACCTATCCAAGTTGGCCACCACCTGGGCGTTAGGTACCCGTGCAGGGGCTCCAAAGGCACATCGTGCGCGTCGTGTGTGGAAGTGGCGGTGCGAGCAGTCGTCATAGCGGTATGATCTAGGGATGTCAGCTCAGATGCCAGCCCTACTGTTGCGATTGCTGTACCGCGGCCTTGCCTACGGCTTGCTGCCAGTCCTTGCACTGGTTACCCAATTGCGGGGGCCATGGACGTGGCGTGAGTGGGGGCGTTTTGGGGAGCGTTTTGGTTACGTCTCCCCGGCTATCGGCGACGTTATTTGGGTACATGCGGTGTCGGTGGGTGAGGTGCAGGCGGCAGGGCCCCTGCTGCGGGCGTTAGCGAGCCGCTATCCGGGATATGCGCTTTATCTGACTGCCACCACGGTGACTGGTCGGGCCCGGGCGGAAGCGCTGTACGGTAAGACAGTAACTCTAGCCTACGCGCCTGTGGACCTGCCAAGTGTGGTGCGGCGTTTCTGTCGACGGGTAGATCCGCAGCTTCTCATTGTGCTCGAGACGGAACTGTGGCCGCATCTGTATTTTGAAATCCATCGCCGCAAGATTCCATTGATCATGGCGAGTGCGCGCCTGTCAGCGCGCTCAGCGCGTCGGTACCGCTTGGTGGCGCCATTGCTGCGGACGATGTTCGCTGGACAAGTCTTGATCGCTGCGCAAAGTGCGGCCGACCAGGAGCGATTTATCCGTGTTGGCGCGACACGCGTGCAAGTGCCCGTTGTGGGTAATCTTAAATTTGATGTAGAGCTGCCTGCTGACACTGCTAGCGCCGCGCAGCAACTACGTGCACAGCTTGGGACTGACCGTCCCATCTGGGTGGCTGGCAGCACGCACGCGGTGGAAGAGGAGCTTGTCTTAGATGCGCAGTGTGTCGTGCGTAATCGCTTGGATCGCGCGCTTCTGGTTCTTGCGCCTCGTCATCCAGGGCGCTTTGATGCGGTCGCTGGGTTGCTTCAGCGGCGCGGCATTTGTTTCGTGCGCTACTCGGCGCGCGAGCCAGTGACGGACTCGGTTGAGGTTCTATTGCTGGATACAGTCGGTGATTTAATGCGCTTTTATGCCAGTGCCGATTTGGCGTTTATTGGCGGAAGCTTGGTGCCTATTGGTGGGCATAATCTGCTGGAGCCGGCGAGTCTCGGTCTACCTATGATCAGTGGTCCGCATAACGCTAACGCAGCGGGCGTTGCGGCCTTATTGTCGGAAACCGGTGCTCTATGCATCGTGTCTGACGCGAGCAGTTTTGGGCTGCAGGTCATGTCATGGCTGCAGGATCCGGCCGAACGCCTGCGACTTGGGGCACGTGCACGTGCTTGTGTGCAAGAAAATCGTGGTGCGCTGTTGCGCTTACTTGGGTTGTTACCGAAATCACTAAAACGACAAGTGTGATTTCGCTAATTTTAATAAAACAGTAAAGGTTCGATGCATCGCTGATGCGAGCGCGTTCGCTTTGGTGTCTATCGCCAACTTAAGGATTTGCAAGGTTATTTTTGACAGTGATATGATCTTTTTAAAATCGTTCGTACGGGGAGTGCGATCAGATGAAAAGATTCTTGCAGGCTGGCGCGTGGAACGCGTTGCTTTCACCTAAGCGCTATGTGCAGAGCGTGCTGGCAGCCTTTTTGGTTGCAGGCTCCTCTCCTGCGTTAGCCGAGTCGACGGTTCTCGATCATGGTGATACTGCATGGCTGCTCGTCGCGAGCGCCCTCGTTCTATTTATGTGTTTGCCAGGGCTTGCGATGTTTTACGGTGGCTTTTTACGCCGTAAGAACGTGCTGTCGGTGCTCGCGCAGTGCTTTGCGGTCGCATGTGTGGCTTCACTAATCTGGCTATTTATTGGCTTTCCACTGGCATTTGGCCCTGATGGCGATTGCAATGAGTGGCTGTGCACGTTTAGCAATATTACTTCAAGTAGTCAGTTGCGTGGCACCCTGCATGGAACTGTGCCAGCTGCAGCGTACCTGTTGTTTCAGATGACTTTTGCGCTTATCGCCCCGGCGCTGTCTCTTGGCGGTTTTGCAGAGCGTATGCGCTTCCCCGCGGTACTGATGTACACAGCGCTCTGGTCGATCGTGGTCTACGCGCCCGTTGCTCATTGGGTGTGGGGCACGGGCTGGCTCGCACATCGAGGCGTCATCGACTTTGCTGGGGGTTTGGTCGTGCATGTAACCGCGGGAGTGTCGGCGTTGGTCGCGGCGTTCGTGATCGGCGATCGTGAGCGACGCCGTACAGTGACGCCGGCCCACTCTGTGCCATTGGTCGCTATAGGCGGTGGCATGTTGTGGGTGGGCTGGTTCGGTTTTAATGGTGGCTCTGCGCTCGCCGCGAACGACGATGCCGCGATGGCGTTGCTCGTGACCCACATTGGAGCCTGTGCCGGAGCCCTTGCATGGATGGGAGCGGAATGGCTGCGTTTCAGAAAACCATCGGTCACAGGGTTGATTACAGGCGCTGTCGCAGGCTTAGTGGCGATTACCCCCGCCTGCGGCTACGTGTCGCTGGTGGCCGGCGTTGTGATCGGCGCACTCGGCAGTGTACTTGCCTTTGGGGCGCTGCTTACCATGAGGGCTAATATGTCGGTTGATGATGCGCTGGACGTATCGCCGGTGCATGGTGTGGCGGGCATCGTCGGCGCAATGCTCTCTGGTGTTTTTGCTAGTACGGCTCTTGGCGGTACGGGTCTTTCTTTCGGTTACAGCATCATTCAACAAATTGGAGTGCAGGCACTAGGAGTCGCTGCCGTCGTATTCTGGGCGGGGTTCGCTAGTTACGTGCTGCTCAAGCTAACCGACCGCGTTGTAGGGCTGCGAGTCGATGAGCTTGGAGAAATCGCTGGGCTCGATATTGCTGAGTTCGGTGAGAGCGGTTACGTTGAATAATACTGCCAGGCGACTACCTCGGAAAACTGAGCTGACAGGGCTACTTGACTGACACCGTCTGACCAAGCCAGCCATTAACCCGTTCGAGACGGCCGCTATTGAGCATGCCCGCTGCCTGTTCAAGAGTGAGTACGTTGATGACGTAGTCATACCTACTGCGCGCGTAACTTGTTTGTGCATCGAAGAGCCGTTGGCGTGAGAGCAGCACATCCACCGCGGTACGTGTGCCGACTTCGTAGCCCGCTTCCGTGGCCTGCAAGGCAACAGTACTGGAGGCCAGCGCTTGCTTGAGCGCCCGAATGCGCGAAATTTCTGCGAGAACCCCAAGATATGAGTCACGCGCTATGCGCTCAGTTTCTCGCGCTGTTTGCTCAAGACGCTCGCGCGCAGCGCGGTGCCGGTATACCGCTTCTTGCACGCGTGACGAGGCAATGCCGCCTGAATAGAGTGGGATGGTCATCTGAATGCTGATCTGTTTGTCGTTCAGGCTGCTATCGGCTGAAAATGCTGTGCCTAGGGCGAGAGTGTTGCCGCTCGTGTTGCTACCGCTGCGGCTCGCAACAATGTCAATGGTTGGGTAGTGACCACTATGTGCGACCGAAATCTTATTGCGGGCGATGTCAGCAGCTAGGCGTGCAGACGTCAGATTTAGATTTTGATCAAGTGCTGTCTTGACCCACTGATCTTCGTTCTCTGGGTCTGGTGCAATTAGCGGAATGTCATCCCCCGGGCGCGCGAGTTCGTCAAAGAAGTCGCCAGTGAGTTCGCGCAGCCTATCGCGTGTGGTTGCCAGTGCGCGCTTAGACTCAATGACGGTGGCGGTTGCCTGGTCGGCGGCAGCTTTTGCTTCCTCTACGTCGGTCACAGCAATCAAACCGACGTCGAATCGTTTTTCAGATTGCTCAAGTTGCTTGCTAATCGCTTCGTGAGAGGCTTGCGCTGCGTCGAGCGTGTCGCGGGCTGCCAGCACGTTAAAGTATGCAGTCGCCGTACGTAGGATCAGACTTTGTTGGGCTGCGCGAAAGTCGACTTCGGCTTGGGCTACTTGGGCGTCAGATTCGCGCAAAGTGGCTAATTGGTCCCAACGAAACAGCGTTTGGCGTAGCTGCACTGACCAGCGTGGAGTATCGATTTTTGTCAGAGTTGGGATGAGTTGCTGCGTCGTACCTGCAAACAGCGTTTCAGGTTGACTGATTTCGTCGTGCGTATAAGAGCCGTTAGCGTTGACCTGTGGCAGCAAGGCGCCTAAAGCTTGAGGGTGCGTTTCTCGTGCCGCCATACGATTTGCTTCGGCTTCCCGCAGCACAGGATCGTTACGTAATGCACGCTGGTATATTTCATTAAGATCCGTCGCCCATGAAAGTACTGGTAAAAGTAAAGCGGCGGCGGTGAATAGCGAGACGCGTTTCAGTAATGCGATATTCATTCGGTCGTCTTTCCAAGTGAGCCATCAAGCAGGCTGGCGTTTATCGAGCGATGCAGTATATCGGAGCTGACATTATTCAATTTAGTGCGACTAACTACTAATAGGCCGGAAGTGAAGGATCAAGTTCGCGGCCCCATGCCAAGATTCCGCCTGTGATATTCGAAACAGTTGGATAACCTTGCGCATACAAAAAGTTCGCGACTTGCATGCTGCGCCCACCTGAGCGACACAGCACGGCGATATGGTGATTGCGCTCCAGTTCGGCCAGCCGGTCGGGGATAGAGCCCATGGGGATGTGCAGCGCTTTCGGTGCGGCGGCAATCTGTACCTCCCACGCTTCCCTGACATCAAGTAGGGTCGTGCGTGGGTCGTTGGCGTAGTCGCGCATATATTCAGTCGGCGTCAGTTCCTTGATCATAAAATCAAAACACAAAGCCGGAAGATTGTGGCGCGTGGGCGAGCGGTAGGATGGATGTTTCGAATAGCTCGCGGCGTGCATACGCATTGGCGCCTGTGCGCGTGATCAGTTGGGCGCTCATGGGAGCACGTACGCCTGTCACGACAAATAGCCGACCACCAAGTTTTAGCCAGTGCTCATAGCGGGCATCATAAACTGGTAAAGAGGCCGTCAGTATGACCACATCCACGGGTGCGAGGGGAGCCCAAGTCGTCGCATCGGCACACTGCAGCGCGATGCCAGCGTAACCGGTCGCCTGTAAGTTATCTTTCGCTGCGGCAACTAATTCAGACCGAATTTCAATGGATTGGACATTGGCGCCTAGAGCCGACAGGCAAGCAGCCAAAAATCCGCTGCCGGTACCTATATCAATCACCGATTCACCGTGTTGTATCTCACAGGCTTGCAAGATGCGCGCATCCAGCTTCGGTGGAAGCATCTGCTGGCCATCCCGTAACGGTATAGGGGCATCGGCAAAAGCAAGATCCCGGTAAGCCGCTGGGACGAACCGCTCACGCGGGATTCGTCCCATCACGTCGAGCACTTGCGGGTCCAGCACGTCCCACGTTCGGACTTGCTGATCAACCATTTGTAGTCTTGCGGTTTCAAAATCCATGGTTAGGTCACTGTTTGCGGATGATTTGATGATTCACGCGGCAGGTTACGGAGTTAGACGTAGAGTCACAAGCAATCAGGCTAAGTATGATTCGCGCTGCATTATGGTCAATCGGGCAGATACGCGCCATGACCTTCGGTATCCTATTGCGGTTCGGGGAGTTAGCCGGTCTGGCGCTATTGGAGCCGCTGGCCGCGGGTTAGTCCCGCTAGGACTCATGGCGGCGCTAGGCCCTCGCTGAGGGTCTAGGACCGCCAATCTCGCCGGAATGATGGCCGGATAAGGGTGTAAGAATCTTGTGACAGTCATGTCGACCGCTGTTGTCGTTGCGCCACTTGCGGCGCTCGCTGTCGGTATCGCGGCTGCGGTACGTGTGCGGCAGTCATCTGCTGCGCCGGCCGCTGTGGCATTGCCGCCGGCTACGCCCTTGCCTATGGATGACGGTATCGACAGTCTGCTGGCTGTCATTCACGAAGCCGCGTTGCTGCACAACACTCATATTGTATTGATAAATAAGAGATTTTCATCACTTATTGGGGAAGAAAGTGCGGCGCTCGCCGGCCGCTCGCTGGTGGATTTGGTCGCGCCAGACTACGGGCCGCTGGTGGCAGATAATATTGAGCGCCGACTCGCGGGTCGGCCGGCTCCCGAGCGGTTTGAGGTAGAACTTGTCGACCCCTACGGACAGGTTACTCGTATTGAGTTAACCGGCACGCTGACGGTCTACCACGGTGAGCGCGTCATTCTGTACACGGCGATGGAAATGATGCGCCAGCAGCAGTCTGGGGCGCAGTCCTCCCCTGGGCGCGCCCAGAGCGCGCTTGAGGCGCTTGGGGATGGATTACTCACAACTGACAATAAAGGCCGTGTCGATTTTATGAATAAGGCCTGTGAGCGGCTGTTGGGTATTACGCCCGGGTCGGTCAGGGGGCAGCAGTTTGCCGATACTGTCACATTGCTCGATGAAGCTAACCGGCAGGTGATCGTGGATCCGATCGCCGAATTTTTGGCGATGGGCCAAAAATTACGCGCAGGACGCCGGTCTGTGCTTTTGTTACGTGCTGATGGTACTGAACGTAATGTCGAGCTGAGCGTCACCCCACTTCCGGGCCAGCGCAATGAGATGGTCGGCGTCGTCGTCGTTATGCATGACATCTCAGAGCTGCGTGGCGTGACGCGACAGATGACCTATCAGGCCAGTCATGACGCGTTGACAGGTCTCGTAAATCGCCAGGAGTTCGAGCGTAGGCTGCAGGCTGCGCTATCGGCCACTCACGCAGATCAGCAAGCGAAAGTATTGTGCTTTCTTGATCTTGATCGATTTAAAGCAGTCAATGATACGAGCGGTCATATGGCTGGAGATGGCATGCTGCGTGAAGTCGGAGCGTTGCTCAAGACAGTACTGCGCGAGACGGATACGGTTGGTCGTCTTGGTGGTGATGAGTTTGGTTTTTTGCTGCTGGACTGCCCAGTCGAGCAAGCGGTTAGTATCTGCGAGAACGTCTCGGCAGCAGTCCGCGATTATCGCTTTATTTGGCGCGACAAGATTTTCTCGATTGGTATCAGTATTGGCTTGGTTGATCTGACAGGATCAGCTAGTACCGTTGAAGATGCCATCGCAGTTGCCGATTCAGCCTGCTATGTCGCGAAGAGCATGGGGCAGGGACAGGTGCACGTGTACTCACCGGAAGATGCCCCATTGGTGCGGCAGCGCGCAGAGATTCAGTGGTTGCAGCACGTACAAAATGCGCTGACCAATAGTCGCTTCTTGTTATACACGCAGGAGATTCAGCCGTCCGGCATAAGCGATCAGACCGGTCCGGCGCTAGAGGTTTTTGTGCGCCTCATCGCCGAGGACGGCTCAATTAAGATGCCAGCCGATTTCCTCGAGGCTGCTGAGCGGTATCGGTTAATGTCGATGGTCGATCGTTGGGTTGTCCAAACGGCGATCGCTGAGCTAGGTCGGGGTAGTATTGTGCTGGGCGCCGGTCAAAGCATGACAATCAACTTATCAGGCCAGACGCTGGGTGATGTGCAGTTTTTAGAGTTCGTCGTTGAGTGTCTGGACCGTACCGGTGTGCTGCCTGCCCAAGTGTGCTTTGAGGTAACGGAAGCGGCTGTTGTTGCCAATATTGAGCATGCGCGGCGCTTCATAAGCGTCTTGCGTGGCCTTGGCTGCACATTTGCACTCGATGATTTCGGCTGTGGACTAGGTTCGTTTGCGAACCTAAAAACACTCACGATTGACTACATAAAAATTGACGGCATGTACATGCGCAATCTTGCCAAGGATACCGTTAACCAAGCGATGGTATCCGCGATCATTCAGCTTGCGCACTCGCTTCATTTTAAGGTGATTGCGGAGCAGGTTGAAGACGAGGCGTCTTTGGCCGCAGCCCGTGGTATGGGCGTAGACTTTGTGCAAGGGTATGCAGTTTCTCGGCCTGAGGCACTCAAAGCCGTCGCGTAACCCACGCGGTGTCTGAGCAAACTTATCGGGTGCCCCTGCCGAGTAGTCTTCCCGAGAGCCGTTGGATCGACGAACTGACTTGCTCGTAGTATTTAATCAAGCAGTGCCACACCGGTATGTTTTGCGATGTCCTCGCGTGTGACGCCGGGTGCGGTTTCAATAAGACGCAGCCCATGTTCGGTTACATCGATAACGCCCATGTCTGTAATGATACGGTCTACCACCTGTACTCCAGTCAACGGCAAAGTACATTGCGGCAGAATCTTAAGATCAGTCGTACCGTCTTTTTTGCGGGCAACGTGTTCCATAACTACGACGACGCGCGCGACGCCAGCAACCAAGTCCATTGCTCCGCCCATGCCTTTGACCATTTTTCCTGGGATCATCCAGTTGGCAAGGTCGCCTTTTTCGCTGACCTGCATCGCGCCTAAAATTGCTAAGTTGATCTTGCCACCACGGATCATTGCAAAACTTTGATCGCTACCAAATGTTGCAGAGCCAGGGATCGTCGTTACAGTTTGTTTGCCTGCATTGATGATGTCGGCATCGACTTGCTCTTCAGTGGGGAACGGTCCAATACCTAGCATGCCGTTTTCACTTTGCAACCAAACTTCGATATCCGCTGGGACATGGTTTGCAACCAGCGTCGGTATACCAATTCCTAAGTTAACGTAATAGCCGTCTTGTAATTCCTTGGCAGCGCGAGCAGCCATCTGGTCTTGTGTCCACGGCATGTCAGGCTCCTGCTGGCGCAGACAAAGTGCGCTTTTCAATGTGTCGAATTGGATTCGGATTGTGCACGATGCGATGCACATAAATGCCAGGTAAATGAACATCGTCTGGTGCAATTGTGCCCGTCTCAACGATGTGGTCTGCTTCGACGATACAGATGCGACCCGCCGTTGCAGCCGCTGGGTTAAAGTTACGTGCTGTATAGCGGAAACGTAAATTGCCGCTCTTGTCGGCTGTGTGCGCTTTTACTAGCGATATATCCGGCAGCAGTGCCCTCTCGAGCACGTAGCGAGTGCCGTCAAATTCGCGTTGTTCTTTCCCTTCGGCAACTAATGTGCCAACACCTGTGGGTGTATAAAATGCGGGAATACCTGCGCCGCCCGCGCGCAGGCGTTCTGCTAACGTGCCTTGTGGCGTAAATTCTAACTCCAGTTCGCCGCTGAGGTATTGGCGTTCGAACTCTTTATTCTCACCAACATAGGACGAGATCATCTTCTTTATTTGGCGGGTGGTAAGTAGCGTGCCAAGCGCAATTCCGTCGACACCGGCATTGTTAGATATCACCGTGAGGTTCCGAACCCCCGAATTCTTGACCGCTTCAATGAGTAGTTCGGGTGTGCCGCATAACCCGAAGCCGCCAACGGCTAGTAGCATCTCATCGCGGATAATGCCGGTAAGCGCCGCTGCGGCTGTAGGATAGATCTTGTTCACCGCATCTCCCCGTCTTTTCTCAAAAATGTCGTTAGAGCCAGTCACCGTGACTAGGCGCTAGTTGTAACCGTACCTCAGCTTACCCGCTAAGCCGCATGGTGGCTTATAGCGCTGATCTGATCTCATTGCAGTATCGCAGGTGCCGGGTCAGATGATGCTTGTTCGCCCAGCTACTTGAAAGAGCTATGCGCCACGTTTTACGCGACGTAACATGGAACCCACTATCTGGCTACCGACGACCGCATTATGAGCGATAAAGAAAGTATTGAGCAAGGTGCAGAGCCCTACATCCCCGTAGTTAGCGACGAGCGCATCGCAAGTGCGTGCGTTTGCTGCGCCAGTAAACAACTCAAATCATCGCCTGCCGTGCTGATGCCTTTTGTGGCGCATCGGGCACTTGGTTGGGAGCCTGTGGTGATAGATGAAAGTTGGGGCCTTAAGACCATAAAAAGTGGCAATGCCTACTCTGTGTGTAGATCTTTGTGCTGCGTAGAGTGCGGCTTGTTGTTTCTTGATATACGGTTTTCGCCTACTGAGTTGGCTCAGCTGTATCACGATTATCGGGGTGAGCAATACACGAGCCTTAGAGAATTCTATGAGCCTGGTTATGCGATGCGAAACGCGGCGCTACAGCCTGAGCTGGATTACGTGGACCGTATCGAGGCGTTTTTGTCACCGCACCTGAAGTTTCCGCTCAGCATTCTCGATTGGGGTGGTGATACGGGTAAAAACACGCCATTCAAAGGCCAGAGCGAGGTCTTTGATATTCACGATATCAGTAGTAAAGATCCAGTGGATGGGGCCCGAATTGTTAGTAGAGCGGAGGCCTTTTCAAGAAGTTACCGACTTGTTGTTTGCAGCAATGTACTGGAGCACATCCCGTATCCGGCGAGTTTGTTGAATGATCTTAAAAACGCGATGGACGCCGATTCTGTCTTGTACATTGATGTGCCTTTTGAGGATCTGATGAGAAATCATGAGATCGAGTTGCAGCGGCTTAAAAAGCATTGGCATGAGCATGTCAATTTCTTCTCGGAGAAGTCGTTGTCGAAATTGTTGCAAGTCAGCGGCTTTGAGATTGTTGCTTCCGCAAAGCTGCGTGTAAGCGTCGCCGGAGTCGAGTTATATATCCTTCAGTTTGCATGCAAACTACGTTCAGCATGAATCGATGATCAGTTTGGGTGCGCCGCTGGCACCCGTCGTGCGCGGTATAGGCGCAAAAAAAAGGCGCCCGAAGGCGCCTTTTAACACGCTAATGGCGTGGTATTACAGCAAGGGCACCAGCAGTAGTGCCACGATGTTGATAATTTTGATCAGTGGGTTGATCGCGGGCCCAGCCGTATCCTTGTACGGATCACCCACGGTGTCGCCCGTGACTGCGGCTTTATGGGTATCAGACCCTTTGCCGCCGAAGTGACCTTCTTCGATGTACTTTTTGGCATTGTCCCAAGCGCCACCGCCCGTGCACATTGAGATGGCCACAAATAGGCCCGTGACAATGGTGCCGATGAGCAAGCCACCGAGGGCTTTAACGCCAGCGCCTGGGCCCATCAGGAAATTCATCCCGAAGCCGATGATGACTGGCACGATGATTGGCAGCAGCGACGGTATGATCATTTCCCGGATGGCTGCACGTGTCAGCATATCCACAGCCCGACCATATTCGGGTTTTGCAGTGCCTTCCATGATGCCGGGGATTTCTTTGAACTGACGACGCACTTCCACAACAACCGCACCTGCTGCGCGGCCGACAGCTTCCATCGCCATCGCCCCAAACAGGTAAGGTACTAAGCCGCCGATGAACAGTCCAATGATGACCGCGGGGTCTGACAGCGAAAAGAGCTGCAGTTTGCCGACCGCCTCAAGGTTGTGTGTGTAATCGGCAAACAGCACAAGTGCCGCGAGTCCCGCCGAGCCAATCGCATAGCCCTTGGTGACCGCCTTGGTGGTGTTGCCCACAGCATCAAGTGCGTCTGTGATTTTGCGCACTTCTTTCGGCAACCCAGCCATTTCAGCAATGCCGCCGCCGTTATCAGTGATCGGACCGTAGGCGTCGAGCGCCACAATCATTCCAGTCATCGACAGCATCGCCGTCGCTGCGATCGCAATGCCATACAGGCCTTCACCAACGCCGGCACTCTCGCCGAGCGTATAGGCTCCATAAATTGCGGCGCACACGGCCAGTACGGGCAGTGCCGTTGACTTCATGGAGATCGCAAGTCCCGCAATCACGTTGGTGCCATGCCCAGTTTGTGAGGCTGCCGCGACATAGCGTACTGGGCCATACTCCGTGGCTGTGTAGTACTCGGTGATGACGATCATGGCTGCAGTGAGCGCAAGACCAATCAGTGCACACATGTACAGTGGCATTGCCTGCTCGCCCATCATCATGGTTGTGATTGGGTAGAACGCAAGCGCTGCGATCGCGCCAGACACAATGACGCCACGGTACAGCGCATTCATGATTTTGCCGCCTTCACGGGCGCTGACAAAGAATGTGCCGACGATGGACGCGATGATGGATGCTGAGCCCAGCACAAGCGGGAACAGGATCGCATTGACGCCAAGATTTTTAACGGTCATGCCTGCGAGCAGCATTGTCGCAACAACAGTTACGGCATATGTCTCGAATAGGTCGGCTGCCATGCCAGCGCAATCGCCTACGTTGTCACCAACGTTATCCGCGATCACGGCAGGATTGCGTGGATCATCTTCTGGAATGCCGGCTTCGACTTTACCAACTAGGTCAGCACCGACATCAGCGCCCTTGGTGAAAATACCGCCACCGAGGCGCGCAAAAATTGAAATCAATGAGCCACCGAATGCAAGACCTACCAGTGAATGCAACGCAGCATCCTCACTGGTTACTTGCAGCATGATCAGGTAGTAAGAAGCAACGCCAATCAGAGCAAGGCCAACGACCAACATGCCGGTGATCGCTCCGCCGCGAAAGGCGACTTGCAACGCTGGGTTCAGGCCGATGCTTGCTGCATGAGCGGTGCGTACGTTCGCGCGCACGGAGACGTTCATGCCGATGTAGCCGGTGAGGCCAGAGAGGATTGCGCCTACAGCGAATCCGCCAGCTGTTGGCCAGTTAAGGACGAAACCCAGCACAACGAAAAGTACAACGCCCGCCACGGCAATCGTTGAGTACTGCCGGTTGAGATAGGCTGCCGCACCCGCTTGAATGGCGGCTGCAATTTCCTGCATGCGTGCATTGCCCGCAGGCTGGTTAATGATCCAGCGCACAGCCAGAAGGCCGTACACAATGGCCACCGCGCCCGCGCTAATCGCAAGCCACAGAGCAAGATCGCTCGTCATGGTCTACTCCCCAACAGTTGTTAAACAAAAAAAGCGCCAAATCCGAGCATGGCTTTGGGTAATTGATGTGGCCTCTTGAAGGCTAACTACATGAATTACAACAAGTTTATCTGCTCGGCCCTCGTATAAAGCAGGTCATTATACCTTGAAGTTGCTTTTAAGCTTCCGTTTAACCGCAATGTTCTTCAGTACGACGTAGTCCGGCAGCCCGTCTTTGAACGGGGGATAGTCTTCACCTGCAATGAGGGGGGCAAGATAGCGCCGAGCTGCCGCCGTGATGCCAAAGCCGTCGCGGGTTACGAAGTGACGGGGTAGTTTCTTTTCCACGTTTGCCACGGCCTCAAGCGGCGCGGCAGCAATGCCCCATCGGTAGGGCTTGTCGGACTTGCGTACAATGACCGGCAGAACGGCATTGTGCCCTTTGAGGGCAAATTCAACAGCGGCTTTGCCTACGGCGTAGGCTTGCTCTACATCTGTTTTTGAGGCGACGTGTCGAGCTGCGCGCTGCAGATAGTCAGCCACTGCCCAGTGATACTTGTAACCCAGCCCCTCTTTGACCAATCGTGCGATTTCTGGGGCCGCGCCACCGAGTTGAGCGTGTCCAAAGGCGTCACGAGTTCCTGCCTCAGCGAGGAATGTGCCGTCCTTTGTTTTAACTCCCTCTGACACGACGATGACGCAAAATCCATGTCGAGCCACGCAGTCTTTAACGCGTGCCAGAAAGGACTTTTGCTCAAAAGGGATTTCCGGAAACAAAATGATATGCGGTGCATCTCCAGATTTTTGCTGACTCAGGCCGCTGGCCGCAGCGATCCAACCGGCGTGCCGGCCCATGACTTCAAGGATAAATACCTTGGTCGATGTGCGTGCCATCGAGGCGACATCGAGCGCCGCTTCTCGGGTAGAGACGGCGATGTACTTAGCAACAGAGCCAAAACCCGGGCAGCAATCCGTGATTGGCAAATCGTTATCAACGGTTTTCGGTACGCCGATGCAAGCGATGGGGTAATGCAGCTCAGCACCGATTTTTGAAATCTTTAGGGCGGTGTCCATCGAATCGTTACCACCGTTATAAAAAAAGTAACCAATATCGTGTGCGCGAAACACCTCGATGAGACGCTCGTATTTCAGCCGATCCTGTTCGATGCTCTTGAGTTTGTAGCGCGCAGATCCAAAGGCCCCTGCAGGAGTATGATGCAGCGCACGAATCGCTTTGATGCTCTCGCGGCTGGTGTCAATGAGGTCTTCGGTCAAGACGCCAACAATTCCGTGACGACCCGCGTACAGTTTTCCTATACGATTTGAGTGCGCGCGGCAGGTCTCGATGACGCCCGCGGCAGAGGCGTTAATAACGGCGGTGACCCCACCGGACTGGGCGTACAGGGCGTTGCGTTTACGGGGCGCTTTCGATGCTTTCATGTCTAAACTCCAATCTGGGGCGTGTAGGCGCCACTTTGGGATGCTCTAAACAACATACTTTAGCCGTTTGTGTGGGCGGCGTGGCGGTTCGTGTTCGTGGTCAGCTGTTGTGGCTCCCGCACGACGATTTGACGATTGTGTGATCGGGCGGCAGCATATCCACCTTATGGGCGGCTAAAGCGCCCGCGGTTCGTGTTTGGCGGCGGCGAGTAAAGACATCATGCGTATTGTGCTCCTGGGTGCGCCTGGGTCGGGTAAAGGCACCCAATCCCAACGCCTGATCGACATGTATGGCGTGCCGCAGGTCTCGACAGGCGACTTGCTGCGCGCGGCTGTAGCTGCTGGCACGACAATGGGGCTGCGTGCCAAACAGACCATGGATGCCGGTAAGTTAGTTGATGACGAAACTGTGCTCGGTATTATACGCGAGCGTCTTGCGGCTCCAGATGCGAACAGTGGCTTCATCCTTGATGGATTCCCTCGTACGATCGTACAAGCGGATGGCCTGAATATGCTCCTTGAGAGTATCGGTAAGCCACTGCAGGCGGTGGTACTGATGCAGGTCGATCCTCAGCAGCTCTTGCGACGCCTAACTGGTCGGCGTACTTGCCGTGGTTGTGGGCGCGTGTTCAATGTTTACACTGCAGCACCTTCAGTGCCACCTCCATGTGGTGGGCAGTGCGTAACTCCAGATTTGTTTCAGCGGCCCGATGACAGCGAGGCGACTATCGGTAAACGGCTTGAAGTGTACGAAGCTCAGACGCAGCCTCTTGCCGAGTACTATCGTGGTCGCGGCTTATTGCATGCTGTGGATGCAGAGGGCGACATCGATGGCGTCACAACGCGCCTCATCGCGGCTCTGCGCACAGCTGGTGCTGCTTAGCCTTAAATACTAGCTCCCGGCGAGAGCTTGCGCGAGTGGCGCCGCAAGAATGTCAGCTCGCCATCCTGAAAGGACCGTCAGCGGTGGCTCACCGCTAGCGATGCGTCGCAGATCGCGCTGCGTACCCAGTACTTCGGGTAGCAGATTCAGCGATTGGGCAACCGAGCGCATCCGCTCAGCGAGTCGTTTGGTTGCAGCCTGTTCCTCTGGTGAGGGTTTGACGTCTACCGTTTGGGTAATGCCGTTTAAAGGCTGTTCAGCTGCTTGCGACAGCGCTTCCTTGATTTCGGGCCAGAACTTTTCGCTAGCGCCTACCGGCATTATCGCAAGTCGCTGCAGCCCCGCGAGGTCTGTAGGCACTCGCTGCGCAATAGCCCTGATGGCATCATCTGTTACAACCCAGCTACGCGGCAGGTTCCTGCGTTGCGCGCGTGCTTCGCGCCAAGTCGCCAGCGCACGCAGGCGCTGTTGTTCACTAGGCGGTAATGACTGGATGCCCTTTAATCGTTGCCAAGCATCGGTGGGGTTCATTCGGTAAATCGCGGGATTGATCAGCGCTGTGCAATCTTCAACCAGCCAGGCCAGCCGGCCGTGCTTATTAAGTTGCTCCTCTAAGCGTTCGGCGAGCGGGAGTAGCCAGCGAACGTCATCTGCGGCGTAGTGTAACTGCGCCTCCGACAGCGGACGTTTAGTCCAGTCGGTTCGAGTCTGGCTTTTTTCCAGTGTGACGTTAAGTTCTCGCAGCACCAGATCCGCATAGCCGATCTGAGCGGGCATCCCAAGGAGGGCTGCGGCAATTTGAGTGTCAAAAATAGGCGCCAGTGGGCTTATTGTCAGTGGTAGCAGGACTTCGATGTCTTGTCGCGCAGCATGTAATACCTTTGTCCGAGTGGGATCGATGAGCAGCTGCGCAAGGGGGTCGAGGCTAATATCTGCCAAGGGATCTATCAGTGCGATCTGTCTGCCATCGCTGATCTGCACCAGCGCAAGTTCAGCAAGGTAGGTGCGCTCGCGTAGAAATTCTGTGTCCAGCGCGAGTTTAGCGTGCGGTTCAAATCCGGCAACGACGGCGGCAAGATCCGCCGGTGTGGTGATGGGAGGTAGAGGTAAAGCAGTGTTAGGCGTGTGCACAAGGGTGGACCGGTGGCAGGTACAATTAGGTAGGCATTATGCGGCCCCGTCCCGTTGATCCCAAATCGGAATCTGAAGATGCAGTCATTTTTTCGTACCTTCCTAAGTATTGCCCAGTTGCGCCAAGGTCCGCGTGACCTACCGCCGTCTTGGCCATTGCTGTTGCGGTTAGGATCCTGCTATCTGCTGACGAGCATCTTGCAGTCGCGTTGGTTATTCGGGCCGGCGGGCGCGCTAACACAGGGATTTGCGGACCTGACACTGACAGTTGCTTTTTTTTCGCTATTGCTGCTTTTGCGGGGCTGCGGTCATCGTCTACTACAGACTCTGATCGCTATTTTTGGCGTTGGCACGCTGTTCGCGCTGCCCATGTTGGGTATCCTGCTGGCCCGGCAGTTATTGGGCGCCGCACATATGCTGTCGGCTATGATGTCCTTGGCGTCCTTACCGTTGCTGCTGTGGTATCTCGTTGCACTGGGCCACGTGGCAAGGGCCGCGCTTGATGTGTCTTTCGTATTAGGATTTATGTGTGCAATGCTTTATGTTGCACTCGGATATTGGTTGATTCCTTCTGTTTCAACGATGGCAGTAGCTTGATGCGCGTTCATATACTCGGTATCTGCGGCACGTTCATGGGTGGCATCGCGGCATTGGCGCGCGAGGCGGGCCATGAAGTCACGGGATCTGATCAAAACGTGTACCCGCCGATGAGTACACAGCTGGAAGCTCTGGGGATTCGGCTGACAGAGGGTTATCTGCCTGGCCAACTTGAGCCAGCGCCAGATGTAGTGGTCATAGGTAATGCACTGTCGCGTGGCAACCCTGTGATCGAGGCGGTGCTTAACCGCGGCTTAGCTTATACCTCAGGGCCTGCATGGCTTGCAGAGCATGTGCTTGCTGATCGGTGGGTACTCGCCGTTGCAGGTACTCATGGAAAAACCACAACGTCAGGTATGCTTACGTGGATACTTGAGTATGCCGGCTTGGAGCCTGGATTTTTAATTGGTGGTGTCCCGGGAAATTTTACCGTATCAGCGCGGCTTGGAAAATCACCATTTTTTGTGGTGGAAGCTGACGAATACGACACAGCATTTTTCGACAAGCGAGCTAAGTTCGTACACTACCGCCCATTGACGGCGATTCTGAATAATCTCGAATTTGATCACGCAGATATTTATCCAGATATTGCTAGCATTCGAAAAATGTTCAATCAGCTGGTGCGTACTGTTCCAAGCGATGGTCGTCTAATTGTTAATGGTGCAGATGCTGAGTTGCGCGCAACGCTTAGCATGGGGGCGTGGACTCCGGTGGAGACATTTTCACGACATCACGACGCGGATTTTATGGTGCAAGCGCTCGCCCCAGACTGGTCCAGTTTTGAAGTACGACACGGCAGTCTAGTTATGGGCGCAGTGGAATGGGAATTGATCGGTGCGCACAACGCAGAAAATGCGCTCGCTGCAATTTTGGCGGCGCGCCACGCTGGCGTCCCACTGCAGTCGGCATTGCAAGCTTTGGCATCGTTTAAAAATGCTCGCCGTCGAATGGAGGTGCGCGGAATCGTCCACGATATTACGGTGTACGACGATTTTGCGCACCATCCGACCGCAATCGCAATGACCTTAGATGGATTGCGTAAAAAGGTGGGAGATAATCGCATCGTTGCCGTGCTTGAGCCGCGCTCTGCAACAATGCGCCTCGGCGTACATCGCGACACGCTCGCTGACTCGTTGCTCGCGGCAGATAGAGTGTTTGTCTTCGAGCCAGCAGACCTTGGTTGGGATGTTCGGGGCGCTGTGGCAGCGCTTGGTGAACGGGCGAGTGTTTGCAAAGACCTGGAAGATCTTATGCACCAAATTGTTGAATACGCGCGCAGTGGAGACCAAATCCTTGTGATGAGCAATGGTGGCTTTGGTGGATTGCACGCTAAGTTGCTGACAGCGCTTGGGCGGTTACCTTGAACTTGCGGACGCTACCTCTATTCCCGTTAAGGACGACTCTGTTTCCTGGGGGGCCTTTATCACTACGTATTTTTGAAACTCGTTATGTTGATATGGTGAGCCGTTGCATGCGCGAAGGTTGTGGGTTTGGGGTAGTGCAGTTAGCGAGCGGCCAAGAGGTCGGTACTGCGGTCCAGGCCACAGCTCTCGTGGGCACAGAGGCGCAAGTTGTTGACTTCAATCAGCTTGAGGATGGGCTTTTAGGCCTCACCTGTGTCGGCAAGGAGCGCTTTGCAATCAAACGAGTTTGGCGTGAGGCCGACGGTCTGAATATGGCGGAGGTTGTTGATATACCCCCTGATTGTAGTGCAGCTATTCCTTTGGCATGCGCACACTTGAGCGAAGCATTGCGGCGGTTATTCCCCGATTTGGATGATGCATACTCGTGGCTCACTCCTCGCTGGGATGATGCGAGTTGGGTGGGTAATCGTATCGCGGAGCTCGCGCCGCTAGAGGCTGATGTGAAGCAGGGGTTGCTAGAGTTACAAGATCCACTTGAGCGGCTAGGCTATTTAGCGCCACTGATCCAGCTAGCACCCGCGAATCTCGACGCTTAAGTGCTTAGTAATCGCGGCGCAGGTTACGTAGACGGCGACGGACTAGCATGAGTGTGGTGATGAGTACGGCCGTCCAGCCAAACACCAGCCAGCCAATATAACCGTTACTCTGATTCACCAGCCAAGCCGAAGGCGAGCTAGCATTTAGATCAGTTACGCCGATCGTTACGCGCATCATCGCGACCCAACCAGCATGCAAACCAACGCCAACGGCGATGTTACCGGTAAAGAACGCACTCATGCCCAGTAGTAGGCCAACTGCCAGCAAGGCAAGCCAAGCGTCGATTATTGAAGTTGGCGATACAAAGTTGCGTAGCGCGCCTGAGAGCAAATCAAGGCCGCTATGCCATGTGACGGAATCTGGTGGAATATGCGTGCTCGCAAGAAAGTGCACTGACGCATACAGTATGGATACAAGCATGATAGCGGCAGTGGGGCGACGCAGTTCGCGCAGCACGGCTCCTAGCACGAGCCCCCGAAAAAAAGTTTCTTCTAAAAACCCAACGGCGAATCCTGAAAATACTCCACTGACAAGCGCGCCAGTAACGCGCATAAAATCAAGCTCTGGCCGCAAAGTGCGTACACCAAGCGCTAGCATGCTGATAGTGATCGGCAGCATGCTAAGAGCGCCAGCCGCAAATCCTTGTACGCATAACCGGCGCCAGCGCGTAGCAGCGACGTCATAGCCAAAATCACGTTTACGCACTAACTTGAGCTGCCGTATGAGCATCCATACGGCAAGCAGCATGAGTAGTTGCCATAGGCGCGTCGCAATCTTGTCAAATGGCCAGACCTGGACCAGAGGATGAATGACAAGGTACAAAGGATAGGCAGCGAACGCAGCGATGAGAAGCGTAACGCCTATCGATGCAAGAAATGACAGGAAAGCGCGCATGTGTCGACGGTACTCGACCGATCGTCTTTGGACAACCCCAAATGGCCTCTGTCGACGAATTCGGTCCTGGCTCAGCGCTCGCTACGTAGCTTAAGTTTGGTGAATGCCTCAATGACATCAGTGATCGGTAGGCTCGTCAGTGGTGCCCCAGGCGTGGCTGTCAGACAAATCACGGGGGCCCCGCTTAAGCCCCACGGACGATAAAAGGCGGGTTCAGCCATGCCAAACAAGACCACGATCGGTAGAGCCACGGCGGCTGCCGCATGCGCGGGGCCTGTGTCGATACTCACCATGCCATCCGCCCGTTCCATGAGGGCGAGTAACAAGGGTATCGGCAGGCTGGACGCCGCGTTAGTGACGGCAGGGTGGTTGGTAATCCGCCGGATGTCTTCATTGAGCCCGTATTCGTTTGGAACACCGAGGAGCACGATGGCGTGTTCGGGATGGTGAGTCATCATGGCTTGTATTACGGCCGCCCAGTGGGCTTCAGGCCAATATTTTGTGTTGCTCGCGCGCTGTCGATTACCGCGGCGCATAGTGCGTTTGTTGCCAGCCTGTATGAGCAATAGTGGCCTTCTGTCCAGGCCGTGTTCTGCGAGCCATGTTTTAAGCATTACACGGGCCTCGGCCGGAACTGCAATGGCAACGCCTAGTGGCCCCGTGTCTGCATGGCTATCAGGCGCAGCGTTCAGGGCTGGCGGGGTTGCGTTAGCAATGCGTGCTTGCTGCTCAAGATAATGCTCACCACTAATGCGTGGAAAATCCTTGGCGTCAACGAGCCACTCGGGGGTGATTCCGGCGCGGTGAAGTAGCGATTTACCGAGGCCATGCGCATCTAAAAACCAGACAGGCCCAATGCCGCGTTCGCGCAGTTTTTTGACCAATGACCATTGGTCTGGGCTGGCCCAATAGGGTCGACGCCGACTTTTGACTAAGTAAAGATCACCAACACCTATTTGGCCGGCGAGTAGCGGTGCAGTCCATGGACCTGACGAGACAATGTCAACGGGTGAGTTATACCGTTGCGACAACGTGCGTATTAGCGATGTCAGTAGGACCATGTCACCAAAGGCGCCAAAGCGCACGATAAGAGGTCTGACATGGTGCTGCGTCACCGTCTTAGCTCTTACAAAGAAGGAACGCCCGTCTCGCCGCAGCTAGGGTGTAATCAAGTTCAGCGCTGCTATGTGTGATCGATAGAAAGCCAGCCTCGAAGGCCGATGGCGCGAGGTAAACACCTTCTTTAAGCATTGCGTGGAAAAACCGTTTAAACCGTTCCGTATCACAGCTCGTAGCTGCTGTGTAGTCGGTTACTTCACTCGCGTTGGTAAAGAAAATTCCGAACATGCCACAGACGTGATTTGTTGCAAGGGCCACGCCAGCGGCGCCCGCGGCATCTTTCAGTCCGTTGACAAGCGTATCTGTTGCAGCACGTAGTTGTGCATGAAAGCCCGGCGCTTCAAGCGCACGCAGTGTGGCAAGTCCTGCTGCCATTGCCACAGGGTTGCCGGATAGGGTTCCGGCTTGGTAGACGGGGCCTAGAGGTGCAATATGCTCCATGATCTCGCGCCGTCCACCAAAAGCACCAACAGGCATGCCGCCGCCCACTACCTTACCCAGAGTGGTTAGGTCTGGTTGAATGCCATAGGCCGCCTGAGCACCACCGAGGGCAACGCGGAAGCCGGTCATCACCTCATCGAAGATCAGAATGCTGTTGTGCCGCGTGCATTCCTCGCGCAGCGTTTCTAAGAAACCCGGCGCTGGTGGAATGCAGTTCATGTTGCCGGCAACGGGCTCAACAATGATGCAGGCTATATCTGCCCCGCGGGCACGAAATAATGCGCGGACCTGCTCGCTGTCGTTATAGGCAAGGGTGAGGGTCTGTGCGGCAAAGGCGGCAGGTACCCCTGGAGATGTAGGTACTCCGAGGGTGAGCGCTCCCGAGCCTGCTTTAACGAGCAATGAGTCAGAATGCCCGTGGTAGCAACCTTCGAATTTCACAATGAGGTCGCGTCCAGTAAAGCCACGGGCGAGTCGGATCGCACTCATGGTCGCTTCCGTGCCGGAACTGACCATCCGGACGAGCTCAATCGAAGGCACTAGGCGACAAATCAGCCGCGCAAGGTCCGTTTCTAAAGGCGTTGGTGCCCCAAAGGACAGGCCATTGGCGGCAGTTGTTTGCACGGCACGTATGACCTCCGGATCCGCATGTCCTAAGATCGCAGGCCCCCACGAACCGACATAATCCACGTATTTCACGCCATCGGCGTCCCAAACGTGGGGGCCTAACGCGCGCGTGAAGAACAGCGGATGACCACCGACCCCGCGAAAGGCGCGTACCGGAGAATTGACGCCGCCTGGAATGAACCGGCAGGCTTCCTGATAAAGTTCGCTAGAGCGAGTCATGAGTACCTCTTAGGCGCAGTGTACAGGGGCGCCGTGTGGCTTCGAAACCGTGAGAGTTTGAACTTTTTAGAGCTGGGGAGGGATCTGGCGCATGAGTGGCGGTAATAAAACATGGATTTGCGTGATTTGTGGTCATGTCTACGAGGAATCAAAGGGTGACCCTGAGCGGGGCGTTGCGCCGGGGACTCGTTGGGTCGACGTGCCCGCTGACTGGAGTTGCCCAGATTGTGGGGCCAGTAAAGACGATTTTGAAATGATTGAACTTTGAGTTCGCTGTTGCGCGCACCATGCGCCACTGAGTGCTAGATATAAACGACATCAGTTTCTACATCACCATTGTCTTTGAGGCAAAACCAGCGATAGGCTGGTGACAAACTGTCGACCATAAAGTTGTCTGTATGGGGCTTAAATTGCACGCATGTTGCAGGTGTGCATACGAGGCTCACCTGGCCGTGTTCGGCGTCGAACTGCTGATGTGCGTGTCCCCACGTTACGACGCGCACTTTGGGGTGGCGAGCCAGCACAGCGAATAGCTCTGCAGCATTTTGTAGCGAAATTGCGTCAAGCCAAGCGCTATCCATTTTGACCGGTGGGTGATGTAAAGCGATAAGCGCATATTTATCAGGATATGCGCTTAACGTTGCCTCTAAGCGCACCAATTCCGCGTCACTCAGGCGTCCGGCCGCCATGGAGTGGATGCTTGTGTCGAGAGTGATGATTAGCCATGCATCGTGGACGCCTGAGCCGTTTACAACAAAAGTGGGAGAATCGAGGGCCGCTACCATGGCATTTGGCATGTCATGATTACCCGGCATGCAGTAAATGGGCGCGTCAATACTCGCGAATAGTGGCGGTATTAGCGCATAAGCACGTGCATCATCATTCACGAGATCGCCAGTCAGCAGTACTGCAGACCATGGAAATTGATGCGCGCTATTAGCTAGCGTTGCTTTCAGAGTTTCGTATGGATTGACGCCGCGAAACTGTGCTGTGACATCCGCACTTAAGTGCAAGTCTGTCAGTTGCAGCACATAAAGCTTTGAGCTGGTCATGAGAGCAACGTCACGACCCACCAAGTCAACCACATGATTGACTTGGTGGGCTCTTACGTCTTCTTAACTTAGTAGCGATACGAGTCAGACTTAAACGGACCTGCCACTGGCACACCAATATAAGCCGCCTGTTCAGCCGACAGCTCTGTGAGTTCAGCACCCAACTTCTTGAGATGTAGGCGAGCGACGTGCTCATCAAGATGCTTCGGCAGTGTGTAGACCTCATTTTTGTATTGCGAAAGTTTGGTCCACAGTTCGATCTGTGCGAGCGTTTGATTCGCAAATGAGTTCGACATAACGAAAGATGGATGCCCTGTGCCACAGCCTAGATTTACAAGTCGTCCCCTCGCCAAGATGATGATGCGCTTGCCATCTGGGAAAATGACGTGGTCCACTTGTGGCTTGATCTCTTCCCATTGGCATGTAGCAAGGCTTGCAACGTCGATCTCTGAGTCAAAGTGACCAATATTGCAGACGATCGAATTGTGCTTCATTCGCTGCATATGGCCCTTATTGATGACGCACAGATTGCCGGTCGCGGTCACAAAGATATCGGCCTTGTCCGCGGCATACTCCATGGTGACCACGCGGTAGCCATCCATTGCCGCCTGCAGCGCACAAATAGGGTCAATTTCAGTGACCCAGACTTGGGCGGATAGGGCTTTGAGAGCCTGGGCGCTACCTTTGCCGACATCCCCATACCCTGCGACGACCGCAACCTTGCCAGCGATCATGACGTCAGTGGCGCGTTTGATCGCATCAACCAGCGACTCACGGCAACCATAAAGGTTGTCAAACTTTGACTTAGTGACCGAGTCATTGACGTTGATTGCAGGGAATAGTAATCGACCTTCTTTCTGCATCTGATACAGGCGGTGAACGCCGGTGGTGGTTTCTTCCGTAACACCCTTGATGTTCTTGGCGAGGTTTTTATAAAAACCAGGCTTTGCTTTCAAGCGCTGTGCGATGGCCGCGTACAGCGCTTCTTCCTCTTCATTGGTGGGGTTAGTGATAACGCTTGGGTCTGATTCTGCCTTGAGCCCAAGGTGGACGAGCAGCGTTGCGTCGCCGCCATCATCAAGAATCATGTTAGGCGCGCCGCCATCTGACCACTCAAAGATCTTATGGGTGAATTCCCAGTAGTCCTTCAGTGACTCGCCTTTATAGGCGAAAACAGGGGTTCCTGCTTTCACAATGGCCGCAGCGGCGTGGTCCTGCGTTGAGTAGATATTGCATGATGCCCAGCGTACATCTGCACCAAGCGCGGTGAGCGTCTCGATAAGTACGGCTGTTTGGATGGTCATGTGTAGGGAGCCGGCAATACGCGCACCCTTCAGAGGCTGCTGCGCCGCATATTCTTCGCGTACCGACATAAGACCTGGCATCTCAGTCTCAGCGATAGCGATTTCCTTGCGACCAAAGTCAGCAAGCGCAAGATCCGCCACGTGAAAATCATTCTTCAACTGAACTACTGCACTCATTCGATCTCTCCTTTATTAGAGACTGAATGGGCGCCGTTTCAAGTCGACCGTCCCTACTGAGCCTGGCAGACGCAGGCTGTTCCCGCGTCGCTGCAGCGCCCCTCAGAGCGACGGTATTTCAAAAATTATTTTTTTGCGTCGGCTTTCAGGGCGCGCGCCTTGTCGGTCGCTTCCCAGGTGAAGTCAGCTTCATTACGTCCAAAGTGTCCGTATGCAGCAGTGGCCTCATATATCGGCCGGGCGAGGTCTAGCATTTGGCGCAGACCATAGGGCGTTAAATCGAAGTGTCTCAGCACAAGTTGCGTGAGTTTTTCACGCGATAGCTTGCTAGTACCAAACGTTTCAACCATCACAGAGGTAGGCTCGGCCACGCCAATGGCGTAGGAGACTTGTACTTCGCAGCGCTCGGCGAGGCCAGCGGCAACGATATTTTTTGCCACGTAACGGGCAGCGTAGGCCGCCGAGCGGTCTACCTTAGAGGGATCTTTTCCTGAGAAAGCGCCGCCACCGTGACGGGCATAACCGCCATAGGTATCCACGATGATTTTGCGTCCTGTGAGGCCACAGTCGCCGACGGGCCCGCCGATGACGAATTTCCCAGTTGGATTAATATGAAATTTGGTTTTCTTGGAGATCCAACGTTTTGGAAGGGTTGGTAGGATAATTTCCTCCATGACACCTTCGCGTAGTTCGCGCTGACTGACCGTTGGGGCGTGCTGTGTCGATAGGACAACGGCTTCAATGCCCACCGGTCGGTCATGCTCATACCGGAATGTAATCTGGCTCTTTGCGTCTGGACGCAGCCATGGCAGCCGTTTGCTACGGCGGATCGACGCCTGACGTTGCACGAGACGGTGTGCGTAAGTAATCGGCGCTGGCATCAAAACATCTGTTTCGTTGCTTGCATAACCGAACATAAGCCCTTGATCACCCGCGCCTTGCTTGCGAGGATCCTTGCGATCAACGCCCTGTGCTATGTCTGGGGATTGCTTGCCGATGATGTTAATGACCGCGCAACTTGCGCCATCAAAGCCCATGTCTGAGTGGTTGTAACCGATCCGCAGCACGGTTTTTCTAACGATCGCTTCGAGATCAACCCATGCTTTGGTGGTCACTTCTCCAGCCAGAATTACGCAACCGGTCTTGATCAGCGTCTCGCAGGCAACGCGGGCTTTGCGGTCTTCCCGGAGGATCGCGTCCAGAACCGCATCGGAGATTTGGTCAGCTACCTTGTCCGGATGGCCTTCCGAGACCGATTCCGAGGTGAATAGAAAGCTATTTGAAGCCATGGGGCCTACCGCGCGTATAGCGCATCCGTTACATGAAGGCGATGAGTATACCGCCTAAATGATCACATTGCCCCTCGGAGGCGCCTGTTGGACAATAGGCGCCCTTGTTCACCTAACCGAGACCCCCATGTCCAACCGTCGGCCACTTGCCAATGCCCTTCGCGCACTCAGTATGGACGCGGTTCAAGCGGCGAATTCGGGCCACCCGGGGATGCCAATGGGCATGGCTGATATCGCCGAAGTCCTGTGGCGAGATTTTCTAAAACATAATCCTGCAAATGCTCAGTGGTTTGATCGTGACCGCTTTGTGCTATCGAACGGCCATGGCTCAATGCTTTTGTATTCGCTACTGCATCTGACCGGCTATCCTTTATCGATTGATGATCTGAAACGGTTTCGCCAACTAGGCTCGCATACTGCCGGACATCCTGAACGCGATGCTCGCCTTGGCATTGAGACCACCACGGGACCTCTGGGTCAGGGGCTTGCCAATGCGGTCGGCATGGCGCTCGCTGAGCGGCATATGGCAGCTAGCTTCAACCGACCTGGATTCACGATCGTTGATCATCACACCTACGTATTTGTTGGCGATGGTTGCTTGATGGAAGGCATTTCTCATGAGGCGGCATCGCTGGCCGGCACTTTGGGTTTAGGTAAGCTCATTTGTTTTTATGATGACAACGGTATTTCTATTGATGGCCATGTGACGGGTTGGTTTACGGATGACACCCCGAAGCGATTTGAAGCATATGGCTGGCAGGTGATTAAAGCGGTGGATGGTCATGATGCAGATGCCATTAGTAAAGCGATTCGTAAGGCGCGCAAAGAAACCGATAAGCCGACGCTGATTTGCTGCAAAACGGTCATTGGCTGGGGTTCGCCGAATAAGCAGGGTACTGAAGCTGTTCATGGAGCCGCGCTTGGACCTGATGAGGTCGCATTTGCGCGTAAGGCGCTCGATTGGCCTTACGCACCCTTTGAAATTCCAGAAGATATTAGTGCCTCATGGGACGCTCGTGCGAAAGGCAAGCGCCTTGAAAATAAGTGGCGGCGCTTGATGAAGGAGTACCACACAGCATACGGTGCGCAAGCCATCGAGCTTGAGCGCAGATTGGCGGGTCGGCTACCGGCAGACTGGGCGTCTTTAGTTCGTGAAACGATGTTGGCAGTGCAGGCAGCGGGACCCACCGTGGCAACACGGCAGTCGTCTCAATCAGCGCTCAATGTGTTCGGTGCGCACCTGCCCGAGTTGATTGGTGGCTCAGCAGACCTGACGGGTTCTAATAATACGTGGCGTAAGGGTTCCAAAGGGATCACGCGCCAGGACGCTAGCGGCAATTATGTTTGGTATGGCGTGCGAGAGTTTGGCATGTCTGCCGCGATGAACGGCATGGCATTACACGGAGGGCTGCTGCCATATGGCGGCACGTTCTTAGTGTTCTCTGATTATGCTCGTAACGCCGTGCGCATGGCATGCCTGATGCGAGTGCCGTCTATATTTGTCTGGTCTCATGATTCGATAGGCCTTGGCGAAGATGGCCCAACTCATCAGCCCATCGAGCAGCTAGCGACGTTACGGCTAATACCGAATATGCATGTTTGGCGTCCATGCGATGCGGTGGAGGCTCATGCTGCATGGGTGGCTGCCATTGAGCGTCGTACCGGGCCTACAGGGCTTGTATTGTCGCGTCAGGCGCTGCCTCACCAGCCACGCACATCGGAGCAGTTGACGCACGTGCATCGTGGCGGCTACGTGCTCGTGGATACAGTCGGCGCGCCGGATGTGTTATTGATGGCCACAGGATCTGAAGTTTCGCTCGCGGTCGAGGCGGCGCGAGAGCTTGAGACTAAGGGGCATAAGGCACGGGTTGTGTCCATGCCATGTGCTGAGGTCTTTGATGCCCAGAGTGAAGCCTACCGGCGTGACATCCTGCCGCCCGGCATACCACGTGTTGCGGTCGAGGCAGGCGTCCGTGACTACTGGTGTCGCTACGTTGGTGATCGTGCCAACGTAATTGGTATAGACACCTTTGGGGCGTCGGCGCCGGCGAAAGATTTATTCAAGCACTATGGGTTCACGGTTGCTGACGTTGTGCGCGTAGCCGAGCGCGTACTAAGTGCGTGATCAATCGTTCTTAATAATGGGATTAGCAAGAAAGAGGGTTCCACGATGGCAATTAAGGTAGGAATTAATGGTTATGGCCGCATTGGTCGTAATGTGCTGCGGGCTCTCTATGAGGGCAAGCGGTCACATGAGATTCAGATCGTTGCCATCAATGACCTTGGAGATGCTAGCACCAACGCACATCTAACTCGTTTTGACACCGCTCATGGCCGCTTTCCCGGCGAAGTCAGCGTTGACGGTGATTGCATGGTGGTTAATGGAGATCGTATCCGGGTAGTGGCCGAGCGCGATCCGGCGAAATTACCGTGGGGCGCCTTGGGAGTCGATTTTGTGCTGGAGTGCACGGGCTTGTTTGCTACTAAGGAAAAAGCCACCAAGCACATCGAGGGCGGCGCAAAGAAGGTAGTGATCTCGGCACCTGCAGAGGGCGTCGTGGACGCCACCATCGTCTACGGAGTTAATCACAGCACGCTGACAAGCGGCATGACGGTTATCTCCAATGCCTCATGCACGACAAACTGTCTTGCTCCTTTGGTAAAGCCTCTGCATGACACTATTGGTGTAGTCAGCGGCATCATGACTACCGTGCACTCGTATACCAATGACCAAGTGCTCACGGATGTATTTCATAAGGATTTGCGTCGCGCTCGTTCTGCCACGATGTCAATGATTCCAACGAAGACTGGTGCAGCCGCTGCTGTTGGCCTAGTACTCCCAGACCTGAAAGGTAAGCTCGATGGCTTTGCGGTGCGAGTACCAACAATAAACGTTTCGCTTGTTGACCTGACATTTACTGCAAAGCGTGCTACGACGGTTGAAGAGATCAACGCGATCCTTAAGGCTGCTGCCGACGGTCCTTTGAAGGGCATTCTCGCTTACAATGATCAGCCGCTTGTCTCGGTCGACTTCAATCATGATTCCGCATCATCAACATATGATGCTTCGCTGACGAAGGTGATTGACGGCACTCTTGTGAAGGTCTGTTCGTGGTATGACAACGAGTGGGGTTTTTCAAATCGCATGTTGGATACCACGTTGGCGTGGAGTCGTGCTAAGTGAGCCAACCTCAGAGTTTAGGAGGCGTTTCTAGTCGCGTGATACGCATGCAAGACGTGGTGCTTGCTGGCAAGCGTGTGCTCATCCGCGAAGATTTGAATGTGCCGATTGCGGATGGTTTAGTTACTAGTGAGGCGCGCATACGTGCGGCGCTGCCAACTATAAAAGCAGCGCTAGCGGCCGGCGCTGCCGTGATGGTGATGTCTCATCTTGGGCGGCCTACTGAAGGGGTGCCAAGTGAAGAGTTTTCTCTGGCCCCGGTTGCTGCAAAACTGTCTGAGTTACTAGGGCAGAAAGTCCCGCTAATCACTCAGTGGCTCGACGGCGTGTCTGTGGAATTTGGCAAAGTAGTTTTGCTTGAAAATGTGCGTTTTAATAAGGGCGAGAAAAACGACGCCGAAGACCTTTCACGTAAGATGGCCGCGCTTTGCGATGTCTTTGTGATGGATGCGTTTGGTACTGCGCATCGCGCTGAAGCCAGTACACATGGAGTCGCAAAATTTGCTGCTATTGCTTGTGCGGGCCCACTGCTTGTCAATGAGTTGATCGCACTGGATAAAGCGCTCGATAAGCCAAAGCGACCCTTAGTTGCCATTGTCGCGGGGTCTAAGGTCTCTACCAAGTTAACTGTACTTGAGTCGCTACTGAATAAGGTTGATCAATTAATCGTTGGTGGTGGAATCGCCAATACATTCTTGCTTGCCGCCGGCTATCCCATCGGGAAGAGTCTTGCTGAGCCGGATATGGTTGATATTGCCAAGCGCTTGATGACGCTTTCCAAGGCCAAAGGAGTAGCAATACCTTTGCCGACCGACGTTGTTGTAGCGCGCGAATTTTCGACCAAGGCTGAGGCTGACGTTAAGCTCGTAGGGCAAGTTTCTGCCGATGACTTAATTTTAGATATCGGTCCGGATACTGTCGAACGTTTGTCCAAAATTATCGACCAGGCTGGCACTATAGTTTGGAATGGCCCGGTTGGTGTGTTTGAGATTGATCAGTTTGGTGAGGGGACAAAAGCGCTGGCTGGCGCAATTGCTCGTTCCAAGGCCTTTTCGTTAGCTGGAGGCGGCGACACGCTGGCCGCCATCGAGAAATATGGCGTCGAAGAAGATATTTCGTATATCTCCACAGGTGGTGGGGCTTTTCTAGAATTTGTTGAAGGAAAGCCGCTGCCCGCAGTCGTAATGCTGGAGACGCGCGCTACGTCTCGTCACCAAAATGGCGTTTGAACAGGTCCTGCGGCGCCGCACAAAGATCGTCGCTACGATTGGTCCGGCTTGTGACGAGCCTGAAGTCCTCGATGCACTAATTTTGGCGGGCACCGATATGGCTCGCCTTAATTTTTCGCATGGCAAGCCTGAGGAGCATATAGAGCGGGCAAGTCGTGTGCGCGCTTCTGCCAAGCGCATGGGTCGGCACGTGAGTATTTTGGGAGATCTGTCAGGCCCTAAAATCCGTATCGAGCAGTTTAAAGATGGGCCTGTGCATTTGCATGAGGGTGAACTCTTTACGCTGGATGTAGCGCTTGCCGCAGGCGCTGGAACAAAAGATAGCGTGGGTTGTGCCTATAAAGACTTGATTCATGATGTCCATGAGGGCGACACCTTGCTCCTCAATGACGGACTGATTGTTCTTGAAGTGACCGGCGTTATTGGCTCGAAGGTTCTGACGCGGATTAGCGTTGGTGGACAACTGTCTGATAACAAGGGTCTTAATCGGCGTGGAGGCGGCCTGTCTGCAGGTGCTATCACTGAGAAAGACCGCCGCGACATCGAATTGGCTGCGCGCATTGGTGTTGACTATCTCGGGGTGTCGTTTCCTAAGACAGCGGATGACATGCTGGAGGCCGCACGTCTGCTGCGGGCCGCAGGTGGCTTAGGTCGTACCGTCGCAAAAATAGAGCGCACCGAAGCGATCCACAACTTAGATGACATTATTCTTGCCAGTGACGCTGTCATGGTGGCGCGTGGTGACCTTGGTGTGGAGGTTGGTTACGCTGAGTTGACAGGGCTGCAGAAGCGGATTATTAGTCGTGCGCGCCATCACTTTCGGGTAGTAATTACGGCGACTCAGATGATGGAATCGATGATTTTAAACCCGATTCCTACGCGTGCTGAGGTGTCAGATGTAGCGAATGCCGTTCTTGATGGAACGGATGCCGTCATGTTGTCTGCTGAAAGTGCTATTGGGAACTATCCGATAAAAGCGGTTGAGACAATGGCGCAGGTGATCGTGGGGGCCGAAAAATATCAGTTCGAGCGTGGCAAAAGCCCACTGCAAATATCGGATGAGACATTTCATGCCACGGATGAGGCGATTGCACGCGTTGCGATGTACGCCGCCAACCATATGGATGTTCGTGCCATCGTGGCGTTGACTGAGTCAGGATCTACTCCTCTGTGGATGTCGCGCATCCGCTCAGACATTCCTATTTTCGCATTTACCCGCCACGAGACAACCCAGCGTCGCGTGACCTTATATCGTGGCGTATATCCTGTTGCTTTTGATGTGACGCATATCGCTGCAGACGCGTTGTATTCGTCAATTTGTGCAGAGCTATTGAGGCTGAATATTTGCAAAGCGGGTGAGCTCGTAATCGTGACCAAGGGCGAGTTCTCGGGTGTCGCCGGCGGTACCAATGCCATGAAGATTTTAAAGGTCGACCTCTAGCGTCGTGCGAAGTCGCATGCTTTTGGTTTCGTGAGTGAAAAGTTAATAACGGCGCTGATTTTTACAAGGGCAATTTGCAGTGCAGAAATTGTTTTTGCGATTAGGGGTGGCTTTAGTTCTATGCGTGATTCTGTTCTGTTCGGCGGCATACGGATTCTTATGGCTTAGCCTGCCAGTTCTAGATGGGCAGCTATTATCAAAGACGCTTGCGAAGCAGGTTAACGTCGAGCGTGATGACCGCGGTGTTGTAACGGTAACAGGCAGCACGCGAGCCGATATTGCCTATGGCCTAGGCCTTGTTCACGCACAGGATCGTCGTTTCCAGATGGATTTGCTACGGCGAGCGAGCGCAGGTGAGCTGTCCGAGTTGCTTGGCCCCAGCACTGTGGATACGGATCGACGCCTACGGGTACATGGTTTTCGCGCTGTTGCTCGCAAGGTGATTGCAGGTCTCTCGGTCGAGCAGTTGCAGCTGCTAGGGGCGTATGCCGCTGGTGTAAATGCGGGTACGGCCGAGCTTAAGGGCAGGCCATTTGAATACCTCTTATTAGGTGCAACACCGCAGGAGTGGCTACCAGAAGACAGCATATTGGTGGTGCTGGCGATGTTCGTCCAACTACAGGACCCGGAGGCGCATACGAAAATACAGCGCGGTTTAGTTGCCGAGCAGTTGCCCGACGCCGTGGCTCGGTTCCTCTATGCGGATGCGACTGACTGGGATGCTGCCCAAGATAATACGCATCGTGATGATCCTGTGATCCCGACGGCGAGTCAGTATGATCTTCGGTTGATGTCATCTCAGCGAGGTGGTTTAGCGCGACATGGCCGTACGCAGTCTCTGGTTGGCAGCAACAACTGGGTGCTGAGTGGTGCTCGTACCCAATCTGGTGCCGCGCTTATTGCGAATGATATGCACCTTGGTTTGCGGGTGCCCAATACCTGGTACCGGGCACGCATGGTGCTGACGTCTAGCAACGGTAACGCGGTAGATATCACTGGCGTTACATTGCCTGGCGCACCATTGGTCGTTGCTGGTAGCAACGGTAAAGTCGCCTGGGGATTTACCAATAGCTATGGAGACTTTCAAGATGTCGTCAGGCTGGTTTTAGACCCTGCTCAGTCTGATCACTATTTAACCGCCCGTGGTAGTGAGCCATTGATGCATGCCCATGAGCAGATACGCGTGCGCGGAGCGGCATCAATTGACCTTGATGTCTTAGGCACACGCTTTGGTCCAGTTATCGGGAGTGCCACCGGCCAGCTGTATGCGCTGATGTGGGCAGCCCATGATCCCGCCGCTTTGAATCTTGGGCTGCTTGATCTTGAAACGGCCACGAATGCTACTGCAGCGCTCGACATCGCCGCGCGTAGCGGGATTCCAGCACAGAATTTTGTGGTCGGGGATGCGGTGGGGCACATTGGTTGGACCATTGCAGGTGCGATTCCTGCGCGCAACGGAGACAACACAGAGGTCCCGCGTCTGTCGACTGATCAACTGCTCGGTTTTAAGGGATGGATTCCACCAGCAGCCCATCCTCGTCTGGTTGATCCAGTTATTGGACAGATCGTGACGGCAAATGCCCGTGTCGTGGGTGGCGATGCGCTCAAAATAATCGGGGATGGTGGCTATGATCGCGGTGCACGTGCACTACAAGCTGTGCGCAAATTGCAAGCACGCGGTAATCAGCAAACCCCCGAAGACATGTTGGCAGTGCAGACGGATGATACTGCTGTGTTTTTACAGCGTTGGCACAAACGGTTAGTTGAGTTGCTTGATTCGGCAGCGATTGAGGGGCGGCCGCGACGAGCAGAGCTGTCTCGCGCATTGGCGGGTTGGACTGGTCATGCTGCCATTAATGATGCGGCCTATCGCTTAGTGCGTGCTTTTCGTCAGGAGGTAGAGAATCGAGTATTTGACGCTCTAATACTACCGGCGCACGAGAAGTATCCCGCCTTTCGGTTTGAGCCGCCGGCTTCCTTTGAGGGTCCATTGTGGTCTTTGCTCACTGCAGAACCTGCGCACTTAGTGCCGCCTGGATCATCGGACTGGCGTGCATTTCTGCTGCTCGCTGTAGATGCCTCGCTGAGTAATCTTGATCCTAGCTGTCCTGTCCTCGCCCAGTGCACCTGGGGGAAAGCCGACGTCGTGCATATTCAGCATCCGCTTTCGAGTGCAATTCCGGCTCTGAGCTCGTTTCTTGATATGCCTGCTGAGCAACTACCGGGAGACACTGATATGCCGCGGGTCAGCGGTGCCCATTTCGGGGCATCTGAGCGGTTTGGTGTTTCACCTGGGCACGAGAAGGAGGCCTATTTTGAGATGCCTACTGGGCAAAGCGGCCATCCGCTATCATCGTATTACCGCGCAGGACATGTTGATTGGGCGCATGGCGCAAGCGCGCCATTTCTTCCAGGGCCACCTGCGCATAGTCTTATGCTTGTACCTGAGGCCCGCAGTTCTAAAGACTAGCGAGCCTTGATTCTCACTGTTTGTTGAAAAAAATGGGTTCTAAGTATGGCCGCGATTCGTTTTCAAGGTACTGACCGCTATGTTGTGACTGAAGATCTTGCGCTGGCAGTGAATGCTGCGGTGACACTGTCACGACCTTTGTTAATCAAGGGTGAGCCGGGCACGGGAAAGACCCAACTGGCGGAAGAGATTGCGCACTCCTTAAAAAAGCCGTTGCTCGAATGGCATATAAAGTCAACGACAAAGGCGCAACAGGGCCTTTATGAGTACGACGCTGTGTCTCGGTTACGTGATTCTCAATTAGGCGAGGCGCGGGTCGCAGATATCGGTAATTACATTGTAAAAGGACGCCTGTGGGAAGTGTTTATAAGTGATGAGCAGCCGGTTTTGCTGATTGATGAGATTGACAAGGCAGATATCGAGTTTCCAAACGATCTGCTGCGTGAACTGGATCGAATGGAATTTTATGTCTATGAGACACGCGAGCTAATCAAAGCCCGCCATAGACCAATAATTTTAATTACAAGCAATAATGACAAAGAGCTTCCTGACGCGTTTTTGCGCCGCTGTTTCTTTCATTACATTCGCTTTCCAGATGCCGCAACAATGACGCGTATCATAGAAATGCATTATCCGAATATTAAAGCGGATCTTCTAAAAGAAGCTCTGGAGTCGTTTTATCGCTTGCGTGAAGTGCCTGGTTTAAAGAAAAAACCATCTACCTCTGAGTTGCTTGACTGGTTGAAGTTGCTATTAGCAGATGACATATCTGCTGAGGCATTGCGTGGCGCAGACGGCCAAAGTGCTGTTCCATTGATGTATGGCGCGCTCCTTAAAAATGAACAAGACGTACACCTATTTGAGAAACTTGTGTTTATGGATCGACGTCAGAACCGGTAAGCCGTCTCAAATATGCTTATCCGCTTTTTCTACATGCTGCGTGACGGCGGTGTCCCGGTGTCTATCACGGAGTTCCTCGCTCTTTTAGAGGGGCTTAAGGAGCGCGCAACTTCGCTATCCGTTGATGATTTCTATTATTTAGCGCGTCTCGTTCTTGTCAAAGACGAGCGGTACTATGATCGCTATGACCGTGTTTTTTCCGACCACTTTAAGGGCGTGGAAAACGCACTGCAGATACTAGAGGCATCTCAGTTACCTGCTGAGTGGCTGCGCCGTCAGGCCGAGCTGCTTCTATCGGCTGAGGAGCGCGCAAAGGTTGAAGCCCTCGGCGGCCTAGACGCATTAATGGAGGCGCTTAGGGAGAGGCTTAGTGAACAAAAGTCGCGACACCAGGGAGGCAACAAGTGGGTTGGTACTGCTGGGCGATCGCCATTTGGTGCATACGGCTACAACCCAGAGGGGGTGCGCATCGGTCAGGATGAGTCGCGAGAGCGGCAAGCAGTTAAAGTGTGGGACCGACGTGAATTTAGTAATCTCGATGACACTCTTGAGCTAGGTACCCGCAATATCAAGCTAGCGCTGCGGCGATTAAGGCGCTTCGCCCGCGAGGGTGCAGCAGAGGAGCTCGATCTTGGTGGCACGATTGACGCGACTGCGCGTAACGCTGGGTGGCTTGATTTGCGGCTAGTTCCGGAGCGTCGTAACACAATAAAAGTTCTGCTATTTTTGGATGTAGGCGGTTCTATGGATGATCATGTGCGCTTGTCGGAAGAGCTTTTCACAGCAGCGCGCAGCGAGTTTAAGCATCTTGAGTATTATTATTTTCACAACTGCGTATATGAGAGCGTTTGGCGTGACAACCATCGACGCCATTCACAACGCATGTCGTTAGCAGAGGTCATGCGTACCTATGGATCTGACTACAGACTTGTTTTTGTAGGCGATGCTGCTATGGGGCCTTACGAAATCTTGCAGGCTGGCGGTAGCGTAGAGCATTGGAACGAAGAGCCAGGTTCGGCATGGCTCACCCGTCTGAGACAGGCGTATCCGAAGCATGTCTGGCTTAATCCGGAGCCAGAAAATCGTTGGGGTTACGTGCCATCTATCGACCTGATGCGTCGACTATTTGAGGGACGGATGTTTCCGCTGACTCTAGCGGGTATCGACCGAGCAATGCGTGCGCTGAACGCACGCTAGGGCCATCGCGCGCATGGCATGTACGCGAATGACCCGTCTTCGTTAGAACCCGCGTTACTTTTTCGCCGCAGCGCTCGCTTGTAGCTTTTCGAGCTCAGCAAGGACTAAAGCCGAGTGACCCTTCGGGTCAACGTTTTCCCAGTGCTGAGCAATCGTCCCATCTGGGCTGATGATAAATGTGTCCCGCTGAGCAAGTTCAAATATGCCCATCATTTTGACAAGCACGCCATAACTTTTGGCAGTAGTTTTCGTACTATCAGCAAGCAGTGTGAAAGGCAATCCGTGTTTCTCGACAAATTCTTTATGCGAGGCCACATCGTCGACGCTCACTCCAAGGATTGTAGCTTGCAGCTTGCGGAACGCGAATATATTGTCGCGTAACTCACATGCCTGTGTAGTGCATCCAGGCGTCTGGTCTTTAGGGTAAAAGTAAAGTACCACCCACTTGCCACTATAATCAGATAGCTGATGCCAAGCGCCGGTCTGGTCTTGCAGGCGAAATGCCGGAGCGGCTGAACCAACTGCTGGTGCCGCTGCGCTGAATGCAGGAGTTACAACTAGAGTAACGAGGCTGGCGAGCACTGCCATGTATAGCGTGCGCAATTTGGGAAACCTAAAAGTTTTCAAGATCGTGGGGCGCATACGGGAGCTCCAAAGCACGGTGGAAGGCCGCAGTAAAATAACGCAGCTACCGCTTAATACTAAACCAATTGTTTGTGTCATGTGCGCATAATATGTCGGTCATGAACAGCGGTGCCCTTAGTGATGCAATGACAGTGCAGGTGCGCGAGCGCCGTCGGTCTGGCGTGGGTCTAATACTCCCTGGGGGCGGTGCGCGCGCGGCCTATCAGGTTGGGGTATTGAGAGCCATCTCTCAGATGATGCCGCAGACGGCTCCGCTGCCGTTTCGTGTGCTCTGTGGCACTTCGGCCGGAGCAATCATTGCATCGGTACTTGCTAGTCATGCGAGTCAATTTCGGTTCGGCACTTGGAATCTCGAAAGAGTTTGGCGGAATTTCCATATCGATCAAGTATTTTGCGCTGACACAGCCAGTATGTTGCGGGCGGGAACGCACTGGCTGTTAGCGCTTCTATCAGGTGGCTTTTTGTTACCGCCGCCGCGATCTTTGTTTGACAATAGTCCGCTACGGCAGCTGCTTGGGCGGCATGTGAATTTCGCGAAGATTCGGCAGCATCTTGAGCATGGAACGCTGGACGCTATCGCGATTAACGCAACCTCCTACGAGAACTCCTTGGCGGTCTCATTTTATGAGTCCGCGCACGACCAGGTGCCCTGGAAAAATAATTGGCAGGCCGGTAGACAGGAAGAGTTGTGCCTAGACCACCTAATGGCCAGCGCCGCTGTGCCATTTATATTCCCACCAGTATTACTGCAGGACGGATTTTATGGTGACGGCGCCATGCGGCAGGCCTCGCCATTGCAGTCCGCGCTTGAACTTGGGGCTGAGCGTCTACTGGTTATTGGAGTCAGGCCATCACCCGATAGTGCGGGTAGTAAGCAATTGGAGGGCGCCAGTACGCATTCGCGCGGTAGTGCAAACTCACCTAGCTTCGGCCATATCTTTGGTTTCATGCTCGATACTCTTTTTGCCGATGGTATTCAGCAAGATATTGAACGAGTAAAGCAGTCTGCGCGAATGTCAGAAGTCACGCACAGCCATTCAGCGGTAAACCATCCGCGCAAAGATATTTTGACGATTTATCCGACAATGGATTTCAGCTTGATAGCCGCGCGCCATACTGCAGAGTTACCGCGGGCTCTTAAGATACTTTTTCGAACGATGGGCGCAGCAAACCCGGGTGGTCGCATGTTACTTAGCTATTTATTATTCGAAGCGCGCTATACGCGCGAGCTCATATTGCTAGGATATAAAGACGCGATGGCGCGCCGTGGGGAGATTCAAGACTTTATCGTCAGTGATCCGTGATGGGCGTTGACGCTCGCGTATGACGCGGAAAAGTGCGCTTTGAGACGTTCTACGAGAAAAACAGATCGGTGCTGCCCGCCGGTGCAACCGATAGCTACCGTCAAATAGGCCCGATTCTTTTCGATGTAAAGCGGTAGCCGACGCTCGATAAACTGTATAGCGTCGACTAGAAACTCGCTAACGGCAGGTTGATTCTCTAAGAACTCGATAGTGGCGCGATCTCGGCCGTCAAGGGCGCGTAAAGCTGGTTCCCAGTAAGGATTCGGTAAAGTTCTCGCGTCGAACACAAAATCAGCGCCAGCTGGGATCCCGTGTTTGTAACCGAAAGACTCAAACATAATCGACAGTCGTCCTGGGTGACGCTTCTCGATGCGCTTGCCGAGTAAATCCCGCAGATCATGGACACTACTAGTCGTTGTATCAATGACTAGATCAGCTGAGTAGGTGATTGGTTCCAGCAGCTTGAGCTCAGCCGCTAGGGCATCTTTAAGGCTCAGCCCGTCATGCGCGAGAGGATGCCGGCGCCGCGTGTCACCATAGCGTCGCAATAGCGCGTTCTCGGTGGCATGCAGAAAAACTATTTCGCACTCTATGCCGCTGCGGCGCAAATCTTGTGCTAGCTGTGGAACAGCGGCAATGTCGTGTGGTTCGTTACGGGCATCGATTCCAACCGCGCAGCGATCATAAACCTTACTGTCGCGCCGTATTGAATACGAAATAAAATCGTTTAGCAGCGCCGTCGGAATATTGTCCACACAGTACCAGCCCAAGTCTTCAAGGACATTAAGAGCGACGCTCTTGCCTGAGCCAGACAGACCACTAACGATTATTAAGCGCATAGCTGACCTATACAGTTTTGCAGGAATCACGCCGCTAAGCGCAATCATACGAGGTGTAGAGCTCCAGTGCGAGTGGAGCCCTACAAATCCAACAAATGTCACTGCATAAAGGCGAAATTACTCATAGTCGCTCTTTAGACAGGGGCCCGTCCGTGAGGCGCTTCTGCTGCATGATGGTCGCTATGCTTTTCTTTATGTTTCTTCACTAATCGGTCAAGTTTGTCTGTTAGCAGGTCAATGGCGGCATACATATGAGGTTCCTGCGCATCAGCATGGATGGTGCCGCCGCGAAGGCGAATATTGGCCTCGGCCTTGTGCTGCAGTTTCTCGACCGTCAAAACGCAATGCACGTCTAGAACCTGATCAAAATGTCGCGTTATCCGCTCAAGTTTCTTTTCTACATAACTTCTAAGCGATGCGGTTATTTCTACATGGTGGCCGCTAACGGTGATATTCATAGATGGTCCTTCTCCTAATAATCTGTCGGTCAGGGTGCCGACGTCCTTCGCCTCTCATTTGAAGGCGCTATCTGCATCAGCTCGCGATATTTTGCGACTGTCCGGCGCGCCACATGCGCGCCATCTACCGCGAGTAATTCTACAATTCGTTGGTCTGATATCGGCTTGCGGGGATCCTCGATAGAGATAAGCTTTTTTATCTTCGCACGCACAGCAATTGACGATAGCTCTGAGCCATCTGGTGAACTGAGATGGCTAGAAAAAAAGTAACGAAACTCAAAAATCCCGCGTGGCGTGTTCATATATTTGCCGGTAGTGACGCGCGAGACAGTGGACTCATGCATTTCAGTGGCTTCCGCTATGTCTCGTAACACCATGGGCGTCATTGCCTCATCGCCATGCTCAAAAAAAGTGGTTTGGCGGTCGACGATGCAGCGAGCGACTTTTACGATGGTCTCATCACGTATTTCAAGGCTGCGCAGCAACCAGCGAGCCTCCTGAAGTTGCGAGCGCAAGGATGCGTGATCAGCGCCTTTTTTTATAGCAGAGGCATACGCTTCATTGATCCGTAGGCGAGTTTTTTCCTGCTCACTGATCTCGACACGCCAGCCAGCCGAGTCTCGCCACACATTGACATCAGGTGTTATGTAGTGTGGCTCGGCGGCATGAACAACGGCCCCCGGGCGCGGATTGCAGGCGCGTACTAATGCTAATGCATGGCTCAGTTGATCATCATCTAATGATAGTTCGCGGCGCAGTGAAATATATTGCTGGTTGGCGACTAGCTCAAGATGTTTTTCTGCTATTAGGAGTGCGGTTTCTCGTCCAGGAGTATTCGGGTCGATTTGTCGTAGTTGTATTGCGATCGATTCTGCTACTGACCTTGCTGCGACGCCTGCTGGGTCAAAGCCTTGTAGCGTCGCCAAAACGTGCTCGAGCTCAGCCATAGTCGCTTCCACGTCTGGGCGTAGCGTGTGCTGAACGTTCGCAAGATCATCGATCATATAACCGTCGTCACCAACGACATCGATCAGGGCTCTCCCAATCGCATAGTGCCGCGGGTTTAGTCGCGCCAACTCCAGCTGCCACACTAGATATTCCTGTAAGGTTTGAGCGCCTTCATTGCTTCTCTCATAAGAATTAGATGCTTCCCGAGGCCGCTGTGATTCGCTGACCGTATGGGTATCGTAATCCCAGTCTTGCTCATTGCCATGCGTGGAAACCGTAGGCGTGTCGCTGTGAGCGGAGGACTCAGGTTTGGTGGACGACCCATCTGAGCCTGCATAACGCTCGTTGTACCGGCCGTGGTTGGCCGCGCTACCCGTATCTGGGTTGGCATGGCCTTGATCATCCAGCAGTTCTAGCATCACATTTTGAGCTAGAGCATCTTGGATGACCTGTTGTAGTTCGCTGGCTGACAGCTGCAGCAGCCTGATCGCTTGTTGTAGCTGTGGCGTCATGGCCAGTTGCTGGCCCAAGCGCAGTTGCATGCCTGTGTTAAGCATTTGCTACGACGTTCTCGACAATGGTGCAAAGGCGCACGGGGCGAACCTTACATTTGAAAATCTTGCCCCAAGTACACCTCACGAACATGCGTGTTGGCAAGGATATCTGCCGCAGATCCAGACGCAATTACAGAACCTTGATTGACGATATAAGCCCTCTCGCAAATGCCGAGAGTTTCACGTACATTATGGTCGGTTATTAGCACGCCAATTCCGCGCGCTTTCAGGTGGCTGATGCTCGTTCTGATATCGGTCACTGAGAGCGGATCGACGCCAGCAAACGGTTCATCTAGCAATATGAATCGCGGTTCGGCCGCAAGGGCGCGCGCAATCTCGACGCGCCGTCTTTCGCCACCAGACAGGCTTTGGCCAATATTGTCTTTTATGTGCTCGATATGCAGTTCCTCAAGCAGTGCGCCGAGACGATCGAGGCGAGTGGTAGAGGAAAGATCTGTGCGTGTCTCCAGAATCGCAAGAACGTTTTGGGCCACAGTAAGCTTGCGAAAAACGGAGGCTTCTTGTGGCAGATACCCTAGTCCAAGTTGAGCCCGTCGATGCATGGGTAGTGCTGTTAGGTCTGTATCATCGAGGCTGATAGTGCCGCTATCAGGTCGAATCAGACCGACGATCATGTAAAATGCTGTGGTTTTGCCAGCACCGTTTGGTCCAAGTAGGCCGACCACTTCACCTGACGAAATCTCTAGCGATAGATCTCTTACGACAGCTCGAGACTTATAGGTTTTGTTAAGGTTGACTGCAGCTAGGCGACTCATGGGGTTGCTTTGTCGGGCTTTCGTGGGTTGATGGTGATATGAATGCGCTGACTATTCTGCTCTTCTTGGTTTGCGCGTATGTGCTGTTCTCTCAAATCATAGACAAGCGTGTGTCCAGAGATTTCGTTAGCGCCATCGGTTAGCCAAGCGTCGCCGTTCAAGCTGATTTGTCCAGTATTGAAATCATAGTCGATATGTTCAGCGTGGCCTTTTGCGACGCGTGAGGCTTGCTTTTGTTCAAAGGCGGCCGGAGTACCGTCGATATGCGCGGTGCTAACCGCATTATCGCGGAAGGTTAGTTTGGCGGCTGTGCTTGATAGCGAGCCATCAGGCGTTAGGATGCTCACGTGCCCGCTGAATCGCCATTCACTATCTTTGAAATCGAGTCCAGTGGCATTCGCGTGGTCTGCCTCGATTGAGAAGCCACCTTGCACAATGTGTACAGATTGGAAAGCCAGAGTGCCGCTTTTATAGTCAAAGTCAGATGACTGCGCATCGAGTTGTATAGGCTGGTTACGGTCCCACGTTGGAGCAGCGATTGCCAGCATTGATGAAAGGACGCCCCAGACAATGGCGAGCTTTCCAATCAATTTAGCGTGTGAAAGTGCCATTGACCTTTGATTCCAAAGAAAAAGTTTCTCGTGATAAGTCAGCAAGAAAACCCACTGCCGTGACGGTGTGGGGTGGTAGTTCAATGCCCACCCTATCGTTGCTTCTCGCAAGGCTATGAGTCATGTCCAGAGTTAAATGCTCGGTGTGAGCGACTGCGCCTCGGGCATGTGACGCGCTTAGCTTGACGTCCCCTTCGAAAATCATTGTCTCAGTTTTTGCCGGGAGAGTGCTTTTTTTTGAACTCACTCGCCAGACGATGCCTGGTTGTGCGTGGTACTCAATTTCTGGCGAGAGTAGTTCGATACCGCCGGTTTGCCGAATTTGACTCGCGCTCAAAGCGCGGCCGCTCAGAATGATGTTCCCCGAGCTACCCGTGTCGACGAACTGGGCTTCTTTGATGTAATAGCCAGGTTGAAGAGTATTGGTCGGTACCGCTTCGTTTTCTCGCTGACTGCGAGCCGCTAGCCACCATGTCGCTGCAGTAAAGAGCGCTAGCAGAGTCAGCAAGAGTGGCCGCGGTAGTTTCACCAGTGATTGCCATCGCCGCAGATGATCATACTGATGTGTGAGCTCACATTACCCCCGCACGCAACAGGTTATGTACATTCAGTGCGCCGACTACAGCCTGGTCCTGATCAGTGACCGCAAGGGCAGTGATGCGGTGTTTTTCCATAAGCAATACTGCGGTGGCGGCTAGTTCTGAGGAGGCGATCGTTTGGCAATTCGCGGTCATTACCTCACGCATGCGTGTCTCATGAACATTGATTTTCCGATCAAGAGCGCGCCGTAAATCGCCGTCCGTAAATATTCCCAGCAGTCGATTATTCGTATCGACAATAGTCGTCATTCCAAGGCCTGTGCGGGTCATCTCAAGCAAGCCCGCTGACACCGTGCTGTCTGGGCTGATGCGCGGAATTTGCTCGCCGGCATGCATGATGTCCGCGACGTGTAGCAACAAACGGCGACCTAGGGCGCCACCTGGGTGGGATTGCGCAAAGTCGGTCTCAGTGAACCCACGAAGGCGTAAAATGCTCACCGCTAGTGCGTCGCCCATTGCGAGAGCTGCGGTGGTGCTAGCCGTCGGTGCTAAATTCAGTGGGCAAGCCTCTGCTGCGACGCTGACATCAATGTGCGCCGTGGCGGCGAGGGCAAGAGTTGAGTTTGGTACGCCGGTAAGCGCTATCAGCGCGACTCCCAGACGCTTCACGCTAGGTAGCAACGCCAGAATTTCTGCTGTTTCACCTGAATTCGACAGTGCCAGAAGCACGTCATCGCGCGTAATCATGCCAAGATCGCCATGTACGGCTTCAGCTGGATGTAAGAAAAATGCAGGCGTTCCTGTGCTCGCTAGGGTTGATGCAATTTTTCCAGCAATGTGGCCTGATTTGCCCATGCCCGTCACAATGACTCGACCTTTGCAGCCATGGAGGGCGTGGCATGCTTGGGCAAATTCCGGCCCAAGGCGCGCGCTGAGGGCTGCGACGGCCTGTGCCTCTATAGTGAGGGAGCTCCGACCGGATTCAAGCAGTTGGCCTGTATCAAGTGGTGGTGCTTTCATTGTCGAGCGCGCCGGTGGCGTCATGCGCAAGCCTTGACAGCAAGTTGGGCCCCTATCATACCAACTCGCTACGGGGGGTGGTTGGACGGTATTGATGCCAAAGCTATGCCGGCGCAGGCCGATTCCCTTACACTCGGCGCCGGCCGCTCTCTAACTGGCCCCCGTTAAGCAGAAGGACGCTAGACCCCATGCAGGTACAAAAAGTGCAGGCGCAAATCGAGGCTGGGCTACCCGGTAGTCAGGTCACCGTTCGATCGGATGATGAGACCCATTTTGAGGCGGTCGTGATCGCCCCTCAGTTTGTCGGACAGCGGGCAATTAAGCGCCATCAGATGGTGTATGCGACCCTAGGTTCTGCGGTTGGTCACGAAATTCATGCGCTATCGATTGAGGCTCATACCCCCGATGAGTGGTCGGCTCGCAAGGGGCGTTAAAACGTGGACAAGCTGCAGATAGATGGTGGGGCTGCACTGGTCGGTGAGGTGCGGATTTCCGGAGCCAAGAATGCCGCGCTACCGATCCTCGCGGCCACACTTCTGGTCGATGGAGCTGTCACTATTGGTAACGTCCCGCATCTTAAAGATGTTACGACGACCAATGAGCTCTTGGGTCGTATGGGCGCATCTGTCTCAGTTGACGAAAAAATGCGAGTCACAGTCGACGCATCTGCAGCTATTGATTGTGTCGCGCCGTATGAACTCGTCAAAAAAATGCGGGCATCCATATTGGTGCTGGGTCCGCTGTTAGCTCGTTTTGGACATGCGGATGTATCACTGCCGGGTGGCTGCGCTATCGGAGCGAGGCCCGTGAACATTCACGTTGCGGGTTTGCAGCAGCTGGGTGCTGATATTCGGATTGAAAATGGGTTCATAAAAGCGCGTGCAACGCGTCTTAAAGGGGCTCGTTTAGTTCTTGAAGCCGTAACGGTTACCGGTACTGAGAACTTAATGATGGCGGCTACTCTTGCTGAGGGCACTACCTATATTGAGAACGCGGCACGAGAACCGGAGGTCGTGGATCTTGCGAATTTTCTCAATGTTCTGGGCGCAAGAATTCACGGCGCGGGCACCGACACTATCGTGATCGAAGGTGTGCGCAAGCTGCACGGTGGTTGCTACGAGGTTCTTCCTGATCGGATCGAAGCCGGTACGTTTTTGGTGGCAGGAGCGATCACTCGGGGGCGCGTGCGGGTACGCGATATGCGCCCGGATCATCTTGATGCTGTTACCGCGAAGCTACGCGAGGCAGGCGCTGCTGTAACGATTGGAGACAGTTGGATTGAGGTTGATATGCGCGGGAAGCGTCCGCTAGCGATTGATCTGCGTACAGCCCCGTATCCTGCATTTCCAACTGATATGCAAGCTCAGTTTGCTGCGTTAAATACGATTGCCGATGGAGTCGGAACAATCACGGAGACCATCTTTGAGAACAGGTTTATGCATATGCTTGAGATGCGTCGTCTTGGGGCTGACATTCACCTTGAGGGGAATGTCGCTATCGTTCGAGGTGTATCTCGGTTGACAGCAGCGCCTGTGATGGCAACTGATTTGCGCGCATCCGCAAGCCTCGTATTAGCGGCCTTAGCCGCTGATGGCTGCACAGACATTGAGCGGATTTATCACATAGACCGCGGCTATGAGTGTATCGAGGAAAAGCTGCGAGGTCTTGGGGCGAAGATTCGTCGCATGCCGGCCTGATTGTAACTCTTAGCGCTCTATTGGTTGGATAATGATGGGTACGGTTATCGTCATGCGCCCCTGAGTGGGTCTGATGATATCCGCTCGCACGTTCGATCCTGGTGCTTTGCGAGCAATAGCGCTCAGAAATTCCTGCACAGCAGAAATTGCCGTGCCATCAATCGCTGTAATGATGTCACCTGGGTGGAGCCCGATGGCGCGTGCTGGGCTTTGACTATAAAAGCCTACAACTTGGACGCCATGCACTGGCTGGCCGCTATTGTCAGTGAGTTCCGTTGGTAAGCCGCGCACGCCAATTCCGGACCAGCCGCGCATCACGCGACCCTTGGCTTCGATTTCAGCTGCGACGCCACGTACTAAGTTAACGGGTATTGCGAAGCCGATACCTTCAATGCCTTGCTCTCGTGACAAGACGGCTGTGTTTATGCCGATAAGTTCACCGTTGGCGGTAATTAGCGCGCCCCCAGAGTTCCCTGGATTGATGGCTGCATCGGTTTGTATAAAGTTTTCGAGCAGGGCGAGTCCGAGCTGAGAGCGTCCTTTGGCGCTGACGATTCCTTGAGTGACGGTTTGACCTAGACCCGCGGAATTACCAATTGCCAGAACAACGTCCCCGACTTGTAGCTGATCGGAGCGGCCGAGTGGCATGACGGGTAGGTTCGGCAGTTCAATTTTAAGAATCGCAAGATCGGTATCGGGATCTGTGCCGATGAGTTTTGCTGGTGCGGTTCTACCATCGGTCAGCTGTACGACGATTTCCTGCATGCCTTTGACAACATGATGGTTAGTGGCGATATGGCCCTTGGCATCTAGGATGACTCCTGAGCCACGGCTGCTTTCTTCTCGACGGCGAAACTCAGGCCAATCTGGGAACAGCTGGGCAAGTTGTTCTGGGACCTGACGTTCCACTACCACGCGGCGCGTTGAGATGTTGACTACGGCAGGGGCGCCACGCGCCACAGCCTGTGCGTAGCTGGCGATTGCGGAGTGGCGCGTCAGCGGCTGCTCAGTCGGGGCCGCTTCGCTCAGGGTGTCAATAGGGGTCGGTACCTTAGGTATCGGCTGTGCCGCCGTTACTGTGGGTCCGGGTCGGGTTGGCTGTCTTGGAAGCAGTGACGGGTTTACCAGTACGGCTATTAGCGCTATGCCTAGGCCTAGAGCAATCCAAGGCGATGAAAAGCGTAAGAAGCGCAATGTTTTGTGCATTACCGCAAGTCCCTGAGGATGTGGTTTTGGTGGCAGTGTCCCGCTGCGTGTCACGGGTCAAGGTGTGTATAATGCGCGATCCTTGGAAATCGCGAAACCGCGAGGCGGCACGGTGGTGCTGTAAACGGCGTGGCGGCACTATTGGGATATAGGCGCAATACTTAAGGGCATCCAGAGGTTGAGCATGAGTCAAGAGGTTGATCAGAGTCGGCGTCGATTACTTGTTACTGCCACCGCACTCACTGGGGCGGTGGGCGCCGTCGTTGCCATTTCGCCATTTTTAGCGAGCTGGAAGCCTAGCGCGCGCGCCAAAGCGCTCGGTGCCCCCATTGAGATCGACATTAGCAAACTCGAGGCTGGGGCTATGCTCAGGGTCGAGTGGCGCGGCAAGCCGGTTTGGGTTGTCCGGCGCACTCCTGAGATGTTGAAACAGCTCGATCAAGCGGCGCCGTTTCTTTTGGATCCGGAATCTGGTGGGTCCGTACAGCCTGCATATGCTAAAAACAGCGCCCGCGCTCTTAAGCCAGAGTATTTTGTGGTGCTCGGCGTGTGCACGCATCTAGGCTGCTCACCGACGGCAAAATTTCAAGCCGCTGATGTCACTGTTTCCCCAGATTGGCCGGGCGGTTTTTATTGCCCTTGTCACGGTTCAAAGTTCGACCTTGCTGGGCGTGTCTTTAAGGGTGTTCCCGCACCCGCAAATCTAACGGTCCCACCGTATGGCTTTATCAATGATGGGCGCATTCTGGTTGGCAGCGACGGTTCGCAGGCAGCCTAGGGTTGGGGCGTTAAGGAGCGAAGACGATGGCGAATAAGGGCTATGAAGCAGTAACGGGCGGCGGTTTGTGGGGTTGGATTAACGCAAGATTTCCCCTCGATAAAATGCTCAAAGAGCATGTGACCGAGTATTACGCCCCAAAAAATGTCAATGTCTGGTATCTGTTCGGCGCACTTGCCATCTTTGTGCTTGCGCTGCAGTTACTAACCGGTATTTTTCTGACGATGAACTATAAGCCTTCTGCAACAGAGGCCTTTGGTTCTGTTGAATATATTATGCGGGATGTTGAATGGGGCTGGTTAATTCGGTATCTGCATTCGACTGGTGCGTCGGCATTTTTCATCGTCGTTTACCTGCATATGTTCCGTGGTTTGATGTACGGCTCGTATCGAGCGCCCCGTGAACTGCTGTGGATTTTCGGCATGGTCATTTACCTCGCTCTCATGGCCGAAGCTTTCATGGGCTACCTGCTGCCATGGGGAAACATGTCTTATTGGGGTGCCCAGGTCATCGTTTCTTTGTTTGGTACGATTCCTGTCATCGGCGATTTCCTCTCTGAGTGGATCAAAGGCGATTACTTCATCTCTGATATCACCTTGAACCGATTTTTTGCGCTGCATGTAGTGGCATTGCCATTGTTGCTGGTATTCCTGGTGGTTGCCCACATTCTCGCCTTGCATGAGGTTGGATCGAACAACCCTGATGGCGTGGAGATCAAAAAGCACAAGGATGCGCGTGGTATTCCACTAGACGGGATGCCCTTTCATCCGTACTGCACGGTAGAGGACGTGATGGCTGTTGCTGTTTTCCTTCTCCTGTTTTGCGGGGTCGTGTTTTTTGCACCAACGTTTGGTGGGCTATTCTTAGAGTCGCCCAACTTTGACGTGGCAAATCCGATGCAGACGCCGCCCCACATTGCGCCGGTGTGGTACTTCACGCCGTTTTACGCCATGTTGCGCGCGGTACCCTCATTCTTAGGGACTCAGGTTTGGGGTGTTTTGGTAATGTTCGGCGCAATTTTGCTGCTGTTCTTTTTGCCTTGGCTGGATCGGTCGCCGGTTAATTCGATACGCTATAAGGGGTGGATTTCAAAACTCGCGTTGACGCTGTTTGCGATCTCCTTCGTGGTACTTGCCTATTGCGGAATGAAGCCGCCCAGTGGAATTTTTCCGCTGCTTGCACGTATATTTACCGGCGTGTATTTCGCCTTTTTCTTGTTGATGCCGTGGTATTCACGCATCGATCGCGTTAAGCCAGTGCCTGACAGGATTGTCATCAATGCTCACTGATAAACTAAGATCGCTGATGGTGGTGGGTTTGTTGGCTGCGCTTCTGCCCGTGGTGGTAAGCGCATCCGAGGGTGAGTCGTTCCCTCATGCTGGCAATGATGTGCGTAACACAGCATCTTTGCAGCGTGGCGCCCGTAACTTTATGAATTACTGTTCAGGTTGTCATTCTGCGCAGTACGTACGCTACAACCGCGTGGCAACGGATTTGGGTATCAGCGATGCCGATCTAAAGGCGAATCTGATGTTCACATCAGACAAGCCTGCTGACACCATCAGAAGTGCATTGAAGGCTGACGATGCGCGTGCATGGTTTGGCAATGCGCCGCCAGATCTGTCACTTATTGCGCGTAGCCGAGGCACAGACTATTTGTATGCGTTTCTGCGCGGATTCTATTTGGATCCAAGTCGTCCGACTGGGATGAATAATGTCGCGTTGAAAGGCACTGCGATGCCGCACGTGTTATTTGATCTGCAGGGTCTGCAGCAAGCGGTGTATGCGCCGGCTAAAGCCGGCGTCGCGCCTGTAATCGAAAAGCTTGAATTGACCACCAAAGGCAGTTTAACGCCCGAGCAGTACGATGACTTTGTGCGTGATACGGTAAATTTTCTCGACTATATCGGTGAGCCCGTACAGGTTAAGCGTCGTGACTTGGGTGTCTGGGTAACCCTCTTCTTGCTGGTTTTTGCGGGCTTCGCGTATATGCTAAAGCGCGAGTATTTTCGCGATATACATTAAGCGCACGGCGGTCTAAGAGTTATGGGTGAACAGTCGCCGATAGGTTCACGGCGCCCGTATTTGACGCGGGCGATGCATGAGTGGATTACCGATAATGGCCAGACGCCGCATCTAGTGGTGGATGCCACGGTGAGCGGAGTGGTTGTCCCGCGTCAATATGTCCGTGATGACAAAATTGTGCTGAACGTGAGTTATGGCGCGACGTCGGGTCTGCTCATGAAGAATGATTTTATTACCTTCAGCGCACGGTTTGGCGGGACGCCCTTCAATATACAACTGCCTGTTAGTGCTGTGCTGGGTGTGTATTCGCGTGAGTCGGGTCAAGGGATGCTGTTTTCAGAGGATGATCCAGCGCCTGAGCCGTCACCAGATTCTTTAGGCGCTGCGATAAAGCCGTCTGGCAGCCCCGATGCGCGCAAACCGCATTTATCTATTGTGAAATAGTGAGCCGCGCTTATATGGCGCGCGCGTGTCCATCGGTGTCAAAAACGGCCCAGTCGAGTGTGCGGTGTATATAGCCCATTGGCCCGATGGTGAGACGGCCTGTTAGGCCGGCGATCGCTAGGGATTCATGCGACGTGTTGTTGGCCAGTTGTTGCATCAATTGATGACTGTCGTAACCCATCGCAAATAGCCTGTTTTTCTGCCAAGCTCTTTCTGGCCACAATTGCTGCGCCATATTGTGTAGATCATTGATCTCCGGCGTGTTGCCAATCAACCATGGCATATCGGTAAAAGTGACGCCCTCCATATCTTGATTGGCGGCTGGATTCGGATCGTGGATATCGGAAATAGAATAAACAGGTAGATCACCTGCGTATTGGTATTTCAGTTGCGGCCGAATATTGCGCCCCATAGACGCGTTGGCTAAGGCAAGCACAAAACTAATATCGTCTCGATGTCTGGGTGTAAAGAGTAGGGGGCCCACTATTGCTGTTAAGGATTGAAAGCGCCGCTTGCTATCCTCAAACCCGAGTAAAGGCGCCAACTCGTCCGTCATATCGGTGCTGTCACGAGATAACGTTCGTGTACCGACCACAGTGCCACCGATTGCGGTGAATGCTGTCGTAAACGCGTTGGTCACTCGGTTGCTCCATTCCCCTGATATGTTGAGAACGATGCCGCTACGTCTGCCCTCCGTAATCAGGCGGGAGGCAACTTGCCGTGCTTCATCTTCAGGAGAAAGAGCGAATTGAAAGAAATTTTCTCTTGGATTTTTTGCCTCTGTCGAGATGTTCAGCGTTAATGTCGGTATTCTGCTATCAGCTACTTGTAGTACCGATTTGACATGATCTTTGGTAAGTGGCCCGATGATGAAGTCGGCGCCATTCGTAATGGCGCGATGATAAGCAGCTAGAATGCCTGCCTCTGTATCGATCAACGAGACGGTGGCTCGCGCATCGTCCGCGGTCTGGTAGTAAGCCATCAAAAAACCGTTCCACAACGCCTCGCCAGCCTCCTGCAGCGCTCCCGAAAGTGGGAGCAGTAATGCGATATGTCTCGGCGCTGCTAGCATATTTACAATCTGCATGATTCTGTATGCGTGGGTAAGCTAGGGTACCGCGTTATCTGTTTTTTTGCCTTGGTTCATCAGGTAATCAGGCATTTGGGGCCTGCACTCGAGTGATACGGTGTCCGCTGATGGGCGAGTGCCATTGCATGCGCGGCGGCTGACGGGCAGGATGAAGGCCCATAACCACGTTTCGTGGAGTGCAGCAGAGTGTCAGCCGCAGGTGTTTTATATGTTGTTGCTACGCCCATCGGCAATCGCAGTGATTTGTCGCCGCGTGCGCGGGAGATTCTCGCGTCAGTAGATTTGATTGCCGCTGAAGACACGCGGCATACGGGCGCGTTCCTGAGTCAACTGGGTATTGAACGCCCGTTCATTTCCTTTCATGAGCACAATGAGCATGACCGTGTTGCTGAGTTAGTGCAGCGCTTGACCGATGGAGCTCGGATCGCTTTGGTGTCCGATGCGGGCACGCCTTTGGTCAGTGATCCCGGCTTTCGTTTAGTGGCGGCAGCTGGAAGCGCAGGAATTTTGGTTGTCCCGATCCCCGGCGCTTGCGCTGCTATTGCAGCACTTTCCGTTGCAGGATTGCCTACAGATCGGTTTGTTTTTGAAGGATTCTTGCCGCCGCGCGGAGCGAAGCGCCGTGCAAGACTTGATGCTTTAGTGAGCGAAGCCAGAACGCTCGTTTTTTACGAGGCACCGCATCGGTTGGCGGATATGCTGCGAGATGTCAGCGCAGCATTTGGCGCTGAGCGTCCTGCGGCATTGGCGCGTGAATTGACTAAAATGCATGAAACGGTCTACCGCGATACGATCGGCGCCCTCGCGAGTGCTGCAGAGTCTGATGTCAATATGACGCGCGGTGAGGCCGTGGTTATCGTGGCGGGCAAGTTGATCGATGAGGCGCCCTTAGATGGTGGTTTGCCGCTGACGGGTACTTTGCTTGCCGCTTTGTTGCCTGAGCTGCCGCTATCACGGGCTGTTGATATCGTCAGTGCAATCACGGGTGAGCGTCGCAATGCCGTTTACCAGCAGGCTCTGCAAAAAAAACGGTTTCTGAGTTAAATTCATCCGACAAGGCTTGAGCTTCTAGCCGTACGGGCCTATCGTGCGGGCGGGAGTCGGCCAGGCAATCGCTCCAGAGATGTCAAAGGCGCCGCAAGGCGTACCGGTGTTTTTGGGGAGGAAAGTCCGGGCTCCATAGGGTAGAGCGCCAGGTAACGCCTGGGGGGTGTGAGCCCACGGAAAGTGCAACAGAAAGTAAACCGCCGAAGTTCTAGGTTTGCCTAGAGCTGGTAAGGGTGAAAGGGTGCGGTAAGAGCGCACCGCGTGGCTGGCAACAGGCACGGCACGGTAAACCCCGCTCGGAGCAAGGCCAAATAGGGGAACAGGTCTGCCGGAAGCTTGCTTCTAGCAGCGGCGCGCGACCCGCGCGTGTTCCCGGGTAGGTCGCTTGAGGTGCACGGTGACGTGTATCCCAGAGGAATGGTTGCCCAAGACAGAACCCGGCTTACCGGCCGACTCCCATCTTAATTTCGCTTAAATGCCGCGATTTCCCTGGTTGGGCGCGGTAGCGCAGGCCTCACAAGTAGGCATTTTACGAATTGGCACGATTCATGCATTATTTGATATATTCTTAGAAGTCTAGTCTGTAACCCTTTGATATATCGTCATTTCAACCCGTGCGGTTTTCAGCATCCAGCGCTCGCTAAGTGCTTGTAGTTTCACGAAAAATTCTGATTTAGAGCGTTGACCTCCTCCAGCGATCGTCTTATAGTGGCGTGAAGTGGGAAAAAGTGGGGAGGAATGGGGGTAACACCTCATAAAAACGTGTTCCGCGGCGCCAATCAAGTCACCCTCGACGCAAAAGGCCGAATGGTCTTGCCTACCCGGTATCGGGACGGGCTCGTTGAGCGTTCGGCAGGCAAGTTGGTGGTGACCATTGATCGGGATCACTGCCTATTGCTCTACCCATTGCCCGACTGGGAAGAAATCGAGCGAAAACTGATGCGCTTACCCACTTTGAATCCGCAGTCGCGGCGTCTGCAGCGTCTGATGGTGGGACACGCAACCGATCTGCAGCTCGATGGTCATGGCCGCATTCTGCTGCCGGCTGAGTTGAGAGTTTTTGCTGGGCTTGAACGCGACGGTGTGCTGCTTGGGCAAGGGAATCGATTTGAGTTGTGGGATGAGGTGCGTTGGACGCAGCGTCGTGACGAGTGGCTTAAGGACGACGAGCTGCCCGGTGCACTGCCCGCTGACCTCGAGACGTTGTCGCTTTAGTAATGCAGTTGCCCGGTGTCTGTGACCGCGTAACGCGCGTTGAAGGAGCGATGGTGTGACTGAGTCGGTGCTGTCAATGCATGCGCCGGTACTGCTCGATGAAGCGGTTGCTGCGTTAGTGATTAGGAGCGATGGCGTTTACGTTGATGCAACGTATGGTCGAGGCGGCCATTCCCGGGAAATTCTCGGGATGTTAGGTGAGCAAGGGAGACTTTTTGTTGTTGATCGCGACCCTCAAGCAATCGAGAGCGCACGCCAGGAGTTGGGCGCCGACTTACGAGTCCAGATATGTCATGCGACATTTGACCGCCTTGCCGATTTCGTTAGTGCCGGTACCGTCGATGGCATTTTATTCGATCTCGGCGTGTCCTCGCCCCAGCTTGATGATCCTTCCAGAGGCTTCAGTTTTTTGCGCGACGGCCCGCTTGATATGCGCATGGACCCAACGACTGGAGTCAGCGCCGCTGATTATTTGGCGCATGCTCGGGAGCAGGAGATTGCTGCAATGATCTCTCAATTTAGTGAGGATCGTTTCGCACGTCGGATCGCGCACGCAATTACGGCCGCCCGTCTCGTCGCACCGATACTTACTACATCGCAGCTAGCAGAGATTGTTACTAGCGCAATACCGGCTCGATTTCGGGAAGTCGGAAAACATCCGGCTACACGCACATTCCAAGCATTGCGAATCAAAGTGAACCGTGAGTTGGAGCTACTCGAGTGCGCTCTTGAGTCAGCGCTTGAGTTGTTGGCGGTGAACGGACGGCTGGCAGTCATTAGTTTCCATTCGCTTGAAGACCGACCGGTCAAGCGCTTTATGCGTCGCTTTGCCGAGGGTGACCCCGTATGGCGCGGCATGCCGAACATTCCTATTGACGCACAGCCATACCTTCAGATCATTGGCAAGGCGACTCGCCCGAGTGACCAAGAGGTTGGGCGCAACACACGTGCTCGTAGCGCTGTGTTACGAGTTGCCCAAAAGGTGCGCTCATGAATTTTCGGCCAACTGAGCGTCAAATGCCATGGGCCGTTGCGAGTCTGTGGTTGGCTGTTTTAATTTCTGCTGCTGGTGCTGTTTACATAAAGCACACAGCAAGAAATTTGTTTATCGGGCTCGAGAAGCTAACTGCCGAGCGAGATAATTTAAACATTGAGTGGGGTAGGCTGCAGCTTGAGCAAAGCGCATGGAGCACCCACGGATTTGTAGAGCAGGTTGCAGATAGGCAGCTGAAGATGGCTTTACCAAATGCGACTGACGTGAAGATAGTTCAGCCATGAAGGTACGCCGTACAGAAGCGCAGAACTCCGCTTACCAGTTCAAGCAGCGTGGTTGGTGGGTCATTGGTGTACTTGCTCTCGTTGCTATTGTTGTAATAGGCCGAGCCGTTGACTTGCAAGTTTTGAAACATGGGTTTCTCGCAGAGCAAGGCGCTGAGCGCTTCATGCGTAACGCAAAGATTGCTGCTCACCGTGGCGCTATTGTTGATCGTTTCGGGGAGCCTCTTGCTGTATCAACGCCTGTGGATACTGTATGGGTAAACCCAACAGAGCTTGCTGCCGCACCTGATCAATTGCCGAAGTTAGCTAAAGCGCTTGGGCGCGATAATGACTGGCTTACGCGGCGAGTAACTTCCAATCTTGAATCTCAATATCTAGTACTCGCGAAGCAGCTACAGCCAGACGAAGCTGAAGGCATCAAATCCTTACACATACCAGGCGTGTATTTGCAGCGTGAATATCGACGCTTTTATCCAGCGGGTGAGGTGACTGGGCATCTGCTTGGTTTTACAGGCGCTGAAGATCAAGGTCAGGAGGGTCTCGAGCTTGGCTTTGAGCAGAAGCTATCTGGTGAAGATGGCATCAAGCGCGTGATTCAAGACCGACTTGGCAGGGTCGTTGAGAATGTCGATAGCATTCGTGCACCAAGGCCTGGTGAAGAGCTAGTCACAAGTATTGATTTACGTATTCAGTATCTAGCATATCGGGCGCTGAAAAGCGCGATTGCAGAATTTCAAGCACGTGCTGGATCCGTGATCGTGGTGGATGTGCGGACCGGCGAAATACTGGCGATGGTAAATCAGCCTTCATTCAATCCAAACGATCATGCGCAATTTGAAGTGGCTCGTTATCGGAATCGAGCTGCTCTTGATATTTTGGAACCCGGCTCGTCGATAAAACCTTTTGTAGTTGCAGCAGGATTAAGTTCTGGAAAATTTAAAACTGATAGCATCGTTGACACAAGTCCAGGTTTTATACGTGTAGGCAGTCACGTGATTGAAGATGAGCATAATTGGGGGCCCGTCGACATTGCGACGATCCTTGCTAAGTCATCTAACGTAGGCATGGCACATATTGCCTTGTCGCTTGAAAAGAAAGATATTTGGCAAACGTTGACTAACGTTGGGTTTGGTCGAGTGACGCCCAGCGGTTTTCCTGGAGAGGCTGCAGGACTGCTCAGCAACTACTCCAAGTGGCAGCCCATTACCGTGGCTACCATTGCCCATGGCTATGGTATCTCTGTTACGCCTCTGCAGTTGATGCAGGCTTACGCAACCCTTGGTAGTTTTGGGATCAAGCGTCCCTTAACCTTTCGCCGCCAAGAAGGTCCTGTAAAGGGTGAGCGGGTGCTAGACGCGCAAGTGTGCCGTGATGTCGTGCACATGCTTGAAAGCGTTATCACACCAGAAGGTACTGCCAGACGCGCGGCCATTCACGGATACCGCGTGTCTGGAAAAACGGGTACTGCATGGAAAATGATGGCGGGTGGATATTCCACGAATAAGTTTATGGCTGTCTTTGGCGGCATGGTTCCGGCGGGTGCACCGCGCCTTGCCGCAGTTGTGGTTATTGATGAGCCTACTGGCGGTTACCATCAGGGAGGCCAGGTTGCGGCGCCAGTATTTTCCACAGTGATGGGAGGCGCCTTACGGCTACTGTCGGTACCCCCAGACGATCTCAGTAACGTGCCGTCGGCAACCTTAGTACAGGCCGTTACGCCGCGATGAAACGTGTTAACTCACAAGCTGATGGAGCGCGACTACAGGCAGCATTGGCCGGATTTTCTGTAATGCCTAGTCCAGTAATTGTTGCGGACCTCACGCTGGATAGTCGAGCAGTCGGTGTTGGCGATGTATTTGTCGCAATTGCGGGACGTTTGACGCACGGATTAGATCATACTAACGAAGCGATCGAGCGCGGTGCTGCTGTCATTCTCTGGGATCCAACAGAGGGCAGGAAATCCCCCGACGTACCTACGACAGTTAGCGTCATAGCAGTAGCGCGTCTGGCGCAAAACCTTGGCGTGATTGCCGATCGTTTTTATAATCACCCATCACTTAGCGCAAGTGTAACTGCCGTTACTGGTACGAACGGTAAGACAACTTGTGCCTGGTTGCTCGCGCGATGCTATGGCAATGAGGGCGCATATATCGGAACTCTAGGCGCTGGACGGCCAGACCAGTTAGTACCAAATCTCAATACAACCCCTGACATTGTGAATTTGCATCGTATGCTGCGCAGCCTCGTCGATGATGGTGTGCGTCATGTCGCCTTAGAAGTTTCATCGCATGCGCTAGACCAAAACCGCATCGCAGGTCTGCGCATACCAATTGCCGGATTCACAAACTTAAGCCGTGACCACTTGGACTATCACGGCTCCATGGAAGCATACGGTGATGCGAAGAAAAAGCTTTTCTTTCGGGAAGGTCTCGCGTGTGCTGTGCTCAATTATCAAGACGCATTTGTAAAAAAGCTTAGTGCGCAGATCCCTTCAGAAGTGAATCTAGTGCCGGTTTTTTTTGGTACAGAGCCTTTAGAGCAAGGCAAATACATTGTTTGCACGAGCATTGAATGTACTGAGCGAGGTTTGACGATCGCTGGGCTCACGCACTGTGGTTCATTTGAACTGCGTTCGCGCTTGGTCGGATCGTTCAATGCAGAGAACTTACTGCTCGTTCTTGGCTTGCTGCTAGCTGCCGATATGCCGATGGCGCGTGCGCTCGATGCATTGTCGGAGGCAGATGCGCCGCCGGGACGGATGGAAACATTCCAGCCGACCGAAAATGGTGCGATGTTTGTTGTTGATTACGCTCACACACCGGATGCACTAAAAAAAGCGTTGATATCTCTGCGTGCCCATGTGCGTGGTGCACTCTGGTGCGTATTTGGGTGCGGAGGTGATCGAGACTCAGGTAAGCGGTCGTTAATGGCTGCTGCAGCAGAAAAGATATCGGACCACCTCGTCATTACCGATGACAACCCACGATTTGAGGATCCTGAACACATCATTTCGATGATTCGGGCTGGGTTGACCGGCCGTATTCCGAGTCGTGTAGAACGTGATCGTGCCGCGGCGATCGAGTGGGTTGCGGCGCAGGCGGGTCCTGGTGACGTTGTGCTAATTGCCGGCAAGGGTCACGAAGAGTACCAGCTGTATGGTGATGAGCGACGTCGCTTCAGCGATCGTGAAGTGGTGCAACGTATCGTACAGCGTGCCGCATGAAGCGCTGTCTTACTCATTTCGCGAGCGCGATGCGAGGTGCCTTGAAAGGCGCTGACGCTACCTTCACCTCCGTGTCGACGGATACGCGGTCCCTTAAAGGCGGTGAGCTTTTTGTAGCGCTCGTTGGGCCTAATTTTGATGGCCACAATTTTATTGCTGCAGCCACTGCAGCCGGCGCTGTAGGCGTCGTGGTTTCGCGCTCGGTAGAGACGCCTATTCCTCAGATTATGGTCGATGACACCGTCCTTGCACTACAGCGTGCAGCAGGGGCTTGGCGTACACAATTTAAAATACCGGTCGTAGCGGTTGCGGGAAGCAATGGGAAAACGACCACGAAGGAACTCATCGCTAATATTCTTGCAGAGCGAGGGCGATGCCACTCTACAAAGGGTACGTTGAACAACCACATCGGGGTACCTCTAACGCTGCTGGAGCTAGACGAGCGTCATGCGACCGCAGTCATAGAAATCGGAGCGAATCATCCTCGAGAAGTAGAGTCACTGATGCCGTTGGTGTGTCCCACAGTAGGGATTGTCACTAATGCGGGCGCGGAACATCTTGAGGGATTCGGTGATCTAGACGGGGTCGCGCGGGCTGAAGGTGAACTGTTCGCAGGACTGGAGCGTACAGCGACAGCTGTCATTAATGTTGATGACGAATACCATAATCTTTGGTCTGGCATGGCACGGACTGAACAACGGTTGTCATTCGGATTTTCACCAACAGCCGAATTTAGGGCAATCGGAGCATCTCGTTTATCGAGCGCTGACGGTTACCAGCAAGAATTTGACATGCTGAGTCCGCTAGGACACATCCGTGTGAAGCTCGCGCTTATAGGGCGACACAACGTTGTGAATGCTCTGGGCGCGGCTGCAGCAGCTTATGCAGCTGGAGCTTCCAACGATGACATTTGTGCTGGCTTGCAGAAATCAAGACCTATTAAAGGCCGCCTACAGTCCTTCGCTGGAGTTAATGGTGCCCAGCTAATAGATGACTCTTATAACGCGAATCCAAGCAGCTTAACTGCTGGCCTTGAGGTCTTAGCTGCCATGTCTGGTGAGCGATGGTTGGTCCTCGGCGACATGGGCGAACTTGGTGAGCATAGTCGTGCGGCGCACCTGACTGCTGGGCGGGAAGCGCGAGAGCGTGGGGTGACCCGACTATTTGCTGTCGGAGAATGCACCTCAGACGCGGTTAAAGTCTTTGGGCAGGGCGCGGAGTGGTTTAAAGATAGCGACGCCCTGGCATCTCGAGTGCAGGGGTTACTGACGCCTGGTGTCACTGTGTTAGTGAAGGGGTCACGATCAAATCGTCTTGAGCGCGTAGTTGAGTACTTGCGAGTAAATAGCAGCGCAAATACTACTGCTGCCGAGGTTGCGCACTAACACCATGCTGTACCGTTTAGCAGAGTTGTTAGCAGTGCATTATTCCGGGTTCCGGGTATTTTCATATTTAACGCTTAGGGCAATCTTAGCGGCGATAACAGCACTATCAATCGCCTTATTTATCGGTCCAATGATGATCCGTGCGCTGGCTGCACGGCAAATTGGCCAAAATGTTCGTGACCTCGGGCCCGAGTCGCACCTGAAAAAACAGGGGACGCCAACAATGGGTGGCGCACTGATTATCATCGCCATCCTCGGCTCAACGTTGCTTTGGGTTGATCTCAGTAATCGCTACGCATGGATTTTATGTGCGGTGACCTTGTCATTCGGCCTAATTGGTTTTTACGATGATTATCTTAAATTGGTCATCGGAAATTCAAAAGGCTTGCCTGCACGCGGCAAGTATTTGCTGCAATCAGTGGCAGGACTGCTAGGTGCGGTATCGCTATTTTATACAGCGTCAGTGCCTGCGGCCACGGCGCTTCACGTGCCATTCTTCAAAGACATTATTATTCCGTTAGGCGGTTTTGGGTACGTCGCACTGACTTATTTTGTAATTGTCGGAACGAGTAATGCGGTCAATCTAACTGATGGGCTAGACGGTCTAGCAATTATGCCGGCCGTGATGGTTAGTGGTGCTCTTGGGGTTTTTGCATATGTTTGTGGTAACTCTGTTTTTGCAAGTTATCTGTTAATACCGCATGTTCCTGGCGTTGGGGAAGTCCTTGTATTTTCTTCTGCTCTCGTTGGAGCTGGTCTTGGGTTTCTTTGGTTTAACGCATATCCCGCACAAGTTTTTATGGGGGATGTGGGCGCGCTCGCGCTTGGGGCAGCACTAGGTACGCTGGCCGTTATTGTGCGCCAAGAACTCGTATTGTTTTTGATGGGCGGCGTTTTTGTCATCGAAACATTATCAGTAATGTTGCAAGTTGCGTCGTTCAAGCTCACGGGTAAGCGCCTGTTTCGAATGGCGCCTATACATCACCACTTTGAGTTAAAAGGCTGGCCAGAACCTAAAGTAATCGTCCGGTTTTGGATCATAACTGTGGTGCTGATACTGGCCGGTCTTGCTACCTTGAAGGTGCGCTAATGATACAAGCGCGCCGTAATCTCGTCGTTGGCTTAGGGAAAACCGGGCTCTCAGCCGTACGTTGGCTCAGTGCACATGGCGAAGCAGTAATGGCAACTGACTCGCGTGAGGATCCGCCTTGCATTGAAGAAGTTAAAAAGATCGAACAGGTTACGGCAGTCCATGTGGGGGCGTTTGACATCAGCCTATTGGACCAAACCGATCGAATGGTGATTTCGCCGGGCGTGTCGCCTCGAGAGCCGATCGTGCAATCTGCGCGGGCACGAGGGATACCCGTTGTTGGGGACGTGGAGTTATTTGCAACGGAATGTGTATCGCCAGTAGTTGGCATAACAGGTACTAATGGCAAGAGTACTGTCACGACGCTGGTAGCCGAGATGGCACGTAGCGATGGCCTAAATGCTATTGCTGGAGGAAATTTAGGTGAGCCTGCGCTTGACTTACTAAGTCAGCCTAGACCCGATCTTTATGTGCTGGAGCTATCTAGTTTCCAATTAGAGTCTACCTATTCCCTAAAATTAGCTGTCGCCGCTGTGTTGAATGTCACGCCTGATCACATGGATCGTTATGAGTCGCTTGAGGCCTATGCCTCAGCAAAAGCGCGTATCTTGTCTAACGCTAAAGTGGCTGTTCTTAATATAGATGACCCTGCCGTCGCGAATATGGCGCATGGGATAGGTCACATCACCGCCTTTAGTTTAGAAAACCAAAATGCAGCCTGGAGAGTGAGTGAGCATGATGGCGCAAGTTGGATTGTAGGAAAAGAGCGCCCTCTGATAAAGGTGTCTGAATTAAAGCTCGCTGGAGCACACAATGTTGCCAATGCGTTAGCTGCTTTAGCGATTGGAGATCATTTAGGGATTTCCATAAGCTCTATGCTGCTCGTGTTGCGCAGCTTTCCTGGCCTTCCGCATCGTAGCGAGTGGGTAGCTGAGCATAAAGGTGTGCGCTTCATAGATGACTCAAAAGGCACAAATGTCGGCGCCACTCTTGCTGCAGTCACGGGCTTTTCTGAGAAACTGGTTGTAATTGCAGGTGGTGATGGGAAATCACAGGATTTCACACCGCTTGCAGCAGCATTTAAAAATAGGGTCCGCCATGCCGTTCTAATTGGACGTGACCGTGAGCGCATTGCCGGCGTGCTAGCGAACGTATGCAGCGTTGAGTTCGCTGCTGATATGTCGGCTGCAGTGGCGGCGGCTGCTAAAGCGGCGCGGCCTGGCGACAGCGTTCTTTTATCGCCTGCCTGCGCTAGTTTCGATATGTTTCAAGATTACGCGCACCGTGGTGACGTATTCGCAGCAGCTGCAAGGAAACTGAACTCATGAGTTCTGTAGCAGCTGGAGTACGGGTGAATAAGAGCCAGCGCATCATCCTGGATCCTGTTGTTGTAGGCCTCACCGCTGCGCTTTTGCTTGTCGGTTTGATTATGGTCACTTCTGCTTCAGTTACGTTAGCCGCACGTGACGGCGATCCATTCTTTTTTCTGGAGCGGCAATTAATATTTTCAGGAGTAGGCGCTTGTCTTGCGTTCATCGCAGTGCGATTGCCGACGCAGATTTGGGAACGTCTTAGCTTTATTCTGCTTATAGCCGCAATCGCATTATTGGCGTTAGTTTTGATCCCTGGAATCGGGCATGCCGTCAATGGAAGTCGCCGTTGGCTGCGCTTATTTGGGCTGAACTTTCAAGCGTCTGAGGCCGCACGTGTCTTCTTGCTGATTTATCTGTGCAGCTATCTGGTACGACGTGAAGATGAAATTAGGCAAAGTATCGTTGGCTTTCTTAAGCCTATAGGTGTGCTTGCTCTGGCAGCCCTCCTTCTATTGGGAGAGCCAGATTTCGGGTCTGGTGTCGTTCTGTTAGCGACCGGAATGGGCGTTTTGTTTCTCGCTGGTGTGCGTTTACGCAACTTCCTAGGCTTATGTTGTGTTGTTTTGATGGTGCTTGGGGTTGTTGCTATTTCAAGCGCTTATCGTGTTAAGCGGCTCACGGGGTTTTTAAATCCTTGGGCGGATCCTTTCAATACGGGTTTCCAGCTTACCCAGTCACTCATTGCCATAGGTCGCGGTGAGTGGTTTGGTGTTGGCCTTGGGGCCAGCGTGCAAAAACTTTTATATTTGCCTGAGGCGCACACCGACTTTGTGTTTGCTGTGCTCGCCGAAGAGCTTGGTTTTGCTGGAATTTTATTGGTCGTGATGCTAGTGCTCGCGTTGGCCTACCGTGCGCTTGTAATTGCTCGGGCAGCAGCAGAGGCAGGCTTAAAGTTTCAGTCGTATATTGCAGCTGCTTTTGGAATTTGGTTTGGTCTACAAGCGTTCATAAACATGGGCGTCAATATGGGGCTGCTACCAACCAAGGGCTTAACTCTGCCCTTGTTATCCTATGGTCGCTCAAGCCTGTTAGTAACACTTGCTTGGATAGGCATATTGCTCCGGGTTCACCATGAGACAGCGACTGCGAAAGCTGCGCCGTCACGGGTGGTTACTCGATGACTACAGTTCTCATCATGGCAGGCGGTACAGGAGGGCATGTCTTTCCAGGACTCGCCGTCGCCGATGTCTTGCGTCTGCGCGCCTGTAAAGTAATCTGGATGGGGACGCGACGCGGTATTGAAGGACGATTAGTCCCCGCAGCAGGGATACCAGTAGAGTGGGTCCGAGTTTCTGGATTGCGAGGCAAGGGACTGCTGAACTGGTTACGAGCTCCGCTTAATTTAGTGCGGGCGTTTTATGATGCGCTCGCAGTGATGCGTCGCTGTCGACCCGATGTCGTCCTTGGGCTTGGTGGATTTGTTGCGGGCCCAGGCGGGCTTGCAGCACGATTGCTGGGCAAACCGTTAGTGATTCACGAGCAAAACGCTGTTGCTGGTCTGACTAATCGATTGTTGACTCGCTTTGCGACAGTGACAGCTTCTGCATTTCCAGACAGCTTTAGAAATCGCGCTGACGTAGTGGTCACGGGGAATCCCGTGCGGCAGTCGATCTACTCAACAACACATTGCGCTGCTAGTACCGATGAGCCGCCGCGTTTATTGGTTTTTGGGGGTAGCCAGGGCGCCGAGATACTAAATCGCGTCGTTCCCGCAGCTCTAGGTTTATTGCCGACGAATAAGCGGCCGAGAGTTCTGCATCAGGCAGGGCAGCAGCGTAGCGCGTCCGTGCGGCTCGCTTATGAGTTAGCCGGCGTTACCGCAAATGTATGCGATTTTATTGACGACATGGCTGCAGCCTACGCAGGTTCGGATCTCGCGGTTTGTCGCAGTGGTGCACTCACGGTGGCCGAGCTTGCAGCAGCTCACGTCCCGTCAATTTTGGTCCCGCTTCCATCAGCAGTGGATGACCATCAGACAGCAAATGCTCGTTATCTGACTGATAGAGGTGCCGCGCTACTGTTGCCACAATCAGATCTTACGCCGGAAGTGCTCGCGCGAGAGTTGCTTAGTCTATTAAGCGACGCCAGTGAGCGCCGGCGCGCAATGACCGAAGCAGCTAAGCGAGCCGCAATTCCTGATGCTGCTGAGCGGCTTGCTGATCTGTGTTTGGCGGTAAGTGGAGCAACGCTATGAGTGCTCAAATGCACCGCATAAAGCGAATCCACTTTGTTGGCATCGGTGGGAACGGAATGGGCGGTATCGCCGAAGTTTTGCTTAACCTTGGCTACCTAGTGCAAGGAACAGATCTAAAAGAAAATGACGTAACGAGACATTTGCAGACGCTGGGAGCTGAAATCAGTTTTAGTCATTCAGCGGAGCGAATTGCAGGCGCAGATGTCGTTGTAGTTTCTAGTGCAGTTGATGGCAAAAATCCCGAAGTGGAAGCAGCTCGCGCTACTAGAGTACCTATCGTACGTCGCGCCGAAATGCTCGCTGAGCTTATGCGCTTTCGAGTCAGTATTGCCATTGCTGGAACTCATGGAAAAACAACAACTACAAGTCTTGTCGCAAGTATTCTCGCTGAAGCAGGAGAGGACCCGACGTACGTTATTGGCGGCCGTCTTAAAAGTGCAGCAAGCAATGCGCGACTAGGTGCTGGTCGCTATTTGGTTGCTGAAGCAGATGAAAGTGACGCTTCTTTTCTGCACTTACAGCCGATGGCCGCTGTTGTGACAAATATAGATAACGATCACTTAGCAACCTACGCTGGCGACTTTAAAAAGCTTAAAAATGCTTTTATTAGCTTTCTACACAATCTTCCCTTTTATGGGTTTGCTGTGCTGTGTCTGGATGATGTTCATGTGCAAACGATTCTACAGGACATATCTCGGCCAATAATCACCTACGGTATTGAGACTGCTGCTGATATTCGTGCTTTAGATATTCAGCGAGATGGTCAGCGCTCGATCTTTAAGGTTCGCCGAGCAGGAGTTCAATCCGATCTGGCAGTCACACTTAGTGTGCCAGGCCGACATAATGTACTCAATGCTCTTGCAGCGATTGCAGTGGCAACTGAATTTGGTGTCGCTGATAGTGCGATACAACAAGCGCTTGCAAGCTTTCAAGGCATCGACCGCCGCCTGCAAGTGCTTGCAGACTGTACAACGAGTGCAGGGCACATCACCTTAATAGATGACTATGGGCATCATCCGACAGAGCTGAGAGCCTCACTCGAAGCGATTCGTCAAGGTTGGCCAGGACGTCGAGTGGTGCTGGCATTCCAGCCCCATAGATTTAGTCGTACACGTGACTTGTTAGATGACTTTGCAGCAGTGCTATCAAGCGCGGATGCGTTATTTATCACCGAAGTATACGCAGCTGGCGAGGCTCCGATAGCCGATGCAGATGGGCGTGCGATTTGTCGAGCAGTAAGGACTCGTGGTCAAGTTGAGCCGGTCTTCTGTGCGGCTGTTGATGACTTGCCTAATGCGATTGGGCCGCTACTACGTGATCGTGATGTGCTTGTGATGATGGGGGCTGGCAGTATCAGTGGTGTTGCTCACATGTATGCAGCGCAGCTAGCTCAGGTTCGCCCAAATGACTGATCTAGCACAGTACGGAATCGCCGAGCGCTTTTTGGGTCGCGTCCGATTCGCAGAGCCCCTGTCTCGCCACACATCGTGGCACGTGGGCGGACCGGCCGACGTCTTTTATGAGCCGAAAAGTGGCTCTGAACTTGCTGATTTTTTAAAAGCACTACCCGCTAATGTACCGTGCCACGTAATTGGGCTCGGTAGTAATACGCTGGTGCGTGATGGCGGTGTGCGTGGAGTTGTGGTGTCGCTGCAGCAGAGTCTCGATCGACTCGAATGGCTCGGCGGAAAGCGTGTACACGCAGACGCCGGTGTTGCCTGTGCCCGTGTCGCTCGTCAATGCGCGAAATGGCGGCTAGGACCTGCTGAGTTTTTTGCGGGTATACCTGGAACAATTGGTGGAGCGCTAGCGATGAATGCTGGCGCATGGGGGTCTGACACTTGGTCTTGTGTGTCTGAAGTGGATGTGATCGACCGAACTGGAGCATGCCACACACGGAAAGTATCGGAATATCGCTGGGGCTACCGTCACGTTGATCCACCAGCTGTTGGCGAGTGGTTTATGGCAGCCCGATTCGAATTTACTAATGTGACTGACAGTGCCACCCAGAAAATAAAGGAGTTCCTGGCGCAACGGCGCGAAACGCAGCCCATAGGTGACTGGAGTGGTGGATCTACATTTACAAATCCTACTGGTGACCATGCTGCTCGCTTAATCGAGAGCGCCGGACTTAAAGGTGCGCGCCATGGCGGCGCGATTGTCTCTGAAAAACATGCAAACTTTATATTGAATGAAGGTCAAGCGACGGCTAAAGATATAGAGCTTTTGATCACTCATGTTCGCTCAGAAGTGCAGAGAGTGCATGGAATCAGCTTGAAGCCGGAAGTTTTGATTGTTGGCGAGGACTGCGCATGACTTTCATAACGTTTCCGGCGTTGCGTTTGAAGTCGGCTGCTGATTTTGGTCGAGTAGCTGTTTTATACGGTGGGCCGAGTTCTGAGCGTGCCGTTTCGCTTGAATCTGGTCGGAACGTGTTAGAGGCATTGCAACGGCAGGGGATCACAGTAGAAGGTATTGATGGAGTCGATGCGTTGCTCGTGGCGCTAATGGAGAAACGGATCGATCGTGTCTTCAATATTATGCATGGCGGAGCGGGTGAAAATGGGACTGTACAAGGTTTGCTAAGGGCTGTTGGAGTCCCATTTACCGGCTCAGATGTTGCGGGTGCCGCTTTGACTCTTGACAAGGTGCGCACAAAGCAAGTGTGGCTCTCGGCCGGCCTGCCAACGCCAAAATACGTACGCCTTCAACCGCGGCAAGACGTAAATGCAGCCGCTCAGGAAATTGGACTACCACTCATTATTAAGCCATCACTTGAAGGATCTAGCGTTGGGGTTAGCCGTATTTTTGAGCAGAGCCAGATCGCCGATGCGCTGCTACTTGCGCAGAAATACGGAGGTGAGTTGCTCATGGAGTCGCTTATTCAGGGTGGTGAATACACGGTTGGAATTCTTGGCGAAATCGCGCTCCCGAGTATCCACATTGTTCCTGCGGGCGAGTATTACGACTACCACGCGAAGTATGTAGCGGAGGACACGCAATATATATGCCCTGGTCTGGCCAGCGACGCAGAAGTAGCCATGCGAGCACTCGCTCTCGCAGCATTTCGGTCATCAGGCGCCTCTGGTTGGGGGCGTGTTGACTTGATGCGCGATACCGCTAGTTGTAACTGGTTACTTGAGGTCAATACAACTCCAGGTATGACGAGCCACTCTTTGGTACCTAAAGCAGCTGCGGCTGCAGGTATTGGTTTTGATGAGTTGGTGTGGCGCATTCTTGAGACTAGCCTTCCCAATCATGGTGCGGCAACGTCATGAGATTACGTGACATGCTGTATTTAATGCGCGCGAAAAACCGTGCTCGCACAGAGAAGAAAGCCAAGCTATCTCTGCCAAAAGTTAATTGGCAGTATTTAGGCTCTGCTGCACTGATAGGAAGTTCAATCGCTGCAACGATATTCTTAATTGGCTTCTTTTTTAACCGTCCTGTTCGTCATATTCAGGTTACGGGTAATTTTCATCGCGTATCCGTTTATGAAGTTGAGCAGGTCGTCAGTAAGGAGATATCTGGGGGGTTCCTCACAGCGAATCTTGCCCATCTGCAGCGTGCGTTGAGTAAGCTCTACTGGGTTGACCATGTGCGCGTTCAGCGTCATTGGCCTGCGGCTTTAACTATTCAAGTAACTGAGCAGACCGCTGTCGCTCGATGGGGCGAGGCAGGTCTTCTGAACGGGCGCGGTGACTTATTTGTCAAAGACGAGCGTCACGTCCCTCCTGAGCTACCGCATCTTGAAGGGCCTGAAGGAACTGAGCACCAGGTCAGTAACTTAATGGCCGAGCTACAAGCCCGCCTTACAGACGCGGGCTTACGTATTACTGCTCTTCGCCTTGATGCGCGAGGTGCGTGGGAGTTTGACGTCGACAACGGTACGACTGTACGGCTTGGTCGGCGACAGGTAGATGATCGTATTGAGAGATTTATCAAAGTAGGTGCGCCAATAGTGGCAAGCCGATTTAGCGAAATTCTCTATCTAGATATGCGCTACTCCAACGGATTTTCAGTTGGTTGGCGTACCCAAGGCGCACCGCAGGTGCGACCGAAAACCCTCAATGAATCATTGATCAACCAAAAGCGGGATCAAGATGTCTAAGCGTATAGATCGACATATTATCGTGGGCCTCGATATCGGCACATCCAAAGTTGTGGCGCTTGTAGGCGAATTAAAAGCCGATGGCGAGCTCGAAGTGATCGGTATTGGCTCGCATCCCTCTCGAGGTTTGAAACGTGGTGTGGTTGTCAATATCGACTCCACCGTGCAGTCAATACAGCGGGCAGTAGAGCAAGCTGAATTGATGGCCGGTGTAGAAATAAATGCAGTTTACACTGGCATAGCTGGCAGCCATGTTCGCAGTCTGAATTCGCACGGCATCGTTGCGATAAAAGACAAAGAGGTTACTGCGGGCGATGTTGCGCGTGTAATGGACGCAGCTCAAGCTGTAGCGTTGCCGGCAGATCAGCGAATTCTGCATGTGATCCCTCAGGAATTTATCATTGATAACCAAGAGGGCATCCGGGATCCAATAGGAATGTCTGGGGTTCGGCTTGAAGCGCGCGTTCATATTGTTACGGGCGCCGAAAGCGCTGCCCAAAACATTATTAAGTGTGTGCAGCGTTGCGGCCTTGAAGTTGAGGATATTGTCCTTGAGCAGTGGGGCTCAAGTTACGCAGTACTCACCGATGATGAAAAAGATCTTGGTGTATGTCTCGTTGATATCGGCGGTGGCACTACGGATCTTGCGGTGTTCGCTGGAGGCGCTTTGCGCCACACAGCAGTTATACCGATTGCGGGAGATCAGGTAACAAATGATATTGCGGTCTCAATGCGGACCCCTACGCAATACGCGGAAGAGATAAAAATCCGTTATGCATGCGCCCTAAGTCAGCTTGCAAATCCTGATGAAACTATTGAAGTGCCAAGCGTAGGCGATCGACCGCCAAGACGACTTGCGCGGCAGACGCTGGCTGAGATTGTTGAGCCACGATATGAGGAGCTATTTAAGCTCATTGGCGATGAGCTCCGGCGCTCTGGCTTCGAAGAAGCAATTGCAGCAGGCATCGTTGTGACCGGTGGTAGCGCAAAAATGGAAGGCGCAGTGGAGCTAGCTGAAGAAGTGTTCCATGTTCCAGTGCGCCTGGGAATTCCACAAGGTGTGACAGGTTTATCTGACGTTGTAAAAAACCCTATTCATGCCACTGGCGTCGGACTCTTGCAGTACGCGCGCGCCCAAACTATTCCTTCGGGGGATTCGAAACGGATCAGCCCTAATGTTCGTAATGTTTTTGACCGAATGAAGTCTTGGTTTCAAGGTTCTTTTTGATTTACTTGTAGGAGATACAAATGTTTGAACTCATGGATGCTTTTAGTCAGAGTGCTGTGATCAAAGTGCTCGGTGTTGGTGGTGCTGGTTGCAATGCTGTTGATCACATGTTGCTTGCTGGCATAGAAGGTGTTGACTTCATCTGTTTGAATACAGATTCGCAGGTTCTAAAGAGATCTAAGGTTAAGACATCTCTACAGATCGGTACAAACATTACTAAGGGTTTGGGTGCAGGCGCGGATCCTGAAGTGGGTCGCCAGGCTGCTATGGAGGATCGTGACCGCGTCATTGAGCTGATTGAAGGCTGCGACATGTTGTTCATCACCGCCGGCATGGGCGGCGGAACTGGCACAGGTGCAGCGCCAGTCGTTGCCCAGATAGCAAAAGAGCTTGGTATTTTGACGGTCGCCGTGGTGACTAAGCCCTTCACGATGGAGGGTAGCAAGCGGATGGCGATTGCAGAGCTCGGCATTAGCGAGCTGAGTAAGTATGTGGATTCTGTCATCACGATTCCAAACCAAAAGTTGCTCTCAGTGTTAGGTCCTAAGACACGCCTTTTAGACGCATTCACATCTGCAAATGGTGTGCTGCAGGGTGCAGTTCAAGGAATTGCTGAGTTGATTACACGCCCTGGGTTAATCAACGTCGATTTCGCTGATGTGCGTACTGTCATGAGCGAGACTGGAATGGCGATGATGGGTACAGGTCATGCAACTGGTGAGGATCGCGCGCGGGTTGCGGCTGAGATGGCGGTGTCCAGCCCATTACTTGAAGATATCAATCTGGCTGGTGCCCAGGGGATCCTTGTCAATATTACGGCTGGCATGGATATGGCAATCGGAGAGTTCGAGGAAGTTGGAAATACCGTCAAACAGTTCGCCAGTGAAGACGCTACGGTCGTTATCGGCACGGTGATTGAGCCTGATATGCAGGATGAGTTGCGAGTTACTGTAGTGGCCACTGGGCTGGGTCGGCCTGCGATGCGCATGGTGCAGCCATCGCCATCAATTGCGCGGACTGAACCCACCATGCGAGTGGTCAGCAAGCGGTCTGCTCCTTCGCAGTCAGCTCCAGATTATTCACAGCTAGAGCGGCCAGCTATCGCGCGCAAAACGGCGGTTGGAGACGGCTTAATGCGCTCTGATGTTGATAGCGACGACATGTTGGATATCCCTGCTTTTCTGCGCCGTCAGGCAGACTGATGAGGGACGAGGTTTATAGGTTTTAAGGGTGCTACATGTGCGCCGCGGCCCTTACGGCCGCGGCGTATTGAGTTGAGATTAATTCGTATTGAAGCTGTACGTCGGTTGTAGGTTTGCGTGTATTTTGGCAACTGTGTTAGCGTGCGGACTTTATAGGCGTTGACTCCTAGTTTCGGGGGGATCTGCCTTTTTAGTGGATTAAGATATGTTGAATCAGCGGACTTTAAAAAATTCGATTCGAGCAACGGGTATTGGGCTGCACTCGGGTCGTAAAGTATTCATGACGCTGCGTCCTGCGCCTGTGAACACCGGTATTGTGTTCCGTCGTATGGATCTACCAGAGCCGGTTGACGTTCATGCATGCGCAGAGAATGTTGGCGACACAATGCTTGGAACGACTCTGATGAACGGTGACGTTAAAGTGTCGACCGTGGAACATTTGTTGTCGGCATTTGCTGGCCTTGGTGTGGATAATGCCTTTGTTGAGGTAAGTGCGGTTGAAATCCCTATTATGGATGGGAGTGCCGCACCCTTCGTCTTTTTGCTGCAGTCGGCTGGCTTAGAAGAGCAAAGTTTGCCTAAACGATTTGTTCGAATCTTGAAACCTATTGAGGTTCGGGATGGTGACAAGTGGGCTCGGTTTGACCCGTTTAATGGCTTTAAGGTTAACTTCGAGATCGAGTTTGATCACCCGATTTTTCGCAGGCATACGCAGCGTGCCTCGATGGATTTTTCGACTACATCGTTCCTTCGAGAAATCAGTCGTGCGCGAACATTTGGTTTCATGCGTGATCTAGAGACACTTCGTGCGCATAATCTGGCACTCGGCGGTACGTTAGATAATGCGATCGTTCTAGATGATTTTCGCATTTTGAACGAGGATGGGCTGCGTTATGAAGACGAGTTTGTTAAACACAAAATTCTCGACGCTATCGGTGATTTGTATCTGCTAGGGCACAGCCTGATTGGGGAATTCACCGGCTTTAAGTCGGGGCATGCGCTTAATAACCGGTTGCTACGCAGCTTGATTGCTGAGCGGTCGGCATGGGAAGAGGTGACTTTCCGGGATCGCCATGAGGCGCCCATTTCGTATGTCTCTGCAGCTGCGGTAGGTGTCTGACGACGCCTAGGGTTGTGGTCGGACACGAATGATCACCTTGGTGATGGGTTCGCCCAACTCTGTCGCGAGCTGTGGTAACAGTTGGGGGCTGGCGTAGCGCAGTCGCGTGGCCCAGCTGCCGTTACTTGTCACTAAGGTTAAAACTCCATCGTCTAAGGTCGCTGTCCACACAGATCCCGAGCACTCTGGAGGCAATAATTGCTGCACAGCAGCAAAGATGTGGTCCGCGGCCCGAGCCCCAGCTCGAAGACGGTCTAAGCTCGGCTGATGCCTCGCGAGTAAATCTTTGATTGAAATGGGTTTTTTGATTTTTCTTTGGCCTGGCAATAAAAATTAAGTATCAGTTTGGCGTGGTTGTTATAGCAGGGATTTCTATAGAATAGCGCCCCTAGGCTAAAACTCCATCCCGCAATGGCTGCGAGATCTGCTCGGCGAACTTGGTACTCGAATGCGACGCATTCATTGGCGAACGCCTCGGGTGAGGGCTCGCTCGGTTGTTTCCCTTGGAACCAGGCTGGTTTCCTGATGTCCATTCAGTGTCGGCGCGTCGTGCCTCGGCTCTAGTGGGAGCGTAGATGATGAATATTATTCTGGTGACGGGCCGTAACGGCCGGACTCGGGAACTCAATATGCGCTCACCGGCCACGTTTGGCTTGTCAGTGTTTGCCGTGCTGTTTGTGCTCGTCACCGTTTTTGTTGCCGGGTCAGTCATCGGCGCGCGTTGGGCGCAAAGTCAGCCAGTCAATGAGTTAAAAAAATGGTCGGCTGAGTTAGACGCTGATCGGCAGCAAATTGATATGGTACGTAGGGTAGTACAGCAGCATGTGGATGCACTGGCCACCCGAGTTGGGCAGATGAATGCTCACGTGATTCGACTGGATGCCCTTGGTCGGCGCTTAAGTGACGTGGCCAAGCTGAAAAAAGGCGAGTTTAATTTCGATCAGACACCGCAGGTCCACGCAGTTGGAGGCACATCGACGGCCGCGAGCGCGCCTGTGCTAACCGATCTACTTGACCAATTAGCGGCACAAATTGCTGATCGCGAGCGTCAGCTCGGGGTGATGGAGAATCTGATCGAATCGCGAGAGTTGCGGAGTGTGGTTGATCCGCGTGGCACGCCAATTAAAGTCGGATATATCTCGTCGTTTTATGGAGAGCGTTTGGACCCACTTACAGGCTACTCGGCGTTTCATTCCGGCGTTGATTTCGCCGGTGAAGTCGGATCCCGTGTGGTGGCATCGGGCGCCGGTATTGTGACTTGGGCGGGGATGCGGCCTGGTTACGGCATGGTAGTTGAGATTACCCATGGTGACGGCTATGTAACCCGGTACGCCCACAATTCTGAGGTGTTAGTCCGGGCCGGAGATGCGGTCCAAAAGGGGCAGCCTATCTCCTTGATCGGTACGACCGGTCACTCGACCGGCCCACACGTGCATTTTGAGGTGCTGAGGGATGGTATTCCGGTTGATCCACTTGCCTATGTTGGGCGCACCGGCCTGCCGGTACTGCCGGGAACGCACTAGCCAGCGGCGGCCCGGGGCAGGGCCCGTGTTCGCTGGCCACAATCCTTAAAACAACCCCATCCCGTGCCGCTTAAACGGGTAATAAAGCCCGCACCTTAGTACACTATAGCGCTCGCTCTGTAGGGTTGGTGGCGGGCCTAGACTTATGAAGGAACCTGATCTGTGTTCAAGTTGCTGACATCTATTTTTGGTAGCCGTAATCAGCGGTTGCTTCGCCAATACGCCAAGCACGTCACCGCGGCTAATGACCTCGATTCTCGCATGCGAGCGCTTGCTGACGCGGACTTCCCAGGTATTACCGTCGCATTGCAGCAACGGCTGAGCGCTGGCGCCACACTGAATGAGGTGTTGCCAGAGGCGTTTGCAGCGGTCCGCGAGGCCGCTCGCCGCACAATCGGACTGCGTCATTTTGATGTACAGCTCATTGGCGGTATCGCACTACACGAAGGCAAAATTGCCGAAATGCGGACTGGTGAAGGTAAGACATTGGTCGCAACCTTACCTGTCTATCTAAATGCGCTCTTAGGCAAGGGCGTACATGTAGTTACCGTTAACGACTACCTAGCCGGTCGTGACGCAGAATGGATGGGACCGGTATATCGCTTCCTTGGCATGACGGTCGGCGTAATCCGCTCGGGCCAGACTCAAGACGAAAAGCGCGCAGCGTATGCATGCGACATCACCTATGGCACTAACAACGAGTATGGCTTTGACTACCTGCGTGACAATCTTGCATTTCGGCAAGAGGAGCGCGTCCAGCGCACGCTGCAGTTCGCGATCGTAGATGAGGTTGATTCAATTTTGATTGATGAGGCACGCACGCCTCTCATTATCTCGGGTCCCGCAGAAGAGAGCACTGAGCTTTACTTAAAAATTAATGAATTGGTGCCACGCTTAGTGCGTGCTGAAAGCGAAGAAGCAACAGAAGGCGACTATTGGGTAGACGAGAAGCAAAAGCAGGTGCACCTAACGGAGCCAGGTCACGAGCGAGTGGAAGAGTTGATGGCTTCTTCGGGCCTTTTGCGTGATGGAGGCAGCCTTTATGACGCAGCTAATATTCGGCTGATGCATCATCTAAATGCCGCTTTGCGCGCGCATTTGCTTTATCGCAAAGATGTTGAGTACATCGTTAAAAAAGAAGAAGTCGTTATCGTCGACGAGTTTACTGGCCGTACGATGCCAGGACGCCGGTGGTCTGATGGCTTGCATCAGGCAGTGGAAGCCAAAGAGGGCGTCAAGGTTCGCGAAGAGAATCAGACCATCGCGTCGATTACTTTTCAGAACTATTTTCGGATGTACAAAAAGCTTGGCGGTATGACAGGCACCGCCGACACTGAAGCTTACGAATTCCAGGAAATATACGGTCTCGAGGTTGTCGTAATACCGACTCATCGCCCGATGATTCGCAAAGACATGTCAGATCTTGTGTACCTTTCCCAAGACGACAAATTTAAAGCGATTATCGATGATATTCGCGATTGTTTAGCTAGGCAGCAACCGGTGCTCGTCGGCACCACGTCGATTGAGACCTCTGAATTGCTGTCCAAGGCGCTTAGCAAAGATGGCATTGTGCATCAGGTACTAAATGCCAAGCAGCATGATCGAGAGGCCCAGATTGTTGCGCAAGCCGGACGCCCTGGTGCCGTCACTATCGCCACGAATATGGCTGGTCGTGGTACAGATATCGTACTGGGTGGCCGCCCTGCGACAGAAGCTAGCGATGGGATAGCACTTAATGACGCAGAGAATACTGCTGAACAGGAAAGTTGGCGCGTACGCCACGCTGAGGTTCTGGCAGCGGGTGGACTTCACATTATTGGCACGGAGCGTCATGAATCCCGCCGTATAGATAATCAGTTGCGTGGGCGCTCTGGCCGACAAGGTGATCCTGGGTCGTCACGTTTTTATCTGTCTTTAGAGGACAGCTTGATGCGCATCTTTGGAGATCCGACGCGCATGAAGGCTCTGTTGTCGCGCGTTGGAATGCGTGAGGGAGAGGCCATAGAGAGCGGAATGCTGACGCGTCAGATTGAGCGAGCCCAACGTAAAGTAGAGGCGTACAACTTTGATTTGCGCAAGAATCTGCTTGAGTACGACGATGTTGCGAATGATCAGCGAAAAGTGATCTATGGCCAACGCAATGAGTTGATGGCTGCCGATGATATTGCCGATACAATCGTCGCGCTACGCGATGAAGTTGTTGAAGGTGTGGTTGGTCAGTTTGTTCCAGCAGAGTCAGTGGACGAGCATTGGGATATCGCAGGCCTTGAAAAGACGCTAGAGAGTGACTTTGGTTTTGCCATTAGTTTAAGAGAATGGCTGGACGCGGATCGGACGCGCGGGCCTAGTGATCTTGTGCAGCATGTCAATGAATTAATTACGACGGCTTATCGAGCCAAAGAAGAGAGTATTGGCTCTGCAGATCTACGTCGTATCGAACGCACCTTAATGTTACAGATGGTAGATGGGCAATGGCGTGAGCATTTAGCCGCTATGGACTATATGCGCCAAGGAATCTTCTTGCGCTCTTATGCGCAGAAAAACCCTAAACAGGAATACAAGCGCGAGGCGTTTGAGTTGTTCTCTGGAATGCTTGAGCGCATCAAATTTGATACGGTGACGTTGCTGGCGCGCATGCAAATTCGCTCTGAGACCGAACTTGAGCGGCAGGAGCAGGAGCGTAAAGCGCGGCTTGAGAGCATGATGCAATTTCAGCATGCTGAGCCACCACCCGTTGCTTTTGGTGGCGCGGGCCCGAGCGAAGGCCCCGTTGGAGAGGCGGTACCAGCCGCTGTCCCTTTGCCGTTTCAACGAGCTCAGCCGAAGGTCGGACGTAATGATGTCTGCCCTTGTGGTTCAGGTAAGAAGTTCAAGCATTGCCACGGCCAGTTGGATGGGGATGCATCTGCAGCGGCCTTGGTACCTACGACTGATATTGGGCGTAATGACTTGTGTCCATGCGGATCGGGTCGTAAGTACAAGCACTGTCATGGTGCGATCGAGTAGGGCGGCTGCTTTTAGTTCCTACAGCTTGAGGAGCCGGTCAACCTGTACCCCAGCTGCGACCCTCGCCAGTATCAAACTGCAGTAGTAGTTGCAGGAGTGACCTGTGCGGATCACTATCGCTAGGGGGCTGATCGCATGCGGCTACACGGGAGCTGATCGGCAGAGGCTTGTCTCAAATAGGACGATAAAAAATGCTCACACCAAAATTTGGACCGATGTTGCAGGTCGCTTGGGTCGTCAACGATCTAGATAAGGCTATGTCTCGCTGGCTTGATACCCAGAGCGTCGGGCCGTTTTACGTGATGAGGCACTGTCCATTAGAAAATGTCCTTTATCGTGGCCAGCCGACGACGGTGGACATCGATGTCGGAATTGCCCAAGCGGGTGGTATTCAGATCGAACTAATCCAGCAAAACGACGCAAAACCATCGTGTTATCGCGATATGTTTCCCGTAGGCACAGAAGGCTTCCACCATGTGTGCTACTTCGTTGATGATTTGAAGGGCGCTATTAGCCACTTTACACAACGGAATCAACCCGTGGCTATTGAAGGAAACTTCGGTGCTGTTGAATTCGCGTACGTTGATTCTCGACCAGGCATCGGTTGTATGACAGAGTTGGTCGGGCGACATCCAGATATCGTCGGTTTTTTTAAAATGATTGCGGATGCTGCAGTTGACTGGGATGGGAAGGATCCAATTCGCACGCTGTAAAGCGTCAGTGTTGGATGCCGCACAACTTTAGGTCACGGGAGTCTTTTAGGGTATTTGGATACGCCCTGGCCGCGATGACCTCATGTCTTTATTGTGTGTGATGGAGTTCTGCTGTGCCGATAATTCATCACCATGCCGCAATTAAGCTGCTTGTGGCTGTGCGTGGCCATCCCTTCGACCGTACTGCATTTGATGCGATGTTTCAGGCTATGCCCGGCATTAGCGCTACGATGGTTGACCAGCCAGCGGCAGCACGGCTCATGAATTGCACCGGCATGCGTGATTTTGATGCTTTGGTTTTATACGATATGCCAGGCATTGATTTTCAGAGTGCTGGTGACAGGCCCCAGGTTATCGATCCTCAGCAAGAGTTTAAAGATGGGCTGCAGGCCTTATTTGAGCAGGGTACTGGGGTTGTTGCCTTACACCACGCGTTGGCTGGTTGGCCCAGTTGGTCTACGTACGGTGAGTGGCTGGGCGGTCGATTCTTATATCAGCCTAATGATGTACGCGGTACGCCCTGTTTAGATTCCGGCTACCTGAGTAAAGTGACCTATACCGCACACGTCCTCGGTAGTCACCCTGTTACCGCAGGTCTACCTGCCAGCTTTCAGCTAACCGATGAGCTTTACATGGCAGAAATCTTCAGTGATGACGTAACGCCTTTGTTAGCGGCAGAGTATGAATTTACTCGCGACCGCTTTTGGTCGGCGCAAGCGGCATGCCGAGGTCAGCCAGAGACTCGAGATAATTGGGATCATCGACCAACCTCGAACGTGATTGGGTGGACCAAATGGGCGCGCAATAGCCCGCTGGTTTATTTACAGCCTGGAGACGGACCTAGCGCCTATGCCAGCATGCACTATCGCCAGCTCGTTGAGAACGCGATACGCTGGGTGGTCGCAGCAAAGCTGAGTTAGCTGCTATCGCGAAGCGTGTAGAGGGCTTTATTTTTGGTTACAGTATAGATGGGCTGTTCATCATGTTGGTGATTTGCTTGATCCTCGCGAATGGATCGTTTCTTACAAGGGGCTATAACTATGTTGCAGGGCGCACAGAGACTGGTTTTTACATGCCTGCTTTTGGTGGCAGTTGTTCATAGTGCGCGCGCTGCTAGTGGCGCTTTGCAGTTGCCGTACCACCCGAGTGACCACTCTCTATCTGCGCAAACCATACTGCTAACAGGACAGGACCTTACTGTAGAGCAGGTGGTCGCTGTCGCTCGCCATGGTGCGCGTATCGCACTGAGTGATAAAGCGCGGCAGCGGTCGGCAGATGCCTATGGACTTTTGCTGGAAGCCACTGCGGAAGGGGTACCAGTGTATTGGTTCAACCGCGGTTCTGGCGCTGGTCGTGAAGTGGCAATCTTCAACGGTGACGCTTTGTCGCCTGAGAATAAGGCAATGTTAGAAGCGCGCCAGCTCGAGATCTTTCGACGGGGTGCGACTGCTGGGGTGGGTCCAGAGATTCTTGATGAAGATATTGTTAGAGCAATGCTTGTCGTGCGAGCCAACACCATGACTTATGAGGCGGCGAGTCCGTCGCTGACGCAGGCGCTGCTCGACATCATTAATGCAGGTATAACGCCGGTTGTGCGATCGCGCAGCACTGTCGGAGAGGGTGATCTAGGTCCGTTCACAAACGTATGTGCGACCCTAGTCGGGGCTGGTGATGCCTACTATCACGGTGTGCGTATGAGCGCAGAAAAAGCGCTAAAAAGCACGGGCTTGAAGCCATTAGCGCCATTCGCAGCAGATGACAGTGCATTAATCAGCACAAACTCGTATGCATCCGCTCAAGCGGCACTGCTGGTGTTTGATGCTCGGCAAGCTCTGGGCTGGGCTGACCTAGCTTATGGCATCGACTTAAACGGCATGAATAGCAGCGTCACACCACTGTCGGCGCCGGTTCAGGAAAACCGCCCGTTCCCATGGCTCAACTGGCATGCGGCACGCATGCTCTCTATGATTAAGGGCAGCTATTTATACTATGACGACCCAACTCGCATTATTCAGGACGCTGAAAGTTTGCGGGCGTCGTCAATTCGTCAGGCCTCAGCGTGGCAGGCATGGGATCGCTTGCGCAGCACAGTGCAGCTGCAAATTAACTCCTCCGACCATAATCCTGCTGTACGGGTTGGCGCCGCGCCGACAGACTCGTGGGAATTAAATACGCCGCAGCTATTAAAGTTTTATGTACGCGGTGGGCCTCATAGTAACGGTAAGCACGGCTACATCCTCTCGAATGCAAACTGGGACCCGTATCCTCTAGTGAATGACATCGAGGCATTCACTATAGCTTTAGCAAACATGGACGTTGCAATTGGGCAGCGTATCGGTCGCTTTACGAGCCCGTTTTTTACGGGTATTAGTGCGGCAGCTGAGAAAGTAGGTGAACCAGGCCGTTGGGGAGCGTCGCAGGGTAGCGCGCTTGCGGCGTCGGCTTTGATGCAGGAAATACAAGGGTTGGCAGTTCCAGTTCCGCCCGAGGGGACCGCGCTGATTCTTAATGTCGAAGATCTTCAGTCGCAATCACGTTTGAAGGTAAGCCGTGCACGCTTGGCAGTAAGTAACACAGAAGATCTAATTGCTGAGGATTTGCTGACGGGAACCTACTGGCTGGATTTACGTCGGTTGCAAACTCCCGAGCGCATGTTTGGTATTGCTGTAACAGGTGTGTGGAAGGGACTACGCACCGTTGTGCCCTTCGACGACGGCGACGTGCTGTCCCAAACAGAGTCGATTCATGATCGCGCTGTGGGCTTTATTAGAGCTCATGAGCCGACGTCGTTTTATCCGGACAGTGATAGCGCGCCTATGCCGAGCGTGCATTGAAGGATGATTTCTAACGCCCGTATGTACTGTGTGACGAGCGAGGTGACCGACCACTGGAAGCGGTTACTTGAGTCGGTCATCGGTGCCGCTGGCTGTGCAATGACCTATCTAGACTATCCGCCGTCTGCGCCCATCGATGGCCTGTGGGCGCGAGGCGATCTAGGGGCGGTCATGATGTGTGGTCTGCCATTTTCACAGCGCGTGCCACAGCCTCAGATCGTCGCAGCACCAGTGCCAGCCTATGGTACTGAGCCCAGAAAGGCCGAATACTGGAGTGAGTTTGTGTGTCGGCGGGACTCTGGGTTTGACACGCTGGAGAGCTCGTTTGGAAGCCGTATCGCCCTCACAACCCACGGCTCGCAGTCGGGTTACTTTGCGGCCCTACAACACTTGTCTGCCTACCGTCGAAGGGCGCCGTTATTTCGAGAGCTGATCGCGCCCGTCTACACGCCGCAGGGCGCCGTATCGGCGGTAGTTTCGGGACGCGCCGATCTAGCGCCTGTCGATTGTTACTCGCTCGCACTGATGCGTCAGTACCAACCAGACATGATCGCTGACCTGGTCGTGATTTCCCAGACCGAGCCTCGGCCGATACCTTGTCTAGTGGCTTCCGGTGCTCCGGATCCACTGCTGCAAAATAGTTTATTATCAGCTCACACTCAGCCTCATTTGCGCGAGCTACTTGATCAATTGCTACTGGAGCGTTTCGTGCTGCCATCCGCGAAGAGCTATCGCGTACTCGACCTCGAGGCTGTGCGCACGCGCAATAGCTTTCCTTTGCGTGAGTTGGCTACTTTAATTGATCCTTACTATCTGAGCCTGCCTGAGAGAGATGTGGTCTGATGGTGCGACTTAAAAAGACGTTCTATGCCAAGGATGGACCAACTTTGGTCGTAGCCCTGTGTATTTATACGGCTTGGTTTAGCTTGCTTTGGTGGCATGCGTTCATCCCGTGGTGGCTGATGATGCCGTGTGGCGCCTATGTCATCGCATGGCACTTCTCGCTGCAGCACGAGGCGATACACGCATTCGCCGGCATACCCGCGTGGTTGCGACTGTTGGTTGTGTTTCCACCATTAGGTTTGTGGTTTCCCTTTCCTTTATATCGTAAAAGTCATCGCACTCATCACAAAGATACTGATTTAACGGTGCCTGGACGCGATACGGAATCGTACTATGTTAAGCAGCAGGACTGGCCTCGTTTGCCCGTGTTGATGCGCGTGCTTCTGCAGGTCAATCAGACGCTGCTGGGTCGGCTCACGCTTGGCCCCTTGCTGCGTTTGTATACGCTGGTAAAACGTGAGTATCAGCGAATTCGTTCCGGAGATTTTAGCCATGCGCCGCATTGGCTAGTTCATGCTGCCGCAGTGAGTGGCGTACTGTGGTTTGCAAAGGGTGTGTGCCATATGCCCATCACGACCTATATCGGCTTGGTTGCCTATCCGGGTATGAGTTTGGGCTTGTTGCGAGCTTTTACCGAGCATAAAGCTGCCGACGATTATCGTGAGCGTACCGCTGCCGTTGAGTCAAATGCACTGTTTTCGTGTCTTTATCTATATAACAATTTGCATGTAGTGCATCACTTGCACCCGACAATGCCGTGGTATGAGATTTCTAGGTATTACAAGTCAAACCGGGAGCGCTTACTCGCTGATAACGGGGTTTTTGTATACCGCGGCTACTGGCAGATCGTGCGGCGGTTCTTCGTTAGATCGGTATTCGCGCCGCGTCACCCATTCATATGAGCGAAGGGCGGGTGAACCGTGACTGAAGCTATCCAAGCAATTCATGCTGTCCGGGCAGGAAAAGCTATCGACTCCACTCGGCGACGATCAATCGCTGCGGCAGGCTTTGGCAACATGCTTGAGTGGTACGATTTTACGATATATGCATTTGTTGCTACATACCTTGCCGAGCAGTTTTTTCCTGGCACAGATCCTAATGCGAGCCTATTGAAGGCCTATCTTGCTTTTGGCGGTGGGTTTATCGTGCGTCCACTCGGTGCTCTCGTCATTGGTAGTTATGGAGACCGCGCCGGGCGCAGGGCTGCTCTGACGCTGACTATTCTTTTGATGGCGCTCGGTACGGCGATCATTGCTGGAGCCCCGGTTTACACCAGTATTGGGCTTTGGGCCCCCTTCATGTTACTCGCTGGGAGATTGCTTCAAGGGCTGTCAGCGGGTGGTGAAGTCGGCAGCGCGGTCGCCTATCTCGTTGAGACTGCGCATCCTGCACGCCGTGGCCTCGTGTCGTCAGTGCTGCAAGCAAGTATGGGGCTTGCAAACATTTGTGGAATTGCTGTAGTTATTTTATGTACTGGCCTACTAAATCATGACCAGATGCAGGCATATGGCTGGCGCATCCCCTTCATTCTTGGACTCATCATCGTGCCAGTTGGTTTGTATTTGCGGCGCACGCTTGTAGAAACTGATGAGTTCACGCGCAACGTTAAGGCTCGTGCTGTAGCTACTGACAGTCCGATTCGGAACGTGTGGCGTCGGTATCCTCGGCAATTAACCGTCGGTCTTGGATTGGGGACGCTGTGGGCCTCGTCGGTCTATGTCTTTAATGTGTACATGCCGACTTATGTGCAACGCAACTTTGGGTTTTCGGCGCCTGAGGCTTATACAGCCGCCCTTGTGGCTAATTGCCTCTTTGTAGGCACGTGTCTGCTTGCCGGCACCTTGGCTGATCGACTTGGCTGCCGTCGTTTATTGATTATCAGCTCGCTGCTGCTGTTGGTTATCCCGAGCCCCGCGCTAATGTGGCTCACGAGTAATATCTCGGTGGCGCACTTAGTCTTGGTGCAGAGCATGCTCGCTATGTGTGTAGCGCTGTTTGTTGGTGCGGCGCCGATGGCGCTGGGTTTGCTATTTCCGGCCGAGGTTCGCTCAACAGGTAGTGCTTGTGTGTATAACTTTGCGTTTACGATTTTCGGTGGGTTCGCACCAGCAATACTCACGTGGCTGGCAGGGCATACTAGCTATTCCAAACTCGCGCCTGCGGGTTACGTGATGGGGATGGCAGTAGTCGCACTTGGCGCGGCCTTGTTCGGGTTCCGATGGTGCGGCGTGGCGGATTCGGTTGATGAGTTGTGACGTTAAGTCGGTTACATGTTGTTGCAGGGATTTTGTTCAATGAAAATGGCGCAGTACTGATTGCCCAGAGGCCTATTGGCAAGGCGTTAGCTGGCCGCTGGGAGTTTCCTGGCGGTAAAGTGGGGCAGGCCGAGGCAGCGCATGATGCGTTGGTGCGGGAGCTCCAAGAAGAGCTAGGGGTGGTTGTGACCACCACTTCCCCCTTTATGATCGTGACGCATCAGTACGCGCAGCCTGGGCTGCACGTGCGTATTGATGCCTGGACTGTGTCCGAATGGGTAGGGACCGTTCAAGCACTTGATGGTCAAGATCTGCGCTGGTGCGATGGCACTGAACTCGCGACTGCGGATATTCTTGAAGCGGATCGGCCAATTGTGACGGCGCTGCTACTGCCACGTGCATGGGTCGCATCCCGCCATGGGTCCAAAGTGTCGCTACGGGCAGACGGTTGGCACATCGGTATGTCCGCTTTGGGTACTTGGGATCATCGTTCGGATGATGGCCATGAGATCCTCATCGATCCGCAGAGTGCTGTCAGCAAGGGTAGCCTCAGTGTTTATAGCAGTGCGTCAGGGTTCCGGCCGTCGTTAGAGCGGCTGTCACCTGCTGGCTGCATTGCGTGGACACGTGATCAGGCAATCGCAGCGACTCGTGCTGGCGCCGATTTTCTTTTGTTGCCGGCAGTTGATCTTAGCTCGGACGACTTGCTGGCAATCGCGGCGCTCAATGTGCCATGGTATCTCAATAAGGCGATTGCCCCTGCTGCTAATATTCGGCCTACAGGATCACTGTCTTGGTGAGGCTCGAAACTCGTCGAGAGTATTTCCAAAAGTTGTGCATTCTGCAGTGCGACCTATTCAAGGACCGCAATCTTAAGATCTGAATGCTCACTGGTCAGAAAGGTAGAAATGATGTTTTTATGATCATCGCTGATGGTTAATCCCGAACCGTCATATAAAGATGGCAATTCATCGAGTTGGCTGCGTTCCCCGCTGTCGATGATTAACCGGTTGAGGCGCACCATCCCGGCATCATTGCGACTAACGAAATACAGAGTGTTCCCATCTACGCTACGGTTACGCCAGTCGAGGGGCAAGAAATCATCTGCCAGTAGTGATGTATCGCTGCTTAACTCGGTAGCTTTCTGCCAGATGCCACGTCGATCAAGGCGCACGTAAATGAGCGTGGCTCCGCTTGCAGCCTCTAGGGGTGCGAAACCACCATCAGTAGTGATCGCCTTACTTTGCTTTCCGTCTGGCCAGCTTTGTTGCCACAATTGCCAGTCGCGATCCTGGAGCTTTGAAAAATAGAGCCAATGGCCGTCACGCGAAAGGACGGGTGTACGACTGTTACCATCATGAGTCAGGCGAGTTAGCTTCTTGTCGCTCAGTTGAAAGGACCAAAGATCAAATCGTCCTGCCTTGGAGCCACTGAAAACGACAGTATTACCGTTCGCAGACCAGTGCGGATATTCGATATAGTCAAGATCTGCGTTGGTTAGCATCTGGGCAGCGCCGCCCTTCAGGGTGCTTAAGGACCAGAGTTCATCATGGCCGCTTCGATTTGACACGTAGACATATTGGCTACCATCGGGTGACAACTGTGCCTCGCGGGCTAATTCCATCGAATCATTGGTAAGCGCAGTAGGTGGGGTCGTAGAGTCGAGCGGAGTGATGACTAATTGACCGACGCGTGACCACTCTTCGTATACTAATTGGCGACCATTAGGCGCAATACTTGGCGCGCGCAGATCGACTCTTGTACCTAGAAGTAGTTCTGGCTGATGACCATCTAGTCTGCTGCGCCATAGACTATCGTGACCACCGCGCGGCGAGGAGAAGACGAGAGAGTAGCCGGCTCCGTCCCATGTGCTGCCGGCAAGTGGCCAGCTGTCGTGGGTAAGGCGGGCGACACTTTGGGTGCCATGCTGCAATAGATACAAGTCAGAAATACCAAGGGCGCGGCTGCGGACAAACGCAAGTCGAGTGCCGCTGGCTGACAACACCGGCTGCTCGTCGCCTTGCATGCCAATCATGGGATTCGTGATGCCGCCTAACTCATGAGTATCTGCTTTGACGGAAACGAGCTGTCTTGAGAGAGAGGAGTCGGTTCGGTGAGATAGAGTGACGCTACTATCATCTGGCGCCCAAGTTAGCGGTCCGGCTGCGCCAAAGTTGCAATCCCCAACGCGGTGTTCGTCCGTGCCGTCGGGAGTAATCACGAAGACGGAGCAGTCAGTGGAAGTGGTTCTGTCGAATGCAATCCAACGACCCGAGGGAGACCATGCTGGATATTCATCGCTTCCCATTCCTAGAGTCACCGGCCGCCAGCTACCGCCAGCGGTCGGGCGAATAACCAGATGGGCTTCAGCACTCGATGCTTGCCGCCAGCTGTAAACGACCCGTTTCCCATCTGGCGAAAAACTTGGCGAGCGCTTGTCTCCTGGCTCGGAAGCGAACGCGGTGATTTGCGTGACGGTGCCTAAGGGTATGCCACGACCAATCAGCCAGTAAACGCCACCTGCAATGATAAAAACGATAAGGCTCGCCGCGCTAATGGCTAGCCCATGACGTTTAGTACGCGCCAGCCACGCGTTAATCCCCTGAGGCTCAGGCCGCAGCGGCTGCTCTGCTGGTATGGGGATTTCTCTTCCTGCGACTGGTGCGCCGATTGCGAGGACGTAGCTATCACCGATGGCATTGAGTATGCGTACTGAGCCATCCTCAGAGAAAATTCTACGCAGAAAGCTCAAACTGCGGCGTAGCTTGTTAGCGTGCATGGCTGGTGCGTTTCCACCAAATACACGCAGCGCCAGAACGTCTCGATTGATGCCTTCGACTGTATCTGTGGTCAAGGTATCTAGCTGATGTTCAGCCAAGATCAGTAATATAAGCAGTGTGGGTCGATCAAGTGCGACCGTTCTGTCATCACGCTGCATGTACGCATTCATCGGGTCTACATGCCATGAGCCGAGGCTAAATGGCAGCGATTGCTGTGGATCGGGAGGAGGCTCTATTGGTCCGAGCGGCTTATTCACCGGTTTCCCGAACACTTTTCGCCGACCCAATTCTAAGTATCCGGGCCGCTTCATGAGATATCTACAGACTGACCGCGTCTGCGCTTCGCGATATTAATGCGCCGCTGTAAATAGAACCATTTGCCCATCGACTTAAGTCTCCACTATGCATGCATAGTTTAGCCGAACGCTGGTGTTCAACCTAGGCCTACTAGCGTGCCAACTGGGGTGTGTTTCGGCGTAATGCGCGAATCAAGCTTGTGCGCTTGGTTTGCTGCCAATGTCTTGAAACCAGCGGAGCAGGTTTGGCATGGCTTCGGTCACGCGCAGTTTGGAAGGCTTACCAAAATCAATACTGGTAAAAGCAACGATGTCCGCCATGCTGAGCTGTTCGCCTACTATGAAGCGCCTTTGCGCGAGGTGCTCATTCAAGGCGGCATATTCCGCGAGCACTGCGGTGCGCTGCAGCTCTCCCCATGCAGGCACTTGAGTTAGTCTCTTTTCCCAGAATGGGTGCGTGTGCCGAAACACGTGAGTTGTAGGAACGTATAGGCGAAACATGAGTCGATCGATCCAATCGTTGATATTGCTGCGCTCGTCCGCTGTGTTCCCAAATAGGCAGGGAGTGGGGTGTTTTTCCTCGAGCCAGCGACAGATGGCGAGTGATTCGTGCAGTACCGTACCGTCAGGACGTTCAAGCGTCGGTAGCTCGCCTAGGGGATTGATTGCTAGGTAGGAGGGTTTCTGAGTACCGCCTGCCGCAATGTCGATTTCTATAATCTCGAGTGGTATCGCTTTTTCAGCCGCAAACATGCGTACACGACGTGGGCTAGGCGCTAGTCGATTGGAGTACAGTTTCATTACTCCTCCTCGGAGGGGGTTTGTTCTGAGCTTTCGGTTATCGGGTCGCCGGAGATGGCATGGCGTTCAGACAGCCAAGCGCCTAAATCGAGCAAATGACAGCGCTCACTGCAAAATGGGCGCCATTGACTTGCTGGAATTGCTGGCGTCTGACGGCCGCATGTTGGGCACTTAAAACGGGATACAGTCACAATGATACGTCAGGTGCTGCAGGTCAGTATGAACGCAATGTCGCCTGTTGCTTGAGTTGGACGTTGTTCAACGCCACTCCAGCTCAAAAAGCGGATGTTACAGCGGTGATGCCCGCCGCTGATTTCCGGAAAAAGATCGTTTGCCTCGCATAAAGTGATGCGCAGTAATTGAATTGGTGTTTCGCGCTCAAACGCGATTTGATAACAACCATGAGCAGCTATTTCGCGGCGTGGCCTGGCATTTTCACGCGTCACCCACAAAAGATCAGTCACACTTTCGCATAGAGGGCGTAAGGCTTCTAGCCACTCATTGAAATCAGTTTGGCGCGTGTCTGCGCTGAGATTGAGCCAGTGGAAATAATTCGGCAAATCAAAATCACAAGTTCCGCCTGGAATAGTGCTGCGGTGTTTGATCGCCGCCAACAGCTCATTGTCCCGTAGGCGAGTCAAAGTTGCGGCACTGGTTGCTTGTAAGGTGTCTCGCCGTAGCGTGAGTCGTGCAAGCACTGCACGCAGCCGTGCATTGTCGACGCCTGGCCGCGTTTGAAAATCTTTGAGTATCGTAATCTGTCTGTCGAGATCTTTTAGTACGTCGTTACGTGGATCACCACGGGCCGTGATTGCAAGAATCTCAAGTAGGCTAGAGATCGCGGCTCTACTACTCCATGGGGTAGGGCTCTGATTGTGGTACAGCGCTTGCTGGTAGAGGAACTCCAGGCGCAGCAAGTTGCGCATCCGCTCGTTTAGCGGTTGCTCAAACACGGTGTTTTTGGACACTGCTGTGCTGCTGGGATCTACGGGTAGCGTCTGCTGCATAGGCCTATTCTGCGCGCGTAACGCGGAGTCAGTAAACCACTAACAGCTAGATTATGGCGCTATTTATGGTGAACGGTGGCTAGAGCTTTGGGCGGTCGTCCAGCTCGGTTGGTTTAGCGGGTGGCGGCCGTCGTAGCAGCGACCTGGTGCCGAGCGGCTAGCGCTAAATACCGCGCATGTAGACCCAGTACGGCAGTCTCGAGTTCCCGCGTGGACCCTGTGTTTTGCAGCACATCGTCGGCAATGGCTAGCCGGCTGCTGCGGCTTGCCTGCGCGGCGATCATGCGCTCGGCTTGGGCTTTCGTCTCAGAGTCGCGTGTGAGTAATCGTTGGAGTTGTACCTCGGGAGGGCAATCGACCACGAGCACCCGGTCGCACTGTGCAGAGCCGCCCGTTTCGGCCAACAGGGGAATTGCGATGAGCACGTAAGGGGCGGTCGATGCCGCGACAGCGGCCTCTACGGCGAGGCGAATGGCGGGGTGTAGGAGTTGCTCTAGCAGGAGGCGCTGCTCTGGGTCTTGAAAGACCCTGCGGCGCAGTTCGGTGCGGTTCAATGAGCCATCGGCTAAAAGCACAGAAATACCAAACTTTTCAATAACTTGAGTAAGAACAGGAGTGCCTGGCGCGACCACGTCGCGGGCCAGCTGATCGGTGTCAATCACAGGGACGCCGAGCTCGGCAAATAGGAGCGCGACCGTTGATTTGCCACTCGCAATGCCCCCGGTGAGGCCAATCCTGAAGGGAGCAGTCACTGGGTTATTGGGCGAACGCCCACCAAGGACTGATCAGTTCTGGTGTCCACAGCATGGCGAGCCATCCGGCAAAAGCCAGATAAGGACCAAAGGGAATGGGAATCTCGCGCCCTTGGCGCTTGGCAAGGAGGAGTGCGGAGCCGATGACAGCCCCCGATGCTGCCGCAAACAAGAGCACCGGTAACAGAAGCTGCCACCCTAGCCACGCGCCTAAAGCGGCCAGTAATTTAAAGTCACCATAGCCCATGCCTTCTTTGCCAGTGGCCAGCTTAAACAACTGATAGACGCTCCAAAGTACGAGATATCCGGTCACTGCGCCCATGACGGCATCCGGCAGCGTGGCTGGGAAAGGCAGGACACCGCCGTGCCCAACGACTGCCGAGGCCACAAGACCCGCCCATAGGAGCGGTAAGGTCAAGTTATCGGGAAGCAGTTGCGTATTGAGATCGATGCCGCTCATGGCGATTAAATACCAGCTGATCACGAGCCCAAAAATGGTTTCCAGACTAAATCCACATTTGGCTGCGACCGTTGCTGATACTAAGCAGGTAATGCTCTCAACGAGCGGATACTGAGCCGAGATTTTTTTTCCGCAACTCGCGCAGCGTCCCTTGAGTAAAAGCCAACTCAGTACCGGGATATTGTCTCGCCATCGTAACGGCGTTGAGCAAGATGGGCAGTGCGAGCCAGGTGTGAGTAGGTTGTATGCAGGCGTCGCTAAATCAGGGCGATCGGTGCTGTGTGTCTGATGGTCTTCAGTGTCGCTTGCGCACAGCTCTGTGCACTCACGACGCCATCCATTTTCAAGTATCCGCGGTAAGCGATGGATGACAACATTTAAAAAGCTGCCGACCATTAGGCCCAAAAGCCCAATGGTCAGCGTGAATAGCTCATGATCAAAGCGCAAACGTACAAGTAAGTCCATAGACGCTTTGACCAGTGTTGTGGAGCGTGCGCTTAAACAACGGCACCGAGCTTGAAGATTGGTAGGTACATCGCGACGACGAGTCCGCCGATGAGCACTCCCAGAATGATCATGATCATTGGTTCGAGCAAGCTAGACAGGGAGTCGACTGCCGTGTCGACTTCGAGTTCATAGAACTCTGCCACCTTTCCTGCCATTGTATCGAGCGAGCCAGACTCCTCGCCGACAGCGATCATCTGATTGACCATATTCGGGAACAGCCCGCTTGTTTGCATCGCTTGCTGGAGTCGCGTGCCAGTTGAAACCTCGTCTTTCATACGCATTACGCCAACTTCGAACACGATGTTTCCTGTAGCGCCTGCAACTGAGCCCAATGCCTCGACCAGCGGCACACCTGCGGAAAAAGTTGTGGCAAGCGTGCGTGCATATCGCGCGATAGCCGCCTTCAGCAAAATTGGGCCAAGTACTGGCATTTTCAACAACAGGCGATCGAGGCTGTGTCGCATAGGGCGCGAGCGTTTGTAAAAATACCGGAATGTTGCAACGCCGCCGACGATAATGATCACTAATAACCAGCCGACGTCTTGGACAAACTTCGAAAGGTTGATAACCATCTGCGTGAATGCGGGTAGATCTGCACCAAAGCTCTTGAATAGGCTTTCAAATTGCGGGATCACAAAGATGAGCAGAATCGCAGTAACGATGAAGGCCACAGCCAACACAGCCGCTGGATAAAACATTGCTTTTTTGATTTTCTTCTTCAAAGCTTCTGTTTTTTCTTTGTAGGTAGCGATTTTTTCCAACAGGCTATCCAGCGCGCCCGCTTGTTCGCCGGCGCCCACCAAGTTAACAACCAAATCATCAAAATAGACAGGGTGTCTGGCGAGCGCCTGCTTGAGGGTAGAGCCGCCCTCAATGTCTGACTTGATATCAAGGATTAGCTTTTGTACGGCTGGTTTTTCATGGCCACTTGCGAGTACCTCAAGGGACTGCACCAGCGGAATGCCCGCTCCAAGCATGGTTGCGAGTTGGCGAAAGAAAATGGCGATGTCCATCGAGGTCGGTTTCTTTCCACCACCAAATCCAGCTGACTGCTTCTTTACTTTGGAGGGGACAACTCCTTGACGGCGCAACTCAGCGCGCAGGCTTTGCTCGTTGGTGGCAACGCTTTTACCTGTGACATGGGCGCCTCGACGGTCTTTACCCTCCCACTCAAAAGCAGTGCTCATTTTTTTAGTTGGTCTAATTGCCATCGGTTTGATCTCCAGAATTCGCTAAGCAATCACTCGATGGTGACGCTATTCACTTCTTCTAAGCTGGTTAGTCCTGCTTTTACCTTGCGTAAGCCGGCTGATCGCAAATCAAGTACGCCTTCTGCACGAGCCTGGTCACTGATGCTGATGGCATTACCGCCATCCATGATGATGCGACCAATTTCTTCACTGACCGGCATCACTTGATATAGACCTAAACGACCTTTATAGCCGTCATTGCAGGATGGGCAGCCGCCCGGGCCGTAGATTTTGAGGCCCTCGCCGATTTCATCAGCCGTGAAGCCTTCTTTTACTAGTGCGTCATTTGGTATGTCGCGCAGTACTTTGCAATTCGGGCACAGGCGACGCGCGAGTCGTTGTGCAATGATCAAACTGACTGATGTCGCAATTGCATAGGGCTTGACACCCATATCAATGAGGCGGGTGAGCGTCTGTGGCGCATCGTTAGTATGCAAAGTTGAAAGTACAAGGTGGCCAGTTTGCGCGGCCTTCAGGGCGATTTCTGCCGTTTCGAGATCGCGTACCTCGCCTACCATGATGACGTCTGGATCTTGGCGCAGGAAAGCACGTAGCGCTGATGCAAACGTCAGACCGACCTTTGGGTTAACGTTGACCTGATTGACGCCCGGTAAAATGATTTCAGCAGGATCTTCGGCGGTCGAAATATTAGTATCTTCAACGTTCAGGATGTTGAGGCCTGTGTAGAGAGACACTGTCTTTCCAGATCCCGTAGGGCCTGTTACCAGAATCATGCCCTGTGGCTTTCGTAGATATTTTAGATACAGCTCTTTCTGAAACGGCTCGTAACCAAGCGAGTCAATGCCGAGTAGAGCGCTCGATGAGTCTAAGATACGCATGACGGTCTTCTCACCGAAGATCGTCGGGCAAGTGCTGACGCGAAAATCAATCGAGCGATTCCTGGAAAGACGCATTTTGATGCGACCGTCCTGGGGCACTCGCCGTTCAGCAATGTCGAGCCGCGCCATCACTTTGATGCGGGATGAAATTTTTTGCGTCAGATGTACTGGTGGCTGCGCCACTTCTTTCAGAAACCCGTCAACGCGTTGGCGTATGCGGAATGATTTTTCGTAAGGTTCAAAGTGAATATCAGATGCGCCTTTTTTAATCGCATCGAGCATTATTTTATTAACGAAACGAACGATTGGAGCATCTTCCACATCTTCGCTCTCAGCAAGGGCAGCCTCGCTGATTTCATATGCGCCAGTGACATCAAGATTATCGAGGTCAATGTCCTCATCAACACGTAGCGTTGCAGAAGATATTTGGTCTAGTGCCTTGGTGAGGATGCTGGTGAGCTTGTCATCTTCGACCACCACCGGCTCCACCTGTAGAGCCGTTGAAAAGCGAACTTCATCAATGCCAAGCAAGTTTGATGGGTCAGAGGTGCCAATATAGAGCCGCCGTCCTCGTTTGCTAAGTGGGATTAGACGGTGTTTGATGAGTAACTTTTCATCAACGATTTTTACAATGCCTGTGTCGATCTGCAGTGCATCAAGATCCAGTAGTGGCATGCCGAAAAGGTGCGCTGACGTGGTGGCAATATCTTTGGCAGCGACAAGGTTGTTCGCCACCAAGTAATGGACCAAGCTTGATTGCGCTGTTTGTGCTGCACGCTGTGCTTCAACCATCGCGGCTTTTGGTAGCCGGCCCTCTTCGACCAGCTTTTCAGGCAAGCCGATATTGACACCCTTTGCGAGCGTGCCAGCGATCGACATTGCGTTATCACCCATAGGGTTGAGCCATCATTAACTACGTAGGAGGAAGAGTAACGGAGTTAAGCATTGCCGTCACTGCTTTGGCGGCGCACCCGCCTGTACGCGGTCTCATCTGCGCGGCGTGTGTTTGTGTCTGTGCTCTCGAAGGACATGCGGTGTGACCCGCGTTTGATAGGGAGTTAACAACAACGCCAATGCCTAGGCATTGGCGTTATATATCAAACGACTGCAGTCAGCCGATTAACGGCAGCTAGACGGCAACCATTGCGCCTGCATGCTCGAGGTGCCTGTGCCTGCGACCGGTGCGTTGGTGAGGCCGCTGGTGATAGACGCTTGACCACAGAACCACACGATATCGCCGTTGCTCGTGACGCCAGGGACGATACCGATCGAGGTTGAGCTGCTGAGCTTCGCGTTGGCAGCCGCTCCACCGAAGATCGCTTGGACCACGCCGTTTGCCAGCAAGGTCACGCTAGATACGTACTTGCCTGTGGGCGTCGTTGTGTAGCCGAGACCGCTCGCTGACGAAGACGTGGTGAGACCGGCGGCTGGGAACGTGCCGTACTGCGTGTAGTAGTCGGCAACCGCTGTTTTCACGCCTGAGGCCAGACTCAAGCCTTCGGTGACCTGCGCGCGGATGGTGTAGTTCTGGTAAGCAGGTAGGGCGATAGCCGCCAGAATGCCGATGATTGCGATAACAATCATCAACTCGATGAGCGTGAAGCCTTTTTGAAGTGTACGCATATCCCAAGAGTCTCCCTGAATTAAAAACGAGGCGCTAATGCCGTCGCACGCTCTGTCTAACGGGTGAGTGCGCCGACGCCAATATCCGAACAACCTGCGCAAAGCTTACTGCACAACCGAATGATTTGATAGCGAGTTTAGAAGAAAAGAGTGTGATGCCGTAGCGGAAATCATAATCTGATGCGGTGGGGGATATTGGGGGGTGAGGCCGCGCTTTTCACTTTAACGGAAATGTTGCAATGCAGCATTTTATACTGCGTAGGGTGTGCCGTTAGTGCGGGCGCATGCCTCGGCCTAAATTCATGCCGTTTTTATGCGGTTTTTAGTGGTTTCGCCCGTAAGATGACCTTAGGGCTGCGTTTTTGCAGGTGGTGCGTGGAATTTGTCATGAATGAGTCAACTTGTAGGGTCTTGCTGGCGCAGCGTAACGTCATGGTGGGCGATGTGGCGGGTAACGCCGCTGTGGTGCTTGAGGCGGCACAGCTCGGGCACTCGCTAGGCGCCCATATTGTGTTGTTGCCAGAGCTCGCGCTTGCCGGCTATCCACCAGAGGACTTGCTGTTTCATTCTGGGTTTCGGCACCAGATGCAGGCAGCGGTGCGGCGTATTTGTGACGCGGCATTGCCAGTCGATATGGTTTTTGGGTATCCCGAGTACCGTGACGACGCCATATTTAATTCGGCCGTCTGGGTCAGCGGCGGGCACTGTTTGGCTAATTACCAAAAGGCCACCTTACCCAATTACCGCGTCTTCGATGAAAAGCGCTATTTCGCTGCAGGCGCTGAGCCTACGGTGGTGTCGCGCAATGGTGTGCGTTTTGGAGTACTGGTCTGCGAAGACATGTGGGAGCCACAATCCGCCGCGCGTGCAGTCGCTGCTGGAGCGGAAGTGTTGCTCGTGCTGAATGCGTCTCCATTTGAGGTCGGTAAGCTACGCGAACGCGAGCGAGTGGCTCGTCAGCGCGTACAAGAGGTCGGTTGTCCACTCGTGTACTTAAATCTTGTTGGTGGCCAGGACGAGCTCGTCTTTGATGGAAATAGTTTTGTTTTGGGGAGTGACGGTACTGTGACTCACCGCTTACCTGCATGGCAGGAGGCGAGTGCACTGGTCGAGTTCTGCAAGACATCTCAGCGCTGGGAGCCAGTCCCGGGGGTCGTCGCTCCTGAGCTAGATGTTGATGCGAGCGTTTATGAAGCGCTCGTGTTGGGCGTACGTGACTACGTCGGCAAGAATCGCTTTCCGGGGGTGGTTTTGGGGCTGTCAGGTGGCATCGATTCCGCGCTCACCCTTGCGATTGCAGTAGATGCTTTAGGTGCTGAGCACGTGCACGCAGTCATGATGCCATCTAGGCATACGTCACAGATGAGCATTGATGATGCGGCTCAGCAGGCGCGTGCATTGGGTGTGCGGCATAGCTCAATCGGCATCGAGGCGATGTATGGCGCCACTTTGGACTCGTTAGCTGCGATGTTTGAGGGTGCTGGCCAAGACACCACCGAGGAAAACATCCAGGCGCGTTGCCGCGGTTTATTGCTCATGGCCATTTCTAACAAGACTGGGTCCATGGTGCTCACAACCGGCAATAAGAGCGAAATGAGCGTGGGTTACGCGACGTTATACGGTGATATGGCTGGTGGTTTTGCGCCAATCAAGGATTGCAGTAAATTGCTGGTATACCGTTTGGCGCTGCATCGAAATGCGCTATCGCCCGTCATCCCTGAGCGGGTTATCGCAAGGCCGCCAAGCGCCGAGTTGCGGCCTGATCAAAAAGACACCGATTCGTTGCCCCCCTACGAGGTAATGGATCCTATACTCGAGGCCTTTATCGAGGACGATTTGTCAGTGGATGAGATCGTTGCGCGCGGCTTTGAGCGAGCGGTCGTGACGCGTATTTTAGCAATGGTGAAGCGTAACGAATACAAGCGCCGCCAAGCGCCGCCGGGCGTACGCATTAGCAGTCGCGCATTCGGCCGTGATTGGCGTTATCCGATTACATCGGGTTATAAGCTCAGCTGATGTGCGCCTAGCTTGGTGCCGTCACGGCGGCACCCGGGCCATCCACAGGCCTCAGAATACATGCCACCAGTGTTTCTTGGTCTTACGTGTCCGCGGATCTGGATAGTTTGTGGTCAGTATTTTTTGAGTGTCAGCCGCAAGTTCCGGCAGTTCAAGCTTGGTGTATGCCTGCGCCATGATCTCTAGCGCGTCGCGCGTGGCGGGTGAGCCATCATAATTCTCAAGCACATAGCGTGCACGATCAACCGCTGCGACGTACGCACCGCGCTCCATATAATAATTAGCCACGTGTATTTCGTAATCGCCTAGGCGATTACGCACGTAGACCATGCGCTGATGCGCATCGGCGGCATAGGCGCTTTGTGGGTATTGTGTGACGACGCGTGAAAATGCCTCAAAGGACTTGCGTAAGTCTTGTGGCGGTCGCTTTGAAATGTCGCCATTGAAGAACTTTTCCATAAAGTTCGGCTGTCGCTCAAAGTAGACTAACCCTTTGATGTAATATGCATAATCAATGCGTGGATGCGTCGGATTTTCGCGAATGAACGAGTCTGCGGCATCCACGGCTGACTCTTTCTCATGCATCTTGTAGTAGGCGTATATCAGGTCAATGCGTGATTGACGTGCAGGGTCACTAAACGGAAATCGTGCGGTCAGTGCCTCGAGGCTTTTTATAGCCTGACCGTATGAGCCGTCCTTGAGTTCTTTATTTGCTTTGTCATATAGCGACTCTGGGCTTGCGACCTTGTCGTCGTGGTGACGTAGAGCCTTACAGCCCCCAAGCGCTAAGCACGACGCGATGAGCAAAATGCTCCCGCTACGACCAATCCATTTAAGATGGCTGGCGACAGAGCAAAGGCGGGTGGGGAGCTTTATAGCGGTCACTATGGAATACCAGAGAATGCAAGGTGACGTAGTATAGCGTATGTTGTCAGCATGCTTGGACCCCTAGAAGCGAGAATCAGTGATGAATTTCGGGGCCAGCGCCTAGATCAGGCGTTGGCCGCGCTGTTTCCTGATTTTTCGCGTACCCGCCTGAAATCTTGGATCGACGCCGGGCTTGTGCTCGTCGATGGCCGAGTGCTGCGTCCCAAAGACCTAGTAAGTGGCGGCGAACTCGTGCAAGTGACGCCTAACATTCAAGCCGCCGTGCCCGTGGAGCCTGAGGCCATTGCGCTCAGCGTGATCCATGAGGATCCGGCATTTTTTATCATTAATAAACCAGCAGGTCTTGTGGTTCACCCGGGTGCCGGTAATCCGCGGGCGACCTTGCAAAACGCTTTGCTACACAAGGACCCGGCATTGAGCCAACTGCCCCGCGCGGGCATCGTTCACCGACTGGACCGTGAGACGAGCGGGCTTTTGGTCGTGGCGCGAACCTTAGAAGCTCACACCGCGCTGACGCGGGCGCTGGCGAGTCATGATGTTAAGCGAGTCTACGAGGCAGTTGCGATCGGGGTCATGACGGCTGGCGGCACTGTGAATGCGCCTATTGATAGGCATCCGATCGATCGTTTACGTATGGCCGTCCGTGGTCATGGTCGCGAGGCCATCACTCACTACCGTGTCATTGAGCGTTTCCGGATCCATACGCATGTTCGTGTGGAGCTTGAAACCGGTCGCACACACCAGATTCGGGTGCACCTTGAGCATGCTGGTTTCCCGTTAGTTGGAGATCCGCTCTATGGCCGTCGTCTGGTCATACCCAAAGGTGCGACGCCTGGGGTGGACTTGGTTTTACGAGAGTTTCGTCGACAGGCTTTGCATGCTGCAAAGTTAGGCTTTGAGCATCCCGTTAGCCATCAGCCCGTCGAGTTTGAAGCGCCACTGCCGGCTGATTTTGCTGGCCTACTCGCAGCATTGCGCGCTGATGTAGTGGCATCGAAAGCGACGGCGAGTCCACGCTTTTAAAATGTGTTCAGTGATGATCCATGGTTGAGCCTGGCTGGTTGGAGGCAAACTGGCATGCGCCGCGATCTGTACGAGCAGGCACCACGACGCGCCTTGGAGGCGTCAGTACAGGAGCCTATGCCAGTCTCAATCTTGGTGATCATGTGGCTGATGACCCAGCAAGTGTCGCCAGCAATCGCGCACGCCTTGTAGCAGCTTTACAGCTGCCCTCGGAGCCTTTGTGGCTACGCCAGGTGCATGGCACGAGGGTAGTGGTTCATGACGGTAGCCACGGTTTTCCTGAAGCAGACGCGGCGGTCGCCTTCGAGCCTGGTCGTGTGCTTGCCATCCTTACAGCCGACTGTTTGCCGGTGGTGCTTGCCAGCCGCGATGGGGCGCGCCTAGGCGTTGCCCATGCTGGCTGGCGCGGGCTTGCGGCAGGCGTTATAGAAACCACCATAAAAACATTGGGTATCCCGCCAAGTGAACTGGTGGCATGGCTGGGGCCTGCGATCGGTGCGACTGCATTTGAGGTTGGTGGTGAAGTGCGTGAGGCTTTCGTGAGTCACGATGCGGATAGTGCAGCTGCATTCACTGAAAACGCACGTGGCCGTTGGCAGGCGAATTTATATTCTCTTGCCAAACGCCGGCTCCTATTGCACGGGGTTACATCTGTGAGCAGTATAGAAGCCTGTACCTTTATTGATACCGCGCGATTTTATTCGTTTCGGCGTCACGCGGTGACTGGTCGAATGGCAACCCTCGCGTGGGTTGAGCCGCACAGTTAAGGTCATTAAAGGCTGTCGAGTAAGCCGTCTTCTTTAGTGCGTGTTCGTGCCTTGGATGAATGCCATGCGCAGGGTTGGTTTTTTCTGGATGGCTCATGACGTTTGATCTGCTATGGAATCGTGCGTCCGTGAATGAGCGGTCTGTGATGATCGGTCTCGTGCTGCTGTTTGCGTTACCGGCGTTATATCTGCTTGCTCACCCATACTTAGGCATACACCATGATGGTGTTTATTACGCCTTTTATGCTTTGCAGCATATCTTCCCGAAAATCTATAGTGGTGATTTTTTTGTACGCATCGTTTCGCAGGATTCGTACACGATTTTTTCGCTCCCCTACGCCGAACTTGTGCGATGGATTGGCATCGAGCGCGCGGCACACGTGGTCGCGCGTGTCGGTAGTATCAGCGTATTTATTGCTGCGGGCGTCCTTGCGCGTCGTTTAATGGACCGAGATCTCTCGTGGCTAGCAATCGCGATTTTTATCATGATTCCTGGATTTTATGGCGCGAGGCTGGTGTTCAGTTATGGCGAGGACTTCGCCACACCACGCCCGCTGACAGAGGCGCTAGTGCTATTGTCGTTTGCGCTCCTACTTCCAGGGCGAACTTACAGTGCTGGCATTAGCGCGCTCGTCGCGATGTTGTTGCATCCATTGATGGCAATGCCCGGTATCCTGGCAAATGTTTTGATGGTTGTGAGAGCTCGTAGTGGCGTAGTTCTCGTGGCGCTGGCATGTGTGGCCACCATCAGCATGGCGCTTATCGCATCGTATAAGCCGATGGGTTTGATTCAGTTAGTGGACCCAGAATGGCATCGTGCGTTGCAGTTGCTGCACTATCTCATCGCTGATGAGTGGACAATCGTCGACTGGCAGCCCAATGGGGTTGCGTTGATCACTTTGGCGCTGGCAGCGTTGATTCTGCCGCGTGATGCCGTATGGCGACTCACGCTGAACGTGCTGATCGTGAGTTTAGCCGGCGTAATGCTGACGGTTTTCGCAAGCTTCGTCGTTCCTGTCGCTGCGTTGATCGCCGGTCAGCCCTGGCGCTGGTTATGGATCGGCAAGGCTCTTGCAGTTCTATTGTTGCCCGTCCTCGGTCGTGCACTGTGTGCCCGAGGCGTGGCTGGTATCGGCGCTGCTGTGTTATTGACTCTTGCTTGGATAGGTTCTTTTGAGCCTGTTGCCATTCCGGCGGCGCTGCTGGCGCTATTGGCGATCCTACTGCACGATCGTGGCCGCGGACTTGCGCGTTATGCCGGATGGATCGCTTGGTTGCCGGTAGTGCCTTTTTCCTTCGCAATTTTAAAGCTGATGGGAACGATGACCGTGCAGTTAATCATTGCTGCGGCAATGGTCCCTCTGTGGTGGCTTTTATTTAGGGCCCCTTGGCGAGCGGCTCGTATCGTGCTCGTGCTTGTGGCGTTTGTGTTGCTGGTGTTTGAGAGTGCCTCCACGTATTCCGGTGGTAAGCGTGCCCTTGATTCATATCCAATCTACGACACAGCGCTTTGGTCGGCATTTTCACCGTGGCGTGAGCAGATTGGCGAGGGGCAGACAGTGCTATTCATCGCTCGTCCTGAAATGGTTTGGCTGACACTACAGCGCAGATCGTATCAGCCATACACCCCAGTTGTTTTTTCACGTGCAGCGGCGATGGCAACGCTTGGGCGTCTGGAAAGTCTCGGTTTTTACGCAGATGAGTCGCGGTATTCCACCGATTTAACAGCCCGCGAGCCGTCGTTGTCGCTGAGTATGCTGAAGCGCATCTGCGGTGTTCCCGAGATTGACTTCGTCGTATCAGGGCATGCGCTTCGGGTACCACACATGCAAAGTCACGCCCCGCGACCTTTCAACGACCTAAGTCTTTATCGCTGCAGCGAACTGCTCGACCACTGATGCGACCAACGATCCCGCTGCGGGCTTGAATTTGTCTTTTTCTCCCCCATCCTTGCCCTAACAACAAATGACAGGGAAGGCGGGCACCATGCGCCAAGATAAGCTGACTTCATTATTTCAACAGGCATTGGCTGATGCTCAGTCTGTGGCGATCGGTCGTGATCACCAGTTCATAGAGCCTGCTCACCTGATGTTGGCGCTGCTTGACCAGCAGGGAGGCACGGCGCGCCCGCTGCTAGATAAAGCGGGCGTAAATCTCAACTCACTTCGGTCTGGACTCACTGAGATGCTTGATCGCCTGGCACGAGTGGAAGGAGCCGCGGGCGAGGTGCATCTGTCGAATGACTTAACGCGTTTACTCAATGTCACTGATAAGCTGGCGCAGAAGCGCGCTGATCAATACATCGCATCAGAGCTGTTTATTCTCGCGGCTGTCGATGATAAGGGTGAAATTGGCAAGTTACTGCGTGCGGTTGGAGGCTCTCGCGCCTCGATTGAAAAGGCCATCAGCGATGTGCGCGGTGGTGACACGATTCAAGATGCGGGCGCTGAAGAGGCGCGTGGTGCATTAGCAAAATACACCATTGATCTCACCGAGCGCGCAAGCAGCGGCAAGCTTGATCCTGTGATTGGCCGCGATGAGGAGATTCGCCGTACTATTCAGGTGTTGCAACGGCGCACTAAGAATAATCCTGTGCTTATCGGTGAGCCCGGCGTTGGCAAGACCGCGATCGTCGAGGGTCTGGCGCAGCGTATCGTGAATGGCGAGGTCCCAGAAGGGCTAAAAAACAAAAAGATTCTAGGGTTAGACATGGGCGCTCTGATTGCGGGCGCAAAATTTCGTGGCGAGTTCGAAGAGCGCTTGAAGGCCGTCCTTAAAGAGCTGTCGAAGCACGAAGGCCAAGTCATACTCTTCGTGGATGAGTTGCACACCATGGTGGGTGCGGGTAAAGCCGAAGGCGCGATGGATGCAGGAAACATGCTCAAGCCCGCGCTCGCGCGCGGCGAGCTGCATTGCGTGGGCGCCACTACGCTGGATGAATATCGTAAGTACATTGAAAAAGACGCAGCGCTGGAGCGACGCTTTCAGAAAGTTCTTGTGGCAGAGCCGTCGGTTGAAGACACTATCGCCATTCTACGTGGCCTGAAAGAGCGCTACGCGGTCCACCACAAGGTGCAAATCACTGATCCTGCGATTGTGGCTGCTGCAACCTTATCGCATCGCTATATCGCCGACCGGCAACTACCCGATAAAGCAATTGATTTGATCGATGAGGCTGCGTCGCGTATTCGAATGGAAATGGATTCAAAACCGGAGGCGATGGATCGGCTTGATCGACGTATCATCCAATTAAAAATGGAGCGTGAAGCGCTGCGTAAAGAAAAGGACGCAGCGTCAGCAAAGCGGCGTGAGCAGATCGAGGAGACTCTCAAAGGTTTGGAGAAAGAGTACGCAGATTTTGACGAGATTTGGAAGCGTGAAAAGGCAGCCTCGCAAGGTGAGGCACAAATCAAAGAGCAACTTGAACGGGCTCGCTTAGATTTTGAGGCGGCGCGACGGGCGTCTGACCTTGGGCGCATGTCGGAGTTGCAGTACGGCCGTATTCCGGAGCTCGAGCAGCGATTGCAAGCAGCGTTGATTGCTGACACGAGCCTTGCAACGCTCGTGCGTAACAAAGTCACTGATGAGGAAATTGCCGAGGTGGTATCGAAGTGGACTGGCATACCGGTCGCTAAGATGCTCGAAGGTGAGAAAGATAAACTGCTAAAAATGGAGGCGATGATCGGCACGCGCGTTGTCGGTCAGACTGAGGCAGTGAAGGCAGTGGCTGACGCGATCAGGCGCTCGCGCGCTGGTCTGTCTGATCCTGATCGGCCGAACGGCTCTTTCCTGTTTCTAGGACCTACCGGCGTTGGTAAGACCGAGTTATCCAAGGCGCTTGCAGACTTTTTGTTTGATACGGAAGATGCAATTGTGCGTATTGATATGAGCGAGTTTATGGAGAAGCACTCAGTGTCACGCATGATTGGCGCGCCCCCTGGGTATGTCGGTTATGAGGAGGGTGGCTACCTGACGGAAGCTGTTCGTCGGCGACCTTACTCAGTGGTTTTGTTGGATGAGGTTGAGAAAGCCCATCCCGATGTCTTTAACGTATTGCTGCAAGTTCTGGACGATGGTCGCCTGACGGACGGGCAAGGGCGGACAGTGGACTTTCGCAATACAGTGATCATTATGACGTCGAACTTAGGTTCCCAAGCGATCCAAGAAATGAGTGGTGAGCGAAACTATGAGCGCATGAAGAAAGAAGTGCTCGAAGTGGTGGCCGGCCACTTTCGGCCGGAGTTCATTAATCGCATTGATGAGATTGTGGTGTTCCATCCGCTGGGACGCGCGGAGATTCGGCGGATCGTGGATATTCAGATCATGGGGCTTGCCAAGCGTCTAGCGGAGCGCGATCTGGGCCTACGCCTCGATGATTCAGCCCGAGACCGGCTTGGTGAGGCTGGGTTTGATCCAGTGTATGGGGCCCGTCCTTTGAAGCGCGCGATCCAAAGTCAGCTCGAGAATCCGCTCGCTCAGCGCTTGCTGAGTGGGGCATTTGTTCCCGGCGATGTCATTACTGTGGGCGCGACCACTGGGGGGCTTGTTTTTGAAAAAACCCGACCCTCTGCCGCATAGCGTGACCACACTGCTATGATCAGGTCTTAAGTTGCGTGTAGGGGCGCTGGAAGCGCAGCGCGTGAATGCGTGCCCACGGTTTGGTTAACGTGTTGTTGGAGTTGGGATGCCGTTTTACGAATATCAATGCAAAGCTTGTGGCACAACCCATGAGGCATTGCAGAAAATGAGTGATGCGCCGCTGCGCAAATGCCCAGCGTGCGCGAAGTCGCAGCTGATCAGGCTGATATCGGCGCCCGTATTTCGCTTGAAAGGTGGCGGTTGGTACGAAACTGACTTTAAGTCGGACTCGGAGTCTAAGCGCAACCTGGCTGGCGACGATAAGGCTGATAGTGCCCCACCTGCTAGTGCCGCGAAGCCGGCGGCCACGAAAGCCGAAGCGGGTAAAAGCGAAGCCCCCAAAGCGGAACCGGCCAAGGTTGAGGCCAAGCCAGTGGCGTCTGGCAGCGCATCGAAGTCCCAATCGGGTCGCTCCAAAGGGTCGAGTAAAAGTCCGGTAAAGGCGACGGGTGGGCGAGCCAAACCGCGCCCCTCCAAGGCAAGCCGGCGCTAAGTGCGCCCCTGACGCCCGCTCTGGTGAGCGATCCGCCTTGCAAGGGCAGTGTACCGGCCCGTAACATCGCGGCCTTCGCGCGTCCCGAACATTGGAAGTAGCATGCGGTCTCATTATTGCGGTCAGGTCAACGAATCCCAGATAGGCCAATCGGTCACGGTCGCCGGCTGGGTGCACCGGCGCCGGGATCATGGCGGCGTGATCTTTGTGGACCTACGGGACCGCGACGGCCTAGTCCAAATTGTGTTCGATCCAGATGCGCCTTCCATTTTCGCGGAAGCTGAGCGGGTGCGCAGTGAGTATGTGCTCACGGTGACCGGTCAGATCCGCCGCCGACCAGAGGGGACTGCAAATAGCGGTCTGGCATCTGGGCAAGTGGAGTTGCTGGCAACAGCTGTGACTGTGCTGAATCGTGCCGAGCCACTGCCATTCCAACTGGATGAGGAAGTACGTGAGGATTTGCGACTCAAATATCGCTACCTCGATTTGCGTCGTGATGTCATGCAACGACGGTTGCTACTGCGGCATGAGGTCACGCGCTCTATCCGTCGGTACTTAGATGATCGACGATTTGTAGATATTGAAACGCCAATGCTCACGAAAGCGACGCCCGAAGGTGCCCGTGATTATCTGGTGCCATCACGGACGCATCCAGGCGAGTTTTTTGCGTTGCCACAATCGCCACAGATATTTAAGCAGTTGCTGATGGTTAGTGGCTTTGATCGCTACTATCAGATTGTGCGGTGTTTCCGTGACGAAGACTTGCGTGCTGATCGTCAGCCTGACTTTACGCAGGTAGATATTGAGACATCATTCCTGTCGCAGACCGATATCATGACGCTGATGGAGGGTCTGATACGCACACTGTTCCATGATGTGCTTGGCGTGGATTTGCCGAACCCCTTCCCGCAAATGAGCTATGCCGAAGCAATGCGGCGTTATGCGTCTGATAAGCCTGACTTGCGTATAGCGCTAGAATTGGTCGACGTTGCTGATCTTGTCGCTGATACCGAGTTCAAGGTGTTTGCCGGCCCTGCGCGCTCGGCTGAAGGGCGCGTTGCGGCACTGCGAGTACCTAAGGGTAATGACCTGACCCGTAGCCAGATCGATGAGTACACCGCCTATGTGGGCCGTTATGGCGCGAAGGGTCTTGCGTATGTGAAGGTCAATGACGCGACGACTGGGCGTGCGGGACTGCAATCGCCAATTCTAAAATTCTTATCGGACACCGCTATTGACGGAATCTTGTCGCGCACAGCAGCACAGACTGGGGATTTGATTTTCTTTGGTGCCGACAGTGCTCGGGTTGTTAACGATAGTCTCGGCGCACTACGCCTTAAAGTAGGCCAGGACCGAGGACTCGTCACCCCAGGTTGGCAGCCGCTATGGGTGGTTGATTTCCCGATGTTCGAGCGCGACGATGATGCAAAACGCTGGGTCGCGATGCACCATCCTTTCACTTCACCAGTCAATGAAGATCCTGTCGCGCTGGCTAGTAGCCCTGGCACGGCTATCGCCAAGGCATATGACTGCGTGCTGAATGGTTCGGAAATCGGTGGCGGCTCGGTGCGTATTTACCGGGAAGAGTTGCAGTCGGCTGTGTTCGAGCTTCTTGGCATCGAGGTGACCGAGGCGCGAGCAAAGTTCGGGTTTCTGCTCGATGCACTGAAGTATGGCGCGCCACCTCACGGTGGTATTGCCTTTGGTCTGGACCGATTGGTGATGTTGATGACAGGTGCGGACAGTATTCGAGAAGTCATTGCATTCCCGAAAACACAGACCGCCTTTTGCCCACTCACTGAGGCGCCAACTGCTGTTACCGAGCAGCAATTGAAAGACTTGCATATTCGGCTCCGGCCGAGTGTGACCGTCGGTAGCGGTTGAGCGAAGTAAGCGACGTTCTAGTCGTCCACGGCTTGTGGATGACCGGTGCTGAGACATCTATATTGCGGTCGCGCTTAAGTGCGCAGGGCTATGCCGCACGAGTCTTTCGCTATCAATCTATACACGCCGCACGTGCAGACGTACTCGATACGTTAGAGGCAGCGATCATGGCCTCAAGGCGTGGTGTGCATCTAATCGGCCATAGCCTCGGTGGCTTGTTGATATTGCGGTTACTTGAACGCAATCCGGCATTGCCCATCGGGCGAGTGGTCTTGCTGGGCGCACCGGTTAATGGCTGTTTAGCAGCAGAGACCTTCGCGCAATTGCCCGGCGCTCAGTCGCTATCAGGATTATTTACCGAGGGTGCGAGCTTTTATGTGGCTAGGCCAAGCGCTGGCCACCCTGTGGATATCGGCGTGATTGCAGGTAGTGCGGGGCTTGCCGGTGTCCCGTTTTTATTTCCAGCCGAGCCCAATGATGGCGCTGTCCTGGTTCGAGAAACCCTACTGCCGGGAGCAAAGGCGCATCGCGTCCTTGGCTTAAGTCATATGGGCATGTTGTTATCAGCGCAGGTAGCTGAACTGACGAGCGTGTTTTTGCGCTCAGGGTTTTTTGACGAGTGACTTTAGGCGATATAGCGTCTCGAGCGCTTGTCGAGGTGATAAGACATCAGGGTTTACGTCTTCGAGCGCACGAATCAATGCCAGGGTACTCGTGTCATGTGCGGCTGTTGGCTCCGTTGTGGAGGCTAACGAGGGCGCTATGGCAAAGTTAAGATCGACTTGTGGGCTCGGTATTGCAGCGCGATTTGTTCGCCGTTCGAGTGTTTTTAGATAGTTCTTCGCTGCAGCGATGACTGTGCGCGGTACGCCAGCAAGGCGCGCTACCTGGATGCCGTAGCTTTGATTGGCGGGGCCTTGCTTAACCGCATGTAAAAAAACTAACTGCTCACCATGTTCTGTGGCATCAAGGTGTACGTTACCCACGCTAGCAGATTGTTCAGCAAGACTAATGAGCTCAAAGTAATGCGTTGCAAACAGTGTAAAAGCACGAACGTGCTGCGCCATATGATCAGCAGCCGCCCAAGCGAGTGATAGTCCGTCAAAGGTGCTCGTTCCACGGCCGATCTCGTCCATCAGCACTAGGCTTGAATCGCTGGCATTATTGAGAATATTTGCGGTTTCGGTCATTTCCACCATAAATGTGGACCGACCACCTGCTAGATCATCGGCGGCACCGATGCGTGTAAAAATACGATCAGTGGGCCCAAGTACGGCGCGTTGTGCTGGCACGAAGCTGCCCATGCGGGCGAGGATGACGATTAGCGCTGTCTGGCGCATGTAGGTGGATTTACCGCCCATATTAGGGCCAGTAATGACCAGCATGCGACGTGTGGCATCCAAATGTAAGTCATTGGGCACGAATGGGCCATTTAAGACGCTTTCGACAACTAGATGCCGGCCTTGTGTGATGTTAAGACCCGACGCGTCGGTAAGCTCTGGCATCACCAGTCGCATCTCAACGGCACGCTCGCTTAAGTTTGAAAGCACATCAAGCGCCGTCAGCGCGCGCGCTGTTTGTTGCAGCTCAGGTAGCGCCCTAGCGAGTGTTTCTACTAACTGTTCATACAATGTGCGTTCCCGCAAAAGCGAGCTTTCCCGTGCACCGAGTACTTTGGCTTCGAATTCTTTCAGTTCGGGTGTTAGAAAGCGTTCCGCATTCTTCACTGTCTGCCGGCGCATGTAGTTGGCAGGGGCATTCTCCGCATCGCGTCGATTCAGCTCAATGAAAAAACCAGACACTCGGTTATAAGCGAGTTTGAGGCTTGTAAGGCCGGTTCGCTGTCGTTCATTTGCCTCGAGTTCGAGTAGGAAGCTATCGGTGTCGAGCGCAATACGCCGCAGTTCGTCTAGCTCCGCATCGAAACCTAGTGCAATCACGCCACCATCACGAATTAGGTGTGGCGGAGACTCAACGAGCGCGCGATCAAGTAGCTCACTGAGCTCCGGATGCCCGCCTAAAAATTGGCATTGCTGTTCCAATAACGGCGTTGCATGTTTTTTTACGAGAGCCTGTATCAGGGGTATTTTTTTTAGTCCCGCCCGCAGTTGGGTAAGATCCCGTGGTCTGGCTGATCGCAATGCGATGCGGGCAAGAATACGTTCGATATCACCAACGTTTGTTAAGTGCGTATGCAGTGGACTGTAGTGTTCTGCGTCGATCAGGCTCTGCACGGCCTGATAGCGGCACTCTAGTGCATGGTTGTCTCGCAGTGGCCGCCCAAGCCATCGGCGTAGCTCGCGCGCTCCCATGGCAGTGGCTGTTCGATCGAGGACGCCGGCAAGCGTGTGCTCAGGGGACTGTGACAGACTGACTTCCAGTTCAAGATTGCGCCGTGTGGCGGCGTCCATGATGACGGCCGCGTCACGCTCTTCGGTGACCAGCCCGTTCAGATGCGGTAGTGCCTGACGCTGTGTCTCTTGTACGTATTGTAGGAGCGCGCCTGCAGCGGCAATTGCTGCGGATTTTTGTTCGCAGCCGAATCCCGCAAGATCATGAACCTGAAACTGCTGACATAGCACGCGGCGTGCTGCGCCGAGTTCAAAATGCCAAGGCGCTCTGCGTCGCGCGTGTGGCCATTGCAATGGATCTGTCCCGTCTGCAACGAGCAGTTCTGCTGGCTGCAAGCGCACGAGTTCAGCGTCTAAGCCGGCTAGTGATGGAAGTTCAGTGACTGTGAAGCGGCCACTTGAGAGCTCAAGCCAAGCAAGACCGATGCACGCCGTGGCTTGCGTGCTGACGGCAGCAACCAGTGTTTCACGACGATCTTCTAGGAGGCCGTCATCTGTCAGTGTCCCTGGCGTGACGATTCTGACGATGCGGCGCTCGACGGGGCCCTTGCCCTTAGTCGGTTCGCCGACTTGCTCACAGATGGCGACTGATTCACCGCACTTGAGTAGTTTTGCAAGATAGGCATCGAGTGTTGCAACGGGTACCCCTGCCATCGGAATGGGTTGGCCCGCTGATTGCCCACGCTGCGTCAGCGCAATGTCGATCAGCCGTGCAGCGCGTACCGCGTCCTCGTAGAAGAGTTCGTAAAAATCACCCATCCTATAAAAAAGCAGCAGGTCCGGGCATTCGGCTTTCAGAGCTAAATATTGCTGCATCATTGGGGTGTGGGTGGACTCAGTCATGGCGCCATTATCCATGAGTGAGGCCTGTGCAGAGGCACAAAAATGCTTACTCGGTTGCCCCGCGCTCTTCGTGGTAGTCCTCTTCGGCATTCACGGCCCACAGGCTGGATTTATCCGTTGACTGAGTAGCGATGCAGTCCACCGCCGCACGAGCGGCTAGCATTGAGTGGTCTTGATTGTTGTACCGATGCATACCGTTGCGACCGACCGGGAACAGATTGCCAAAGCCATCGAGCCAGTCTCTGACAGCCCCGATGCGTTCATAGGCGCCAAAGTAGGCAGGGTAGGCCTTGGGTACCCGCACTACTGTGCCATCCAGCACATCCGCCCGGTCAATCAGACCAATTTTGGCGAGCTCCGTGGCTGCAAAATCTAAAAATGCCGTATCAGTCATCGACCAGAGGTGATCGCCCTCTTGGCAAAAATACTCAAGTCCTAGCCACACGGTATTCGGGTCATTAACGAGGTGCGGACTCCAGTTGTTAAAAATCTGGACGCGTCCAAGGGAAACGTCCGGTTCTTGTACATAAATCCAATTATCCGGCGGCATACGCTCGTGACTGCCCCCACCAGCCATCCGCCGTACTAGTAACCCCACTGTGATGAAATCCCGATACGGTAGGTTGCTCGCTACATCACAGACAAGCGGCTGCGTGCAGCCAAGCTGTGTAACGAGCTCGGTTAACGGCATGGTTGAGATGAAGTAGTCGCAGGCCACCGTGCGGATCTCGCCGGACTTGAGATCTTGGACGTCGACGTGCGTGACGGTCTGTGTGTCGCAATGTAGACCGCAGATGCGCTGTCCATACTGCACCTCGCCGCCGCCAGCAGTAACACGCCGTGCGACCTCTTCCCACATCTGGCCAGGGCCATATTTTGGATAAAGAAACTGCTCAATCAGGCTTGTTTCAGTGGCGCTTTGGTGAATATCCGCCTTACGTGAGATCAGTGCGCGCAGTGCGTGTGCGAGCGCGCGGGTGATAGACAGGCCTTTGATGCGTTGCGCACCCCAATCTGCTGAAATCCTGTCACAGGGGACGCCCCACACTTTTTCGGTGTATGACTGAAAGAACGTCTTATAAAGGCGTTTCCCAAAGCGGTTGATTAAAAAATCTTGCAATGACCGCTCGGGGGAGGTTTTGCGCCAGACACTCGCGCAATAGCTCATGCCGATCAGCACAGTCTCGCCGATTCCGAGTCGGCGAATCGTAGTTAAGTTTAGCTTAAGCGGGTAGTCAAAAAAACGTCGCCGGTAGTAAATGCGCGATAGCCGTTGTCGCACCAACATGATCTTCTCGGCGCTAAGAGGGCTGGTGGCCACCGGCGTTAGCACGCGACTTGAATTTTGGTAAGTCACAGTAATGTCAGGTGCTGTCGTTGCTTGTTCCGTGGCAATTGGAAGGATGTCTTGCCACCAGCGCATGACCCAATCGGACTTGGAGAAGAACCGATGACCACCAATATCCATGCGATTACCACGGTATAGGATGGTTCGCGAAATGCCGCCTGGCTGATGACTGGCTTCGAACACGATCGGCTTGACCTGCGTTCGGCGTTGCAGTTCGAGTGCCGCAGTGAGCCCTGCGGGACCGGCTCCAGCAATAATGGCTATCTTGCTCATGGTGTCGACTCGTGCACTGGTGCGGCGAGCGGCGAGAACAAAGCCCACTTGCGTAGCAAATAATTGCAGCTAAAGGTCAGCATGGCAGCAAATCCTTTGCCGACTAAATAGTGCATATGGAAAAAATGTACCGCCATAAAGATCACAAAAATATTCAGGGCAAGACCTAGTATGCCGAGGCTTGTGTATACGCCTAGCTCCAAGGTGGGGGATGACATGCGGCGGTATTTGAACACCCACCGCACAGATAAGGCCCACGATACCAGCGTGCCTAGCAAGAATGCTACCGTTGCCGACAGCAAGTAGTTTAGCTGCACCACTGACACTAACGCATGCAGCGTGCCAGCATCCAGCGCCAGTGCGCAGATGGCGGTGATGAGTGCGGCAAGCGGCTCGCGCAGCAGTTTCATGGAGACGTCGTTACGACTAGGTCTTTGCATGCATAAAGATAGAGCGGTGATAAGGGCGCAGGTGCCGTGCTGGCAAGGCCCATGGCAGGAAGCTGCCGGCTTGTCACAATAAAAGCTACCTCTGGGAAGCCACAGGCAAGTCTGGCAGTGGTGATATCGAGCGGACTTGGATTGACTTTATAAAACTCATTTGCGCCAAAACTGGGGTACCCGAGTTGCAGGCTGTCGATGAGCCGCAAGCGCTGAGCATCTTCAATCGCTGCTGCGCGTGAGAAAACTAAAGCAGCATAAGGCGTATAGCTGCGCCTGTGCAAAGCCAGCCACACAACTTCAGGTTGCTCTGGGAAAAATACGGTTGCATCTTCTGGGATTCGGTTACGCCATGCCGCAAATGAATCGATGGTCTGTGGGTTATAGATCGGATGGTTCAGTCGTGCCGCGTCGCTCACGGTGGCCGAAAGCTGCGCCGTGCACAGAGCCATCGCCACAAGCATGCCGACTAAAGGCCCACTGATATGACGCACCTTGAAGGTCAGTAACCAGACTCCTACGATAGCGCACGCCATCAGCGCTTCAAGGCGCGCGCCGTGCAAGCGCCAAAGGCCGAGTAGAAGGATGACGCTGAGGCTATAGCCTAGCCAAATTAAAACCCGCTGCAAGGCAGGTGTTTGGATTGTAGTGTCCGTTTTGCGCATCGTAGCAACTACGCCGGTCAGTACAGCGGCGAGTGCTGCGACAACTCCGATAGCCTCATTACGTGCGAGCCAAGCAATAATCAGGAGGATGCTACTGGTGCGCGCCAGATCTTGGCGCTCCCAGCATGCGATAACTAATGGGGTTAGGGCAAGCGCAGCCAGTGCTTTAGTCAGCCATAGCCACCGCCATGGTTGGCCTTGAATTAATAAGGCGATGGGTAGTTTACTTGCAGTTAGCGCAAGCGTGATGCCGGCAATACCAATGATAGTGCCAATCCTTACTATCTCGCTGAGGGGGCTCGTCTTGATCGCTTGTAGTGCCAGTAAGAGAGTCGCTAATGCGACAGCGGTCGGTTGCCAATCGGCAAGCGACCATTGTTCGACGAGCAAATACGGGACAGCGCTACGTAGTGATTCATACCAGGTGCTGTCCATTAAGGTGATGCTGTTTATAGGCGCCCAGATCGCAACGGCAAACAGTAGTGCCGAGGCAGCAATCGCAAGTATCGCTAAGTGCATGTGGCGCTTTCGGTTCGCACCATAGAGTGCATTTGCGTAAACCGCGGGTACCGCCATCAAAGGATGTAATACGAATCCTACTGCTGTAGCGAGTAGTGCAAGTCGCCGTCGGTTCAAGAGTAGCAGGGCCAGCGAGCACATCACGAATGCTTCAGTGATCGTGCGTGGTGTCGCAAAGTTCTCGGCGTAACGCAGCACGTTGCGCGCCCCATAGGTGCCGGGTATGGCAATAAAGAGCATCACGCTGAGCCAGCTTAAGGGTTTTCCCATTAATTGCCTGGCAAGCAGCGTGGTGCTTGCGATGAGCGCGATCAAAGAGATACGCGCAATGAGGTGGGCTGCGTTCTCAAGTCCGATGTGATTGATGAGAAAGGCGTAAAAGGGCGAGAATAGCGTGTAGTTATCTTGGGATCCGTACTGGAAAAAAATGTCTTTTTCCAGTGCTGCGGGGTACAGGTGTTTAAGCGCCTGCAGACCGTAAAGTATCGAATCCTGTTCAAGTCCACTATATGGATGTGCGCATAAAATGAGTGCGACTAAGCCGCTGATAAGGGTAAGCGCTGTGAAGCAGCGACGTAATTGATGTTGTATTGGTTGTGCGCTTAGTGGCATGGCGTTGTAGGCAGCGGGCATGTGCGGCAACTTTTGCGGCTGTTTGGTGATTTAAAGCATGAGTGTCGCATACTCCGCAGATGTGATCGCAGTTTAGCGAGGGCGAACTTGGTATGATCAGGTCTAGGCCAGCCTTTATATGGATCGGTTGAGCGCCAATAACGAGGATGCATCTCGATGTCCGAATACCAATCGCCGTTGAGTCGACCACCAGTAGAACCTGGGCTCATTGCATGGCTACGGCTATTGCGCGTCCATCATTGGGTTAAGAATACGCTTTTGGCAGTGCCATACCTCATGGCACATGCCTGGGTGGAGCCTCGCGCGTTTAATAAGCTGCTCGTTAGTTTTTTCACTTTTTCGCTGGTTGCATCAGCAAGTTATATTTTAAACGACATTGCGGATATCAGTTTTGATCGACTGCACGTCGACAAGGCGAGTCGGCCACTGGCGAGTGGGCGAATTAAGGCTCCCATCGCGCTCTTTGTGGCCATGCTGTTGGCATTCTTAGGTGGCTTTGGCGCATGGCTTGTTAGCACGGATTTTCTGCTCGTGGTCATTCTGTACGCGGTCCTGACGACCGTCTATACCCGATTATTGAAGCGACTCGCCTTATTGGATGTGATGGCGTTGGCCTCCTTATGGGCACTGCGCCTGTGGGCCGGCGCAGTGGCGATTGGTGTTGAGTTGTCGGTGTGGCTATTAAGTTTTGGCGGTTTTCTATTCTTTAGTCTTGCGATAGTCAAGCGCTGCGCTGAGTTGCAGGCAGGTACTTTGCCGAGTGACGTGGTGCTACCTGGGCGGGGCTATGCGCGCCGTGATTTGCTCACTTTGCAGATATTTGGCATGGCCACGTCGGTCATGTCAGTGCTGGTGCTTGCACTCTTTGTTGATTCAAGTAGCGCACAGTTGCGATACCTGCATCACGAGCGACTATGGTTTATTTGTCCGGTTCTATGGTTTTGGCTGGGTCGGATCTGGTTGATGACGGGCCGAGGCCAGATGCACCACGATCCGATCACCTACAGTCTGACGGATAGAGTGAGTTGGGCAGCATTTCTAGCGCTGAGTCTCATTTGGGTTAGCGCACTGCTGGCGTTTTGATGATCCGCAGCATGATGCATGGCCGCTTCAGCGTCGTCGCTCTTGCCCTGTGCCTTGGTGCGATGGTTGTTGGTGGTTATGACCTTGCGCTCAGTCGTAGCCGGTATGCCTATTCCGCAGACAGCGCGTCATATGTTGAGATGGCACAGACGCTGGTAACGGCCGGTTCTATGCGTGTTACGCCGTGGGATATCGATCCAATCGCAATAGATGCGATACCGCAGCCACTGTTTCCGCCAGGCTTTGCGTTGTTGATAGCGGCTTTTATGCCCTTCACGAGTAGCAGTGCAAGTGCGGCACTCGTGCCTAGCCGCTTATCTGCGGCATTGATTCCCTGTCTTTTTTTGCTGCTGTGGCGTCCTGCCGCGCGTGCGAGCGTTTTGTTAGGGGTTGGCTTGTGGGTGCTGTTGTCGCCCGGAGTGCGCCAGTGGCATTACCTGGCCTACTCCGATATCACCATGCTGGCACTAGCGATCGCAGCCCTTGGTTTGTTGTACAGAGGTTTGCTCCTAAGACCGCAGAGCGCCTCGCAAAGCGTCGGTGGGTCCCGCTGGCTATGGGCAGGACTACTGGCAGGTCTTTGTTATGCCGTACGAAATGCGGGGCTTGCCGTGATTGCAGCGTCGCTGCTGACTTTGGCATATGCCTGTGCTCGGCGGTGGCTCGGATGGCGTGCTGTGACGTGGTGGCTGACTGGCCTTGCAGGCCCTGTCGGTGGAGTGTGGCTCTATAACCTACAGACCTTCGCTGTGCTGCAACCCTACCTTATGCCAGCATCAACACGCACTTGGCAGCTCAATGTGACTGACTATGCGTTGTCGCAACTGGCCGATTTGGGAGTGCCTTTTGTGCAGCACCCACTCGTTGCGCTCGGTATTGTGGTGCTGTTATTCGCGCTAGGGGGCTACTCATGGTGGCGCTGCCGAGCTGCGCGCGGGTCTGACTATGCGGAGCATGTGCTGCTGACGGTGACTGGTAGCTATGGGCTGTGTGGTGCGGCGTTACTCATCATATCGCGCAGTCGCTATGAGTGGGGCACGTTGATTGATGCGCGCAATGTTCTGCAGTATTCCTTTGTGGTCCTGCTGTTTTTGTTGAGTGCCGCGCGGGTTCTTTTGCCCGCGTGGGCGCGTACCGTGGCGCTCGTTGGTGCTGTGGCGCTGTTCGTCTCAAATGCCGCGCTGGCGACGCGAGACGCCGTATCGGCTTATCAGGCGCCTGCGGAGCCGTGGCTGGTGCTGAGTGAGGATCACGCGCTGATAGCCACCGTCGGAGCAATGGCCCCTGAACAATTGCTGGCGTCCAATGCCGCGCCACTGCTACGGCTGATTGCCCACAAACCTGTGCGGCAGTTAGATCTCGTCGGCGAGAACGGTGATCTGGCAGCAGCGTTGCGGGAGCTGTCGGTGGTGGGCCACGCGCGCCGGCCTGTGTTTTTTTTGGTCTGCGATGGCATGGCCCAAGACTTTCCCATGTGCCAGACCCAGCAGGCTCCTAAAGGGGCGCATTGCCAGTCGGTGCGTTTGGACGCGCCCTTTGTTGCGCGTTGTGATGGGTTTGGCGGTCCTTAAAAACACGGCGAGGAGCGTGAGCGATGCTAAAGCGATCCGTACGGAGGGATTTTCTATGACCATTAAATCAGATAAGTCATTGAATAAATTAGCATTATCTGTGGCAAAGTGCTTGCTGGCCAGCGGTCAGCGTGTATCGGTTGCAGAATCGTGTACGGGTGGGTTTGTCGCCAAGGTCTTGACTGATGTGTCCGGTAGCTCGGCTTGGTTTGATGTTGGCTTTGTGACGTATGCCAATGAGGCAAAAACGACCTTCTTAGGCGTGCCGGCGAGCACCATTACGCGCTGTGGGGCTGTCAGTAAGGCGGTGGTGGTTGCAATGGCGCAGGGCGCACGACGGCGTGCTAAGGCCGATTGGGCAGTTGCTATCTCTGGTGTGGCCGGGCCCGGTGGTGGTACCCCCCGTCATCCGGTTGGTACTGTGTGGGTTGCGTGGTGTCAGCGGGCTGGTCGCGTGGCACGTGTGCGGGCGCAGCGCTTTCAGTTCAAAGGAAATAGAGACTCGGTCCGGCGCCAAACCGTTGCCGCTGCCTTAACCGGACTGCTTGCGGGGGCACATACGGACTCCTAAACGCGCTTCGGGGACTCCGTAGTGCAGGCGTTTAGACCTGTCGTTTCATGATGGTCGTCGTGTCGTAATCGGTCGTTTTGCTTTGATTCGACGCTATCACCCTGTCGGTGGTGTGCGATAATTAGCTCCTCACTCTGGAGGTATCCCGACGATGGACGACAATCGCAAGAAAGCACTTGCTGCTGCCTTAGGTCAAATAGAAAAGCAGTTCGGTAAAGGCTCAGTGATGCGTCTTGGAGACGCCTCGGCTGCCATGGATTTCGATGTCATTCCAACTGGCTCATTGGCGCTGGATATTGCGCTCGGGGTAGGCGGTTTGCCACGCGGTCGTATCGTTGAGATCTACGGACCTGAGTCATCCGGTAAGACAACGCTTACGCTAGAGGTGATCGCGCAGTGTCAAAAACTGGGTGGTACGGCAGCATTCGTGGACGCGGAGCATGCGCTGGATCCAATTTATGCCGAAAAGTTGGGCGTGAAAGTCGATGATCTGTTGGTGTCGCAACCTGACACGGGTGAGCAAGCGCTTGAGATCACTGACATGCTTGTGCGCTCCGGCGCAGTCGATGTGATTGTCGTTGACTCGGTCGCAGCGCTCACGCCGAAAGCTGAAATTGAAGGTGAAATGGGCGAGTTGCAGATGGGTTTGCATGCGCGTCTTATGTCGCAGGCACTGCGTAAGCTCACCGGTAACATCAAGCGTTCCAATTCTATCGTCATCTTCATTAACCAAATTCGCATGAAGATCGGTGTCATGTTCGGTAGTCCTGAGACCACCACCGGCGGCAATGCGTTGAAGTTCTATTCGTCAGTGCGCTTGGATATCCGTCGTACGGGAGCGTTAAAGAACGGTGAAGAAGTGATCGGTAATGCCACGCGCGTTAAGGTTGTGAAGAATAAGGTCGCTCCACCGTTTCGTGAGGCGGAGTTTGAAATCCTCTATGGCCTTGGTATCTCGCGTGAGGGTGAACTCGTGGATCTTGCAGTGGCGCAAAACTTGATTGAAAAATCCGGTTCTTGGTACGCATACAATGGCGAGCGCATTGGGCAGGGTAAGGACAATGCTCGTACGTACCTGCAGCAGCACCCAGCCATTTTTGCTGATTTGGATAAGCAGTTGCGTGCCAAGTTATTGGCACCACGTCGCGGCCAGACCGGCGCACCGCTGGCCTCGGCTGAGTCTTCCGAAGGATAAGGCTTATGAGCACGGCCGGGCGTGGCGGTGATGGCCCGCCCGTCGGGGGCCGTCGGCGATTTGGTCGTCGGCCAAAACCAACCGCAGATCCATCGAATTCAGACGCAGCGCGAGGTCAGGCGATCGCGCTGCTTGCGCGGCGTGACTTGCCGCGTCGTGCGCTCAAGGGACGGCTGACCGAAAAAGGCTTTGAATCGCAGACCGCTGAAGACGTGATCTGCGCGCTTGAGGACGAACGGCTGGTCAATGATGAGCGCTTTGTGGCAGCAGCGGTACTGAGTCGTGCTGGACGCGGTCAAGGCCCGGTGCGTATCGGCCTCGAGCTGCGCCGGTTAGGGGTTGATGCCGCGCTGATTCGTCAGGCCGTCGATGCAAAGGATCCGGATTGGACCCGTCGTGCGATCGCCTTGAAGCTGCGCCGTTTTGGGTCAGATCCGCCCAAAACTCAAACCGAGCGTGCCAAACAAGTCAGATTACTGCTGTACCGTGGCTTTACTGGCGCGCAGGTGAGCGCAGCGATGGGTGCGACGGTGGACGAAGTCGATGATCTGGACCTCGATTTGGCTGCTTTAGAGGATGCAGCGGAGTAGGGGCCATTCGGTAAGCGCGTAGGGGTGCCCACCTAAGAGATTTGTCCGTAGAATCGCGGGTTCCTTTTAACCCATCTTTAAATCGGCAAGCAGCCATGAATCACACTGCCCCCAGCTTCGTCAGTAGCACGGAGCTTAGGACGCGATTTCTGAATTACTTTAAGGCTCAAGGGCACGCGATCGTCGCGTCTAGCTCCTTGGTGCCTGGCAATGATCCGACTCTGCTCTTTACCAATGCGGGTATGGTGCAGTTCAAAGATGTCTTTCTCGGCAAGGATCAACGTCACTATTCGCGAGCCGTGACGTCGCAGCGCTGCGTGCGGGCGGGTGGCAAGCACAACGATCTCGAGAATGTCGGCTATACGGCTCGGCATCACACCTTCTTTGAGATGCTGGGTAACTTCAGCTTCGGCGACTACTTCAAGCGCGATGCCATTCGTTTTGCTTGGCAGTTCATTACCGGTGAGCTCGGTATTCCTAAAGACCGCCTGTGGGTCACCGTCTTTGAGACGGATGATGAAGCTTTCGATTTGTGGGTTACAGAAGCAGGCGTCGATCCTGCGCGTATTACTCGCATGGGGGCGAAGTCGAATTTCTGGGCAATGGGAGACACCGGTCCTTGCGGCCCGTGTAGTGAGATTTTTTACGACCATGGCGCTGAGGTCGCGGGCGGTCCTCCAGGAACCCCTGATGAGGATGGCGATCGGTATGTAGAGATTTGGAACCTTGTTTTCATGCAGTACGAGCGTAGTAGTGATGGCACGTTAGTGCCGCTACCGAAACCGAGCGTGGATACGGGTATGGGCCTTGAGCGCATCTCGGCGGTTATGCAGGGCGTGCACTCGAATTACGAGATCGATTTATTTAGCAACATTATTGCCGAGGTCGCGCGGCTGACGGGTGCCAAAGATGTCACTTCGCCCAGTCTCAAAGTGATTGCAGACCACATTCGTGCCTGTACGTTTTTGATTATTGATGGCGTGACGCCATCTAATGAGGGTCGTGGTTATGTGCTGCGGCGTATTATTCGGCGCGCCATTCGTCATGGCTATCAACTCGGTAAGAAACAAGCATTTTTCCATCTGCTCGTGGATGCATTAGTCCGTGAGATGGGGTCGGCGTATCCGGAGCTCGCAGTGGGAGCAGCTCATGCACGGCGCGTGCTTGAGTTGGAAGAGGCGCGCTTTGCTGAAACCTTGGCTTCAGGAATGGGCATTCTTGAAAGTGCTATTGCCGCTCTGCAGAACGCTTCACCGCGCGTCATTCCCGGAGAGACGGTATTCAAGTTATATGACACCTTCGGTTTTCCAGCTGATCTAACCGCTGATGTGGCGCGTGAGCATGGCTTTGGGATCGATGAGTCAGGTTTTGAAGTGGCCATGAATGTGCAGCGTGAGCGGGCGCGTGCGGCAAGTCGTTTTGGCGTGGACTTACGAGAGTCCGTGCAGCTCGACGCAAAGACCGAGTTCACCGGCTACGAAACGCTCACCGGTGATGCTGTGATTGTTGCGCTGCTTAACGATGCTGGTGAGAGCGTATCGAGTTTGGCTGCAGGTGCGCACGGCCGTGTGGTGCTCGATGTCACGCCATTTTATGGCGAGAGCGGTGGCCAGGTCGGCGATCAAGGTCGCTTAGTGAGTGCTCAGGGTGAATTTGCAGTAACGGATACTCAAAAGCTGCGTGAAGCGCATGCCCATGTGGGTGCAGTGGTTCATGGCGTGCTCGCCGTGGGTGATCGCGTCACAACCCATGTGACCACCGATTTGCGCAAATCCATTGCCAGAAACCATTCCGCTACGCATTTATTGCACGCCGCATTGCGTCAGGTGCTCGGGTCGCATGTGCAACAGAAAGGGTCACTCGTGGATCCTGATCGCTTACGGTTCGATTTTTCGCATTCGGCGCCCGTGACCGGGGATGAGCTTGTGCGTATCGAGGCGTTGGTGAATAACGAGGTGCTGGCGAACCGAGAGGCGCAGACGCGGGTGATGGGCTATGACGAGGCCTTAGGTGCTGGTGCTGTGGCGCTCTTCGGTGAAAAGTACGGGGACCGCGTGCGCGTGCTGAGTTTTGGGGATTTTTCGACTGAACTATGTGGCGGCACGCACGTCCGCCGCAGTGGCGATATCGGCGTGTTCAAGATCATCAGTGAGAGCGGTATCGCCTCTGGCGTGCGACGACTTGAAGCCACAACTGGTGTGGGAGCGCTGCAGTACATCGCCGGTGGTGAGCAGGCGCTGGCGGAGATTGGGCGCCTAGTGCGTAGTAACCGCGACGAGGCCGCTCCAAAAGTCGCTGCGCTGTTTGAGCGCGCTAAGCGGCTTGAAAAAGAAGTCGAGCAATTAAAAGGCAAACTCGCGAGTAGTCAGAGCGGGGATCTTGCGACGAGTGCCGTGACTGTAGGGGACATGAAGGTTTTGTCGAGTCGCATGGATGGGCTTGATGCCAAAGCCTTGCGTGCGGCGGTGGATAAGCTGAAAACACTGCTGGGTCGCTGCGTGGTTGTGCTGGGGTCTGTGGGTGCTGATGGCAAGGTGACGCTCGTTGCTGGTGTGACGGAGGATCTAGTGCAGACCATTCGGGCCGGTGACATTGTGGCGGCGACGGCGGTCAAAGTCGGTGGTAAGGGGGGCGGCAGGGCAGACTTTGCTCAAGCCGGTGGCAATGATGCCTCTCAACTGGATGCGGCGCTTGCTGGCGTGGTCGAGTTTGTGCGCGTTTGTCTATTTGTGTGAAGTTAATCAATTACTTACTCATAGCGCGCTTTTGAGTATTTACAAGAATGCCAAAAACAGTAAGTATACTGACTAGACACATGTGTATATTTTGAGCATTAGAAGGGCCTCTGGGAATGCTGGTACTCACCCGTCGGGTTGGAGAGGCCTTAAAGATAGGTGATGACATCACCATCACGGTCCTTGGGGTAAAGGGCAATCAAGTTCGGGTGGGCGTGACGGCACCTAGGGACGTGGCCGTACACCGTGAAGAGATTTTCGATCGCATTAAGGACGATGCGGGTGGCGGAACTGACAACGGCGAGGGCATTTAGGCGAAAACGAAGCCTCAAATCGCCGATTAACGCCGTTTGACCAAGTTTTCTTGATTATTTTCGCGGTTCTTTTGACCCGCGTTCCCTAAGACCAGTATGATTCGGCTTGACCCTTCAGTGGGTAAACCCCGGAGAGATGGCCGAGTGGTCGAAGGCGCGCCCCTGCTAAGGGCGTATGGGCCAAAAGCCCATCGAGGGTTCGAATCCCTCTCTCTCCGCCATTACTTCTCTTTGTAGAACAAGAACTTACCCTCTTAGGGGGGTGTTCTACTGCCATTCTACTGCCAAATTCTGGGGCCTCAGGGGGACTGAATGGGGCAATCGGAGTGGCCTCCGCGTTGACGACAACGGGCAGGCTCTGAGGCACTCGTTCCGGCGCTCCAGCCATCGCAACTCTGATCGCTTCGACTGCGCAGATCGTCGACTTCGTGAAGGGGATGGCTCCCCCGATGACCGACCGAGAAATGATCGCACGCGGAATTCGCGGCGGCGCGAGAGCCAAGCAGGTGAGGCACCAAGTGCCAGCCCGTTGACGGTCGGGTGATTACCGTAATTCCGCGTTTGAGTCTCGTCTCCACTGCCGGG
>CAIKZZ010000006.1 GCA_903832085.1 uncultured Pseudomonadota bacterium | reverse complement strand
GTTCTCTACCTCTAGCGCCCTCAGCCGCTTCACGTCGGTCACCTCAAGACCGCCGTACTTGCTTCGCCAAACGTAGTAACTGCCCTCAGAGAACCCGTGACGCCGGCACAGGTCCTTGACCCCCACGCCACCCTCGGCTTCTTTCAGGAACCCCACAATCTGCTCTTCCGTAAACCGCTTCTTCACGTCCAACCTCCTTGCCATAGGTCAGACTCTAGAGCTTTTCGGGACTCATTTCAGGGGGGACGTCGCACCGATTCGGTTGACACGCATCGGGGTAAAGCGAGGTTAGAGTTTGAGCTTGCGCCAAGCGCCGGACGCCCAGCGTAGCCAGAGTCCAATGCCAAGGGCCACCACATAGCCAACCGACACTGCCCACCCGCCGATTGCACCAAAGCCAAATGCGGGTAGACCATGAACCCAGCCAGCATTAGGTTCAAAAATGAACATATGGGTTAGCGGGACCCAAATCACCCACGACAGCACCGCAACCAGTAGAGCAGGGATGCGCACATCACCAGCTCCGCGTAGGCAAAATCCACTACCGAGATTAAGGCCGTCAAATAGTTGATAGCAGGCCGCTAGCCAAATCAGCACATTAGCAAGGGCGAGTACTGCTGGTCCCTGTGGGTCATCGGCATGGATAAACAGCGGCAGTATCCATGGACTCGCCAGTGCCAGTACCACGCCGACAATGCCCATAAATCCCATCACCAAACGGATGATGGCATTGCCAATTCGATGTGCCCAGTCCCGGTTATTTGCTCCAATGGCTTGGCCTACCAATGTAGTCCCTGCTAAGGCAATGCCGATGCCTGGCATGTACGCAAGGGATGTCAGCATGATAACGATTTGGGTGGCCGCGCCTGCGGTGACGCTGAGGCTGACGAGCATCAGCTGAAATAAGGATAGGCCAATGAGATCGGCAGTGGTGCTGAGGCCCATTGGTAAACCAACTGAAAACTGTTTCGATAAATCGATATGACGCCACGTGAGATGCGAGCGAAACTGGGTGCGAATGGAGGGACTCAAGAAAATCCAAAACGCCACCCCTAGACCTAGAATCTCTGCCGCAGCAGTACCCCATGCGGATCCAGAAATACCCATTTTCATGTTGAATATAAAAAACTGGTTAAACGGAATATTGGCCAATCCCATGACCACCGTGACCAGCAGCGTGTCACGAGCCCGATTAGCGCCATTGAAAAAGCCAGTTAAAGACCACACCATCAACCCAAGTGGGCCCGTGACGATGAGTCGTGGCCACCAGTACTCGAGTGCTAACTCTTGAATGTGGGGCTCTAGATGGAGTAGGTGCAGCAATGGTTTGCCGGTAAAGCTGATCAGAACAAACAGTGGTATCGAGGCGATGGATGCATAAATTCCCATCCATGCTGCGTGCGAGGCGCGAGCCAAGCGGCGACCACCAAAGGCTTGTGCTGTAAAGGTTTGGGTTGCCATTCCAATACCGCCAAGCAAGATGATGGCGCATAAAACGACCCAATAAATTGCAGCCATGGCGGCCGTTGCGGTCATTGAGAGGCGCGATACAAACCAAGTGTCTGTCAGATTCAGCACAGCTTGTATGGTGCTGTTTGCCATCATAGGACCCGCGAGCGCCCAGATCGCACCGTAGTCGACCTGCGCCTTGCCAGCCGCATCAAAGCGTTGCGCAGGTAGATCCGATAGGCCGCTCATGGCCCACACGTTTGGGTGTGGCAAAGTCCAGTCATACGGGAGGTGACGTGCTGGGTCCGAGCGTCAGACTTAAGCGTTGTGCGGCTGCTGCATGGATTTCTGCCGCAATCGCAAGAGCGATGGCTTCAGGGGTTACCGCGCCTATATCCAGACCCACCGGTCCGTGCAGCCGTGGTGCGAGTAAATGACCGTGTTCTCCAAGGCCTGATAGCAGTCGTTCGCGGCGCATGCGTGGGCCTAGCGCACCAATATATGGGATAGAACTTGTGGCCAATGCGCTTAGGTAGTCGCTATCTGATGCAAGATGGTGGCTCATCACAATGGCTGCAAAGTAATTGTTCAGCTTCAGTCGCATTGCTAAGGAATTGGCGGGCCCAAGCGATAGCGTTGCCGTGGGTAGGCGAGTACTGGTCACATAGTGAGGTCGGTGATCCGTAACCGTCACAGGAAGGCCCAAACCCGTCAGTAGATTGACCAGTGGAATCGCATCCGGGCCAGCACCGCACACTAAAATTTGCGGTACAGCAGCAAGAAACTGAATCCATGCCTCGCAGGTCACACCGTCATTCACGAACGGGCCAGATGTTGTCGTCTTTTTGGCCAGCATATCTGCGCACATGTGTGCGAGTTCGGCCGGCATAGGCTGGCCTTGATCTGGCCTATACACCCACGTACCGACAAGCTTTTCATCGCCACGGTGCACGACCGCGATCGCGGCAGGCTGACCTGCATGACTCTCGGCACAGGCCTGTGATAGCCCCACCGCCAGAGTCCCGTCAGCTGGTAATGGCTCGATCAGAATGCGCATAGCGCCTTCACAGCCTGCGCCTATGCCAAAGATGAGGTCGTCCTCTGTCCGCATGTCATATTCAACGATGGCGGGTGTGTTAGTCGCTAGCACTTTCTGAGCGCGCTCTGCGAGATCCGCCTCCAAGCAGCCGCCGCTCAATAGGCCGGTGATGCGCCCGTCACTTTCAATCAGCATACGTGCGCCGGCTTTCCGATACGTGGACCCCATCGTTGATACGATGGTCGCGAGCGCGGCGGGACCTGTGATCTGCCGTAGGCGGGCGAGCAAAGCTTCCAGGCTGGTATCAAGGCGCAGGGGTGACATCGCTAAATTCTAGCATTGGCTGTTAGGCACTGGGTTTGTTCTACTAGCTGACGTGTACAATTGGGGTCTTTAGCGCGCTGTCAAGGCGTCCTTTGGAGAGATCGATGGTGTCCGAGCCCGTCTTAAGTCAAGTCAGTTCGCCGGTGGTCACCGAAGTCGTGATCATTGGAGCGGGCCCTTGTGGGTTATTTCAGGTCTTTGAGCTTGGGCTCTTAGGTATAAAGGCCCATGTGATCGATTCCTTAAAAACAGTCGGTGGCCAATGCACGGAGCTGTATCCTGACAAACCAATCTACGATATTCCCGCTCTGCCGGTTTGTGGTGCTCAGGAGTTAATCGATCGCTTGATGAAGCAAATCGAGCCGTTCGGCGCTCAGTTCAGGCTGGGCGAGGAGGTCACAGAGGTGCAGCGCGCAGCCGATGGTCGGCGTTTTCATGTGCGCACCTCGCAAGGCACCGTGTTTGATGCGGGTGCTGTGATTATCGCTGGCGGCGTAGGCTCCTTTCAGCCGCGGCGACTTATTGTGGAGGGGGCGGAGGCGCTTGAAGGGCGCTCGGTACATTATCGGGTTAAGCGTGCCGAAGAGTTTCATGGTCAGCAGCTGCTTATTCTCGGTGGTGGCGACTCGGCCCTTGACTGGGTGCTTGATCTTGCTTCTCAGGCAAAAAATATGACTTTGGTGCATCGTCGTGGTGAATTTCGTGCCGCGCCTGCATCTGTCGCGCGCATGCGTCAATTGGTAGACGCCGGAAGAGTCGAGTTTCATGAAGGTACTGTCAGTCAGCTTATGCATGAGGACGGTGTGTTAGGTGGCGCTGAACTCAAATTGACCAATGGTTCGGTAAAGCAAGTGCCCTGTCAGCACATCCTGGCATTTTTTGGGTTACATCCCAAGCTTGGACCGATCGCCGAATGGGGTCTGGGAATCGACAAGAAGGCGATACGAGTCGATACCGAAAAATTCCAAAGTAGTGAGCTTGGGATTTTTGCCGTTGGCGACATTAATACCTATCCTGGAAAAAAGAAGCTCATCCTGTCGGGCTTTCACGAAGCCGCACTCGCTGCCTTCGGGGTACAATCGTGGCTATACCCAGAGAAAAAGCAGTTTCTCCAATACACCACGACAAGCCCGGTGATGCAAAAACGCCTAGGCGTTACTTGACGGTGCTACGACGCGTCATTTGGAGGCTATGAGCATGGACCAGCGTCTGGCTGATGTATTGTCTGTGCTGAATCTCGAGCAAGTCGAGATCAATTTATTTCGTGGTGAAAGTCGTGACATTGGCAGTCCCCAGGTTTTCGGCGGTCAGGTACTAGGGCAAGCGCTTGTAGCGGCTTACAACACCGTGAGCGGGCGTGCATGTCACTCGCTGCACGCCTATTTTGTTCGCAGGGGCGATTTTAATGCGCCCATCGTGTATCAAGTCGATCGGAGTCGTGATGGGGCGAGCTTTACGACACGCCGAGTCGTTGCGATACAACATGGTGAACAGCTGTTCCATATGTCCTGTAGTTTCCAGATCGATGAGCCCGGTATGGAGCACAGCGCAACGATGCCAGATGTGCCTGCACCAGAAGGCCTCAGTGATTTTGAGAGTTACGGTGAACAGGTGCTCGCGGAGCTACCCGAGGGCGTGCGGCGCTTCTTTGAAAGACGAAGGCCGTTTGAGTTTCGGCCAGTTCAGATTCCCAATTATATTAATCCCGAGCGCTCAGCACCTTGCAAACAAGTCTGGTTCCGAACAGTGGGAGAAGTCCCCTCATCAGAGGATCAACTGCATCGTTGCTTATTAGCGTACGTATCTGACTACAATTTGCTTGATACAGCGACATTGCCGCATGGTAAGTCGTTCATGCATCTCCAAATGGCGAGTATTGATCATGCGATGTGGTTTCACCGACCTTTCCGCGTGGATGAATGGCTGTTGTATTCGATTGATAGTCCGAGCGCCTCTGGTGCGCGTGGCTTTGCAAGGGGCAGCATTTTTACCCGGTCAGGACAGCTCGTTGCCAGCACGGCACAGGAAGGGTTGATTCGCGAGCGATGAGTGGCTAGTTAGACCTTAAGCGATGGGGTTTACGCGCTATAAGGTAATGGCAGTCCAGCCAGCGGCCGGCAATGCGCGAGTGTCGCCGCGCTAAGGCCTGCCATAAAAAGCCTGCTTTATGTAGCGCGCGCCGTGATCGTTCATTGTCCACAGCGACAAATGCTGTAAGCGTGCGTAGCCCTAAGAGTGAAAAACCAATGTCTGTCAGAGCCACAGCGAGTTCGCTGCCATAGCCGTAGCCCCAATGACGCGAGCTCAGCATATAGCCTACATCCGCTCCAGTCTGTCCTGTAGCGGATAAGTCGCAGGCGCCAATGAGCTTGCCGCTACGTTTGAGTATTACTGCAAGTTCAACAGCGGTTTCTGTGGCTGCAAGAGACTTAGGGTTGCGGGCTAATTTCGTTGCTGTTGCTAGGGCTCTATTCCGTGCTGGAATCAAACCAGCTAGTTTTTTTTCGCTAGAGATTCGTTCAAGTGCCAAATGATCATCACCTCGCAGCAAACGAATTAGCAGTCTATCCGTTGCAAAAGGCATTGCCTCAGATTTTAGAAGCTTCACGTTTCTAGCCTTTTGACTGGCAACGATGCGATGACCTTACCGGGATTCATAATATTTAGAGGGTCAATCGCCTGCTTAATGACGCGCATTAATTGCAGCGCAGTTGGATCTTCGTATCTTTCGAGCTCAGGCACTTTAAGCTGACCGATGCCATGTTCGGCACTGAAGCTACCGTTGAATGACGTCACCAAATCAAGCAGTTCGCACGTTACGTCTTTCTGTCGTGAAAGAAACGCACGCTCCTCCGTTGAGCCTTTAATGGTGTTCACTGGTGGGCTTATGTTGAAGTGCAAGTTACCATCACCGACGTGTCCATACGCCACCACGCGTGCTTGTGGCAAAAGACGATCAATGATGCTCCGCGCTTTATCCGAAAAAGGGCCAAGTTGTGCAATTGGCAAAGAGATGTCGTGTTTTATAGACGCCCCTTCCAACGTTTGTGCACGCGGGATACTCTCCCGAAGTAGCCACAGATTATCTCGCTGCAGGCCGGAGCGTGCGAGTACGACATCACGGATCGTTCTATCTGCCAGATGGACTTCCAAAAAGCTCTCTAGGAGTGCTGTGTACTCACTTGCCAATGCTGAAGTTGCCAACTCGAGCAATACATAGCCTGAATAGGGATGATCAAATGGAAAAACGGTCTGCGAGCAGTGTTTTAATACGAGTTCGTATGCCGCGCGAGGAATATATTCAAACGCCTCTAAACTATCGCCAAACTGGTTACGTATAGTTTCTAATAGCTGCACGGCGGCGGCCAAGCCATCAACCGCTATGAGCGCTGTAATGTAATCGTTTGGTTGTGGGAAAAGCTTCAGGCATGCGCCTGTGATCACGCCTAAAGTTCCCTCGGCACCGAGGAAAAGCTGCTTGCAGTCATAGCCCGTATTGTCTTTGCGTAGCTTCGTAAGTTGATTCAAAACAGACCCGTCGGGCAGTACGACCTCCAGGCCAAGCACGAGATCCCGCATCATTCCATAGCGAAGCACCGCAGTGCCGCCTGCATTTGTTGAAAGATTTCCGCCGATCTGGCAGGTTCCTTCCGAGCCAAGTGACAGCGGAAAATAACGCCTTGACTCAGTAGCAGCAGCTTGTACGGAGGCGAGTGTGCAGCCAGCATCTACCGTGATGGTATAACCTGCAGCATCGACATCCCGAATGCGCTTAAGGCGCTCAAGGCTAAGGACGATTTCTGCGTGCTTTGCGCGTGGGGTTGCGCCTCCGCAATAACTGGTATTTCCGCCATACGGGACGACGCTGATTCTACTGCTCGTACAAAGCGTCAGGATGTTGGCCACGCCATGCACTGAGTCAGGTCGCAGCACTAGGGGAGTCGTACCAGCGTACAGATTGCGAAAATCATGGCAGTATGGGGCTGTATCCGCTGTCGTTTCAAGCCAGCCACCCGGCCCCACAATATCTTTCAGCGCTTGCAGTGTAATGGCATGCAGCATTAGGCGAGCGAGGACCTTCGGCAGAGTGGCTTGGTCAGTAGCATGTGGACGTCACCTAATTGCCGCTCTTCGAATCCTCCCTCGCAGTAACTTAGGTAGTAGTCCCAAAGCCTGATGAAACTATCGGGATAGCCAAGTTGGCGCACTGCGGCCAGATGGCTGTGAAAGTTGCGCCGCCAGTCAGCCAACGTTCTGGCGTAGTGGGGTCCTATATCGTGTAGGTGAAAAACTTTCAGGTCAGTCGCGCGTCGTAGCGAGGACTGGATGGCATCGATGGACGGTATGAATGAGCCCGGAAAAACAAAGCGCTGGATAAAATCGACTGATTTAAGCGCTGCGTTGTAATGTTGATCCTGAATGGTGATCGCTTGGAGCAACATGGCTCCATTGGGCTTCAGAAGACGGTTGCATACGCCGAAATAGTTGTCTAGAAACTTGTGACCAACCGCCTCAATCATCTCAACCGAAACAAGTTTGTCATACGTCCCCTCAAGGTCTCGATAATCTTTTTCGAGCAACGTGATTCTGCTCGTGAGTCCTGCTTGTGCAATAGCACTTTGTGCATGTAAATACTGTTCGTGCGAGATTGTTGTGGTTGTGACGCAACACCCAAAATAACGCGCAGCATGAATCGCAAGGCCGCCCCAGCCTGTGCCAATCTCAAGCAAGTGATCACTTGACGTTAAGGCAAGTTGCCGACAGATGGTATCGTATTTATGTTGCTGTGCCTCAAGCAAGGTAGCGCCTTTGTACGGATAGACCGCGCATGAGTACGCCATAGTATCGTCGAGAATTAGTCGGAAGAAGTCATTGCCTAGATCATAGTGTGCGGCGATATTGCGCCGGCTACCATCTTTGGTATTGCGATTTAACCAATGGAGCAACGCGCGCAGGGGTGCCGAAAAAAGTGCAAGTCCACCCTCGAGACCATTCATGACCTCGCGATTGCGCACCATGATGCGGATCAATCCAGTCAGGTTATCGCAATCCCATTGACTCTGGATGTAGCTCTCAGCAGCACCCACCGAGCCCCCAAATGCCGCGTTTGCCCAGAACTGTGGACTGTTAACGGTGATACATGTGCGTAACTCGGGGTCGGCGGATGCGTCGCCAAAGCACCACGTATTACCATCAGCCACAATTGAGATGCTCCCAAATTGGAGCCGCTTGAGCTGTAGGAGCAGTGCGGCTTTACCTGAGTAGCTAAGGCCGCGCGTAACAATGCTAAATCGCGAGCGGTCGCCTTTGGTGCGTGCTTGCTCGGGAATGATGCTCGTACTCATGGCCGTCTGTCACTCGCTGAGGGTGCTGCAGTTTCGCGAGGAGATGGGTGCGGGTAAAAAGGGATACGTTTTACCCAGAGGAGCAACGCGTGCCAGTGAATCATAAACACTACCTGTAGGGTCATTAGAGGATAACAGGCTAACGCCGCTGCCATTGTGCAGGCGTTGATGGGCTTTTTCTGAAGGCTGAGCGTTGCAGAAAATACATCAATTAGTTGTCTCTTAGCGATCATGTGTACACCAAGACTCTTGCCAGGGACTGAAAACTGCCACTCATACTGCATATCCATGGGCAGGAATGGCGACACATGGAACTGTTTGTCGAACTCCCAGTGGAGTGGGTCTGGCGCTGCCTTAGTACCGCTAACCGACAACACATATTGAAAGCGCTCCTGCCATGGTGTGTTTGTAATTTCGGCAACGATTGCCTCGAGTTGGTTGGAGGTGCCAAAACAGTAGTAAAAGGTCACAGGATTAAAACAGTGCCCAAAATAGCGCAGATGGCCGAGCATAAATACATCGCCTTTAGGCCGCTTGCCAGAGCGAGCTTCTACAAGGTTAAGGACAGCTTGTTTGAGTGGTATATCGCGGGGCGCAAGGTAGTCGGCGCGCCGAAAATACGCCACATTGAGTCGCGACGTAGACCATAACCAACGTTTCTTGAAGACCGTATCGAGCTCATTGAGATTTAGCCAGACCATAAACAGTGGGTACTGGAAACGATGTGGCTTCGGATGAAGCCGCTGGTGTCTAATCGAGCCGCGATATAGTGCGCTGAGCATGCGCTACCCTCCATTGTCGGAGTTGGGTCAGAACGTTTAGGCCACTGACGACACCGTCTTCATGAAACCCATGGCGCCAGTAGGCACCACAATAGAACGTGTTGTTATGGCCGCTAATGTCGCTATGCCGGTGCTGGGCCGCTATCCCATCTAGCGTATAGACTGGATGAGCGTATTCGTAGCGTGCCAATATTGACTCAGGAGCTATCCGGTCAGCAATATTCAGACTCACTAGATATTTTGTATTTGTGTTCAGTGACTGCAGAATATTCATATCGTAGGTGATTGCGCAGCGTTTTTCGTTACCCTCACGCGCATGGTAATTCCATGCAGCACGCGCTCGCGGCAGACACGGGAGTAATGTGTGGTCGGTGTGCAGTACTGCTTCATTTTGTTGGTATGGAAACTTCCCCAATAGCTCGCGTTCCGTAGCCGTTGGATCCGTCAGTAGATTGAGCGCAGAGTCGGCATGACAGGCGATCACGACGGCATCAAAAGTACGCGAACTTCCATCTTTCGTGCGCAGTACGACTTCATTGCTACTGCGCGTCACCGCTGCAATCGGGGTGCTCGTGTGGACATGTTTCTGAAATGGTTTTACCAACGCACGTACGTATTCGCGCGACCCACCGACAACAACGCGCCACTGCGGTCTGTTATTGATAGATAAAAAACCATGACGCGAGAAAAAATCAATAAAGAAACGAGCAGGAAACCCGAGGATAGCCTCTTTATCAGCGGACCATATTGATTGCCCCATGGGGCTGATGTAAAGGTCAATGAAGCGTTGGGAGTAGCGATGTGCGCTCAGCCAGTCGCCTAGTGTGATTTGGTCATTTTGTTGCTGTAGGAAGCGAGGAGCCGCAGAGTTGAAGCGAAGCACATCCGAAAGCATGCGTATAAACGTTGGCGAGGTGAGGTTTCGTCGTTGGGCGAACAGTGTGTTGAGATTTGTGCCGCTATACTCAAGACCGCTACGCTCATCCTGTACGCTAAAACTCATGTTGGACGATTGCAGGGGCGCATCTAATTTTTTTAGTAGCGCAAGGAAGTTAGGGTAAGTCCAGTCATTGCACACGATAAAGCCGGTATCGATTGCGAGCGTACGCCCTGCGTCCTCAACGTCGACGGTGTGCGTGTGGCCGCCTATCCAGCTCGCGGCTTCGTATATCTCGATGTCGTAGTCGCTACACAGCCCGTCAGCAACGGTAAGTCCCGCGATTCCGCTGCCGATGATAGCAATAGAGGGTCTGCTGCTTCTGTCAGGCGCGGGTGCGCTCATCGCGATGGGTCGACTCGGTTGGCTTCACGGATGGCATGCGGTATTGGCTTTAAGTCCCATATAATTCTGAGCATGGCGAGCAGCCTCAGTACGTAGTACGTCATATCGATTTCCCACCAATAGAATCCCTGCCTGACTGTGTTGGGGTAGTGATGGTGGTTATTGTGCCAACCCTCACCCAGGGTGAGTAGCGCAAGTAACGCATTGTTGCGACTATCATCGCGCGTTTTGTAGCGTCGACGGCCGAAGACGTGAGAGAGCGAATTAATAGTGTAGGTGGCGTGATAACACGCAACCGTCGATACAAAAAACCCCCAGATCAGCATCTGCCAACGGTTGGTATGTAGAGCGGGAGCCCAAAGTTCGAAAGCCCAACCGAGTGTAAAGACGCCTATCGCAAGCGCCACCGGCACACAAATGTCGTAGCGATCCAGCCAGCGCAATTCAGGGAATTTCGCTAGGTCTTTCACCCTGCCGAAATCAGGAGCAAAGTGTTGGTCAGACAGAAACCATCCCATATGACTCCAGAAAAAGCCATGCTGGCGCGGTGAGTGTACGTCCGGTGGCGCGTCAGAGTTTGCGTGGTGGTGCCGGTGGTGTGCCGCCCACCATAATGGACCCCGTTGCACAGCTGACGCGCCGAGGATTGCAAATACCAGCTGTCCCGCGCGGGAGGTTTTAAATGAACGGTGCGAAAAATACCGGTGGTAGAAGCCAGTAATAGAAAACATCCGAATGGCATAGAGGCTAATGGCCGTGACGACTGCGGTTGCGCTAGCGCCTACCCAGATGATTGCTAAGCAGCTTAAATGTACTGCCAGAAACGGTACTACACGCGCCCACTCAACTGTCGCAGAGCCCTGCGGGTCAGGAGTTTTTGCCTGTGCGTCAAACCAGGTCCTCAGTACTCGGGCGAACACGTGAGGTGGACGGGGCATTGGCTTGTCAGGTTGTTGCATGCGTGTTCGACAGGTGGCGAGTGGTAGGAGCCTATGATGAGTAAAATTGCGTTAATTCGCTAGCATTGCTTCATCAACGTGCTGAGTAGGCGCGGGTGCAGGAGAAAGTCCAGCAGCAACAAAGGGGGGGGCAGATGCGGACCGGCCGGCATACCCAGGTTTGTGTGCGATTTGTGACAAGGTGGGTGTTAGGTTAGCTGGATGCCAATGAATCGGTGTGTGAGATTGGCTAATCCCGACTTCAGTCACTCAGCTGGGGGAGTGGTTAGTTCAATAGTTAGCCACATGACGCTGTTTTGATCAGGTTTGAGACAGTCGGCTCCCGTTCCCCTGGCGTTTGCTGGAAGATTAACTAGACTGTTTTCGGTAGGGCACTCGTCTCACGCGCCGCCTGCCATGTCGTGAGGGCCCGCTCACGACTCGACTTCATATCGACAATCGGTAGTGGATAATCGCGGCCAAGGTGTATCCCAGCAGTTTTTAGAACCTCGGCGGGTGCCTCGTGAGGTTTATGCAGCCATGTATCAGGTAATGCTGCAAGTTCAGGTAGCCAGCGTCGCAGATAAGTTCTTTCAGGATCAAAACGTTCACTCTGCAGCACTGGGCTGAAGATCCGATAATAGGGTGCGGCATCGGCACCGCAGCCCGCGGTCCACTGCCAGCCGAGCGTGTTGCTGGCAAGATCTGCGTCAACCAAGGTATCCAGAAACCAGTTGGCCCCTTCAAGCCAGTGCAGCCCCAGATTTTTTGTGAGGAACGATGCCACGATCATTCGTACGCGGTTGTGCATCCAGCCCGTGTGCCATAGCTCACGCATGCCGGCGTCCACGAGTGGAATGCCTGTCATGCCGCGTTTCCAAGCTAATAATGCCTTCGGATCAGTACGCCATGCGTGATCCTTGAAGCGCGGGTCTAGCGGTTCAGTGCTCGTGTGTGGAAAATGATAAAGCACATGCTGCGCAAATTCTCGCCAGCCGATTTCTCGTAAAAATGTTTCGGTTCCACGTGCACGTCCAGCAAAGTCTGGGTCAAGCGCTCGTGATGCTGCGGCGGTCAAGGCCTGACGAGGAGATATCTCACCAAAGTGTAGATGCGGCGATAGGCGCGAGGTGCCGTCATGGTCAGGACGATCGCGCATTTGCGCATAGTCGGCTACTGGCGCAGCTAAAAAGTCACTGAGTCGTTGCAGAGCAGCCGCCTCCCCAGGGACGAATAGCGTTGAAAAACCATCTGCCCATGCGATATTTGGGGTCAGTTTTAGCTCCTGTATGGTGAGGCTATGAAAGTCGTGGCGGGCAGGAGTAATTTTTTTTGGAGCAGGAAGTGGCTGTGGCACGGCATCAAGCAATGCCTGACAGGCGCGCCAGAACGGCGTGAAAACCTTAAAAGGACCGCCGGTTTTAGTTTGGATATTCCACGGTTCGATCAACAGATTGCCAGGAAAGCTTTTAACGACTAGCCCTTGCTCGTGCAGTTCTTGTTTGATCAAAGTGTCGCGTGCGACTAAAGTAGGCTCGTAGGTGCGATTCCAATAGATGGCTTCGGCCTTGCTAGCGGCGGCAAGCGCACGTAGCGAGCTAAGGCTGTCGCCTCGCATTATCACAAGCTCGGCGCCACGTTTGGCCAAGCTCGCGCTTAATTCTAGAAGACTGTGGTGTAGCCACCAACGACTCGCACCACCGAGTGAGTTGACGCCTGCCTCGTCTGGGGCGTGAATATAGACTGGCAACACGGTCTTAGCTGATACCAGCGCTTCGTTGAGGGCGTGGTTATCAGTTAGACGTAGATCGTTGCGGAACCAAACAATAGCAGTTTGCATAATTCATCTATGGCTGTGGGTTACGCCATTATGACTGAGCGGAGCCACAAGCACGACCCGCAGATTGGCCTGCGTTGGGTTCTGGGCAGTGTGGGTCTGGGCTCATGCGTTGGACCCGCGATTATTAGACTGCAGCACGTAATGCTTTGATGCGCTCATCCAGTGGCGGATGGCTCATAAACAATTTTCGTAGCGTGCTGGCCTGACTAGGGCCCGCAACTCCTAGTGCTTTAATGGATGTTGGTAAGCCGTCATGTACTTGCACTTTGAGCGCTTGTAGAGCGTCGATCATTGCGCCGCGGCCTGCCAAATTGGCGCCACCCGCGTCAGCCCGAAACTCGCGGTGGCGTGAGAACCACATCACGATCATAGTGGCAAACAACCCTAAAACGAGCTCAGCAATAATAGATGTAATCCAAAATGCCGGGCCTGGTCCGCGGTTATCGTCCTCGCCGCGGAAAAACGTTCGATCGACGAGATTACCAATGACCCGTGATAGAACGAATACGAAAGCGTTCACCACGCCCTGTATCAGCGTGAGTGTGATCATGTCACCGTTGCTGATATGCGTGATTTCGTGACCCAATACGGCGGCCGTCTGTTCACGGTCCATGCGTGCAAGTAGCCCGCTACTGACGGCCACAAGTGCGTGATTACGCCTAGCTCCGGTCGCGAAGGCATTGGGCTCTGGTGATTCAAAGATACCAACTTCCGGCATGCCGATCCCTGCGGACGCTGCTTGGCGGGCAACAGTTTCTAGTAGCCAGCGTTCGGTGGCATCACGCGGTACGGTGATCACTAACACGCCCATGGTGCGTTTGGCGATCCATTTCGATATGGCCAGCGAGAAAAATGCGCCGCCAAAGCCCAGCAAGAGTCCGAAGATGATCAATGGCCCAAGCTCGATGCCACGTGCTGTTAGCCAAGGCCCAATTCCAAGTAGATTCAGGGTAAGGGTCGCTAGTAATAGAACGGCAAAGTTGGTTGCGAGCAGCAGTACGATTCGCAGCATGATCAATCCCCGTGCGTGGCAACGTTGTGATGTTTGCACTCTCCAGTTTCGGGGTGGATTTTGGGAATTCAAGCAACCAAGCGATGTGCGCGCAACGTATTAAGACGCCGATAGCGGTGCTTGACTTACGATATTAAAATAGCGAATATAATTCCATGAACTTTGTTTCGTATATTAAAGCGGTAGGTCACGGTGGTCACGTCAACTAACGCGCCTGCAACGTCGTATCCGATGCGCTCATCCGAGAGTGGGTGGAGCTATGTCACCAATCACGGCTATGTGCTTGCCTGCCTTGCCGCGCATCCAGAGGTCCGCTTACGTGATGTTGCGAGCCTCGTGGGCATTACTGAAAGAGCGGTCCAAAAACTCGTCAGTGATCTTGAGGCGGCTGGCGTCCTGCAGCGTACCCGGGAAGGGCGGCGCAACCGCTATCAGGTCAATCGAGAGCAACCCATGCGTCACTCTCTGGGCGCGCACCGTACCGTAGGTGAGTTTCTCGATCTACTGCGTACGTCGACGCCTAGCAGTAGTCAGGCCCACGACGTCTAGACCCTAGGTCCTTGTAACGCCAAGGTTCCGCTGCGTCCGGGCAGCATTCCCATGGTTAACTCGTGCCGAGGTAGCTGGCTGATATCAAGTCCTTTGCGCAAGGAGGCGAGGCTCACAAGTCGGTGCCCACGCGACTGCCAGGCATCTACTAATCGTAGGAACTCTGGCAACAATTGCTGCCCTTCCAGTTCAGCATGCAACGTAAACACGTGTGTGTTGCCATCTGCTGTCTCGCTTAGCGCGAGAATATGATCCACCGCGTCGCTGGTGTTATTGCCGTCAACACCGATCAATTCATCCAGTGTGGGGAGCGTGGTCGGCAGTTGGGGGCAGTGACCAAAGTACTCACCCATGACCGGCAGAAAAGGCTGTGTGCCGCGGCAGTCGCTGGCGTAACTAAAGCGATACGTATCCTCAAGTGCCAGCAAGTGCGGGTTTACCTGCCAGCCTGCAGCGCAGTGCGATGTGGCCTGCTGCTTGAACACTTCAAAATAGGCCTCGACGGCTCTGTCGACTTGTTGTTTAGTCCACGCCGCCTCGCGTGTCGCCACGTTATCCTGCCAGTACACATGGTCATAGCAATGAATGCCTGTTTCATGTCCTGCGGCGGCAGTGGCCTTGAGTACATGGCTGGCTTTTCGTGCAATGTGGGGGCCTGGTAAAAGCACTCCATAGAGTAGTGTACGCAAGCCATAGTGGCTGACGACTGAGGTGCGCTGCACCTTCGCCAGGAATCCCGGACGAAACACACGGCGCAATGCCCAACCAGTATGATCTGGGCCTAGGCTAAAGTAGAAGCTTGCACTGATGCCACGGGTTGCGAGTGCCTCACTGAGCCGCGGCACACCTTCCAGCGTGCCGCGGTACGTGTCGACATCGATCTTTAACGCGATATCCATTAGCTGCTATCGCATTACCAACTTCAAAAGCAAGTCTTAAGCCTTGCCTGGTGGGGTGGTATCAATGAGCTCTGCCGCCGCGGTTACTTCGGCTGCGTATGCATCAAATACGGCATTTAAAATCTCGTCCATGCCGGCGGTTGGTGCCCAGCCGAGTTCATTTTTCGTGTTATCGATCCATGGGACACGGCTTTGCACATCCTCATAGCCTTTCCCATAAAACTCAGCCGATCCAACTTCACGAATCTTCACGCTCTTTGCTTGCTTGGCGTAGGCCGGATGTTTTTTGCCGATTTCGATCATTTGCTCAGCGAGCTGACGAATCGATAGATCGTTTACCGGGTTACCAATGTTATAGATCTTCCCACTGGCGATGCCGCCCTCATTTTTAATAATTCGCATGACTGCATCGATACCGTCTTTGATATGGGTAAAGCAGCGACGTTGGCGGCCTCCATCCACAAGACTGATGTCCTCACCGCGGGCAATGTGTGCCAAAAACTGCGTAGCGACGCGGCTAGAGCCTTCTTTTGCGGTGGCAAGTGAGTCTAGTCCCGAGCCCACCCAGTTAAATGGCCGAATCAGGGTGAAGTCCAGACCGTCACGTTGTCCGTATGCCCATATGATGCGATCGAGTAGCTGTTTGCTGCAGGAATAGATCCAGCGTTGCTTATCAATAGGGCCAAGTACCAAGTTTGAGGTTTGTGGGTGAAACTCTGTGTCCCCCGACATCCCATACACTTCCGATGTTGATGGGAAGATCACGCGTTTCTTGTATTTGACGCACTGGCGAATGAGCGGCAGATTGGCTTCGAAGTCGAGCTCAAACACGCGCAGCGGTTCGCGCACGTAGGTTGCGGGGGTTGCAATGGCGACCAGCGGTAAAATGACGTCGCACTTGCGAATATGGTACTCAACCCATTCGTGGTTGATCGTGATGTCGCCTTCAAAAAAGTGAAAGCGAGGATTGTCCATGAACGGACGGACGCGATCGTCCTGCATGTCCATGCCCCAGATTTGCCAATCGGTGTTGGCGAGTATGGTGCGGCTGAGGTGGTGACCGATAAAGCCGTTGACACCAAGGATCAGGATCTTCTTCATGCGCTGGTTGCTCTTACTGAAGCCCGCGTCAGCGGGCGGGCGGGTACTGGGTCGCACCCGAAAATTGTGGCTAACTGATCGCCTTTGAGTCGTGCACCATCGAGGTAAGCCTCGCTGAGTTCAAGCTGCGATCCGTTTCCGCAGGTGGCGAAGATATCACTCTTGATGCTGAAAATGCAGGGTTCTGTACCCTTGTTTTCGACGATGGCTGGCAATAACCGGGTGCGATGGACCTGGAGGACGCGCTCCCCAAGGCGGCTGAAGGCGCCAGGAAATGGTGGAGCCACGGCTCGTACAAGGTTATGAATACGCTCGGCGGGCCAGTCCCACGAGAATTCGCCGTCACTTGGGCGTCTGCCGCCAAAATAAGAGCCTAGCGTCAGATCCAGGGGGCGGGGCTGGGCCGTGCCAGCAATGAGGGTAGGTAAGCTACGGGTCAGTACCGTGACGGCGGCCTCTGCCACCCGATCGGCCACCACGAAGGCTGTCTCATCGGGCCCAATTGGCACCGATTGCTGGTCAACGAGCGCACCCGCATCCGGCTTAGCCACCATGTAGTGCAGACTCGCTCCAGTTTCGGTTTCACCATTGACGATGGCCCAGTTTACCGGCGCCCGCCCACGGTACTTTGGCAATAGCGAGCCATGCATGTTCAAAGCCCCGAGCCGTGGAATGTCCAGCAGTTCGGTCGGCAGCATGTGTCGGTAATAGAACGCGAACAGAAAATCCGGGTGCAGTTCGCGCAGCGTAAATGCAATGCTCGGATCTTTGGGGCTAGTGGGCGTCAGTACACGGCTACCGTGTTGATGCGCAAGGTCCGCTACGCTCGCAAACCAGCGTTGCTCATTGGGGTCATCAAGGTGGGTGTACACCAACGGCACATCGATCTGTGCTGAATACAGTGCTTGTAAACACCGAGCACCAACTTCGGAATACGCAAAGACAACGGCGCTAGTCACGACGTAGATCTATCTGACGTCGCTCGAGAAAATCCACAGCATCAGCAGCGGACGAGGGCTGGTTTTCCAGCATGGCGGCAATGATATAGCGCGGCCGCTGCCTGACTTGTAGATAGATGCGGCCAATGTACTCACCCAGCAGACCGATACCAAACAGCGCAATTCCTAGAAAGAAGAATACGATCGCGAACAGTGTAAATACACCGTCGACCTCAGGTCCGAGTATCAGGCGTCTGCCCAGTAAATAGAACATCAAAGCACCCGAGAGCATGGAAACAATCAGCCCAACAAGTGAAAACGCCTGTAAGGGTACGGTGGAAAACCCAGTCATGAGATCGAACGTCAGCCGTATGAGTCGGTATAGCGAGTATTTAGAAGTGCCGGCCACACGTTCATCGTGCTTGACCTCGATTTCCGTCGGGTTAGCCGCATACAAAGACGCAAGTGCCGGAATAAAGGTGACGTTCTCGCGCGTGGCATTGATTGCATCAATCACGGGACGTGCGTAGCCGCGCAGCATGCAGCCGTGGTCTGTCATCTTTATCGGTGTGGCCCGTTCGCGGATCAAGTTCACAAAGCGTGATGCGCTGCGTCGCCACCAAATATCTTGTCGATTGGCGCGCCAGGTACCGACATAGTCATGTCCTTTCTCGAGCTGATGCAGTAGCTTGCCGACTTCTTCAGGAGGATTTTGCAAGTCAGCATCTAAGGTAATTACATACTTGCCGCGTGATCTTGCAAAACCCGCAAGAATCGCTGCGTGCTGACCAAAGTTTACTTGCAGTAACACAACACGAGTTTCATTTGGGCGTGCCGCAAACTGTTGGCGCAGCAACGACACTGAACTGTCTCTACTGCCGTCGTTAACAAAAAGTATTTCGTAAGTCGTGTTAAGCGCATCAAGAGCTGGGTAAAGCCGCGCAAAGAGCGTTGGCAGTACGTCTTGCTCGTTGTAAACCGGAATCACGACGGACAGTACTGGGCTCGTGTTGGTCATGATGCGATCCTCAGAAACTTATAAGAGCAAGTAGCGCATCGCAGACGCGATCCACGTCGCTAATGCTCATGGCTGGGAATAAGGGCAGTGTGACAGTTTCGGTGCCGATTCTATGCGCGTTTGGAAAATCTAATGGATTATTGCCGAGGCGCTGATAAAAGCTCAGGCTTGGTATAGATGGATAATGTACTCCAATCCCGATATGACGCTCTTTCATTTTTTGCACAAATTGGTCACGCGTAAATGGCAGCCGTGTGAAGGGCAGCAAAACAGCAAACACATGCCAACTATGGCCATCATCGCTTGTTAAAGGCAACATCTGCGGGTCGAGGCGCTCAGCCAGCCGTGTAAAGTAGTGCTGCACCAGTTCGCGCCGGCGTGCGTTGAACTGATCAAGCATGCGCAGTTGACCGATGCCAACCGCTGCGGCCACGTCGGTCAGATTGTATTTTCCGCCCGCCTCGACTACATCGACATTGCCAGCTGCATCTTTGCTTATTCCATGAAAGCGCTCATGTTCGATGGCAAGCGTTAAGTTGGGGTCGCGGTAGACAAGCGCGCCTCCCTCGATGGTGGTCACATTTTTATTTGGGTGAAAGCTGAAGCAGGCGATATCGCCGAAACTACCGATCAACCGGTCTTTATACCGAGTGCCGATCGCGTGCGCTGCATCCTCTAAAACGCGCAGCTGGTGCGTTTTGGCAAGTGTATTAATACTATCCATGTCCGCACTGAGACCGCCGAAGTGTACGGGCATCAGCGCGCGTGTTTTTTTTGTGAGCACCTCGCTGATCGCTTCAGCCGTCACATTGCGAGAGCGTAGTTCTACATCGGCAAATACTGGGGTCGCGCCAACGCGCACCACAACGTTGGCTGAGGCCGCAAAGCTCATGGCCGGCACAACGACTTCATCGCCTGGACCGACGCCTAAGGCGCGCAATGCAATTTCAAGACCCCCAGTGGCCGATGTCATGACTCGCACCTGTGAGTCGTTACCGACATAGCGAGCAAGGTCACTTTCAAGTTGTTGTACTTTTGGGCCTGATGCGATCCAGCCAGAGCGCAGTACGGCAACGACGTCGTTGATGGTGGCTTCGTCGATGGTCGGGCGTGTGAAGGGCAGAAAATCTGTCATGTGCGGTTACCGACGGCTAACGAAAACATTGTCGAAGTCTTGCGCTAATGCTCTCATGGGTAGAGCGTCCTTGAGGAACAGCGCATAAGTTTTTTGGGGAATCAGTGCATAGCCGCTGGCGCTTGACTGCCAATGGGACTCAAATTCAGCCACGGTGGCGATGCCCAGTTCCGGGGCGCGATTAAGGCCGTAATCTAGTTCGCCGCGCCAAACAACTGGCACAACGGGACGTTGAGTATAAAACGGCATTGTCCAGTCAAAAGTGTCCACTGTGTAGATTGGTGCGTTAGGCTCTAAGGGGCCTGCGGCAGCAAGTAATGTTTTAGCAGAGTAGCGTTGATTGATGCTGTTTGCTGCGCCGATGATGAGGGTGATCGCGATAAGAAAACCACCGGCGCCGAGCGTTTGGGCTGCCCGTACGATGTTGTGTTTGAGCTGCCATAGCGTGATCGCTGCCAGCAGGCACATCATGACGGCGATCGCGATGAGCCAAGGACGCAAAGTGCTAAACGTAAATGCTTGATCACCGACCAAACTTTTTTGGCCGTAGAGGACGATGGCAAGTCCCAACGCGCAAGCAAGGCCGCCTTGTACCCACGCACTCACTTTGAGGTCACGAGCTCCACTCGGATCTAGGCGGGCGCCGAGGAGGGCTAGTGGCGGTAGAATCGGCAAAATATAGGGAGGGAGTTTTGAGTCAGATAACGAAAAGAATACTAAGGTAAATACTGCGTTTACCCACAACAGCCGAGATAGGTCAAAGCGACCGGATGGGGCAGTGGCGCGCCATCCTTGTGCCAGTGCACGCGCAATTTGTGCTATCCAAGGTAGTGAGCCCACCGCAAGGATCATCATAAAATACCACCACGGGTGGTATCGCTCATGCATGCGGGTCAGATAGCGTTGAAAGTGTTCTCTCACGATTAGGAAGTTAACGGCACCTGGTTCCGCCCGCTCCACAGCAATGAACCACGGCACGACCAGAAGCGCATAGATGGCGATGCCTTTGCTGAGAGCTAAATGGCGCCAAGTTTGAGTATCGCGCTGCCAGAGGGTGTAGAGCAGCAGCACTGTTCCTGGGATCACAATGCCGACTAATCCCTTGGTGAGCGTTGCGGCCGCCATGGCAGTCCAGCACAGCAGCATCCAGCGCTCAGAGTAGGAGGGAGTTTGGTCTCTTTGTAGTTGGGCGATGGCAAAGCTGATACACGCGAGTGTTAAAAAGCTTGCGAGCGCCATATCAAGCGTGATGAGTTGCCCCATGAACACAAACAGCAGCATGCTGCTAGTCATGAGTGCCGCGAGCAAACCACGTTCGCGGCTATAACCGCGAACGCCAAGTAGGTAGATGAACCACACCATGGCCGCTGCCGTGCCCGCTGTGTATGAACGAGCGCCCCACTCGTTATGTCCAAACACCTTAAGAGTTAGCGCAGTCGCCCAGTATTGCAGCGGTGGTTTCTCAAGATAGATTAGCCCATTGAGGTGGGGCACTGTGTAGTCACCCGTTGCCAACATTTCTGCTGGAATCTGCGCGTAACGACCCTCGTCTGGGTTAAAGAGGGGGCGTATGCCGAGAACGGCAAACCAGACGACGCCGCACGCAACTAGCAGCAGCGTCCAAGACCGCGCCTGGTGCTTAGCATTTATTTCGCGTTGCATCGGGTGACGCCGCTGATTAAAGCGCAAGCATACATTGCTCTGCACCGATGGTCAGTAGTCTTCAGGCTGTATGAAGGGCACTTAATCGAGCAAGGAGCCTCATTGATTGCTGCCGGAAGTGGGTTATCCTCATACGCTTGGCTTAGCCAGGTCCTAAAATGGCTTGAAACTGGCATGAACGCCCACCATTTGGGTAAAAAGCCACTTAAGAGCGGTCAGAAGTAATGGAATATCACGATTATTATAAAACGCTTGCAGTGCCGCGCACAGTGACGGCTGAGGAGCTCAAGCGCGCCTATCGGCGCCTTGCAAGGCGCTTTCATCCAGATGTCAGCAAAGAAAAAGATGCCGAAGCGCGCTTTAAGGAAGTGCAGGAAGCGTACGAGGTATTGAAGGATCCTAAAAAACGGGCGGCTTACGACGAGTTGGGTAGTGATTACCGCGGTGGCCAGCAGTTTCGTCCGCCACCCGACTGGTCGACTCATTTTCAGCAGTCGCGGGGCGGCGCCCCTGGGCCAGATGCTGGTTTTAGCGATTTTTTCTCAAGCCTGTTTGGCGGAGGCGCTTTTGCCGGGGTGGATCCCCGTCAGGGGCAGGGGTTCCATGCACGTGGTGAGGATCAGCGTGCGCGCCTGGATCTGACGTTGGAGGAGGGTTTTGCCGGTGGTAGCAAGCAAATCACCTTGCAGCAGGCGCGTGCGGCACCGAATGGTGATGTGGGGACGCTGGAGCGCACCTTGAAGGTGCAGGTGCCCGTTGGTGTGCTTCAAGGGCAAGTGATCCGTCTGGCAGGCCAAGGGTCCGCAGGGCGTGCTGGCAAGGGTGACCTGCTGCTCGAGGTGCATTACAAACCGCATCGGTTGTATCGGCTGGAGGGCCGTGATGTCACCTTGGAGTTACCGATTGCCCCGTGGGAAGCAGCGCTAGGTGCCACAGTGGCCACGCCCACCTTGGGCGGTGCGGTCGATTTGAGAATCGCGCCTGGTGCTCGTTCGGGGCAGAAGCTGCGTTTGCGCGGGCGCGGATTGCCCAGCACTCCTGCTGGCGACCAATACGTGGTGTTAAGTGTCGTATTGCCGCCTGCTACTACGCCTGAGGCCGTTGCTTTTTATGAGCAAATGCGCACGAGGCTGGCATTTAATCCGCGCGCTGATTTTGGCTAGGCTGATTCTCAGTGTAGGGCGAGCGCAACCAGATGACCGATGCCGTAAGTCGCCGCACCTGCGGCGACTCCGATACTGGCCATCCTAAGACCACCGATCAGTGCGCCGCGGCCGGTGAACAGGCTAAGGGCCAGACCAACCCCAAAGAGACTGAGTAAAGTGAGGCCGACACTCCAGAGTATGCCGACTCCGAGGGCGCAGCCTAGCAAAAAGGGAGTTAATGGGAGCAAAGCGCCGATGGCAAAGGCCGCAAATGAGAAGCGCGCCGCCCCCCAAGGGTTTCCTAAGTCATCCGGATTTAAACCGAGTTCCTCGCGCGCTAGGGCATCGAGTGCCTGCTCGGGGTCCTGAATAATCGTTTTGGCAAATGCCCGCGCAGCCGATGGCTCCATGCCGCGAGCGGCATAGATGAGCGCTAACTCCTCGGCTTCTTCTTCTGGGTATTCATTGAGTTCCTCACGTTCAAGGCCGATTTGATACTCATACATCTCTCGTTGCGAGCGTACTGACACATATTCACCGGCCGACATCGACAGCGCGCCGGCCAATAATCCGGCGACGCCACTTGTCAGCACAAAATGCACATCCACGCCCGCGCCAGCCACCCCAAGAATCAAGCTGGCGTTCGATAGCAGCCCGTCATTGACACCAAATACAGCTGCACGCAGGTTACCACCGCCCACGCCGCGATGGCGTCGACCAATGTCTTCAACGGTTGTAGGCATCGCATGGACTGCAATCGCCGGCGCGTTGTACACAGACAGACCGCGTAACTTCAGCGCGATCAGTGCGCCGCGCATGCGCTTCGGTCCTAGCCAGTCCGTGAGGTTAGCTACGAGGCGTGCGCGTCGGCTTGGAACAAATGGCGGCATGTGCCCGCCCGCAAGTTTTACCCACGTGAGTGCCTGCTCTTCGGCTGCATTCGCCAGTGAGGTGAATAGCTCTCGTTTGGCTTTATCGGGTTCGATGGCAACCAGTCGCCGGTACAGCCAAGCTGATTCGAGTTCATGAAACCAGCTCAGTTGCTGCTCGCCTTGCTTCGGATTATTTTGGTTTGTAGACACAACCAAATGTCCTTTTTGATAGTTGGCAAAGGTTCTAGTGTGCTGTTGCGCGTGCGCCCACGGACGCCATCTTAGAGGCCTTTGGCTATTAATGCACGGCTTACCTTGTACACAAGCCCAAGGTCTCTAGCGTCAGGCGCGGTTTGCCTCTATAACCATTCGCACAAGGTGCGCCAGCGAGGATGCCCCCATTTTTTCCATGACTCGCGCGCGATGAATTTCAACAGTCCGTTGACTGACATTCAGATCGCCCGCGATGACCTTATTGGCTTTTCCTTGAGCTACAAGATCAAGGACTTCCCGTTCACGGGGGGTCAGGTCGCCGATTCGCTCGCGGATGCCATCGCGTTGCTTTAGGTCGTCGCGATTAATTCGATCTTTTTCGAGTCCTTGGTTGATGCGATCGATCAGATCCTGATCGCGAAACGGCTTTTGTATGAAATCAACGGCTCCATGCTGCATTGCTTCCACGGCCATTGGAATATCGCCATGACCAGTAATGAAAACGATTGGGATAATGTGATGTAACTCATTGAGGCGCTGCTGTAATTCAAGCCCGCTCATATTTGGCATCCGAATGTCCAGCACCAGACATCCGAGTCTATCGCCATCGACATTATCAAGAAATTCTTGTGCTGACGAAAATGTTTCTACCGGTAATCCCACTGATCTTAGGAGTAACCGAATGGAAGTGCGTACCGCATCATCATCGTCAACTACAAAAACCGTTGGTGCCTTATCTTTCATGGTCGTCTCCTGACAATGTTGGTAACGTTAGGTAAAAGGTTGTTCCACCTCCCGGCGTCTGTCGAAAACCTAAGGCCCCTTGGTGGGCGCGAATAATCGAGTTTGAAATTGCAAGCCCAAGACCAGTGCCCTGCGCCTTGGTTGTGAAAAATGGGCTAAAAATATTCTCGGCGATCTCAGCAGGAATGCCACTGCCGTGATCGATCACAGCAACTTCTACCGTGTCATCAATCGTGCGAGTGGCGATCGTGATTTCTCGAGCGCCTTCCATTCCCGGTCCCGTCGCATCTATGGCATTACGGATTAAGTTTAGTAGCACTTGCTGAATTTGTACCGTATCGGCTTCGACTAGAGGCAGGTGGTTTTCGAGCAGCGCCACTAAACGAACCGAATTTGCGCGCGCATCTGCATCCGCGAGGACACGTAGATCTTGTACGAGTTTGTTAAGATCAGTCGGTTCTGTTTTTGCTATGTGGGTCTTCACAAAAGAGCGCAAGTGTCGAATGACCTCGCCAGCACGTAATGACTGGGCTGTAATCTGCTTTAGCGCCTCTTTGACATCTTCCTCGGTATCAGCCTGAGCTGTGAGCCGCAGTGCCGCTTGAGCATACGTGGCGATGGCTGTTAACGGTTGATTCAACTCGTGCGCCAGCCCCGTTGCCATTTCGCCCATTGTTGACAGGCGGCCGACGTGAGCAAGCTTTTCTTGCATTTGCTGCGCATTCGAAGCAGCCAGGCTCCGTTCGGTTATATCATGTAGCGTGCCCGTGATCACAAGACTGCCGTTCTCAGGATGTCGTGCTGTTTGTGCGAGCAAGTGCACGTAGCGAATATCGCCATTCGGTCTAACGATCCGAAACTCAAAATCACCTGATTCACGGCCGCTGAGTAGACTGCGCCATTGCTGCGTATAGGTCTCACGGTCGTCTGAGTGGAGATAATTAAGGCAGAAAAGATCATACGAAGCAGGTCCTTCACTGAAATCACGACCGAGAATATGAAACATCTCGTCGGACCAGTGTGCGGTGTCTATCGCGCAGTGGTATTCGTAGTTTCCGAGATGGGCGATGCGTTGTGCCGCCCTCAGCTGTGACTCGCGGGCCCTGAGCTGAGTTTCTGTGAGCCGTTGCTCAGTAATGTCCTCGCCAGAACTCAAGAAGCTTAGCGCATGGTTCTGGTTGGAGCGGACGACCGTCGTGCGCCAGGCAATTAGGCGAGTGTCGCCGCGACGTGTTAGAACCAGCCTTTCTGAGTATGATGCGGTGGTTTTGTTGGCTGTGGTGCGCAGCTGCGCGCGCGCAGCTGCGCGGTCTTGTGTGGGAATAAATTGCTCAAACCAGTCTCGCCCAATCAGTTCGGCTTCCGCATAACCGAGCACTTGACAGCCCTTGCGATTGACGAGCAGGATTAGTCCATCCGCATCGATGGCGACTAATAAGACCTCAGTAGCATCAAGGTATAGTTGAGCGCGATCGCGCTCTTGGCGTACAGCGGCCATCGTCGCGCGCCGTATACTGATGTCGTGGATGACTCCGACGAAACGGGGATTTTGCGTGTTAGGGATTTCTCCGACGGATAGTGCAGCAGGAAATGTGCTCCCGTCACGTCTGAGCGCTTCGATTTCCCGGCCTGTGCCAATAATGTTGGCAGTGCCCGTGGTTAGGTAGTTGCGCAAATATCCATCGTGATGGCCGCGATGCTCGTCACCCATGAGTGAGCTGACATTTTTTCCCACAATGTCATGTTCTGGGTAGCCGAATAAGCGTTCCGCTGCTTTATTAAAGCGTTCGATGATCCCGTACTGATCAATGATGATGATCGCATCGACCGTGGCGTCCAGTAGGGCCTGGAGTTCGATGGCCGCGCCTGCCATCGGCGACTGGATCTTGTTGTGAACGGGGCACCTCCTTGGCGGTTTGGTTGCGGGCTTGGCTCTCGCCCTGACAGATTTTGAGCGGCGACTCGCGGGGTCAGCAGTTTGCTGTGCCCCGCATGTCGACGCGCGGTTTAGTATTCGTCCTCATCCTCATCATCCTCCTCATCATCATCGTCGTCGTCGTCGTCCCAATCATCATCGTCATCGTCCTCATCATCCCAGTCCTCATCGTCGTCATCGTCATCCGTTGTGGACCCTGACCAGCCTTCTGGTTCTTCCGTCGGTTCAAGATCGAGTTCCGCCCACGTTTCTAGGTCGATTTCCTCGACGTCGCCATCCACATGGCGGATCTCGAGTAGCGCGTCATCTTCATTGACCGTTAACACCTGGAATGACTCATCGTCATCCAAGTCTCGATACCACTTGCCAGCCACTGGATTATGTTCTCTACCCACGGTCTCGATCCTCACAAAGCGTTAAATTGGCGGCCTCACTTACAACTGGGGCTTTGGCCGGCTACTCCATGCTCAGTGTAGGGGTTCGTCCGCGTGCAGGCAATCCGTGCGGCCCTTGTAGCTGCCGAAGGTCTTGCTGACACAGGCACTGAGGTGCCCGCACCCTGAACGGGATATTAAAACGACTTCGCGGTATAGTCTTTGATTGGATTTTGCAAGTGAACAGCCCATGTCCGTGACAGAATTTCGTGTCCGTGCCCGACGACTGCGTGAGGCTCCAAGGCTCGTGGTGAAGGTGGGATCCGCGTTACTGGTGGACGCGAAGAGCGGCAGACTCAATCGGGCTTGGTTGGAGAGCTTGGCCGAGGACATTGCGAGCGCTAAAAAGCGCGGCCAGCAGGTCATTGTCGTGAGTTCTGGCGCGATCGCCATGGGGAGGCGCCATCTTGGTCTACCGCCAAATCGGTTGCGGCTGGAAGAGAGCCAAGCAGCCGCAGCAGTGGGGCAGATTCGGCTTGCTCATGCATGGCAAGAGGTGCTTGCGGCGCGTGATTTAGCTGTGGCGCAGGTTTTGCTGACACTTGAGGATACGGAAGATCGACAGCGCTATCTCAATGCGCGGGCGACGTTAAATACGCTACTGTCACTCGGTGCAATTCCAGTCATTAACGAGAATGACACAGTGGCAACTGCCGAAATTCGCTACGGCGATAATGATCGGTTGGCTGCTCGAGTTGCGCAAATGGCAAGTGCCGAATGTCTGGTTCTTCTGTCCGATATTGATGGGCTGTATACAGCGGACCCTGGGCGGGATCCAAAAGCACATTTGGTTACAGAAGTGAGCAATATTACCGACGACATCGTTGCGATGGCCGACGGCCCGTTATCCGATGTGGGATCCGGCGGCATGACCACCAAAATCATGGCTGCACGTATTGCTGTGAGCGCGGGGTGCAACTTGTGTATTGCAAGTGGGCATCGGCTGAATCCATTAAAAGCGGTCGAGGAGGGTGGGCCTTGCACGTGGTTCACTGCCAGTCAAACGCCGCTTGCCGTTCGCAAACAATGGATTGCAGGAACCTTGAAACCTCGTGGCAAGATTTTTTTAGATGCAGGTGCGGCGAATGCGCTGGCGCACGGGAAGAGCTTGTTGCCCGCCGGTGTGACGCGTATCAGTGGCGCTTTTAATCGAGGTGACACCGTGAGTTTGCTTTATGACGGAGGGGAGGTTGCGCGCGGTCTGGTGGCGTATTCAGCAGTGGATGCTGCCCGTATTATTGGCAAAAAAAGTAGCGCGATCGAAAGTATTTTAGGTTATCGAGGCCGTGAGGAATTAGTTCATCGCGATGATCTTGTGATGACCGTGCAAAGCCAAGGGGACGGACGTGGTTGATGAGCAATTTCCATCGGGCGTCACGCTTGGCGAGCTTATGCAAGGCATAGGAAGTGCAGCAGTGAGTGCGGCGGAGATCCTAGCCTGTGCCTCGAGCAAAGCCAAAGATGCCGCTTTGCTGCATGCGGCGAGTCAGGTTCGCAACCATGAAAGCGCCTTGCTCGCTGCAAACGCCCGGGATATGGATGCTGCGCGACATGACGGTTTAGGAGATGCTCTGCTGGATCGTCTCAAACTCACTCCGACGCGCATTGCCGCAATGGCAGCGGGTCTGGAGGCCATTGCGACACTACCCGATCCTATTGGTCGCGTAACGGAAGACTGGCAGCGTCCGAATGGTTTGCGTATACAGCGTGTCCGCGTGCCGCTTGGGGTGATCGGCATCATTTATGAAAGTCGACCTAATGTGACTGCCGATGCTGGCGGCTTGTGCTTAAAATCCGGCAACGCTGCAGTATTGCGGTGCGGGTCGGAGAGTCTTGAGTCCTGTATCGCGATTCATGCTTGCCTACATGAGGGGCTGCGCTTTGCAGGATTGCCTGCTGCAGCGATTTCGTTAGTGCCCACCACAGACAGAGCTGCGGTGGGCTATATGCTGTCTGGCATGAGTGATTATATTGACGTGCTGGTGCCGCGTGGGGGCAGGAGCTTAATCGAGCGCGTTAAGGCTGAAGCGCGGGTCCCTGTGATCGGACACCTAGATGGTAATTGTCACGTCTATGTCGATGGCCAAGCTGATTTACGCATGGCACGTGAGATTGTGCTCAATGCCAAACTGCGACGCACCGGTGTGTGTGGCGCCGCGGAAACTTTGTTGGTCGATGAGGCAAGCGTTGCGACGCATCTAGGTCCCTTAGTGAAGGCACTGCTAGATGCTGACTGTGAGGTGCGTGGCGATGCAGCGGCCTGCGCAGTCGATAAACGCGTACTGCCTGCGACCGAACAGGATTGGTATACGGAGTATCTTGATGCGGTCATCGCCGTTTGCGTAGTAGATGGTGTTGCCGGCGCGATTGCGCATATTGCGCGCTATGGATCAGCGCACACTGAGTCGATCGTGACCGAGAATGCAGCCAAGGCAGAGCAGTTTTTGCAGCAAGTCGACAGCGCTATCGTGCTGCATAATGCCTCGACCCAGTTTGCCGATGGTGGCGAGTTTGGCTTTGGTGCCGAAATCGGCATCTCCACAGATAAGTTTCATGCCCGCGGTCCGGTCGGTGTGGAGCAACTAACGAGCTACAAATACATTGTTCGCGGCAGTGGGCAAGTGCGCCCCGGCTAGTCTTGAAGCCAAGTAAGGTTAGGTTCCTGCGTATTGATGTTGGGTAACCGCTGGCTTGGCTTTGACAATCGGCAGACTAAGTAGGGTATGGCGTAGTGTTGCAGCCAAGCGAACTGCACCGAAGTCTCGCCGCAGTGCGTGGGTGATCTCTAGTTGGACGCCCTTGTTCGATGCGCCGCGATTACAGATATTCAAAGGATTTATAGCTGGGAAGCGGTGCCCTTCTGTTTGTGCCGGTAGGTGCGCGCGCTTCAGTGCTTGCGTAAGATGCAGTTTGAGCTCTTGATCGAGTCCGCCAAGAAAGACGCAATCATCTGCGCCACCGCACCCATGAATAGTAATGACGAATGGGCAATGCTTGATGAGAGATAGGCATTCTGGTTCATCAAATCGATGGCTCGTTAAGTGCAGTGCGTGGTAATTGCTCGATGAGCGTATGCCTTCGAATAGATAAAGATTAAAGTCATGACCGGCTATGGCACGAGCGATTTGTGAGGTGCCATCTTCTATGCCGCCACCATGCGGCGCCACAATAGCAATGGGAGAGCCTGGTTTTCGTCGGATAGTAATCTCAAAATCACGTCCGCGATGTTGATGACGCGATAGTTCCGAAAAATTTCGAAAGTGCTTAGCGTCAGCTATTTCGTTCATGCTGGTGTCACACAGGAGAGTCCACCCTGCATCGACCAAGCAGCGCTGATGCCTGCCGCGCGTACAGCCTTAGTGGCGGCTAATGAGCGTTGGCCGCGTGAGCATAGTAGCAAGTAACGACTGTTCGAATCGAGTTGCTGAGGTTTGCTGATCAAGCTCATAGCCAAAATACACTGGTGGTCGACATGTAATGGCTCTGCAGCGCGCTCCTTGTCGTCTCTGAGATCAATTAAGGTGTAGCCCTCATCAACATATAATTGCAAAGGGCGCGCCAGAAGTTCGAGGGGTTCAGTATCGGATGTTAATAGTGGCTGGGGGATGCGCTGACATGTTCTGCCCGCACACTCCGCTGCCCGTCGTGCCTCTACACGCCTCACTTCAAGTGATAGTAAATCAATCAAAATAAGTGAATGAGTTGCTGGGCTTGGCAGGTTCAGAATGAGCTTCAATACCTCAAGGGCTTGCAGGCTACCAAGGATGCTCGGTACGGGCCCGAGCACGCCGGCTTCAGCGCAGTTTCCCACAGTGCCATCCAAAGTCGCCTTTGGCCACAGACAGCGCAGGCAGGCGCCATTTGGGCGAATGACCTGAATTTGTCCTTCGTACTGATAAACGCTCGCAACGACCGCCATTTTTTGGAGTTTCACGGCGGCATCATTTACAGCGAAGCGAGTGCTAAAATTGTCGGAACAGTCCACAAGGATGTCGTACGCCTCGCTAAGCGCAGTCAGATTTTTTTCTGAGGCGCGCTCCACGTACGGTCGCACATCGACCTCGGGGTTAAGTGATCTAATGCGTTCTGCGGCAAGTAGTGCTTTGGGGCGGCCGCAATCCGCAAGCGAGTAAATCGTTTGGCGATGCAAGTTCGATGCATCTAGCGTGTCGTCATCCACGATGCCTAAGGTGCCGATACCGGCACCAGCAAGCAAGCTCAGCACCGGACTTCCAAGGCCCCCAGCTCCCAGGACTAGAACTCGAGCAGCTCGTATTTTTCGTTGGCCCTCCAGCCCTACCGAGGCCAGCGTTATTTGACGTGAGTAATCAGGGGCCTGCAAACCGTCCGGATGCACGTGTGGTTCGTGTGGCGGGTGGTGATGGACGCTTGCATGATCGTGACTATGTGTATGTTCAGGGGCTTGGGCGCAGCGCTCACAGTTCACCCAGCCGGAGTCACCGTTTGTGTAGTGTTCTTTTTTCCAAATCGGTACACGGTGTTTGACTTCATCAATGATGTAGCGGCAGGCGGCGAACGCCTCTGCACGGTGGGCGCTACTGACTCCCACCCACACAGCGAGTTCACCGAGTTCAAGGGCGCCGACTCGGTGTACACAGCGAGCGTTATGAATGCCAAAACGTGTTATTGCCTCAGCGACAATACGTTCGCCTTCTTTGATGGCAAGATCAACATAAGCTTCATATTCAAGGCGACGCACGGAGCGGCCATCATTATGATCGCGGACCCAGCCCTCAAAGCTCGCGTAGCCTCCTGCAGCATGATGTTCAACGCTTGCGTGTAGCGCGCCCGTGTCCAGCATGCTGTCGCTGAATTCAAAGTGCTTCATTTAGCCGCCAGCCACCGGTGGTATGAAAACGATACGCTGGCCGTTCTGAAGAGCGACATCCCACTGCGAAAAGTCGTTATCAATCGCGACCTGGAGTTGGTCTGAGCTTAGGCTAAACCCATAGCGCTGCCTTACTTCTTCATACAGTTCGAGTGCCGTCTTGGCCGTTGTTTCCATGCGTTCACTGCTAATGCCGGCCTGTTCACGCAGGAGTGCGTAATACTGAATTTCTACTATGATCATTTAGTAATCCCTTGCGTGGATTGAAGAGCGGCAGCGAAATCATCCGGTGTGTTGACGTTAGCCAATGCTTGGCTCATCTTCAGATCCAGTAGTTCTGTCGCGTGATTCAGTAGGAACTTTCGTGGGCAATTCTTACCAATTTTAATAAAAGTCTCCAGCGGCTGTCGGCTTGCTGGTTCCCAGATCGTGCACAGCGGCTCAGGTAGTCCATCAACCGCGCTTAAGTATGCCGTTGCAAGCCGTTCTGGGTTACGCCGGCTAATCAGCGACACCAGAGTGTCTTCATCGAGCATCGGCAAGTCGATCGCAACGACGAGCCAGGCATGAGCGGGGTGTGCCGTGAGGGCGGCAAGAATCCCAGCAGCCGGTCCCACATCCGTGAGCTGATCCACAATCAGTGGCCAGCCCATCCGCTGGGGGTCCTTGATTTGATCAGGTCGTACGGATACATAGGTAGTTGAGACATGCCTTTCGAGTAGCCGTGCCGCGCGCGTAAGTAGCGATTCGCCATTGAAATCGAGCGTCGCTTTATCGCGCTGCATGCGGCGGCTATGGCCGCCGCTGAGTATTAATCCTGCCAAAGGAGCAAACGGCATTATGGAGTCCCAAAATCGCTTTTGCCGCCGTGCTTGGCAATAAGACGTGTCTCGCTAATGACGATGTCATGCGAGAGTGCTTTGCACATGTCATACACCGTCAGTGCGGCAATGCTGGCCCCCGTCAAGGCTTCCATCTCTACTCCGGTACGATGGTGCACGCCCACTTCACAGCGAATAACCACCTCATCATTGACGGCTTCAATGTAGATATGACACTTCTCAAGCCCAAGTGGGTGGCAAAATGGAATTAATTCGTGTGTGCGCTTAGCCGCCATCGTGCCGGCAACAATCGCGGTATGAAATACCGGCCCCTTCTTCGTTGAAAACCCGGCGTCGCGCAGGCTCTGGGCGACGGCGCTTGGCAGACGCACGCGCGCTTCAGCAATCGCGGTGCGAGCTGTGACGGTTTTTGCAGTGACATCTACCATGGTGGGGTGTCCGTCTGGGTCAACGTGCGTGAGAGTGTTCATCAGCCTCCGATGTAATACATCTCTATTTTATGTTCGGTACCTGATTCGTGCACGTCGGCACGAATTTCGCTGTAGCGATCTGCGCGCCCTAACCAAGCGGCTACGATCAGCTGCTCGAGCGCGGCATCGTCCGCACCCGCGCGCAGGGGAGTTCTTAGATCAAGGCCGTGAGTCGCAAAAAGACAGGTATAAAGCACACCCTCAGAGGATATGCGGGCACGCGTACAAGCTCCACAAAATGGTTGGCTCACCGATGAGATAAAGCCAATCTCTCCAGCGCCATCCGCGAAAGCATAGCGCTCCGCCACCTCGCCGCGGTAACTCGCTGCAATAGGCGCAAGCGGCCAGCGTGCATGAATCATTGCATGCAAGTCACGTGAAGCAACCACTTTGTCGCGGTTCCAGCGATTGCGGGTGCCTACATCCATATATTCGATAAAGCGTACGACCACGGATGTGCCGCGGAAATGCTCGATCATCGGTAAAATGGTGTGATCATTGATGCCGCGTTGCACGACACAGTTGATCTTGATGGGCGCAAGTCCCGCGCTAATTGCTGCCTGAATTCCATCAAGAATCTCGCTCGGGTTGCCAAAGCCGCCCGACATCGTTTTGAACACATCAGCGTCGAGCGAGTCGCAGCTAATCGTGACGCGCCCAAGTCCTTGCGCTTTCAGTTCCTCTGCATGACGGGCGAGTAATACACCGTTCGTGGTGAGTGCAACGTCTTCTACTTCTTGCAGAGCCGCAAGGTCGCCAACGAGTTCAGGTAGCCCTGCGCGCAGCAGGGGCTCACCTCCCGTCAGGCGCAATTTGCGCACTCCCAATCGCACGAAGATACTAGCAAGGCGTGTGATTTCAGGAAAAGAGAGACGTTCCGATGAACCTAGAAACCGGTAGCCCTCGCCAAATGTTTCCTTTGGCATGCAATAGGGGCAACGAAAGTTGCAGCGATCCATGACCGAAATACGTAAGTCATGCAGAGGGCGTCCTAACTTGTCGAGTGGTAGTGACGGCGTCGGTGCTGGGGATTTGCTGCTCATGGCTACCAAGTGTAAAGGGTAAGGAGGCTTGCTGCCTCGTAATGCTGATTGGGCGCCAGTTCAATAAAACCAACGGTACCGGCTAGGGCGACAAAGTCGCCAGAGCCGTGGGTTGCATGGGCCTTCAACATACCCTGTTGAGCACCTGTTTGAAGGCGATCGACGGGCATGAATAGCGTGAGATTATGCCGATTTTCAAGCCCATGACTTAAAGGCGCTGCACACGGTGTTTCACTTTTAGCGCCGCGCATTTGGTTCAATGCGGGCAGTACATAACGTACAAGGCAGATGAGTGTGGAGACGGGGTTGCCGGGTAGCGCGAAAACAGTTTTCCCATCTTTTCTTACGCCAAACCAAATCGGTTTTCCGGGTCGTTGTGCGACTTTGTGAAAGACGCACTCCACACCGAGTTCTTTAAGTGCCGCTGGTACGTAATCAAAGCGACCAGCAGAGACACCGCCACTTAATATCAGCACATCGCTTTCGTGTAGTGCCTGTGCAATACCATCGCGTACCTCGGTCAGATCATCACGGAGGTGTCCTAACGCGAGATGGTTATAGCCGTGCTGCTGCAGGGTGGTTTCGATCGCGTAGGTATTGGAGCGACGGATTTGCCACGCGAGTGGCTGCACGTTGGGTGCTACAAGTTCATCGCCCGTTGAGATAATAGTAATGCGTGGCTCGCGACTGACTTGCAGCGAGGGCGCTCCAATGGATACAGCGATCGCACGCTCCGGGCCGCGCAGCACAGCTCCCGCATTTAGCACCGTAGCGCCTCTGATGATGTCGCTGCCTTGGCGGTGCACATTGCCGTAGGCGCTGACCTTGGCGGAGTCGAGAACGACCGCACTGTCTGCGTTGAGCTGTATATCTTCAACCGGAATGACGGCGTCAGTCCCGGGCGGCAATACGGCACCGGTCATGACTTCAAGGCAGCTATCTATTGTGGGCAGAGCGCATGGCCGAGCACCTGCCGCCACAATGCCTGCATGGCGATACGTACGGCGGCCCGCAACATACTCGGCATAACTGATGGCAATACCGTCCATCGCCACTCGATCAAACGGTGGCACATCGCGATCAGCAAAGAGATTTTCGCGTAAGACGCGCCCGCTCGATGTCTCGAGCGGGCACGATTCGCTAGGCAGCGCTGTTAAGCGCTCCGCGATAACATTTGCGGCTTGCGTGGGCGTCAACATTAATCGTTGCCAGCGTCAGCATGTCGCAGCACCGTTACTGCTTCGATTTTTCTTTGAACGCAGTGAGGCGCATGTGCCAATCGGCAGCCATGTCTTCTTCCTCTTTCACGGTATCATTATGCTTTAGCGTATTGATGGCTTGTGCCTTAGCAAAAGCTGCTTTTTGCTCGTCTGTTGGCTTGGCGCCAGCAGCTAAGGGCTTCGGCGCTTCCGAGTCCACGCACTTCAAATAATCATCCATTTCGCTGACATATTGTTTGACGAGGGCGTTTGCCGCCTTCATGTCATCCAAGGTCGCGGTAGCACCATCAGGAAGGCCAGTTGGCGCCTTTGGATGAGTGCATGCAAACACAGTTGCTGATGCCATCAGGGCGCCAGCTGTGATTAGGGTCGCACAGACTTTTGAGTATCGGATCATGACAAACCTCGCTCCGCGGCCAACATGGCCGGCGTTCCCTGCCAGTCTAATGGCTTTCTGGGTCCGAAGGGATTTACGATTAATAATTCGTGATTAGTTTTAGGTATGTTTGCGCTACGATGGAGCGGTAGCATGCGGGGGGGCTTCCCCCAGCTGATCTGAGTAGCCTCGTTATGAATCTTGCAGCGCCTGTCACTGAGGCCGATTGTGGTGTCGTGACGGAAATTGCCCCCGGCGTGCGCCGCGTGTTGGCACCGAATCCTGGTCGCATGACCGGTCCCGGCACAAACACGTATCTCGTGGGCTACCAGCGGGTGGTTGTTATAGACCCAGGGCCCAGTGTCGTGTCCCATGTGGCCGCTCTCGTGGCGGCTGTTGGCGGCGCTCAGCTTGAGGCGATTGCGGTGACGCACACGCACCGAGATCATTCGCCAGCAGCTCTTGCTTTACATAACTTCACGGGTGCGCCGCGCCGCGGGCTCTTGCCTCGACACTTAGAGCACCATGACACAAGTTTTGTGGCAGACCTGCCAACGCCAGATGGCACCGTGTTGGTCACTGATGCGGGGAGCTTGCGCGCGATCGCAACGCCCGGGCACGCATCAAATCATTTGTGTTGGTTTCATGTCGAGACACAATTGTTGTTTACGGGGGATCATGTGCTTGGGACTGTCTCGCCGGTCATTTTGCCGCCAGATGGTGATATGACCGAATACTTAGATTCGTTGCAGCGTTTACGAGGACTTTCTGCGCGCGCGATCGCGCCGGGTCATGGGCCAGTGCTGACGGATCCGGAGTTTGCGCTTGCGGCATTGCTGCGCCATCGTCAAACCCGCGAGCGCAAAATTATCGGTGTGCTGCAATCTGTCCCCAGTGAGATGGATGCGTTGGTGCGCTCGGTATATGACGATGTCGACCCAGCGCTGTACGGTGCGGCGCGCTATACCTTGCTTGCGCATTTACTCAAGCTCGAGCGGGATGGGCGGGTAAAGCGCTGTGATGACAGTTGGATGCTGCTGCCTTGAGTTGCGCGATTGGTGCTCGGTTGACTCACGTCCGGTTGATGCTGAACGACAACGCGATTCTCAAAAATATCTCTCTCGAGTTCGCGGCTTCCTCGAATACCGCCTTGTTGGGCGTCAATGGTGCTGGCAAGTCGCAGCTATTAAAAATACTGGTAGGCGAGCGGTGGCCTGACCCGGACGGTCGTGGCCAGATCACCTATACGGATGCGCGTGGAAAAGTGCTAGAAAAGAGCGATATTCTCTCGAAAATCGCGCTTGTGAGTGGTGAACGGCAAGATAAATATTTGCGCTATGACTGGAATTTTTCAGTGCAGCGGGTGGTCGGTACCGGTTGTCATGGTGGCGATCGTCCCATCGTTAAATTAAGCGCGATCGAACGCCGCCGCGTGACTAAATTATTGCAGCGCTGGGATGTGTGGCACTTGCGACGGCGGCTGTTTTTAACATTGTCTTATGGTGAACGTCGTCGTGTTCTGCTCGCGCGAGCGCTGGCGGCGCAGCCTGGGCTTTTGTTGTTGGATGAGCCGTTTAACGGTCTTGATGATTCGTCACGGCGTACATTGGATCGCGAGTTACGCCGACTTTCCAAAGCGCGTATCACGGTCATTGTGACCGGACACCGTGCCGAGGATATCCCACGAGTATTTACCCGGATCGTGGTGTTGAAATCCGGGCGAGTGCATCACGATGGAGCCCGCTGTGCGCTCGTGACGCGATCGTTGCAGGAGTCACCAGTTAAGCCGCGGCTCGCAACGGTGGCTATAGTCAAAAACCACAAGCACCGCAGCATGCCATTAGTGACTTTGCGTAATGCCTCGTTATACCGCGATTACCGGCCTGTACTGTGTGGCGTGAATTGGGTAATTGGCCCGCATGAAAACTGGGCCATAGTGGGTGCTAATGGCAGTGGTAAGTCGAGCTTGCTACGGTGCTTGTATGGCGATCTACCCATTGCACTAGGTGGTGTGCTTGAGCGGCGAGGTCATGCGCCTGGTGTCCATATTGAGCAGTGGCGGCGGCGTATAGGTCTAGTCTCTCCAGAATTGCAGGCCGAGTATTTGGACGACGTGACGCTGCTCGAGCTTGTGGTCAGTGGCATTCGTGCCAGTGTAGGGCTGGATTTTCCTGCCACAGCCGCTGAGCGCTCGCTTGCCGCTCAGGCGTTACAGACGGTGGGCTTGGTATGCAATTCGGAGCGTGCCTTGAAAGGATTGTCGTATGGCCAACGCCGACTCGCGCTCTTTGCGCGCGCGATTGTGCGTCGTCCTGAGGCGTTGCTGCTGGATGAGCCTTTGACGGGTCTTGATACTGTTTGGCGCGTACACATGCGCGCGTTGTTATCGCACTTGGCGCAGGGGGGGATGCAGTTGGTGATGGCAACCCATCACCGCACTGACCTGATTCCTGAGATTACCCATGCTATGGGGTTAAAAAACGGCTCGGCGACTGTTGGTCGCCGAGCCGATACAGGCTATTTCTCGCCGTTGATGTAGCGATCAATCTCGCTGTGGACGTGCCGCAGACGCATCTCTTGCTCACTCCATAGCGGACCCCTGAAGCCACGTGAGCGTACGCCACGTTGTACGGCTTCCACCAAGTCTACGTCTTGATCCAACACCTCGCCTAAGTCGGCGCGTACACCGGCCGCAAAGCGCTCGATATTTGGGCGCGTTCGGCCTGAGACATCTGTGTCTTTGGGTAAGCCCATCCATGCCGGCACAAAGTAGGTTGGATCATCCACATTACGGAACAGTGTCATGTTGTCGTAAAAATAGAGTTCCGGGTTCGTTGGATGCGGAATGAAGCGCATGATGAACACGCCTTCTGGATGCATACCAATCTGCGTATTCGGGAAAAAGCCCGTCGCCCAGCTGTCTGTGAGCTGGCCATCGGTAAATTTTTCGTAGTGTTTGAGTCCTAAGCGTTTCGCTCGCTCACGCTTGGAGCGTTGTACAGCCGGCCGCACTTCGCTAGCAGTTCCATTGAATTCATCAGGCTTCATGCCTGCGTCTTGCATCATGAATTGCAGTCCTGCATCCACAGTGGTTTGGTCTGCGACCCGATGTGATTTCACGCACAACGGCACAATCATCCGCTGGAATCCATTCGGATACAGATCGTACTGCGAGAAATCTTCCATGACCGTTTGGGTCTGCGGATGAATAAATGCCAAGTGATAGGTTTCAATGAAGGCATCGAGTCCTGTCTTCCAGTTAGCGCGCCACTCGGTGCGCACATGGCGAACGACATGCATCTTGTCGATTTCATAGTTCTCGATGTAGCCCTTCGGCAGGCCAATCCAGTCAGCGAGTGGCGGTGCTTTACCATCAAGGTTGACAAAAATGAGTCCGCCGATGGTATCGGTGCGTACTTCGCTTAAGCCGGGTCGGTGCCTGACGAGGTCTGGATGAAAGGTTTGCTCGTCAGTGATGCACTCGAGTTTGCCATCCAAGCAGAAGCTCCATGCATGGAACGCGCAGGTAAACTTGGACACACTGCCGCGCTCGTTCAGCGCAATGGGATTACCGCGGTGGGGGCATACGTTAAAGAACGATTTCAGGGAGCCATTTGCCTGACGGACTGTAATGACGCTTTCAGCGCCGATATCAAACACTGTGTAATCGCCTTCTTCCGGCACGTCAGAGGTGACGCCCGCGAGTAACCAGACGCGCGGCCACAAGTGACGCCACTCCTTCTCCATGAACTCACGCGAGTAGTAGCGCGAGGGATCTAATACCGTCGTGCCATTGTCGAAGGCTGGGCGTTTCGCTTCCAGCGAGTCGGCGGGGGCGGAAGGGTTGAGGACGTAGGGCTGTTTATAGTCGAACATGGAGCAACCTCTGACGGTGTAGAGCGACCGACTATAGCCCCACCGTTGTAAGAAGGAAACAGTCAGAAGTGACTGTTTTGTGTATTTGGCCAGACTGGTCGGTCCTCTGAGTCGGGGCTGCCCATTGCGTTGCACTGCACTAATTGCCACAGTGGCGCATCGTTGGAGGGGTTTTATGAAGCGACACGTCACGCTCTACATCTTGTTCGCCATGATCTTTGGCGTGATCGCTGGCGCCGTGTGCCATGCCACTGTGACCGACCCCGCGACGCTAAAAGCACTGGCCGGGTACCTATCGCTGGTGACCGATGTGTTTTTGCGACTCATTCGGATGATCATCGCTCCGCTGGTGTTTTCAACCTTGGTGGTTGGCGTCGCAAAGATGGGGAGCTCATCCTCGCTGGGTGGGGTGGGGGTGCGTACTCTGGCATGGTTTTTGTTGGGGTCACTATTGTCGCTGGTGCTTGGCATCGTGATGGTGACGCTGTTGCAGCCCGGTGCTGCGCTACATTTACCCATTCCGTCAGATGGCGCGAGCGCAGTGGTTAATTCGGGGACCATGTCCTTGCATGAGTTCATCACTCATCTAGTGCCTCGTTCGCTTGCTGAGGCCATGGCTAACAATGAGATTTTGCAGATTGTGGTGTTCGCTGGGTTTTTTGGCGTGGCCTTGGCCAACCTTGGCAAGGGCGGCGAACGGTTGTTAACGCTGCTCGATGAAGTCGCGCACGTCATGCTAAAGGTTACCAGCTATGTGATGTTGACTGCGCCTGTCGCGGTATTTGCGGCGATTACCGCAACAGTGAGTGCTCAGGGTCTTGGGATGCTCATGACGTATGGTCGCTTTATTGGTGGATTTTACTTGGCGCTAGCGACGTTATGGTGCGTGCTGATACTGCTAGGTTACGTGGTGCTGCGCGGTCGTATTCTTGAGTTGATGCGCGCGATTCGTGAGCCTGTGTTGCTAGCTTTTTCGACGGCGACCTCGGAGGCTGCGTATCCGAAAACGCTGCAGCAGCTTGAACGTTTTGGCGTATCTGAGCGCATTGCAAGCTTTGTGCTGCCGCTCGGGTACTCGTTTAATCTGGATGGCTCCATGATGTACTGCACCTTTGCAACGTTATTCATTGCGCAGGCATATGGCATCCATCTTTCAGTGAGTCAGCAGCTCACAATGCTGTTGCTGCTGATGGTGACTAGCAAGGGCATGGCTGGGGTGCCACGCGCTTCGCTCGTGGTGATTGCCGCGACGCTCGCCTACTTCAAGATTCCAGAGGCGGGGCTTGCCCTGATCTTGGCGGTGGACCAGCTACTGGATATGGGCCGCAGCGCCACCAATGTGGTTGGAAACTCAATCGCAACCGCAGTGGTGGCCTCTTGGGAGGGCGAGCTTGGCAGCGCGTCTCAGCCTCACGCCGCGGCTTTAGGCGTGAACGGGCAGTAGCTTTCCTTTTCGACTAAGTTCAGTACGAATGAGAGTTTCGCCATTCCAGAGATGATGGCCATTGCAGTGCCGAGCTCAAGGATGTCAGCTTCCGAAAAATGCTGACGTAAGCGTTTAAATAGAGCGGGTGTCATCTCACCGGTCATATTCGTCAAAGCGACTTCTGCCGCGAACGCAATAACTGCTTTATCTGCGTCGGTGAATGGACCTGTTTCGAAGGTATCCATTGCTGCAACCTGCGCTTCTGAGATTCCTGCGCCGAGTGCACCGGGAACATTTTGTTTATTGCAGGTCAGGCAGCCATGGATTAGCGATAGCTTCAGCCGAGCCAGCTGCTTGTAGCGTTGATCAACATTGCCGCCAAAGAACACCGGCATATAAAACTTAGCCATCACAAATTCGAGCATGGCTGGATTTTGCGCAAAAACCTCCACAAAAGTTGCGTCGCCCGTTAGTTTATTGAGCATGTCCCATGCTGGCTGAAAGTCTGCGGGCAACTTGTCACGAGGTGTACGTGTGAATAGCGTGTCAACCATGGGATCGCTCCTTTAGATCGAGTTAAGTCCAAGGACAGTAATACTAGCTACGTTCCGATTCGGAATACCACCTAAATTATGGGTTAGGCCAAGGGTGGGATTTTTTAGCTGCCTAGCGCCCGCTCTGCCTAGTAGCTGTGTATAGATTTCATAGGCCATGCGCAGTCCAGATGCGCCGACCGGGTGACCAAAACACTTGAGACCGCCATCGACTTGGCACGGAATTGCCCCAGTCCGGTCATAACGGCCATCAAGGATATCGTTGACCGCACGACCAGGATCGGACAAGCCTAAGTCTTCCATTAGGACCAGCTCAGTAATTGAGAAGCAGTCGTGCACCTCAATGAGGCTTAAGGCCTTGCGCGGATCATTGATGCCGGCCTCTTTATAGGCGCGGGCAGCGGCCAGTCGCGTTGTGGGGGTGTAGCTACCATCCCAGCTTGCGTGGCCCATTTCGACGCCGTTGGAGGATGCTAATGCGAGGGCTTTTACCGTGACGATGTCGCGTCGGGCTTGATTGCGCGCAAGGTTTGCAGCGATTTCAGGCGTGGTGACGATGGCGCAGGCGGCGCCATCACTGACTCCGCAGCAGTCAAAGGTGCCTAGTGGTGCCGCGATGATGGGTGCGTTCAGTATTTGTTCGATCGTAATGCGGTTACGCAGGTGCGCTTTCGGATTATCGGCAGCGTTTTCATGGCTTTTCCATGACACATGCGCCATGGCACGTTTGAGATCGTCACGCGTGATGCTGTGACGCGCAGCATAGGCGCTTGCCAGTTGTGCGAAGGCGCCTGGCGGGGTGAACCCTGGCTGCCACTGATCCTCGAAGGTGCCTTTGGTGCGCTCCGGCAGGCCCGCAAAGCCTGTGTCCTTGAGCTTTTCCATGCCCATGGCAAGCGCAATATCAACCGCGCCTGAAGCAACGGCATAGACCGCACCGCGTAGTGCCTCGGTTCCCGTCGCGCAGAGGTTTTCGACACGCGTCACGGGCGTGTTCGGTAAGCGCAAGGCGAGTGACAGTGGTAATCCGGATTTTGACGTGCTTTGTTCCTGATAGAACACGCCTAGCCATGCCGCTTCAATCTGATCGCGGTCGATGCCCGCATCTGCGGAGGCCTCGGTAAATGCTTCCAGCATCAGATCGTCTGGGCTTGCGTCCCAGCGTTCACCAAAACGTGCACAGCCCATGCCGATGATTGCGACTTTGTCGCGAATGCCGGTTGCCATAATTAGCTTCCCACCGGAGTAGCTTTCCAAAAATAACGATGAAAGCCGCGGACCCGGTCCACATCTTTGATTCGAAAGACCATGCGTACCGGTAGACCGACGCTCAATACGCCAGGTTCTACGTCAGCAAATTCCATGAACACATTGCCACCATCGCCAATGTTGACGTTGCCATAAGCCAGTGGGGGATTTGGGCTATAGGCGAGCCAGTCTTCTGTAAAGGATTTAACGGCGCCCGTCACGTCGGCGATGCGCTCTGCTGTTTGGGTATCAGTGAGGCGGCAATCAGGGTTTACGCAGACTCTTGAGTACGGAAATTGCAAGGTCTTGCATTGCGAGCAGCGGCCGCCCACAAATGCGGTCAGATCACGGTGGCGGCGATATGCGGCGCTTTGCGCGGTCCGTGCATCGCGCTCAGCGCGCATGCCAAAGTCCACATCCAGCAAGCCTTGATGCGCCAAATAACGTGTGTACATCGTGTCGGTCTTACCGGCCGTTAAGTGGCTGCTCACGCCGCGGTGTGGACGCGACGATGGCTTCTTGGTAGGCACACGAAAGAGCAATGCATCCACGCCCTGACCAAAGCCGATGAGTAATATCAGCGCGCCAGCGGCAGCAGTTTCGAGTGTATGGCAAAGCATGAGCAACGGGTGTCCAGTGCCGGTGTCGCCGATCTCGGTATGCAGAGGATCTACGACCGCTGTCGCTGCAATGCCGCAGTCCTTGGCAAGTCGTGTCGCGATCGCAGGCCCTGTGGGCATCAGTAGATGTGTGATCTGACTCGGGCTGACGGCGCAGCGAGTCAGCAGCGCCGCGATGGCTGGGGGCACTATTTTTTGATAGCCCTCGTCTCTGACCCAGCGTTCTTCCAGCGCATAGTCAAATTCAGCATGGGTTGCTCTGTAGTGATCTACAAAATCGATGGCGACCGAATGCGAGCCTAAGTGCTCTGCAACAACTTGATTGTTGCCGACCAGCACTGCTGCTGCTGCATGACCAAAGGAGAGTTCTTGTGGGCTCGCAGGCCTTGCTTTACGGGCATCGCTGCCAACAATCAGTGAGCAACTGCTGTTTGAAAGTGCGCTGATCAGCGCACTCGTGGCTGCACGCAGCGAGCCGGCGCTGTCGAGTGTTTGGCAGGCGGGCGCTACATCGAGGGCGGCAGCGAGTAGTCCTGCATTGCTGCGATCAGCAAACGGTAGCGATGTTGATGCGAGCCAAATGGCGTCTGGCTGAGCGGAGACGCTCGAGAGGCAATCACGGGCGGCTTCCACGCCCAGAGTGAGCGCATCTTCGTCCCAGTTACAGTAACTGCGAGTACCGAGTGCCTTACTTTTTCCTTGGGACAGCCAGCTGAGCGATTGTTTCACAGCCTGTCTATCGAGCCGCCAGCGCGGCACGTAGGCGCCAAACCCAGTGATGCCGCGACTCACGGAATGCACGCCTTAGGCAGAGCAGAAGGGCTATTCATTTGGCGACGTACGGCTCGAGCACCGGTGTAATGGCAAGGTGGGGCGGGACATTCGCCTTGCCAATGCGCCGATCCAGTTCTTCGTGCCAATGATAAATCCTGCGCTCTTGGTAATTAAGCGTCATGCCGTGAAAAGCAGATGACTCCACAGAGACTTGGATTTGTTCTGCAAACTGGGTGTCTTCGAACAAAATGCGCTCAAAGTTTGCGATACGTGCTTCCCAATTGGGGTGCAACGGCCCGCTACCCCAGTCTGGAGAGAACCACTGCACTTCAATCTCCATGTCGCGCGGGCCTTTTGGCCAGAACAGGATAAATGGAATGCCGCTATCGGCGATCGGGGTCACTAGATTTGGATAAAACAGCAAGGAAGGATTGTTCTTTGCGGTGAGTTCGCTTGCTGTCTCGATGCGACGCATGCCACGGGCGCCTGGATCTTCCCAGTCGGCTCGGCGATTGGGTGTGATCATTAGCGAGTGGCCTTTGGGCCACAGGTTAATAGTTGTACCACGGTGATCAAGGAAGCGGTCGACAGTGCTTTGATGTATGGACTTGAGGTGGTAGACCTCAAGAAATGCATCGAGTAGTACTTTGACGTTGCATTTAACGGGGTATGACTTCTTGTGCACAAACCGTGTTTGTGCCGGCTGAATTTCTTCCGCGTAATACGGAATCTTACCGAGGTGCGTTAATAGTGGTTCTGCATTCGGGTCTTCGTTGACGAAAATCCAGTTGCCTAAGCGCTCACAGCGGACTGGCAGTAGGGGCAGCGTGGTCATATCAATGCTTGGAAAGTCACGCTTGTCACGGAGATTAAGTAGTGTGCCATCAAGGCCGTACGTCCAGCCGTGGTATTTGCAGACAAAGCCTTCCACGTGACCGCAGTCGGTTTGTACTAGCGGCGCGCCGCGATGTCGGCATGTATTGTAAAAAGCGCGGACCACGCCGTCCTTGCCATGCACGAGGACGATCGGTGTACCGGTGCGCTGCCACAGCATAAAGTCGCCCGGCATCGGTAGCTCATCGATGTGGCCCGCGTAGAGCCAGCTTTTTTTCCACAGGTATTGATGCTCGAGGGCGAGAAATTGCGGGTCGGTATAGCGACCGCCCGGTATCAATGGAAATGTGGGAAATCCATCGGGGGGCGCAGTGCGCTCAAACTCGTAGCGCATGCCTTCTTTGTGGAAATCCACCGTTGCCTGATCGACCATACTCTTACTCTCCTCGAGCGCTGGCGGTGCGCGTCTGAGTATAGGAACCGTAGGGCTAAAAAGAAACAGGCATGACTGTTTTTTTCCTAGTACGCCGTCTATAGTCAAGGTCTACCAGCGTGAGTGTCCACCCATGTCTAGCCTCATTTTGCACCACTTTGACCTGTCGCCCTTCGCGGAGAAGGTTCGCCTGATTTTTGGTCTGAAGCAACTGGCTTGGGCCTCCGTTGAGATACCGCTAGTGATGCCAAAGCCGGGCCTGACGGCACTCACCGGTGGCTACCGAAAAACGCCGGTCCTCCAGATTGGTGCGGATGTCTATTGCGATACACGTTTGATTGCAACCGAGATTGAGCGCCGGTTTCCACAGCGCACCCTGTTTCCCGATGGCAATCAAGGGTTGACGCTTGCTCTGACTGCCTGGAGTGATAGTGCCTTTTTTAATCCAGGTGCGGGTCTATCAATGGGGCTGAATAAGAGGGGCCTGCCCGAGGCGATTCTCAATGACCGCAAAGCGTTTTTTAATTTTATGGACTTCGATACGCTAGAGGCGCAGATTCCGCAGCTCGCGACCCAGTTGCGAGCACATGCTGATCTTGTGGAGCAACAGCTCGCCGACGGGCGTCGTTTTCTGTTGGGAGATACGCCGGGCTTCGCCGACGTCAGTGCCTACTTTCCAGTTTGGATGGCGCGTGGCAATGTGCCTATCGCAGGCACATTGTTTGCAGGATTCAAGCATCTTGCTGCGTGGGAGTCTCGTATGCAGGCTGTAGGCCACGGAACACGAAGTGAGTTAAGTGTCGAGGAGGCGCACGCGATTGCGCGTGCTCAGGCGCCTGAACCAGGCCTCGGTGTTGATAGCTCAGATCCTTATGGATTAGTGCTGGGTGAGAAAGTCACAGTTGCAGCAGACGACTACGGCAAAGATCCTGTACTCGGTACGCTCGTGACGCTTAACATTCGGGAAGTCGTCATTCGTCGAGAGGATCCGGCCGCTGGCATAGTGCATGTGCATTTTCCGCGCATCGGCTACCGCGTGGACCGTACCTCATGAGTGTTTGGATATGGTCCGTTATTAGGGTGAGGCACTATGATTGATCTTTACTTCTATCCATCACCGAATGGTCTTAAAGTCACCATCATGCTGGAAGAGTGTGGTCTTCCGTACCGAATTCAGTTTGTGGATATCACCCGTGGGGCGCAGTTTGCACCGGAATTCTTGAAGATTAGCCCCAACAATAAAATCCCTGCTCTCGTTGATTCGACGCAGCCGCAGGCGCCGGTGAGTGTGTTCGAATCTGGCGCAATTCTGTTGTATCTGGCCGAGCGTACGGGCCAGTACTTGCCGGCGGGCGGGCAAGCGCGCTACCGAGCATTGCAGTGGCTTTTCTGGCAGGTGGGTGGGCTCGGGCCGATGGCAGGTCAGGCGCACCACTTCCGTGCCTTTGCCAGTGAGCAGGTGCCATACGGTATTCGGCGTTACACGGATGAGTGTAACCGTCTGTACGGTGTGCTGAACCGCGCACTGGGTGAATCCGAGTGGTTGGCTGGTGAGTACTCGATTGCTGACATGGCATGCTATCCATGGATCATCCCTTACGAGCGGCAGGGACAGCGACTTGAGGATTTCCCGCATGTCGCGCGCTGGTTCGCTGCCATGGGTGCGCGTGGCGCGGTACAAAAAGGACTGGAGCGTGGTCACGAGAAGGCGGCAGATGCGGTCGGGCATACTTTTTTGTATGGTCAGACGGCTGCGAGTGTGAGTGCGCATAACAACAATGAGCCCTCCGGAGACAAGCAATGAGCGAATTAATTCTGCACTCGTATGATGCCTCACCGTTTACACAGCGTGTGCTGCGGATGCTGGCGTTTAAAGATTTGGATTGGCGTTGGGTAGAAACTCCTATGATGCCTCCGAAAGATGATCTGCTGGCATTAACTGGCGGTTACCGTGGTACGCCGGTGTTGCAGATCGGAGGGGATGTTTATATCGACTCCATGTTGATTGCGCGTGTACTGGAGCGTCGCTATCCGCGTCCGTCCTTGTTTCCGGCGGCAGACATGGGGCTGTCTTTGGCGCTGGTTAAATGGGCTGATACTTTTTTCCGCGCGGGACTGCATATCGTGCTTGCTATGACGGCTACTGCGTGGCCTGAAGCCTTTCGTCGTGACCGAGAAGCCTTGTTCCCAGATATTAATTTTGCAACCGTTGGCGACGACTTAAGTCATGCGCGGGCGCAGTTTCGTGCCCATGCAAGTTTGTTGGAGCAGCAACTAGCCGATGGCCGGCATTTTCTGAGTGGCGCGGCTCCTGGCTTGGTTGATGCGCAGGCGCATCCCTTCGTCTGGCTTGCTCGTGGTGCACTGCCTGACACAGCGCAAGAGTTGCTTGCCGGATTTACAAATCTTGCGGCATGGGAGGCGCGCGTGAGCGCGCTGGGTGAGGGTGCGCGTACAGCAATTGATGCAGCTACCGCCTTTCAGGTGGCGCGTGATAGCAAGCCCTCTCCGATAGATGACATTGACTCAAATGATGCTCAAGGGTTGCAGGCTGGACAGCGCGTTAGTGTGATGCCTGATGACACTAAGCGTGGTGCTGTAGAAGGGCTGGTAACGATTGCGACTGCGCATGAAATCGCCGTCCGTCGTGAGCATCCACAGGTGGGCGAGGTTGTAGTGCATTTTCCGCGTCTAGGCTATCGGGTCACGCCCCTTGGCGTTTGATGCGCGCGTTATTTAAACAAGTTCTTTTTTTAAAGTGTATGCAATAGTCACAGGGTGGGCCGACGATGGATTTTAGTCTGACAGATGAACAGTTGGCATTGCGGGATGCTGCGCGTAAGTACGCTAAAGATCGTTTGCCGACGATTGCTGCTGATATAGAAAAGTCAGGTGAGCCGCCGACGCATGCCTTGGTGCATGAGTATGCTGAGATGGGATTTTTGGGAATCAATGTGCCCGAGGCCTACGGCGGCCTTGGTCTTGGCAATTTAGAGGCGCTACTCGTCATTGAGGAATTCGGCAAGATTTCTTCCGCGGTCGCATTTCCGGTGTTTGAGTCTTGTGTAGGGCCTGTGCGAGCGATTGAGCGCTTTGCGGGCGAGGATTTGAAGCGCCGTGTTGTGCCGGCAGTCTGCAAGGGCGATCTCATTGTTGCCGTATCGATGTCAGAGCCTGCGGCGGGGTCGGCGTTAACCGACTTAACGACGCGCGGCGAGATCGTGGGGAATGAGATTGTACTCAATGGAACTAAACGTTGGTGCTCTGGTGGCGGCCACGCAGGCGGTTATGTCGTGTATTGCCGGCTCTCGGCTGACTTAGGTGCCAAGGGAGTTGGCGCTGTCTACGTCGAAGCGGGCACGAAAGGCATGAGCTTTGGGAAACAAGAGGAACTGATGGGTTTTCGTGGCGTGCCGTCGTCAGATATTTATTTTGATAACTGCCGAGTGCCGCTGACTAATCTAGTCGTACCAGCGGGAGGTTTTAAAAAGCTCATGGAGGCTTTTGATCTTGAGCGTTGCGGCAATGCGACGATGGCATTGGCTCAAGCCGCAGGCGCACTCGAGGATCTCATTGAATACGTACAAGAGCGCGAGCAATTTGGTAAGCCGCTGGTTGATTTTCAGGCGGTGCAGATTCGCCTCGCCGAAATGCAGATTCGCGTCGATGCTGCTCGCTTGTTGATTCACAGGGCGGCAGTGAACTCTGAGAAGGGTCTGCCCAGCATGCTTGAGTCTTCTGTTGCTAAATGCTTTGCTAATGAGATTGCTCGCGAAGTGTGCGGTAACGCGGTCCAATTGATGGGTGGCTACGGTTATTCGCGCGAGTATCCAATGGAGCGGCGACTACGTGATGCGTGGGGATGGGGTATCGCTGGCGGCGCGATTGATATTCAAAAAGTGAATATCGCCTCTGCAATGGTTGGTAGGCGTTTCGATCAGCGGCGCTGAGTTTGGCTAACGAACAACGACTTCAATCGGCTAAAGCGACCTCGATCGTCTCACCACTGATGCGTGTGTGGTGAGTAATGAGTGGGGTACTGGCGGGGGCGCCGAGTACGGCGCCCGTGCGTACATCAAATGAGGCCCCATGCAACGGACAGATGAGTCGTATGCCGCGCAGTCGCCCTTCATCCATCTTTGCGTAGGCGTGAGAGCAGATGTTATCCAGCGCATAGAGGCCTTCGCGGGTATGGCAGACCACCACGTCTCGACTGTCAATGACGAGGGCGCGCATTTTCCCTTCGGCGAGTTCTGTTAAGTTACAGACCCGATGCCAAGTCAAATCATTCAAAGTCCTGCTCCAGATGGCGTAGGGGCGCCACTTTAGCGAAGCAGGTGGATGATTCACAAGCGGGCATTGCGTTTGCCCTATAAATGGTGGCATCGTTGGTCATCGCCCACATTAAATCTCAGTGCATTAACCAAGGAGCCTGAATGTCACGCATCACGTTCATATCCCGAATGACCATCAAAGATGGCAAGGAAGCACAGTTCATCAAGAACTGTAAGGAGCTGACGGTGGATGTCGTCAAGCACGAGTCCACGACCCAGACGATATGGTTTGATTTTTTTAAGCTGCGCGATGGCGTGCGTCGCTACGCAGTCGTCGAATCATTCGCTGACGAAACTGCAGAGCATGTGCACATGAGTTCGGCATGGCTTGCTAGCCGTATACAGACGTTTCATGACTGCGTGGACGGCACGTGGGAGCGCGAGTACCTCGACCCATTGCCCTAGGTGCACGGTAGCGCTGAGCGCGACGAGCGCGCAGGTTTAGTCTAGCGTGATTTCTGTGCGAAAGACGATGCGCGCAGTACCACTCATGTGGATGCGACGGGGTTTGCCATCGGTGACATCGACGCTAACATTGACTTCGCCAGGTCGGCTCATGGATGCGCCCTGATAACCGCGCATGTGGGCCTGCCCGTTCGTGATCGGCAGCATGCCGTTTTCGACTAGATATGCTCCTAACATCCCATGCGCGTTGCCGCTCACAGGATCCTCGTCAATCCCGAGAACCGGTGAGAAGAGGCGTGCTTCAGCGGTACCTGGACCGCGTGCATCGCGCACGAATACAAAATACGCATCGGCACCGACGTGCGGGGTAAGACGCTTTAGCGCGTCGAAGTCAGGCTGTAGGGCGGCGAGCTGGTCTGCCGAGCGCAGGCCAATCATCAGGCGCGAACTCGAACGCTTGGTGACGACCAACGGGCATTTGGCATCGAGTGCGCTGGTATCGATGCCTAACATGTCGAGCAACTTGCTGCGCGTATCGGCATCAATCGGTGGGTTAAACTGCGGCGCTGGATAGGCAATCGTGATTGTAGGAGCTTGTGCGGTGCCGGTGATGGCAATATCAAAGATGCCTGAGCGTGATTTTTGGCGTAGTTTGCCAACTGAGCCGATGCCCGCTGCGAGTCGTGCGACGTGGGCTGCGACCGAGGCATGGCCGACAAAAGCGACTTCGCGGTTAGGAGTGAAGAACCGGATTCGTAAGTCGTGGTCCGGTTCATCGGCGGGCAATACAAATGCGGCGTCTGAGGTGTTCAGTTCGCGGGCCAGCGCCTGCATCTCTGATTCTGATAGATGCTCAGCGCCAAGCACGACGCCAGCTGGGTTGCCGGCAAATAATTGCTGGGTGAAGGCATCGAGTTGAAATACCGTAAACGTACGCTTGGACATAGCCTTTGAGCCTCACTACGCGGAAGCTGCCATTCTACCAGCCCTGCGTTGGTGCGGTGCGACTCCGTGCGCGACCCGAGGCGGGTGATCGACGTGGCAGGGGTATTTTGTGAGCAACATGAAGGCGGTACTGGCGACGGCGTGGGCGGGTACCTCGCCGCTTGAGATCGTGGGTGTCATTCTGGGGCTAGTGTATGTGGCACTTGCTATCCGTGAGAATCGCGCCTGTTGGGTGGCTGCTCTGCTGAGCACCTTGGCCTATCTGTGGGTGTTTTACCAAGCGGGCCTGTACATGCAGGCATTCTTGCAGGTGTATTACGTCATGATTGCGCTTTATGGCTGGCGCGCGTGGACAACGCATCCTGAAAAGCCTGCGCTCTTGGTGTCGCGCTCACCGTGGATGCATCACTGTTTTGGTCTACTATTTATCGCCATCGCCACGGCGCTAACGGCCCACTGGCTCACAACGCAAACGGCATCGGCAGCGCCGATGCTCGACTCTTTGACGACCTGGGCGAGTGTGTATGCCACTTGGTTGATGGCGCGCAAAAAAATAGACAACTGGCCGTGGTGGCTGGTCGTAGATTCTTTGATTTTGCTGCTGTGTTGGCAGCAAGCGTTGTATGCATCCGTGGTGTTGTACAGCGGCTACCTGGTGCTTGTGCTGATCGGATGGCGCAGTTGGGTAGCTGAGTTACGCGTCCGTATGAGTGATCCTGTCAGCGGGCTCAGTCCGTGACCATTGACCCCCTTTTGCACTCGACACTGGCTGCATTTGATGAGGGTCGGCGCGCACTGGCCAGCGGTATTGAGGCTTTAGTGCTAAGGAGTGGCGGCGTCAATCAGAGCTGGCGGGTCGTCTCGGCCGAGGGTGATTGGGTGGTACGACTGGGTGGGGCGCTCGATCAAACCCTGCAAATAAGCCGTCAGATGGAGTACCTGGCGCAGACACTCGCCGCTGCACACGGATTTGCGCCGACAGTTCTTTACGCTGCGCCTGATAGTGGCGCTTTGGTGATGCAGTACGTCGATGCGCCTGTTTGGACGGCTGTCGATGCCGCCTCCGAAGGCCGCATACAGCTGCTTGGTGAGCGTTTGCGCGCGCTACATCAGGTACCCGTACCACATGATTTGCGGTGCGTGACGATGCCGCAGGCACTGGCACATTACAGCGCGTTGGCAGACTCACCCATGAACCCAGTTTCAAACGTGAGGCTACGGGCACACGTTGCCGACGTGCTTGCCGATTATGAACTGAAGGATCCAGTTTTTTGTCACAACGATCTACACCACCATAATCTGATTGGCACACAGCCGCTACGTCTCATTGATTGGGAGTATGCAGGTGCCGGCGATGCGCACTTCGAGCTGGCTGCTGTGATCAGTTACCACGACTATGACCGCGCGCAGCGCGAGCTGTTGTTGCGCTCTTATGCTCATCCTCACAATGCCCAGTTGCTGCAGCAAATGTGTCAGGCATTTGACTGTCTACATGCGCTGTGGCTGAACGCGGCGGATGGATGGGGCGCGTTAGAGCCCACACGCCAGAATGCGCTATTTGCACGGCTAGGGCTTTGAGTCGAACTTTGCTACTGCGTAGGGGCTCTTGCTGCGAAGCAGCAAATAAAAGGCTTTTCATTTCGCGTCCGCCCATCTAATAATCAAAAAAACCGTACTGACTGATTTTTTTAATCACGTTGAGTGTCACGAGGGGGAGCTTACGATGGCTTACGATCCACTTGTACTACTAGATGCATATCGCCGGATGCGTGCAATTCGCGAGTTTGAAGAGCGCATGCGCCGCGAGGTGCAGGCAGGCACCGTGCCGGGTTTTGTCCATTTGTATTGTGGGCAAGAAGCGGTTGCTGTGGGTATGTGCATGCACCTACGGGATAGCGACTACATCGGTAGTACGCACCGTGGCCATGGCCATTGCATCGCCAAGGGCTGCGATATTGGCGAAATGCTCCTCGAGATCTATTGCAAGCAGGGCGGTCTGTGCAATGGCAAGGGCGGCTCGATGCATATTGCCGACTTACGCAAAGGCATGCTCGGCGCTAACGCGATTGTGGGTGCCTCGCCCCCCATCGCAGTGGGTGCAGCGCTCTCACAAAAAACACTAGGGACAGATGGTGTCGCGGTCTCTTTCATCGGGGACGGCGCATCGAATCAAGGAACGGTCGCCGAAGCGCTCAATATGGCAGCTGTGTTGAAACTGCCCATGATCTTTATGTATGAAAACAACGGCTATGCTGAGTTCACGGGCGCCGGTTACCACCTCGGTGGTGGTCAGATTGCAAAACGCGCCTCAGGTTTTGGTATGCCAGCTGAGGCAGTCGACGGGGTCGATTTCTTTGCGGTGTACGACGCCTGCGCGCGTGCTGTCGATCGCGCTCGCCGCGGCGAGGGGCCAAGTGCTATTGAGGCCATCGCGATGCGCTGGTACGGCCACTTTGAAGGCGATATGCAGTTGTATCGCGATCCGAAGGAAGTGGACCGGTTACGTGCCAACTCAGATCCATTGAAGAAGTTTGAAGAAAGAGCAACGGCCGAGTTTGGTCTTCAGGCTGATGAGCTACGTGAAATCGATGAGGAAATTACAGAACTGATCGATGACAAAGTCGCGATCGCTATTGCGGCGCCGAAGCCTCCGCGCGAAGCGCTTTATACCGATGTTTATGGGAGCTACTAAAATGCCGGTCAAATCGTATCGTGAAGCAATTACGGAGACCCTGCGTCAAGAGATGCGCCGCGATAAGCGCGTGATCCTGATGGGCGAGGATATTGTGGGTGGCATGGGCGGTAGCTCTGGCGTGTTTGAAGCAGCAGGGGGCACCTTCGGAGTCACAGCGGGACTGGCGGCAGAGTTTGGTCGCAATCGGGTGATTGATACCTCGATTACTGAGTCCGCCATTGTAGGCGCCGCTGGTGGAGCTGCGCTGACCGGACTGCGCCCGGTCGCTGAACTGATGTTCATCGACTTTATCGGTGTTTGTCTCGATCAGATACTGAACCAGCAAGCAAAGTTTCGCTATATGTTCGGTGGTCGCTGCACAGTGCCCGTCACCATACGCACGCTCATGGGAGCGGGGTATGGCGCAGGTCCGCAGCACTCAGCAAGCTTGCATGGCATGCTTGCGTCGATTGCTGGCATTAAAGTCGTGACCCCTTCAAATGCCTATGATGCAAAAGGTTTGCTGGCGACAGCGATTCGTGATGACGACCCTGTTATTTTTTGCGAGCACAAATTTTTATACGGCGAGAGTTGTGAAGTGCCTGATGGCGAGTATCTCATTCCATTTGGCGAAGCGAATGTCACGCGTGAAGGTAATCAGGTCACGATCGTGGCGTTCTCGCGTATGGTCCTCCTTGCTAACAAGGTTGCCGATAAGCTGGCGAAAGAAGGGATTTCAGTCGAAGTCATTGACCCGCGCACAGCATCACCCTTGGATAAGGACAGTATCTTGGAGTCGGTCGAGAAAACAGGCCGACTGGTAGTTATCGATGAGGGCGGTCCCTATTGCGGGATGGCGAGTGAGATTGCCTCACTAGCGGCCTGTGAGGCGTTTGAGTCGCTCAAAGCACCTGTGCAAAAAATCACTCCACCGCACACGCCGGTACCTGCATCTGCAGAGCTTGAGCAAGAGTGGATCCCGTCACTCGCTAAGATTGAGCGAGCGGTGCGTGCGACCTTGAGCGCTAATCTTTAGCAAACCGGCTGATAAGGACTTAACCATGACCGCAACCTGTGGATATGCCTGCTACATCCGGCTACGCACGAAGCCTGGCAAGCGTGAGGAGTTCCTAAGTCTCGTTAGAGAGTTACGAGCCAATGTCAAAAAACACGAACAAGGGACTGTGTTCTTTGAGCTGCTGCAAGGCGCTGAGACGAATGAGTTTGTATTTTTTGAAGGCTTTGTGGACGAGGCAGCGCGCGAGGTGCACGCGTCGGCGCCGTATCATCTTGCGATGTCTGACGCTGGTTGGGCCTGCCTTGAGGGCGACCCAACCATTGAGTTTATGAAACCTGCTGTGTGACGGACGGGCGCCTTCAGTGCTTTTTCGGACGCACGGTCACGTGGAGCTCGCGTAGGTTACGACCGAAGAAGCTCGGTGTGTAATCGGTCAGCGGGGCGCCCGTTGTGAGCTCAAAGTGCTCATAGCGGGCAAGCAGGCCCTGGAATGCACTAATGAGCTCCTGGCGGGCGAGCGCAGCTCCGATGCAATGATGTCGCCCCTGTCCTAACGCGACGTGCTTGCCGGCTTGTGGGCGGTGCAGGTTAATCTTATCAGCGATCGGGAATTGTTCCTCGTCGCGGTTGGCAGCGCCGAAGCGTACCGAGAGAAGTTCACCTTCCTTGAGATCCACTCCACCGAGTGTGGTATCCGCCATGACTCGTCTGAACATGCCCTGTGCAGGCGACTCGAGCCGCAGAATTTCCTCTGCCAAGTTGTAGACCAAATCTGGATCCGACCGGAGTTCAGCCAACGCTTCTGGATCGCGTATGAGTAGCAGCAGGCCTGAGGTAATGGCTGCCGTCGTGGTCTCATTGCCGGATGCAAGTAGATCGATCGTAATAATGGTCAGTTGCTCTTGCAGCGTATAGGGCTGGCCATCGCTATCCTTCGCATTCACCATCTCAGTGAGTAAGTCGTCCTTCGGATTCTGGCGACGATCTTCCAACAGTTTGACAAAGTAGTGCTGCATCTCCACGACGAGGCGAGCGCACTCGAGTTCACGTTCTCTTGAGACCATCATGCTAAATGGCTCAACGATGGCATCTGACCACGCTTTGAAGCGCGCTAGATCGATTTTAGGTACGCCGATCAGTTCGGCGATGATGATCATGGGCATTGGATGCGCGAAGTCTTGCACAAACTCAAGGGTGCTCTTGCCCTCGAGGCTATCCAGTAGTTCCTTGACGGTGCGATCAATCAGTGGGGTCATCGCGCGGACGCGCTTGGCGGTAAACAGACCTTCTAGAAAATCGCGTACATGCGAGTGATAGGGTGGGTCTGAGGTCGAGCAGGAAGCCAGCGGCATCCAGCCCTCGTTCGCGTAAATATCGATTATCTCTTGTGGTACGCCACCCTCGCGCAGCGCCATGGGACTTACGCCACTGCCAAATAAATCCGGTTGGCGGATGACTTCTCGACACAAATCAAATGAAGTGACCAGATAGAACCCAGTCTGCGGCATGCGGTAAATCGGTTGTTTGAGGCGCGCTAGCTTGTAAAACTCATAGGGGTTTTGTTGGACCTTGGGGTCCATCAAATTCCAGTTATGTAACGGGCAGCCGCTAGACATGACATGTACCTCAGCTTAAGAGTTATTTTCCGTTCACAGAGAAAACGAGCAGCACATTGCCGGGCATGCGCCCGCCAAACAAGTAACCCGAGTTCACAGCGACACGGCCGTCAGCGACGATCGCACCAGCGCTTTCGATCGAGCCGCCATGACCCTTTGTTCCCGATACGGTGGTGAATTCTTGTGCCGTATTAAATGCCCACAATAGCTTGCCATCGCGTGTGGCATAGGCGCGTAGCCAGCCATCAAAAGATGGCTGTATGACAGCGCCATCGATGACTGTCGGCGGTGCTGAATAGCCGCGATCGCAGGCGGGCTTAGCATCGGCCGGGCACACGTCCGGTGCTGGAGTAAACCATTTGATGGCGCCGGATGCAGGCTCAAGCGCGTAGAGGCCAGGCTTTGGTTCGCCTTTTTCGGTGCCTAAAAAAGTGGTATCGGCATTAGGTGCATAGAGCGTTGTGGCATCGGCCGCCATGCCCCAATGCACACCACCGGCAAATCCGCCGCGGCCGTATTTAACGCGCCAAAGCAGTTTGCCGGAGTCTGGGTCGAGGGAAAAAATATCAGCCGATTTTTCGCCCACGAGCAGCACGTCTCTACCATTACTAAGCCGATGCAAGATCGGTGGTGCGCCAATATCAAGATCCGGTCCATTCTCCACCGGGCAATTGGGCCCGCCACCGATAAAGCACGCCATATTCCAAGCATCGTGCGGAATGGACTGGTAGGTCCAAAGCAGCTTGCCGCTTGCTAGATCAAACGCTGTCACGGCGTCGCTCTGCGGGGCGGCAGGTGAGGTATATGCCTCTCCCGAGCCGACATAGAGGCGGTGTCGCTTCACGTCAATCGTGGGCGAGTTCCATACGGGTGCGCCCGCGGGATGGAAGCGGCGTGCGCCGGCAGTATTCGTCTCACCTGTAGCTGCCGGCGTTTCGGGGATCACGTAACTGCGCCAGACAACGCTGCCGGTCGTTGCATCTAGCGCCGCGACGCCGCCTCGAAACGTACAGCACTCGTAGGCCGGATCCGCTGCTGCGGCCCACTCATTGGATGACATGGGTACGTACAGGCGACCCTCGTAATAGCGTGGGGACCCCGTGATGGTCAGACGTGGGTGTGCATCGACGCGTGTTTTCCACAGCAGTGTTCCCGTACGTGCATCGAGCGCATAGGCGTTGCCGCCGAAATCGCCCACGTACAGCCTGGGTTTCGCGTGTTGATCACCCGCTTTCCACGGTTCCAAGGTGACGCCCGCGCGCACCTCGCTGTCTGCTTGGAACGTCCAGCGCACGCACCCCGTATCAAAATCAAGTGCATAGACCGTTCCGTCCTGACTGCCTAAATACAAAGCCCCCGCGCCTACAGTGGGTTGTGAGCGCGCGCGACTCGCGCCCGGAAACGCAAACGCCCACTTCACTGCCAGATGGGGTAGGTCAGCGACGCTGAGCTTGGCAGCCTGATGCGCCGCGTAGCGCGTCCCCTCCAAGGTCATGCCCCAGCCAGCGAGTGCGGGTGGTTTAGAGACATCAAACCGCGAGTGCGCCAAATCACAGCGCGGACCTGGGCTGGTCGTCGGGTCTGGTAGCGCGGCTCCTGCGAGGAACTCAGCAATCGCACGGCGTTCGCTGGCACTGAGTGTGTCGCCTTGGGCTTTCATAACGCCGGACTCAAGCGCCGCGAGAATCGTCTTGGGGCCTAGCATCTGAAAGCCCACGGCTTGGGGTGCGCGTGGCACACCGCCGTCATGACAGGCCGCGCACAAGCCTTTATAAATTTGGTCTGGTGTTCGATCCGCTGACCACGCAGCGGAGGCGATGAATACCGTCGCCATCAGGAGGGCGATGACGCGAACAGATCGCATCGTGTGAGAACCCGTGTGGGGATCAGAGTGTGTCATGAAAGCGTTTCCTCAAGTTCATGCCGCGGCATCTAGCGCGATTGATGCCGCGTACTAAAAATTTGGTGCGCTGCAGCGAAATAGTCTCTGCGAAATCAGCATAACAAAAAAACAGTCATGATTGATTTTTATGCGCTCTAGGGTGTACGGTTGACGGGAAGCGATAAATACAAATGCGCTGTGATTGTATGCAGTTGGCCAGAGCTAGCGATAGGCGACTCTCCATTACCGCTATTCTTTTAGGGGGATTTGTGCAGATGAATATACGACACCTTTCTTTGAAGCGACTCACGCCGTTGGCGTTCTCAGTGGCTCTAGCACTCGGCAGTGCGGCGCACGCTGCGGATCAACCGTCAGCAGGCCCCTCGTTGGGCTCTCTTGAAGAAGTGATCGTCACGGGTACGAAGCGCGATGTGGCATCGCAGTCAGTCCCTATTACCATTTCTGCGATCAGTGAATCCGATTTGGCGAATAGCCATGTCAATGATGTCAAAGCATTGGCATCCCTCGCTCCAGGTCTCGTGCTGTCGAACTCCGCCGGCTTTAACTCCACTGGCGGTGGTATGCGTGGTACTGGTACCAATACCGTGATCGTGACGCAGGATGCGCCGGTCAGCTTTTTGATGGATGATTTCGTGCTTGCGCAGGTGACCTCGCAGTTCGTGAGTCTGTTCGATACGCAGCAAATCGAAGTGTATCGCGGCCCACAGGGAACGCTCTTTGGTGCGAGTACCACCGGTGGCGTGATTTCTATCACGTCGCGCAAGCCTGAGCTTGGCAAGTATTACAACGATTCCGAACTCAACTACGGTCAGTACGAGAATGGCGCGAATCTCGCCAGCGTCAAAACCGCAATTAACTTGCCGATCAGCGACACCATCGCGTTTCGCATGGCCGCTATGTACGACTATGACGCAGGTTTTTATACCAACGACAAGCGCACAGCGACGTTCCCAGGCAATGTGCCGTTGTGGGGCGCGTTCGGCATTCCAGCCGGCACGCCGATTGATCCGAGTATCAACGCCAATGTCTATGGCAATGGCTCACGTATCGGCGGCCGTAACGTGCTCGCTGCAAAAGCGAAGTTGCTCTGGGTCCCGAATGATAGCTACCAAGCCTTGCTGATGACTGAAATTGTGCATGACACCTCGGGTTCGCCTCCTGGCGTCAACGAGAGTGGACCGACGGATTTGCTGCCCTTGTTAGGCTTCCCTGGTATCGGTGCGTCACATCAGTCAAACGTGTTCTCGACGCTGATTTCTGGCAACCCGAATATCGACGAAGGTGCTGGCCATCGCGTCGATGTGCAGGGTTTGTATTTGCACCAGACATTCAATACGGACATCGGCGAATTTAAGTCGATTACCGGTTACCGTCAGGAGCAGACTCGGCTGCCGAGCACCTACACGGGTGAGGCCTTCCTGACCCTATTTGACTCGACACGTAACACCGATCGCTGGACCATGCAGCAGGAGTTCCGTTTCGCATCGAAGTTTAAGGGGCCGTTTAATTTCGTGGCGGGCGCTAACTACAACCACGATTCGTTTGACTTCCTTGCTTACTACTCGGTAGGCCTGGTGGCCTTGCTGCCTAATTTCGATCCAACAACCGGGTCCTTCGTGAATGCGAAAGGCTATGTGAATCTCAATACGGAAGCGCTCAATGATGCGCAGTTCCAAGGGACACAGCAGTCACGCAAGCAAAAGGCGCTGTTTTGGGATGGTACATATAACGTAACCGATAAAGTGACCTTCACTGCCGGCGTGCGCTACAGCCAAGATCACAAAGACTTCCTGCGCTTTGTGGATGGTGGTGGACCCTGCAATTCCCATACAACAGCGATTGATATCGAGGCGCAGTCGACAGCAACAAATTGCTACGACGCGCATTCGAACTTCATCAGCCGCGCTGGTATTCCGCCATCTGCATTCAATGGCGGTGTACTCGTGCCGTTCCCATTGTCGGCATTCGGTACGGTGGTTGATACATCTGGGGATTGGAGCAAGACGACTTATCGTGCGGTGCTTGATTACAAGCCAGCAGCAGGTCAGATGGCGTACTTGAGCTATGCCACGGGCTTCTTGTCAGGTGGCTTCTCTGAGACCTGCGCCACGGTTACTCGTTGCAAATACGATCCAGAAACCAACAGCAACTTGGAGTTGGGCTACAAGGCTGACTTGCTCGGCAACACCTTGCGCTTGAACTTGGCCGCTTACTTGACTGACTACAAGAACCTGCAGCGTGCAGTCGTCGCGGCCTACACGGCCAACGACGGCACAGGCCAGCAGGAGACAGTCACAGTCAATACCGGCGCGTCACGGGCGACAGGCTTGGATCTTGAGGCTGTGTGGGTGCCAACGCATGACTTGCGTGTCGATGCAGCACTTAACTACATGCATAACGAGTACCTGTCGGGCGAGATTCCTGATTTGATCAATGTGCCACCGGGCCCAACGAATCAGCTGTCGAAGTATCTGGTGCCGTTCTCGCCAAAGTGGAAAGCAAACCTCGGTGTGAGCTATGACCTAGGGCTCGCTTCGGGCGCGCATGTGACTTTCCATGGCGATGCAAACTACCAGGCTGAGGCGGAGACGGATGTTTACAACACCATCAATACTCAGATGCAGGCACGTACGGTGATGAACGTGTCGGCGGCCTATCATGATGAGAAGGGCCGTTGGAGCGTGACGCCGTGGATTGCCAACGTTGGTAATAAGATCTACCGCATCGCGGCATTGCCAGTGGCGGGTTTGTGGAACTTCACCAACTACGGCGCTCCGCGTTCGTATGGTGTGACAGCAAACTTCCGCTTCGAGTAAGTGATCAGTCCCGGGCAGCTCATCGCTGCCCGGGCTTTTTAGACAGACACACCGCATTCCACGCATGGACGATCGATCTGCCACCAGTGTTCAGTGCGTGCGAGCAGCGATTGATGCGGCGCGTGCAGGGCGGGCAGACGAGTTTTTTGCGTGCTTCGACGAAGCGCTGCAATTTTGGATGCCAGGCACGACTCCCATTTCGGGACGCTGGCACTCGCGGGCTGGCTTTGTTGAGTATGCCACGCGCGTCTTTAGCTACTTAAGCCAACCTGTCGTACTGGAAGTTACCAACGTAATTGCTGCGGGTGATTGGGTAGTGACCGAGTGCACGGGTCATGGTGTTACCAAAGCAGGTGTCGATTACGACAACGTGTATTGCCTCGTTTGGCGGGTGGAGGCTGGCAAAATCGTGAGCTTTACTGAGTACTGCGACACCGATCTTGTGCGGCAAGTGATGTGTCGATGACGCCAGTCGCCTTGGATGCGCGCGCGGCGCAACTGCTGAAGCTCGGTGCTGAGAGTGGCGCGCCGCCAATGGAGTCGCAGCCACTAGCCGATGTTCGTGCCCAAATTAACGAATCTCTCCCGGCACTGGGCTTGCCTCTTGAGCAGGTCGCTGAGGTGCAGGACCTTATTGTACCCGCGAGTGGCGCAGTGCCAGCGGTTCCAACCCGCCTGTATATTCCGCTCGGTGCCCCAGCGGGGCCGTTACCGGTGGTGGCATTTTTTCACGGTGGTGGGTGGGCCAGCTGCGGGCTTGATACGCACGACACGCTCTGTCGCTATCTGGCAAATGCGACGGAGGCGGCGGTGCTCGCAGTGGATTACCGCTTGGCGCCCGAGCATAAATTTCCCGCGGCATTTGATGACTGTGTGCACGTGGTGGAGTGGTTAAAACGCGGGTCTTATCCGCGCCTTGATGCGCGCCGCATCGCGCTTGCCGGCGACTCTGCCGGAGGCAATTTGGCCGCAGCCGTTGCGCGCCAGTGCACTCCTGATCCTGCCATTCGTCATCAGCTGCTGATCTATCCGGTGCTGGATTCGTCACAACAGCGGCCTTCGCACGCGACCTACGGCAAGGGCTATTTTTTGGATTCCACCACGATGCGCTGGTTTGTGGAGTTGTACGCCCGCTCCGAGAGGGACGTCCACGACCCGCGCTTCTCTCCCTTGCTGGCGGGGGATTTGACGGGGTTACCCGCAACGACAGTGCTCGTGGCAGGTTACGATATCAATCACGATGAGGCGCTTGAGTATGGGCAGCGCCTAACGAGCGCGCACGTGCGCTGTAGCGTGCATGTCTACAGACAGCTACCCCACGGTTTTGCCAGCATGGCAGGTTTTATAGACGCCTCTGGTGCAGCGCTTGCGGAGGGAGCTCAGGCACTACGTCACGCCTTGGCTTGATCAGCCGTGACAGTCATTAGCCGCACTCCTCAATGGAGCGCGGCAACCGTGTTTACAGCGTAGTGGCCGACTCGATCAGTCCCTTCAAAGTCGCCATGAACTGGGCGCCCACCGCTCCATCCACTACGCGATGGTCGCAGCTTAATGTCAGGGTCGCTACTTTGGCGATCATGACCTGCCCATTTTTGACGATCGCACGGTCAGTGCCTGCACCGACCGCAAGTATGGCAACTTGGGGCGGGTTGATGATGGCATCAAAGCGGTCTATGCCAAACATGCCGAGGTTTGAGATCGTGAACGTGCCACCCGTGATGTCCTCACGGCTGAGCTTGCCGGTACGTGCACGTTCCGCAAGCGATGCAATCTCGTTACCAATGGCGGCAGCTGTTTTTGTCTCGGCTTGGCGCACGATGGGCGTGACGAGCCCGCTATCGGTCGCAACCGCGATACAGATGTCGGCCTGGGCGTAGCGCAGCACTTCGTCGCCCTGTAGCTGTGCGTTGACGGTGGGGTGCTGAATCAGAGCCAGTGCGCAGGCGCGCACCAGTAGGTCATTCACCGAGACTTTGCTTGATGGCGTATTTAAGTTTGACCGTTTTGCGATCAGTGCTGTCAGGTCCACATCGGCCGCGAGCCGGTAGTGTGGGATACCCTGTTTTGACTCAAGCAGGCGCTTCGCTATGGTTGCGCGCATGGACGTCATTTTCTCACGCTGCGGCGCGCCGGCAGTACTGATCGTCGTGTTCACGCTAGCAGGTGCCTGAGATGGCGCGGGTGCACTATTGCCACCCGAGGCCGCGTAGGCTTCGACATCTTCCTTAGAGACGCGGCCGTTGCGGCCGGTGCCCTTGACGAGCGTGATATCGACTCCCAAGCGCTCTGCGATACGCCGCGCAATGGGGCTGATACGCGCCTCACCGTCGCCAGCGCTCTCGGTGGACGCAGAGGCTGGGGCCGCAGGGGCCGATGTGCCGGTGTCACCATCCGGCTCGAAGCTCGTGTTGGCGGGACGGAAGGTGCTGACAAACGCATCGAGTTCCGCCTCGGGCACCGTGGTGTCAGCGAACAGCGCAATCAACGCACCGACATTTTCGGTGGCGCCTTTGTCGGCCAGAATGCGCCGCAAGGTGCCGGCCACGGGAGCCTCGACCGAGTTAACGATTTTTTCGGTTTCCACCTCAAGCAAGGTGTCGCCCTTGTTAATCGCTTGACCCACCGCACAATGCCATTCCGTGATGGTCCCTTGCTGCATTTCAATGCCCCACTTCGGCATTGTGATCGGGAAGATGCGCTGGCTCATGGTCGCTTCCTGTAATTGGTCGATTTAATCTTTAAGGACTTCGCGGATCGCTTGCTCAATGCGCGCTGGACTCGGCACGTAGGCACGCTCAAGTTCACGCGCAAATGGCACCGGCGCATGGGGCGCCGTCACTTGCACGATGGGCGCTTTCAATGACCGAAACCCTTTGGAGGCCACCATGGCTGCGATGTCAGCAGCCACGCTGCAGCGCGGGGGTGACTCATCGATGACCACGAGGCGCCCTGTGCTGGCCACGCTCTCCAAAATGGTCTCTTCATCCAAGGGCGACGTGGTGCGCGGATCAATGAGATCGCAGGTGATACCTTCTTTCGCGAGTGCATCGATCGCTTTTTCTGCAAACACAACCATGCGGGCAAGCGCCACTACCGTGACGTGTTCGCCTTCACGCACCAGTGCCGCTTCGCCAAATGGGATTGTGTAGGCGCCATCCGGGACTTCCCCTTTGCGTGGGTAGAGCGCCTTGTGCTCGAAGAACATGACCGGATCATCACCGCGCAGTGCAGTGATCATGAGCCCTTTGGCATCATAGGCATTTGATGGGATAACCACTTTCATGCCAGGAACCGCGGTAATGAACGGATAGATGGTCTGCGAATGCTGCGCGCCCATATTCATGCCGGCACCCATTGCGGTGCGGATGACGACGGGACAGGAGCCTTTGCCGCCGAACATATAGCGAAATTTGGCTGCTTGGTTATAAATCTGGTCCATGCAGACGCCAACAAAGTCTGCAAACATGAGTTCAGCCACGGGTCGCAAGCCAGCAAGCGCGGCTCCCGCGGCAGCTCCGATGATGGCGGATTCGGATATGGGCGTATCAATGACACGCGCATCGCCGTACTTAGGCCACAGACCTTTAGTGACACCAAAGATGCCGCCTGACGCTTCGCGATTGCCGGATGTACCACCAGCACCACCGGAGACGTCTTCGCCTAGCACAATAATTCGCGGGTCACGTTCCATTTCCAGATGGAGCGCCTCATTGATCGCGTCACGCATGGATTTCTGTGTCATCGGTTTCTCAATAAGTCGCGTAGACGTCGGTGGTAAGTTCAGCATCGTTTGGCGGAGGTGCCGCGCGTGCGGTTTTGACGGCACTATCGATGAGTGCGAGTACGTCGCTATCGATGGCATCCATTTCGGCGTTGGTTAACCAACCTTCCCTTGTGACTCGAGCACGGAAGTTTTTTAAGCAATCCATGGTCTCGCGTAGTTCTTTGGTCTCGTCTTTTGCCCTATACAGCTGTGGGTCACCTTCAAAGTGCCCGTAATAGCGTGTAATGCGCGGCTCGATTGTCGCCGGCCCCTTGCCCTCGCGACCCAATGCGATGGCGCGTCCCGCCGCCGCATAGACCGCAAAGAAATCAGCGCCATCACAGCTCTCAGCTGGCATACCAAAGCCGCGCGCACGTCCGGCGATGTCTTTGGAGCCGACGGCATAGTCAGCGCCGGTGTGTTCCGCATAGCCATTATTTTCAAACACAAAGACGGTTGGAACTTTGAGCACGACGGCCATATTCATTGCTTCAAACACAGTGCCTTGGTTGGCGCTGCCATCACCACCAAAGGCGATGCTGACCGTTTTGTCACCGCGATTGCGGCAAGCGATGGCAGCGCCGACCGCGAGCGGCGGACCACCGCCAACGATGGCATTGGCGCCTAACATGCCTTTGGTAACGTCAGCGATGTGCATGGAGCCGCCCTTGCCTTTGCAAAGGCCCGCGGCACGCCCGTAGATTTCGAGCATCATGCCGCCGACATCGCAGCCTTTTGCAATGCAGTGACCATGCCCGCGATGCGTGCTTACAATGTAATCGCTATCTGACAAATGGGCGCAGACGCCCACAGCCACTGCTTCTTGGCCGGCGTACAAGTGGGTGAAGCCAGGGATTTCTCCCGTTTGGATTTCGATGTGCAGACGTTCCTCAAACTCGCGGATCGTCTTCATCTGGCGGTATGCCTTGAGTAGCTGCTCTTTGCTCAATGGCGGTGTGGTGGGGGCGTGAGCCAAGTGTCTGGTCTCCAAGCGGGCAGTACGGAACCTGATGCGCAGGGGTGATTTTTAAGTGTACGGCAGCCACTAAAAACAATCAACACTGACTAAAACAGTCATGAGTGATTGTTTTTTTATGGTGCGGAATGCGTCAAATCCTGTGGCGTGATGAAACAGTGTGGCCTGCGGCAGAGCGCGGCGCCTAGGCTTGCGGCTTCTTGAGATAGTCATCAAGCACCTTATGGAAGTGCCTGATGCGTAGTTCCTGTGAGCCGAGCCACAGACCCTCAAACCCGGCTGAGTGCATGCCGGCCTGTACGCCCGGTAGATTTTGCGAGTCTTGGTCGAGCACGAGGCCAATCGACTTATCGCCATGTAAAAATCGCTGATGCTTGGGGCGTTCCGGCCACTCGGCCCCATCGGCCACGAGCTCGAAGGTCCAGATGTCGTAGTACATCTTGTTTGGATCCGTGGCATGCGGGCGCTGACGAAACAGCATGAGATCATCGGCGTGCGTATTCAACGTCACGTTCGGGAAGATCAAGTAGTGATAATCATCCGTGAGTTGATCGTCATTTAGGCCCGAGTAGTCCTTGCCTTGTGTCGCGCCGTGCTTGCGCTTAAAGCGCTGTACATCACGCCGGATATTTTCAATTGGCTCGTCATAATCGGCTGGGTCCATGCCCGCAGCTTTCATGATCACCTTGATCGGATCTGGGATCGTTGGTGGTTTGCGCACGCGTGGCGAGACGGTGCCAAAAGGGATCAGATAACGATTGTGGCGCTCATAACAGTCTATCTGTAGATCAATGTCATGCAGATACCACATAAGTTGCGGGTGTATGCCTTGCACATGGTAACTTTCGTTAAATGCGTCGACCGAGGTTTTCCAGTTGCAATCCCATTCAACGGTGACATCGCGAGTGAGTGCCATCTTATGGAAATTGTAAGGCGCGAGATGTTGATCAACGGGATGTAAGAAATCTTTGAGTGGACCGACGTTTTGATCAAGGCTGAACCACACGAAGCTGCCCCACGTATCGCACGGCAACTCGGTTAGGCCGCGGCAGGGCGGCGCACCTTGCGGGAACGTATCTAAATCAGGAATGCGTTTGAAGGAGCCGTCTATCTCATAATCCCAGTGGTGATACTGGCATTTGAATGAATCTGCGGAGCTTGCGCCCTCTGGGCGCAGTCGATTACCTCGATGTAGGCACACATTATAAAACGCACGGACTCCACCATCTTTTTGCCGCACGATCAAAATAGATTCTTTGCCGATGTCAGTTGCTATGTAATCACCAGGCTCCCGCAGGTCGCTCATGGGTCCACCGAGCAGCCACACCTTGCTCCACATGCGTTCCCATTCAAGGCGCATGAACTCTGTTGAGGTGTAGCGCTCTTTGGGGATCAGCGTGAGCGGCAACTCTGGGTCAGGTTCTTTCGCGGCAACAGGGCTTTCCTGCGGATCGACGCGACGGACTTTCTTATAGGCAGGCGTACGCGATGCCTCTTGTAGGGCGGCTGCTCGTGCCTCATCCAACGGATTACTCGCCATCTACGCCTCCTAGGCTCGCGTCACTCAAGTCGTGCGGCCCAGCGGATGCCGCGGCGCAATAGCTCATAAAATGCCGGTTCCTTCCAGCTACCACGCTCAATTTGCGGGTATTCCTCCATCAGTGGCTGCATATCGTATTTGCCACGCGCATGGCCCAAAGTCAGATAAAGAACTTCACCTGCGCCGACGGGCTTGATGTACATGACTGGGCGGGGTTCGTCGGTTGCCCAATCGCTTTCAATGAAGCCCTTTGCCTCGCCGCTATAGCGAGTATGTAGGAGGGTTTCAAACGGTGGGTGAAGCTCTGATAGGTATAGCTCATCGTCCGCATCAAATGGCTCAATACCGCGCACGAGCGGGTGCTCGGGTTTGGTGAGTTCCACGCGGTAAGGTTGAATCGGGGGATGAGCGACAAACTGGCTGCCCAGGGTTTCCATGAACAGCGGTGCGCTGCGTGGCGCGTCCCAGCCCTTGCCCTTGATGTACTTCAAGGTCGAGTTCGTGCCGTGTAACGCGAGCCAGCGCTTACCGGATGCGACCCAGTCACGGATTCGACTGGCGCCTGCCTCATCGGGCAATACATCCACTGTATACGTGATCAATAAGTCTGTTTTATCGAGGATCGACACATCGCGATAGTCTTCCGTCATGCGCGTGCGGATACGCTCTTGTTCACCAAGCAGCGTCAGTAGCTCGACACGAGCGTAATCAATGTCGTGATACTTCCCGCCACAGACAAACCATGCTGAAAGACGCTTACCTGCCATGGCCTAGAACCGCACGCCTTTGGTGAAGCCATTGTCAGCGACGATATTGGAGCCTGTAATCAAGCTGGCAGCTGGGCTTGCAATGAAGGCGACGATACGTGCGACTTCTTCCGGTGTGCCCATGCGTCCAGAGGGAATAGCGCGCATGGTGGAGTCGAAGAACTTCTGATTCGTACCTTTAATCATTTCCCAAGCACCGCCCTCAAAATAAATCGGACCCGGACACACCGAGTTCACCCGAACATTTTGTTTGCCTACAAATTGTGAGAGTTGCTTTGAATACGTGATTAGCGCTGCTTTCATGGCGTTATAGGCCATGGGAGCCGCGAAGGTTTCGATTGCGTTGGTCGAGGAGATAATAACGATAGAGCCTTGTCCTGATTTCTTCAGTTGCTCCATGAGCGTTTCGCAGCCGCGCACGGTATGCATCACGTCCACTTCGAAATTCTTCCACCAGTTTTTTTCAGAGTCCATGCCGCCGCCCGCGCTGACGCCGGCTACAAAAATATCGCAGCCATCGAGCGCCGTTGCGGTGCTCTCAAGCCACGCCTTGTAAGCATCCCCATCACGAACGTTGACGGCTCCACCGACGACGTTGACGCCTTTGGCGGCAAGTGCTTTTTGGGTTTCTGCAACCTCATCTTCGCTGCGGGCGCAAAAGCCGATATCCACGCCCTCAGAGGCGAGTAGTTCGACGATGGCGCGTCCGATGCCGCGCGTAGCGCCGGTGACTATTGCTTTTTTACCACGCAGTCCAAGATCCATGGGGAAACTCCTAGGCGATGCGCCATACGGGCGCTGAAGTGGCCGCCTAACGCGGCGGTATTGATGGGCCATTATAGGAACATGGCGCGGCAAAAAACAGTCAAGACTGTTTGTTTTTTTAAGCGTCGCTCGCCATACTACGCCTGTTGCGGAAAAGACTGTTGCATCGCAAGATGCCGGAATGTTGCTGTGCGGTGGCTAAAGGGTGACTGCAGGGCGTGGTTTATGGCGCGGGAGCGTGGAATGGCCGAACTTGTGATTGTGGATCGGGACGGAACAGAGCATCGCGTTGAAGGACGGGTCGGCGTCTCGATAATGGAAACGTTACGAGAGCTTGACTACGGTGTTGCCGCCATCTGTGGCGGGATGTGCTCCTGCGCAACCTGTCATGTCTGGGTGGATGATGCGTGGATTGCGCGTCTGCCGGCACGGCAGGGCGATGAGCAGGAGCTGATACAAGAATTGACGAGTGCGAAGCCCGGATCGCGGCTGTCATGCCAAGTGCAATTCACCGACGAGTTGTCGGGTTTACGTATCGCGATTGCGCCAGACGAGTGAGGGTACTTGAGCACAGCAGTACCATTCTTGAGGCGCTGCTGTTGGTGTGCTGTTTAGGCTTTTGGTAAGACGTCCGCCAGCACCGCAATGGTGTGGTCCATCTCTGCTGTTGTACCAATAGTCAGCCGGCACCAGTCATCGTAGCGATTAAAGGGCCGCCCAACGCGGATGCCGTGCTCGAGCATCGTCTTGCGAAACGCAGTGATTGGCTGGCGGACCTCGAAAAACACAAAGTTACCCTGTGAGGGCGCGCGCGCAAGCCCGCGCGCATCGACGAGCGCTTCAACGCGGCTGCGGTCGGCAAGAATGCTTTGCAGAGTTGATCTGAGAAACGTGTCGTCGCTAAGGCTCGCAAGTGCTGCGCGTAGTACGGCAATATTGGGGAAGGCGAGCTGTTTCGCTCGGAGTCGCGCCGCAAGTGCGGGTGTCGCAAAGCCGTAACCAATGCGTAGCCCAGCAAGCCCGTGCAACTTGGAAAACGTACGGATGACAATCAGGTTGGGGTAGGTATCGATCAGTTTGGCAACGGAGCCGGCAGCCGGGTCTGTTACAAAATCAATGTAAGCCTCGTCCACCAGCACCAGAATGTGGCTAGGTACTGTCTTTATAAAAGCTTCCAGAGCAGTTCGACTGACGACCGTTGCTGTGGGGTTATTTGGGTTGCACACGTAGATCAGGCGTGTCTGGGCGTTAATCAGTTGCCCCATGGCCGGTAAGTCGTGTTGGTGGGCTTTGTTCACCGGCACCAAGCGTGTGTGCACGCCGAATTTGGCAGCAAACTCTTCAATGTCTTCAAACGTCGGATCAGCCGCTATCAATTCGCCGCCAGCGCCGCCTTCAGCCGCCAAGAGAGCTGCTATGTGTAGCAGTTCACTCGAACCGGACCCGAGCACCACGTGAGCAGGATCTAGATGCTCCTGCCGCGCGAGAGCGCTTTCCAGTGGCGCAATGTCGGCATCCGCATAGCGGCATCCTTCAGGAATGCTCGCGACGATGGCAGCACGTGCTTTTGGTGAGGGTCCATAGGGATTTTCGTTGCTGTCTAGCCGGATAAGGCTGCTGGCAGCTGCATTGGGGGTCGTGGTCGGTGTTGCGAGTAGTGCGCTGGGACTCAGTGGTGCGAGCAGTGCTGCTGCCCCAAGCAAGGCATGGCGCCTGCTGATGGCAAAGCTAAGCGGTGGCTCTGTCTGCAGACTGCTACCGTCTTGGCCGTTTTTGCTGCTCATGTGCATCTCCGTGGTGGTTCAAGACTCAATCCTGCTCTGCCACCGGGTGACGCGATCGACACTTCTACCGAGTGATTGCTCGCAGCGTTCAATGCAATATACCGATTAAAACGCCGCGAGCCGCGGCGTGTTCAACGCGCCTTACTGAACAATGCAGCCATTATCGACCATAATTTCTGCACCATTGACGAAGCGTGATTCGTCAGAGGCAAGAAATGCCACTACATTACCGATGTCCTCGGGCTTGCCCAGCCCAAATGGCGTCTCGCGCAGTACGCTCATGTCAAAGCCCAGTTCCTTGCTGGCGTTTGCCACCATGTTTGTTTCAATGGCGCCCGGATGCACGGTATTGCAGCGGATGTTGAGCTTACGCTCTTGGCAATACATCGCGATCGACTTGCTCATAGAGCGGATAGCGCCTTTCGCAGCTGCGTAGGCGAAATACACCGAGTAGCCCAAGTGAGTGGCGGTTGAGCACATATTAATGATTGAACCGCCGCCGCTTGCGGCCATGACGGGAATGGCGTGTTTGCAGCCAATGAATGTTCCTTCGGCCATGACGGTCATATGGAAGCGAAAATCTTCAATGGTGCAGGTTTCGGGATTCACGATACGCACCACACCGGCATTGTTCACCAGCACATGTAATCCACCAAAGCGGCTTTTGGCCTCGGCAAGGACGGCGAGCCACTGTTGCTCGTTGCTGACGTCATGTTTCATGGCGTGAGCAGTGCCTGGAGCTGTTTTATTGATGCGTGCTGCGGTCTCTTGCACCGCTGCCTCGTTGAGGTCGGTAACGACCAATTTGGCCCCTTCTCGGGCCATGGCTTCCGCATCCGCGCGACCAAGCCCTGAGCCTGCGCCTGTAATAATTGCGACTTTACCGTTGAGTCTACCCATCACGATCTCCCCAAGTCTGGCTATGCTGATATCGAGTCCAACGGAAACTATCAGTCACGCCTGCCGGTTTCAATCATCTTTGACTTTTTTTCACTCGACGGCCATTCTGAGGGGATGGGAACCGAAGCCACACCAACCACTGTACTCGAGCCAGCCGGATGGCAGGCCCAAAAAAGTGCTGCAACGCGGAATTTAATCGTTGAGGCCGCAATCCGTTGTTTTGTGGACCTAGGGTACTCCCAGACTACGACCACCGCGATCGCCGAGAAGGCGGGTTTATCGCGTGGGGCGATGTTGCATCACTTCCCGTCCAAGATCGATATTGTCCGGGCGGCTGTTGACTATCTGCACAACAAGCGGCTAAAGGCGTTTCGTAAAGCCAGTCAACGGTTGATCCCCGCAGGTAGCGATAGTGTTCAGCAAGCAGTCGAGGCGTTTTGGTCGCACGTGCGTCACCCGATGTACGTGGCGTTCTTTGAGTTGTCAGTGGCGGCGCGCACCGATCGTGAGCTCGCTGAGATATTGCTACCTGCGCAGGAAGCTTTTGATCAGCAGTGGTATGCCACGGCTCATGAGCTGTTTCCCGAGTGGGAAAACCGTCCTGAGCAGTTTGACCTTGCTTTTGATTTATCGCGATACGTGATGGAAGGTATGGCGGTCAATTTTCTAACCCACAAAGAGACCGAACGCGATCAACGCTTACTCAAATACCTTGAGGCAAAGCTGCGTGAGCTGCTCGGTCGTACTGGAGCCTAAATTATGACGATTGGGACTGACAAGACGCCTCCGACTGTGTTGCTTGAGATACGCGATGGGGTGGCGTTTGTGACGCTCTCGCGCCCGGAGGCTGCCAATTCCATGGATTTGGCTTTTGGTCGGGATATCTTGAAAGTGGCCCTCAGCCTTGAAGCCAATGAAACAGTGCGTGCGGTCATGCTGAGTGGTGCAGGCAAGAATTTTTGTTTTGGCGGCGACTTGAAAGGCATGGTGGCCAGTGGCGGCGATGTCACGGAGTACCTCACGTTGCTCACTAAAGACTTGCATGCGGCAATCGTGTGTTTTACGCGGATGCGTGCGCCAGTCATTGCAGCCGTCACTGGAACGGCTGCCGGTGCGGGCGTTGGCCTAGTTCTGATGGCTGATTTGGCAATTGCAGGGGCAAGCGCTAAATTTGCACCGGCCTACACTGGTGTTGCGCTGACTCCTGATGGCAGCACGACGTTTCTGTTGCCGCGTGCTGTGGGTTATAAGCGCGCGATGGAGCTGTTTTTAACGAACCGCGTACTTAGCGCGTCCGAAGCGCTCGAGTGGGGGCTTGTGAACCAAGTGGTGGATGATGCCGTGGTGCTTGAGACCGCAACGGCACTGGCTGGGCGTTTAGCCGCGGGTCCTACCGCTGCATTTGGCCAGGTTAAGCACCTGCTTAATGCCTCTGAGCCTGGCCTTGCCGCACAGCTGGATCGTGAAAGTCACACAATCGCCAAGCAGGGCGCGTCGGCCGAAGGGCGCGAGGGGATCGGGGCGTTCCTTGAGAAACGTAAGCCGACGTATAGCGCTTCTTAAGCAATTCGCGTACGCGCCGAGTCACTTTTTTTCTGTTTGTCGGCGCACGGCATCGGCCGCCGCAGCAATCGCTGCGGCATCTCCAAGGAAGCGGCGACCCAGTGAGTGTAAGTGACTATCTAAGTCATACACGATGGGTACGCCGGTTGGAATATTAAATTCCACGATATGGGCTTCGCTCATGCCATCAAGCATTTTTACGAGCGCCCGTAGGCTGTTGCCATGGGCGACGATGAGTACGTTTCGTCCAGCGAGTAGTTGTGGCGCGATGTGCGCTTTAAAATAAGGCTCCACGCGCGCAAGGGTGTCTTTCAGTGATTCAGTTGCAGGTAGCAGTGCGGCATCGATAGACGCATAGCGCGCATCAAACCGAGGGTGGCGTGGGTCATCCGTAGCAAGAGCTGGTGGCGGAATATCATAGCTGCGCCGCCAGAGCTTGACCTGCTCAGCGCCGTGTAGTGCGACGGTCTGTGCCTTGTCGAGGCCCTGCAGGGCGCCATAATGGCGCTCGTTAAGCTGCCACGCTCCTTGCACCGGAGTCCACATTTGATCCATTGCATCAAGCGTAATCCACAAAGTGCGGATCGCGCGTTTCAGCACGGACGTAAACGCAATATCAAAGCGTAGATGATTTTCGCTGAGCAGCCGACCTGCCTCAGCGGCTTCGGCGCGGCCTTGTGCCGTCAGATCGACATCAGTCCAGCCAGTGAATAGATTTTCAAGATTCCAAGTGCTCTGTCCGTGGCGCAGCAGCACAAGGGTCCCAGCTCGCTCGCTCACAACGCATCTCCATCAGTCTGATCTAGATGGAGCGAAGGCTAACGGTCTGAGCGGCTCTGGTAAAGCCCCAGTTGTTGATTAACTCGCGGCGAGTTCGTCAAGTGCCTGAATCGCGACCGAAAGAATCGCGAAATCGCCAACGGAAGCTTCGTCTTTAATCACCCGCCCGAGCTTGGCGACAGCCATGCCTCGTGTTGCAAGCCAGCGCATGACGGTCTGGTCTGGGCTATGGCGCCTGGCGTGGCGCAGTGCCTCGCCGACAATGTGGCTATGCGCTTTACAAAGCCGATCGCGCAAGGCGCGACCTGCCAGTACCTGCCAAGGCGTCTCTTTGGGCAGAGCTTCAAGTTTGCTGTTGAGGACGTGTAAACCGAGCGCATCGGACACGCGAAGATACCCGTGGCATACAAATGGGATTGCTCTGCGATGCTGTTGTGAGAGCTCTGCTACCGCAAGTGCTGGCTGAATCAGGGCGAGAGCCGTGACACGCGCCGCTAGCCCATGCGGCGTGCGCGCGGTCTCGTAATTTAATTGAACCGCTTTTAGGTTTTGCGCCAGCTCGCCGCTAGCTGCATGCAGTAGTGCCGCCATCGCTTCTCGGAGGCGTGGTGCAAGCGCTAGCACGGCTGTTTCAATATCCAGAGCAACGGGTTTGTAGGTGAGTAACCAGTATGTTGCCTGCTTCAGAGCGTCTGTTGTTGACGCATGCATGGCGTATTGGATAGTCGGTGCAACAAGTCCGTCGAGGGCCTCAATATCACTCCAGAGAGCACGCATATGGGTGCTCTCGCGTGCGATCGCATAGGCGCGAGTAATCGCACTAATTGACGCTCCCGTTTCTTCCGTCGCTCGTATAACAAAGGCAGGGCCCATACGATTCACAACGCTATTGGTGGTCGCAGTGCTTATGATTTCGCGAGCGAGGGGGTGTCGTTGCAGAAGCGGCAAGTAAGACTTACTGACTCGTTCTGGGAAATAACGTATTAGCTCTCGCGCAAGATACCTGTCTTCAGGAAGATCAGATTTTACAATTTTCCGGTAGAGCCAGATCTTAGAATAGGAGAGTAAAAGCGAGAGCTCCGGACGAGTGAGGCCTCGGCCGCCCTCTATACGTGTAAGGAACGATTTATCGTCTGGCAGAAACTCAAGCTCTGGATCCAGATCACCTGCAGACTGCAGATTGCGGATAACGTGCAGATGCTCTTTTGCATGAGTCAGTGAGTTGAGTTCGAGCGTGCTTATGGCCTGACTCTGTAAGTAATTATTGCGAAGCACAAGACTAGCTACCGCGTCAGTCATAGAGAATAAAAGACGATCGCGTTGGCGCTTATTGAGACGGCCGCTTTCGCTTGCAAGCGTGAGCAGCACTTTGATGTTCACTTCAAGATCAGAGCAGTTAACGCCGCCAGAGTTGTCGATGGAGTCAGTATTTATGCGCCCACCGGCGAGCGCATATTCCACGCGACCAAGCTGTGAAAAACCGAGATTGCCGCCTTCACCGACAACCCGGCAGCGCAGATCTTTGCCATCGACACGCACGGCATCGTTTGCGCGATCAGCAATTGTGGCATTTGTCTCGGTAGATGCCTTGATATAGGTGCCAATGCCGCCATTCCAGAGCAGGTCCACATTCAGTTTAAGTATTGCGCGGATTACGTCATTTGGTGAGCTGAGCTGTGATGGAAGTCCAAGTAGATCTCGGGCTTGGGGGCTGAGTCGTAGCGATTTTTCATTGCGGGACCAAATGCCACCACCAGCAGATAGCGCGTCTAATTTGTAGTCATTCCAGCCTGAGCGTGGCAGTCGGAAAAGGCGCTGGCGTTCTCGGTAGGAATGACTGGTATTTGGCGCAGGATCGATAAAGATATGTTGGTGGTTGAATGCCGCGACTAGCTTGGCGTTGCGCGATAGGAGCAGGCCGTTGCCAAACACGTCGCCTGACATGTCGCCGATTCCAGCAACAGTAAATCCGCTCGCTTCGTCGGTAATGCCAGCTTCACGAAAATGGCGCTTAATGCACTCCCATGCTCCCCGCGCTGTAATCGCCATTTTTTTATGATCATATCCCGCGGAACCCCCAGAGGCGAATGCATCACCGAGCCAAAAGTTGTAGCTCGTTGCAATGGCATTTGCGGCGTCAGAGAAGGTGGAGGTTCCTTTGTCTGCGGCGACAACCAGATACGGATCGTCCGAATCGTAGCGGACCACTGCCTTTGGAGGCGCCACTGCGCTACCACTCATGCTGTCAGTTAAATCGAGTAATGCGTGTATGAAAAGCTGATAGCACCTCATTCCGCTAATCGGTGGCTCGGCCCTAGTCGCAGCAGCACGGCATACAAATCCGCCCTTAGCGCCGACCGGAATGATCACCGTGTTTTTAACGTTCTGTGCTTTCATTAATCCGAGAATTTCAGCTCGGAAGTCTTCTAAACGATCCGACCAGCGGATTCCCCCGCGCGCAACGAGGCCTAGCCGTAGGTGTACAGCCTCAAATAGCGGTGAGTGTGCCCATACCTCGAATAGTGGACGGGGCTCAGGTACGCCAGGTACTTGATGCGACGCGATTTTAAGGGCGATACAGGGACTGGGCGTCTCGTTCGACTCAGTCTTAAAATAAGTGGTGCGCACTGTCGCACCCACCGCCGTGTAGAAGAGTCGCAGGATGCGATCATCATCCAGGCGATGCACTGTGTCTAGCAGCCGAATGATGGTGCGCTGCAAGCGTAAAACTAATGACTTGCGAGCATTTAGTTTTAAGAGTGGATCAAACTTCGCCGAGAAGAGCTTGAAAATCGAGCTGCTGATTAGCGGATGACCTGTCAGCGTTTGTTCCATGTATTTTTGACTGAACGCTGTACCAATCTGCAAAAACCACCGAGCGTAGGTCCGCAATAGCGCCACCTGCCGCCATTCAAGGCCGGCTGTGAGGACTAGCTTGTTAAATCCGTCATTATCGCCCTGGCCATTCCACATCGCACTGATGGCGCTCGTTAGGCGCTGTGCGTCTGAAGTGATGTCAAAGTGACAGTTGTCGGGTAGCTGCAACTCGAAATCCTGTATCCAGTAAGTCTGTACTCGCCCTTTGAGTTCATAGGGACGCTCGTTGATCAGTCGCAAACCTAAATTCTCAAAAGTTTGCAAAATGTCAGAAATCGCTCGGGGTACACGCTGTTGGTACAGCTTTAAGCGCAGAAAGCGTACGTTGCCATCTGGGCTGACGCGTACACGAAGATGAAATGGATGAGTGTGTTCTTCTAGTTCTTTGCAATCCCTAATATCATCAAGTGCCGTTTGTGGCGAGGTATCTGCTTGATAAGAGGTGGGAAAAGATCCGATGAATGATGTGTCGATTGCTCCACTCACGCGCTGACTTTCAAGCAACGATCGTAAATCGTCATCCCACGTCAGCAGCGCTAATTCAATTTCTCTTTCGAGCACCGCAGTTGAGACAATCGTTGTTCTGGTCGGTTTGTGAATAATTAGCCGTAAGCGTGCAAGTATTGACTCTGATAGCTCTACGGTAGAGTCGACACGTTGGGCGCCAAAGCGCGCTATAAAAAGTGTTTCGATCTTGGCTCTGATGTCGGTGCTATAGCGCTCTCTAGGGACGTAAAGAATCGCTGATACGAAGCGATGAAATACGTCGCGGCGTAGAAACACTCTGACCTGGGAGCGTTCGTATAGATTACCGATGCCACGAATGGTTGGCACCAGGTCGCGCACGGATGCCTGGAATAGCTCGTCACGTGGAAAGGTGTCAATCACATGGGTCACGACCTTGCCATCGTGACTACGGGGATCCAAGCCATAAGCGCTTACTATCTGTGCGACTTTTCTGCGTAGAACGGGAATCTCTGTGGGTCGCTGCCGATAGGCGTTGTCAGCCCACAGACCCAAAAAGCGCTGCTCGCCGATGACTTGGCCATTATTGTCGAAAATCTTGATCCCGATGTAGTCTAGCGGGGCTGATCTATGTACGGTTGAGTGCCGGTTCGCCTTGGTTAAGATCAGTGGTGATCGGCTACGTGCCTGAGTCCGAAGGGGGCCGGCGAGCAGCGTATTGTTTTTGGTCTTTGAGCGGGATTGTTGTCGCAGGATGCCAAGTCCGGATGCATCTACGGCTCTTAAAGAGTCGTGTTTCGGGCCGCGTATGAGCTGATAGCGACGCGCTCCTAGAAATGTGAAATTGTCTGCGGTCATCCATTGTAATAGCGCCGCTATTTCGCTCCGTTCCGCACTAGTTCCTACTGCTTTCGTCGATAAGATGCTCTGGGCGACGGTAAGAGCCTGCGCGCGCATAGCGGCCCAGTCTGTGACGGCCCGCTTTACATCCGTGAGTACCGCTCGAAGATTTCGCTCAAGCGCAGCTCGTTTATGCGCCAGTGGTTCATAATCAATTTCGAATAACTGCCACGATTCGGTGGCTTGTGCTTCAGTTTTGCTGTTGCTGAAATTAGTTAATGCACCCACGCGGTCGCGGTTCACGCTGATGATTGGATGTATGAGGCGGTGAGTCCGGTATCCAGCGGCCGTGATGGCCATATTGACGGAGGTCACTAGAAAGGGCATGTCTTTGCAGACTATACGGACGAATGTATGGGCTGTGCGGGATCCGGCGGTAATGTGACCTGCGTTGCTGACGCCGACTAGAGTTTCATTCTGGCGTCGGCGTTGTCCAAAACGATACGTCTCATAAGCGATTTCGGCAAACGTCGTGAGGCTGTGAGCTTGCAGATCGTCTGTAGCGAGGTTGCGATAAAAAAGTCGTGTGAAGGCATTAAATCGTTGCCGCGCCAAGGTAGGAGCGTGTATTTTGCTGGCTGCATTGATGATCGTATTGATCAGTCGCAGGCGTGTAGCGGGTACCTTAGCGAGCATATACTTCCTACTGTTGATCCCATTGTGGTTTCAAGCTGCTGGATGAACTAAAGACGCATTTTGCAAGTGTTGTTATTACAACCTGTACGGTATGAATGATGATGGGGGTCGATTTAGCGCCGACGGTGCTGGATAGGCGGGCACTGTGTGCTTCGATTTCACGGCGTGAGTGTACTCCGAAAAGCCTATTTCATCAGGTATGCAAATACCTACTGGCCTATTAGGGCTGGTGTGGCTGCATTAAATATTGTGTTGATTGCATTTCCACCAAGCGGCTCTCGGTTCGTTGGAATTGATCTTTTAAGCGAGTGCCCTGATAAAGAGCATGCGGCAGTGCAGCAGCGGATAGGAGTAACTTGACGTGCCGTTCGTAGAACTCGTCGATCAGCGCGATGAAGCGCCGCGCAGCGTCGTCATTCGTGCCATCAAACACGGGTATGTTGGATAAGGCGACAGTGTCAAAGCGCTGGGATAGTTCAATGTAGTCACGGGTGCTACGTGGTCCATCGCATAGATCCGTGAAAGAAAACCAGACTGCTCGGTCGCCTTGACCTTTGGTAGGTACGAGACGTGAATCGATACAGACATGCGAGTCGTGAGCATGCGACGTGCCGCTGAGTGCTTCAAATCTTTTTAAGAACAGAGGCTCATTGGGCTCAATGGTCACAAAATACAGCGGTTCTTGTTCCAGTTCACGCAAACGATAGTCCACCCCAGCGTCGACGTTGACGACCCAGGTCTCATTGGTGAGGAGCTCGATTGCTGGCAAGAAACGCGCTCGCTGCAAGCCATCTCGGTATAAGTCTTTTGGAGGAACATTCGAGGTGAAGCCGAGCGCCACATGCTGTTGAATCAGGGCAGTTAGCAAACCTCCCATGATCATGGCATCAGCAATATCCGATACAAATAATTCATCAATGACGAGCACTTTTGCTGAGCGTGCGATGTGCTGTGCCACTTTCGTTAGTGGATCTTGGGCGTTAGTTAAGCGTAGTTCGCCTAGTTGCGTATGCACGTCTCGCATAAGGCGGTGGAAGTGGACCCGTTGGGCAGGCACGGTGAGAGAGTGGCAAAAAGCGTCAAAAAGCAGAGTTTTTCCCCGGCCGACGCCGCCCCACAGATAAACCCCTTTGGTATTTTGTGGTGCAGACTTCTGGCTGAGCCAGGACGGCAGGCGCGCGCGCCAGGCGGGTTGTTGCGGATGCGCTAGGGCAATGCGCGTGCGGAACTGTTCAAGCGCCTCTATCGCATGTTGCTGCGAGGCATCTGGCGTATGCCCACGCGCGGCAAAAGCAACAAGCAACGAACTGGCCTTCATTGATTTGGCGTCAGTTTGGGATGGTCGTTTGCAGTGAAGGGCGTGCACTGATGCGCTGCCACCAGTCCTGTAGGCCATAGCGTGGCGCTAATACTTCAAGCTCAGGAAACCTGAACTCCAAATAGCCGATGGCAATGGCTATTGCCAGTTGACCTAGATCTATCGCGTGCGTGCTCAGACTTAGCTCTCCTTGTAACGCGCCCACGCCGCGAGTGATTGCGTTTAATGCGCGCGCCTGTGCCGCCGGAGATTGCTCGGCAGGCGGGCGACGTTTTTCTAGAATGATGCTGACACCAGCATCCATGATTCCATCAGCCAGTGCTTGTAACCGTAGGATCCGAAAGCGCGTCATGCCGGCAGCTGGGATTAGTTGGGGGTCGGGTGTCAATGAGTCTAGATATTCACAGATGACCGGGCTGTCGTAGAGTTCGGTGCCATCGTCACACACAAGGACAGGGATTTTCCCCAGCGGATTCAGTGTCGCGATGTGAGTGGGATCGGGCCAAGGGGTTGCACTGATGAGTTCCAACTGGCTACTGACGCCTTTCTCGATCGCGACGGCACGGACCTTGCGCACGTAGGGTGATGTTGGGGAGTATAGTAATTTCAATGGCTTACCTCAGATGGATGGGCGCGCACGACAGATGGTGCTGGAGTTTGTGCATAGTGGGGACATGTCAAAGATGGGCGCCGCCGGAGATTTCAAGAATTTCACCGGTGACGTATTTCGCGCCAGCACACAGGTAGGCAATGGCCTCAGCGTAGTCGACCGGTTGTCCCACGCACTGTAAGGGGATCGTCTGTTTGGCGAGTACCTCAGTATCACCGAATGAGCACTCCCACGTTGAGTTGACGAGCCCAGGCGCGATGCCGTTGACCCTGACGTGAGGGGCCATTCCGCGTGCGAGCTCACGTGTCAGTCCCACGAGACCTGCTTTGGCAGTGACATAGGCGATACTGCTGCCGCCGCCAGCAAACGCGGCAACTGATACGGTGTTTACGATGGCACCGCGTGCCGCTACAAGCTCAGTTTTCAACGCTTTGGTCATCCAGAAGGCGCTGAGTAAATTCACCCGAAGGATTTTGTCCCAAAACGAATCACTGAGTGCGTCTAAATCAGATGCCGCAATGGGAGTGCGTGTACCAGGGGTGCCGACGTTGTTGATCAGGTAGTCAATCCCCCCAAGGACGCTTAGCGCATGACTGGCAACGCCCGCAGCCGCCACTGGGTTGCCTAAGTCGCCTGGCGCAGGCTCAACACGGAGTCCGTTGTCGCGCAAAACTGCGATGCTGTTGTCTAACGCGGTGCCTGGCAAATCATTAATAACGACATGGGCGCCGCTTTGGCCGAGCAGCTGTGCGGTTGCAAAACCGATGCCTGCTGCGCCACCGGTCACGAGTGCTCGGCGCCCTTTCAGTTGGAACTGGATTAGAGGGTTGCTTGAGGTCATCGGTAACACCGTATAGCTGGGATGGAGCGGCGGGCGGGTAGACAGTTTGCGCGGGTTCCGCGTGTGTGTTCAAGCGGCTGTGTAGCGCCGTTGAGGGTTAGCAGATGTAGACGTACCTCCGTCATGGTATCGGATAATCTTTATTAAAAAAACTGAGCTTTAAGGTCATTTAGGCGACGCAAGGTCGTAAACTGCGCTCCTTTCGTCATTTGTTGTTAGCGGAGCGTGTAGCTAATGTTTAACGCACTAGTGCTTGAAGAGTCTGCCGGTGTGGTGACCCATGCGGTCCGCAGCGTCGATGATGCGGCTTTGCCGGCTGGGGATGTAACGGTAGCTGTCGAATACACGACAGTGAATTATAAAGATGGTTTAGTGATGGGTGGTGCTGGAGGACTCGTCAAACGATATCCACATGTCCCAGGTATTGATTTTTGTGGAACAGTCATTGAAAGCCAACATGCAAAGTACCGTCCTGGCGAACGGGTTATTTTGACTGGTTGGCGGGTGGGCGAGACGCAATGGGGCGGCTATGCGGCGCGAGCCCGTGTTAATGGCGACTGGTTGGTTCCACTTCCTAGTGCATTGAGTGCCCGCCAAGCGATGGCGATTGGAACCGCGGGCTTCACGGCGATGCTAGCGGTTATGGCGCTAGAGGATCATGGATTAACGCCACCAGGAGGTGAGGTGCTGGTGACGGGTGCGGCTGGCGGTGTGGGCTCGGTTGCCACAGCCTTGCTTGCGGCACTGGGTTATCACGTCACTGCCTCGACCGGTCGGGCTGATGCGCATGAGTATTTAAAAACATTAGGTGCAAGTCAGGTCATCGACCGCACCTTATTCGCAGACCCCGCCCGAAAACCATTAGAAGGGGAACGATGGGCTGGTTGCATCGACTCTGTTGGCGGTAATACGTTTGCACGTGTGCTAGCGCAGTTAAAGTATGGTGGATCAATCGCGGCGGTGGGTTTAGCTGGTGGTAGCAAGGTGGATACGACCGTGATCCCATTTCTGCTGCGCGGGGTAAATGTGCTTGGAATAGATTCAGTGATGTGTCCGATGCCTCGCCGGTTAAGCGCATGGCGCCGGTTGTGCGCAGACCTGCCGCTCGCGAAGCTCGAGCAGTTCACGCTGGATGCGACATTCGCTGATTTGCCGCAGTTGGCGGCAGATATTGTCCGCGGCCAGGTGCGTGGGCGAGTCGCTGTGCGAGTTAGCCACCCTATTTAGTCACTTAAATATTTGGAAGTAGAGTCGTGAAGATAACTAAACTTGAAACTTTTGCGAATGAATTCGTGTGTTTTGTCCGTCTCACGACCGATAGCGGTGCAATCGGTTGGGGGCAGACCTCTACTTATAATGCAGACATTACGGCGACAATATTCCATCGCCAAGTGGCGCCTTGGGCGCTAGGGGCCGATGCCCTTGCCATTGATCAGCTAGTGGATCGTATTGAGGAGCGTGAGCACAAATATCCGGGGAGCTATCGCTGTCGCGCGTTGGCGGGCCTTGATACGGCGATGTGGGATTTGCGTGGCAAGCTTTCCGGTAAACCGGTCGTTGAGTTGTTGGGCGGGAAACCAAAAAAACTGCGCGCATACGCGTCGTCGATGAAGCGCGATATCAGTCCTCAAGCCGAGGCTGACAGACTTGTCCGATTACGTGATACCCAGGGTTTTGATGCATTTAAGTGGCGTGTAGGCGCTGAGTGTGGTCGCGACGTCGATGAATGGCCCGGTCGTACAGAAGAAATCGTCCCGTGTGTGTCACGTGCGTTAGGCGATCGTGTCGCGAAGCTTGTCGATGCAAATAGTGGGTTTTCAGTGACGAGGGCGATTGAGGTGGGCCGCTTACTGGAACAGCATGGCATTGGTCATTTTGAGGAGCCGTGCCCTTATTGGATCCTTGAAGACACCAAACAAGTGACAGAGGCTTTGCAGCTGGATGTGACAGGTGGTGAGCAGGATTGGGATCTTGCAACTTGGCGGCGCATGATTGAGATGAGGGCTGTGGATATTGTCCAGCCCGATGTCATGTATATGGGCGGCTTAGGGCGCACTCTGAAAGTCGCAAAAATGGCGGCTGACGCGGGTCTGCCGTGTACGCCTCACAGTGCTAATTTGTCGTTAGTCACAATCTGCACTATGCATCTGTTGGGTGCAATTCCAAACGCCGGGAAGTATCTAGAGTTTTCTATCGAAGGGCCCGACTATTATCCGTGGCAAGAGGGGCTGTTCCTCGGTGACCCGTATGCCATTCACGATGGCTGCGTGATGATCCCCGAGGCGCCAGGTTGGGGGGTAGAGATTAATCCTACCTGGCTGCAGAGCGCTGCCTATCAGGTCAGCGCGCTGCAGTAAGGTAGCCGCGGCCGTTTAGGCCGCGGGCCACGCAGGCGTGCATCAGAGGTTTTGGTAATTCGGCCCAGAGCCACCCTCTGGCGTCGTCCATGTGATGATGCCGTATGGGTCTTTGATGTCGCAGGCCTTGCAATGCACGCAATTCGCCGCATTGATTTGTAGGCGTTTGCTACCAGCATCGTCAGTCACAATTTCATAGACATTCGCGGGGCAGAAGTTTTGGCAGGGGTTGCCAAACTCTTTGGCGCACTTATCAATGCAGATGCTGGTATCGCTAACCTTAAGATGGGCTGGTTGGGAATCTTCATGCGTCGTTCCTGCAAAGTACACTGCAGCGAGTCGATCGCGCGGTTTGAGTTCTCGGTCTGCCTGCCAGTGGCGATCAGGGGAGGAAAATTCGGCGAGTGTTTGGAGTTGAGTGTAATCAGCTTTGTTTTTAAGCGTCCACGGCGTGCGTCCGCCAGTGACGGTTTCCAGCGCGCCATTCGCCATCCCAAACCAGAGACCCTTTTTAAAGCCAGGCTTGAAGTTACGCACCTTTTTAAGCTCAAGGCCGCCGGGTGATGCGCGCCAACGTGCATCAAAACCCTGACTGGAGGCATTTTCAGCAATGTGTAGAGCGGCAAGCGTCCCTGAGCGGATAGCCTGGTGGACTCCTTTGATCTTTGGAACGTTTACTAAGCCACCGGCATCGCCTACAAGTAAGGCGCCGGGCATTTCTAGCTTGGGTAAGGACTGCCAGCCACCTGCTGCGATGGTACGCGCGCCATAAGTGAGGAGTTCCCCGCCGCTGAGCAGTGGCTTAATCGCAGGGTGGTTTTTGAATTGCTGAAAGGCTTCAAATGGCTTGAAACGCGGGTCTTGATAGTCAAGACCGGCGACGTAGCCAATGTAGACGCGATTCTGGTCAAGGTGATATAGGAAACTGCCCCCATACGTGTTGCTGTCCATCGGCCAACCCACAGAATGTTGAATCAGACCTGGCTCAACGCGACCATCCGGTAACTGCCACAGTTCCTTGAAGCCAAGCCCATACGTCTGCGGGCAGCTACGTGCATCGAGTTGATACTTTGCAACCAGCGCTTTTGTCACGCTGCCACGTGCACCTTCGGCAAGTACGGTGAGTTTGGCGCGCACTTCAGGCCCTGGCGCGAAGCTAGGTCCTGGTTGTCCATTCTTATCGATACCCATATCCCCAATCTGTACGCCTGCTACAGCGCCTTGCGCGTCATATAAAGGCTTTGCTGCCGCAAAGCCGGCAAACACATCGACGCCAAGATTTTCGGCTTGTTGCGCAAGGTAAGGGGTCAGCATGCCAAGTGAGATAATGAAGTTCCCATGATTTTGCATCTGTGGCGGCGTGACAAAGCGTATTGCGCGCTTTTCGGTCAGGATACGAAACTCATCGCGTGTCGCGGGGACGCAAATGCCCGGAGGCGTTTTGCGCCAGTCTGGTAACAATTCATCGAGTGGGCCCGGTTCCATTACGCACCCCGACAGGGAATGTGCGCCGATGGCAGCGCCTTTTTCTAAAACGCACACGGATAGATCTGGCTTTAGTTGTTTTAGTCGGATGGCGCAAGCGAGGCCCCCTGGGCCACCACCAACAATAACAACGTCATATTCCATCTGGTCGCGTTCGATAGTGTCAGTCATTCCAATAAGCCTCGTATATGCAAATTGTTAACTAAATAGTAGAACCTAATCCGCGATTCGTATGTCCTGTAGCGAGGGTAGCGCAAGAATGGGATCTTTGATTGATTTTAGATCACCAACCACAACCAGAGTCATGTGTTCTGGAGTGAGTTGCTCAAGGGCAGCTGCGCGCACTTGCTCAGGGGTCACGGCATGCACTTTTGCCACATAGTCGGTGAGCCATGTCTCAGGTAGCTGCTGCTGCTCGAGATAGGCTAGCTGGGAAATAATGCCACCGCGACTGGATGCACCAATCACGAAGGTTCCAGCTCGGTAGTTTTGGATAGAGTTAAGTTCACTTATCGTTGCAGGCTCAGCGCGCAGACGTGCCAGTTCTTTAAAGATTTCTTGTACAGCAGGAGCTGAGTCGGGCGTGCTGACGTCTGTTGCTAGAGTCCAGATGGCAATGCCAGCTGCATAGGGCGTTATTCTGCTTGATGCCCCATAGGTCCATCCTTTGTCTTCACGTAGATTCTGATCCAGGCGTGACAGTAGGGATCCACCAAACAAGGTATTGGTCACCGCAAAGTCGATAAAATGAGGTGCCTTGGGCGCTAGGACAGGCAGTCCGAACATGAGTGTCGTTTGCGTGGCGTTGGGTCTATCAATGAACGTGATTTGACCTTGACGTGAGCCTTCTATTTGCGTCGCCCGCGCCACGGGGCCTGTCTGCCAATCACCGAACTCTGCCGTAATTGCCTGTTTGATTAGAGCGCTATCAAACAGGCCAGCAACATAAAGATGGGCGCGTTGTGCGCCGAATTCAGTACTGACAAAGTCTGCTATGTTTTTGTCTGTGATTGCAGTGAGTTCAGTATCTGTCGGAGAGGCTTTTCCGTATGGATGATTGCCCCACAGAAGTTTTGCGTAAGCCTCAGCAGCCAGTCCCCGCGCTGTGCTGCGTTTGACCGAACTTGCACGAGATAGATCTGCTTTCAACCGGGGCAGTTCGCTTTTGGGTAGATGCGGATGGCGTACGGTGTCTGCGATCAGGTTTATCGCCTCTGACGCATGTTCCGCGAGCACATCTATTTCAAGAGTCGTTTCCTCAAGCCCTGCTGAGATAGACAGCGTGCCTCCCATGTCGGCAGCCCGTCTTGCAGCGCCAGCAGCATCGTATTTCCCTGCGCCTTCTTTCATGAGTTCCGCTGTAAGGTCTGCAAGACCCGTGGTGGCGCCATCCGCGATATTGCCAGTAGCAATTGTTAGGACAATCGTTACTTTGGGAACAGTGCCGAAAGGGACTAAGGTGGCTTTGAAGTGATTAGCAAGCGTCATTTCTTCCTTAGCAGGCAACGCAAATGGCTTGGCTACGCCAATGGCTGGCGGTTGCTCACGGCCATCGGCGGCTGAGACTAGTAGGCCTGCTGTTAGTAAGGCCGCAAATCGTTGGCAGAGTGTGTTCACTTTGTGTGCTCCGCTTGGCTATGACCCGCAACAAGCGACAGGATTGTCTGATTTTCGCGGGTTAAATATCGTCGCGCCGTTTGACGCACAAGTTCAGGTGTAACTTCCCTAAATCGCGTCTCGATCTCGTTGAATCGTGATGGATCGTCATCAAATAGCGCAAGTGACGCTAAGATTTCAACTAGACCAAACCGCGTCGGACTACCTGCAATGTCATACAACGATGAGCGAATTTTGGTGACTGCACGAGCTAGCTCATTTGTGCTCACAAGTTCATTTTTTAGGCGTTGTGTGACTGCGTCAAAGTCAGCTGTGATGCGTCCATCTGTTACTGTGGAGTCATGGATTAGGTAAGCTGACCACAGCATGGGGCCTTCATAGCTAAACATGTTGCCAAGCAAGTTAATTCCGCCATCAAGTGAGTCGCTATAGCCCTTCTCTTTAACAAGCTTTTGCCATAGGCGACTATCTTCACCCTGCAGGAGCAGCTGGTCTATCAGTCCAAATGCATACCATTCAGGTGTATTCCGCGGCGGTAGGTGGTAACCAATGGCCAACGCCGGTCGGGGTGCGAGTGGGTCCGTTCTGCTCGAGGTTTTGCGCGCAGTCTGCTTAGGCTCGGTGACATCGGGGTGCTTAGGTTCGCTGCGCGTTGGTAGCGCGGCGAACTGGCGCTCAATGGCGGTCTTAATTGTGGCTGGATCGAAATCACCAGCGACGACCAAGACCGCGTTGGCTGGGATGTAATAAGTGTCGTAAAACTCACCTACATCTTTCAGACTTGCAGCATCGATGTCAGCTAATGCGCCATAAAAATTATGCGCGTTATACCAATTACTATTGGCGAGCTGCGGCAGATCTAGCCAAGGGAAACCGCCATAGGGTCGGTTGATCACGTTGACGCGGACTTCGTTCTTCACGACGTCTTTTTGATTTTGCAGGCTAGATTCACTCAGCACGAGTCCCTTCATCCGGTCTGCTTCTACCCACAGCACAGGCTCAATGACATGACTAGGCACTACTTGAAAATAGTTGGTGTAATCAAAGCGGGTCGAGCCGTTTGATACGCCGCCATTGCCATTGATGATCTTGTCGGCATCTCCCTTGCTTAGGTTGCTCGTTTCCTGAAACATCAGATGTTCGAAAAGATGCGCAAAGCCGGTTCGATCTCTAGGCTCAATGCGAAAGCCAATATGGTAGTAGACCCCAATTGTTGCGGTGGGTGCAGTTGGGTCGTGTGATAGCACGACGCGCAGACCGTTACTTAAGCGGTAGTACTCGATTGGGATGCTGATTTTTGGTGCATTGCCGAGTGGCGTCTGAGGGCTTAGCCGTGGCGTTGTGCTCGCGCAGGCGCTCAGTATAAGCCCAAGTGCGAGTAGGCTTGATTGGATGAATCTCATGGCACCGGTGTCCTTCAAGGCGGTAGGCCGCGATTATGGACGTCCGCGGGTTTTGCCGAAAGTGGCAAATTATGGGGTACCCGGTCCCTTAGGTCCTTTGCCTACTGGCGCTGGGATACCTGATCAGCGAGGCTGCATTCTGATAGCGCCATCTAGACGAATCGTTTCACCGTTCAGCATTGGATTGTCTACGATCGACATGACAAGGTCGGCGAACTCACTTGGTTTGCCAAGACGCGCTGGAAAAGGGACTTGAGCTCCTAAGGATGCTTGCAGCTCTGGCGTCATGCCCGCAACCATCGGCGTCTCAAAAATGCCGGGAGCGATAGCCATTACTCGAATACCAAAGCGGGCAAGTTCGCGAGCCATGGGTAGCACGAGACCGATCACACCAGCTTTGGTGGCCGCATACGCGATTTGGCCTATCTGACCTTCATACGCCGCAACGGAGGCGGTGTGAATGACGAGGCCGCGCTCACCCTCAGCATTGGGCTCGTTAACTTGCATGAGCTCTGCAGCCGCTTTGTCCGTGTTAAATGTGCCGATCAAATTAATGGCGACGACTTTACTGAAGAAGGCGGATTGCATGGTTCCGTCTTTGTTCAGGAGCTTGCCTGCACCCACAATGCCTGCGCAGTTGACTGCAAGGTTCAGTCCCCCCATCCACTGATGCGCGTCGCGCACTGCATTTGTGACGTTATGCTCGTCAGTGACGTCACAATCAATGAAGCTGGCACGATCACCGAGCTCTTGAGCCGCACTCGTGCCTGCGTCATGCTGAATATCGAGCAGGGTGACCTTACCGCCATTTGCAATGACTGCCTTGGCTACTGCGAGTCCAAGTCCGGAAGCGCCGCCGGTAATGACAGCCTTTAGGCTATTTGCTTGCATGGCGCGGGCTTTCTTTAAGTGCCGGCAGCGTTACAGCCGCAGCCCGCCATCAAGGTATAGCGTGCGGCCCGTAAAGAACTCATTCTCGACAATAAACGTCGCTGCATTAGCAACTTCCGATGGTTGACCTAAACGCTTCAATGGCACGGGAGCCGTTACCTTGGCGAGGGTCTCTGGCGACATATTAGCCAGAATATCAGTGGCGCAGTAGCCAGGCGCAATAGCGCCAGCGCGAATATTAAATCGAGCAAGTTCTTTGGCCCACACTGTCGTCATCGCAGCAACACCAGCTTTTGCAGCTGAATAGTTTGTTTGACCAGCATTGCCGTCTTTGGAGATCGATGAAATATTTACAATGACTCCACCTTTCCCTGAGCGGATCATTCGTTCAGCTGCTTCTCGGCCGCACAAGAACACGCCGGTGAGATTGACGCCAATCACTGCATTCCACTGATCAAGGCCCATTTTCCCAACCACAGTGCCGTCTTTGACCTTGATGAGAAGCCCGTCTTTGACAATACCGGCATTGTTAATGAGCACGTCAATGTGGCCGGCGTCTTTCACGATAGCATCCATCGTTGCACTGACCGCATCTTCGTTTGTGACATTGCATGTGTATGTGCGCGCGGTGCTGCCGATTGCAGTGCAGAGGCTACGAGTTTCCGCGAGGTCGGCTTCATTCAGATCGATTAGGGCAAGTACCGCACCTTTTTTGGCAAATTCCACGGCCATAGCGCGTCCGAGACCGCGTCCGCCACCCGTGATTGCAACAGTTTTTCCGGCGATTTCCATAGTCGTTATTTCTCTAGAAAGCCCATGATCGGAGGGTGGGCGAACCCCCTTGTTTAACTGGGGAAAGGCGCGTACGTACGCTCCGCTAAAGTGGGTCTGCAGATTTTTACCACTCGTTTAAATCAGTTCAACGGCAATAGCTGTTGCTTCGCCACCGCCGATGCAGAGGGAGGCTACGCCCCGTTTTAGGCCGCGCAATTGTAAAGCATTAATCAGTGTCGCTAGGATGCGGGCGCCGGTGGCACCCACTGGATGGCCAAGAGCGCATGCACCGCCATTTACATTGACTTTAGCGGGATCAAGCTTCAGGTCGTGCATTGCTGCCATCGTCACAGCTGCGAAGGCTTCATTGATCTCATAAAGATCCACATCGCCCGTGCGCCATCCGGCTTTCTTGAGCGTCTTTTCAATGGCACCGACTGGCGCTGTTGTAAACCATTCAGGGGCATGCGCGTGACTGGCATATGCCACGATGCGCGCGATAGGCTTTAAAGCTTGGATCTTTGCTGCAGTGGCGGTGGCAAGTACTACTGCCGCAGCGCCATCTGATATGGAGGAGGAGCTAGCAGCTGTCACCGTCCCGTCTTTGCGAAAAGCTGGCTTTAGTTGCGTAATTTTTGCGACGTCGCAAGCAAAAGGTGTTTCATCCTTATCGATGATCGATTCACCCTTGCGGGTTTTTACAGTAACTGGAGAGATTTCATTTAGGAACGCACCCGACGCAATCGCATGCAGACTGCGTCGAACAGACTCAGTGGCAAATGCGTCTTGCTGCTCACGGGTGAAGCCATATTTTTGGGAAGTGTTTTCTGCAAAGCAGCCCATCAGTTGTCCATCCCACGGGCTTTGTAGGCCATCGGTGAACATGTGATCCAACAGTTCGCCATGACCCATGCGATAGCCCGCGCGTGCCTTTGGCAAAAGGTACGGCGCATTGGTCATCGACTCAAGGCCACCGGCAACTGCAATATTAATGTCCCCCGTGCGTAGTGCGTCTGCAGCCATCATGATGGCCTTCATTCCAGAGCCGCACATTTTGTTGATGGTAGTGGCGGGGGTGTTCGCTGGTATGCCCGCGGCGATGGCTGCCTGCCGTGCCGCAGCTTGGCCGATACCCGCCGCCAGCACACATCCCATCACAACTTCGTCGACGGCGGATGGAGCAAGGCCGGCCGCGTCAATCGCGCCTTTAATGGCGGCAGCGCCTAGTAGCGGCGCCGGAGTCGCTGCAAACATTCCATGAAAAGACCCGATGGGGGTGCGCTTTGCTGCCAAGATGACAACGGACTCTGTGCTCATTGCGGTGGCTCCATTAAGACCGAGCGCAGTCTACTCCCGCTTCTTTTTGCAGTGCAACGTAACCGTCAGTATTTGAGATGAGGCCTGCAGCCTAGTTTTCAACAAAACCACAATAATCAATTAGATAGATCTATTGCGTAGGGACTGTGCGCGCAAGGCACTCATGTACGGTGGCCTGAATTTTGGCCTCCCGGAGTGGTTTTAGCAGGACCCGGCACCCTTTTGGCAGCCGGGCGCCTGGGGTCAGGGCCTCTTTCGAATCGGCAATAACGATAATCTGGGGGCTAAGGCCTGGGGTATCGAGTAGTGCTTGTGCCAAGGCCGGCCCGTGCATGTGTGGCAGGTTAAGAGGCATGAAAATAAGCTCGGGCTTTAAGACGATGGCTTTCTGTAAAGCCTCAAAGCCGGTGGCTACGATCGTGACTTTCGGCAGATCTTTTGCGCCAACAGTGAGTGCGTTCTTATAAATTCGTTGCGCTTTTACGTCGGGTTCAACGATCAGAATGGCGGTTAACGGCGATTTGCGCGGCAAGCCTTTTAGGGCGGCTTCTCGATCGGCTAAAATTTTCTCTACCGAAGCTTTCGATATTCGACGATGGCCGCCTAAAGTTTTCCATGCACTGAGTGAACCGTTCTCAACCCACAACTGTATGGTGCGTAGTGCTACGCCCAGCAGGGTTGCCGCCTCGCTGGTGGTAACAAACTCCGTATTCGCCTCTTTCATGGTTCTCTCAAGTCGCGGTGCCATGATCGCGGTGTCGCGATTTGAAAGGCTATACCGTCATGTAAGCGAACATATCGTCCGCTTTAAGTTGGCGCATGACTAGTGACAAAAACGCTGATTTTTTACTATTTTCGCGAACATGATTGCTAAGTGGCACGCTTGCGCAGAGTATGCTAAAAGTCCGATTAGCATGCGTGCATTGCCCAACAGCCCTATGCAACCGAAGCGAGGTATCGCTTCTGCCAGCGTGTGTAGCAAATGTTTGATCGTGGCTGCAATGGATCGTCGGACACCCTGATAAAAGCTGCTTAACTTGAATGCGCTAATCGGGCGTCTTATGGTGTGAAGTAAACGATTTACGTGATGTGTGAAGCCGCATCGCATGCGTTCAAAAGTGTTGTCTGTTGTGAAACAGGCTCGGATTTTTTTGTGTTACTTGAAGGTGAGAATTAATGCTCGTGTTGTCGCGAAAAAGTGGAGAGTCGATCTGTATCGGTGACAGTGTTAAGTTGCAGATTGTGCGTGTCAGTGGCGGTCGGGTCCTTATTGGGATTGACGCACCAAAGTCGTTGGCGATTAGTCGACCGGATGCTCAGGATGGTGGCGATGCGTGGGTTGAGGATGCGGTTGATGAAGGGGTTGGCGAAGGGGCGCGGACTATGGCGTTAGGCGCTGTGTCTGAAACGATCCCGGCGGCTCCAGCGAAGGTCCCGTTAGTGCGGTTCAAAAAAAGTAGGATGCCCGGGTTTTAATAGCCGTGTGGCGCGTGCGCTGCTACAGTAGCCCTTATTGCGTAAGGGGCATGCAAAGCTCCAAATTTGCTGCCTAGTCGACCTGACACCAAGGGCTGGGAACCGGATGAACAGACCAGAAGAAAAGATTATTCCAGCGGCGCGTGGGCGCGGCAGCCAGTTGCGGTTTGTTAGCGCGGCATCGCTCTTTGATGGGCATGACGCCGCCATCAACATTATCCGCCGTCTATTGCAGGCGCATGGTGCTGAAGTTGTCCATCTTGGGCACAATCGATCGGTTGCCGAAATCGTCCGAGCTGCGATCCAGGAAGACGCCGATGGGATTGCGGTCAGTTCGTATCAGGGTGGTCATAACGAATACTTTCGCTACATGGTTGATATGTTGCGGGACCATGGTGCTGAGCACATACGCGTGGTGGTTGGTGGTGGCGGTACCATAGCGCCTGATGAGATTGCGATGTTAGAGGCGCATGGTATTGAAAAAATCTATACGCCTGACGACGGCATAAAGCTTGGTCTTGACGGGATGATTGAAGACGTACTTAAGCGTGTGCGTGCGTGGCCGCGCCCTGAGTACACACCGGGTCCGATGCGTACGACTGACCACCAGCGCCTCGCGCTCGCAATCTCTGTTTTTGAAGGTGCGACCCCAGACCAGCTTGACCGGCTGCATGCTGAGGTGCAAAAGACGCTGAATCGACCGCCCGTCATCGGCATCACTGGGACGGGTGGTGCGGGTAAATCCTCGCTTACTGACGAACTCCTTAACCGCTTCTTACGCGCATTTCCTGATCGGCAGGTTGCGGTTGTAGCGATGGATCCAACACGCCGTCGTAGCGGTGGCGCATTGCTTGGTGACCGAATTCGTATGAATGCCCTCGAGACGGATCGGGTGTTCATGCGCTCACTAGCAACGCGGCGTCAACATCTAGCTACAAGCGCCGTGCTGTCCGATACGATTCAGCTGCTAAAATTTGCCGGCTTTGATCTGATCGTAGTGGAGACTGCGGGCATCGGACAAAGTGATACTGAAATCGTCGACATGGTGGACGTCTCGCTTTACGTAATGACTAGCGAGTATGGCGCCGCTAGTCAGCTCGAAAAAATCGACATGCTCGATTTTGCTGACTATGTTGTTCTCAATAAATTTGAGAAACGCGGAGCAGAGGACGCATTGCGTGATGTGCGCAAGCAGTGGCGGCGGAATCATCCTGATCGCATGCGTGTGCCCGATGAGCAGGTGCCGGTCTACCCGACCATCGCTAGTCAGTTTAATGATGCGGGAGTTAACACACTATTTAAAGATGTGTGTGAACGTTTGCACGAAAAATGGGGTGGCATCAAGCCTTGGGCCACCAGCGGTATTGCGCCTACAGGCATACCGAAGCGAGCTGCCATCATTCCCGGTGAGCGGGTGAGATATTTAGCAGACATTGCTATCGCTGGGCGGACAACAGGGCAGACCATTGAGCGTGAAGCTGCGGCAGCACGACGTCTTGATGCATGTTATCAAGTGCTCGTACTGTTGGATGATCCCGCACTGCCAGCAAAATTTGAACGCGTGACCGACGCGAGCGCGTTGAGTGACGGTAGCACTCTTGCGAGATTGCGCAGTGCCTACAACGATGCGCTCGATGCAGTCGGTCCTGAAGGTCTGCAGTTATTGCGCGAGTGGCCGCAACGGGCGCGCAATGCAACGGATAGTGAGTATGTGTACAAGGTGCGCGGTCGTGAGGTGCGCGGCGCGAATTACACCGAGTCGCTAAGTCATCAGCAGATTCCAAAAATCGCAGTGCCGCGCTATCAAGATTCTGGCGAGTTGCTCGCCTGGATTAAGCGCGAGAATCTGCCGGGCGCATACCCGTATACAGCGGGCGTTTATCCCTACCGCCGTGAAGAAGAAGATCCCATCCGGATGTTTGCGGGCGAGGGCATGCCGGAACGTACCAATAAGCGGTTTCATTATCTGGCTGCAAATGCTCCTGCAACGCGCTTGTCGACCGCCTTCGACTCAACAACGCTTTACGGCGAAGATCCAGATGAGCGGCCAGATATTTATGGTCGTATTGGAAACTCAGGTGTGTCTATCGCCACACTCGATGACATGAAACGACTGTATTCGGGTTTTGATCTGTGTGCGCCGCTGACATCTGTGTCTATGACAATCAATGGTCCAGCACCGATGATATTGGCGATGTTTATGAATACGGCGATCGACCAACGTGTGGAGCGACATCTCAAAGACTCAGGTCAGTGGTCAGTGGCTGAGAAAGCCATTGTGAAACTATGGAAAGACGGCGTGCGTCCGTCTTACCGTGGGGAGTTGCCGCAAAACTCTGATGGTTATGGGCTGGGCTTGCTGGGGACATCGGGCGCGGAATTGGTTTCTGCCGGCGTCTTAGATGACGCGACCTACCAACGATTGAAAGCCGAGGCGCTGTCGCAAGTGCGCGGTACCGTCCAGGCGGATATTCTCAAAGAAGATCAAGCGCAAAATACTTGCATATTTTCAACAGAATTTGCGCTGCGCTTGATGGGCGACGTGCAGGCGTATTTCATCGATAACGAAGTGCGTAATTTTTATTCTGTGTCGATTTCTGGCTATCACATTGCTGAAGCTGGCGCGAATCCAATCAGTCAGCTTGCATTCACGCTCGGCAACGGCTTTACTATTGTTGAATATTATTTATCGCGCGGCATGAAGATAGACGAATTCGCGCCAAATCTATCGTTCTTCTTTTCGAACGGGATGGACCCTGAGTATGCGGTGATTGGTCGCGTTGCGCGGCGCATCTGGGCACGCGCGATGCGTGATCGTTATGGCGCTGACGCGCGTAGTCAAATGCTTAAGTATCACGTGCAAACTTCGGGTCGAAGTCTGCATGCAAAGGAAATCCAGTTTAACGATATCCGTACGACGCTCCAGGCAATGTATGCGTTGTTTGATAACTGCAATAGTTTGCACACCAATGCTTATGATGAAGCACTAACGACGCCGACTGAGGAAAGTGTGCGACGTGCCGTCGCGATTCAGTTAATTATCAACCGAGAGTTGGGTTTAAATAAGACTCAGAATCCCTGGCAGGGGTCATTTGCGTTAGAGCAGTTGACTGATCTTGTCGAGGAAGCTGTCTATCGCGAGTTTGAGTCACTTGCAGAGCGGGGCGGTGTGCTCGGTGCCATGGAGACCATGTACCAACGGGGCAAGATCCAAGAAGAAAGCCTTTACTACGAGCATAAAAAACATGATGGCTCGCTACCTTTGATTGGCGTAAATACCTTCCTACCTAGCAAGGCGTCTGAAGATAGCTTACTTCCGCCTGAATTAATCCGATCAACTGATGAAGAAAAGAATCTACAGGTCGCGGCAGTTCATGCTTGGCAGGAGCGTCACTTGCAGCGCGCACCAAAGGCATTGGAGCGGTTACAGGAGATTGCGGCTGCCGGTGGTAACGTGTTCGAGGAACTGATGCAGACGGTGCAAGTTGCATCGCTTGGTCAGATATCCCGCGCTTTGTATTCCGTTGGTGGGCGTTATCGTCGCAATATGTAGCTATCGATCCGCCTGTGTTTCGAGATCAGGCTCAGTCAGTTTTGACAGTATTGCGCGGCGAGATGCCGATTTTAGATGAAGTGCTGCGTTTGGTGCTGTGGGGTCGTTTTCTACAGCCGCCAGAATTTCGACCACGATTGGGCCGCGTCGTGGTAGCGCCCGACCTGCGGGCAAAATATGTCGGGCACCATGGATGACGGTTGGAAGTACGCAAAGTCCGTTACGGGCAGCGGTTACGAAAGCGCCCGCATGAAAGTATGCAAGACCTGGCGTTTCGGTGAAGGTTCCCTCTGGAAAGAAAGCAAGGGCTTGTCCACGGGCGGCGGTGCGCAATACGCGCCTCGCATCTGAGCTACCTTTCTTTCGATCAAAGCGCTCCACAAATTCCGCACCTAGGTGCGTCAATAGGGTTCCGGCAAGAGGAGCAGTTGCCATCTCGCGCTTGATGACAAATGCAAAGTGTGGCGGTAGCGCGGCTGTCAGAATGATTCCGTCTAAATAGCTAGCGTGATTTGCAACGACAATGCATGCGCTGTCGGGTATGTTTTCTAGTCCCACGACTATTAGGCGAGTTCCTGCTAGCTTGAAAAAAGCACGTGCTGAAGCGCGTGCCATTTGGCGCCTAGTCGTCATTCGAGGCACCGGCAACGCGAAAACGAGTAGGCCGGTGATCAATGGAATGAACACCAGCCAGCACCATACTCCGTATCCAATATCTGTTATGCGCCGCAGCAATAGGTTTGCCCTAAAGGGTTCGGGGTAACTTAATGTGAACCAGTTCTCTATTATGTCAACTGCTATGTATAAACGTGAGGTGGTTCACATCGAGCTTGGACGTGCCGTTCGATACTGTCGCCATGGTAATCGATTGAAACGGCCAAGGTTTGCCTCCCTTGATCTGTCCTTTCCATGCCGCCAGCAGGCGTTGAGTCTGTGTTATGTCACCACGTAAAAGTAAGCAGAAGGTCACGATGGGTACTGCCTTAAAATCATTGGTATCAGAGCCGCGCGGCATACCACCTAATAATGCCCCATCTATTGGACGTTTTTTGGATGCGGTGTGGATGGAGCACGGGCTATCAAAGAATACGATTGCTGCATATCGTGCGGATTTGATGTCGCTATCTCGCTGGCTTGATGAGCGGCGTGTATTGGTTGTTAACGCTGAGCGGGCCGATGTGATTGAGTTCATCGCGGCGCGCATCAGTGCCGGTGCACAGCCTCGCTCGACTGCCAGGCAGCTATCAAGTTATCGGCGATTTTTCCGGTTCTTGGTTCGCGAAGGCCTCGTGAGCTCAGATCCGACTGCGCAGATCGCGATGCCTAAAATTGGCCGCTCGTTGCCCAAGTCGTTGACCGAGGTTGAAGTTGAAGCGTTACTAGCGGCGCCGGACACCAAGGACCCTCTAGGCCATCGCGACCGGACCATGCTGGAGTTGCTCTACGCGACCGGGCTACGAGTGACTGAATTAGTTAATTTGCGCCATAGCGAGGTCAACACCAATCAAGGTGTTATTCGGATTGTTGGTAAAGGAGACCGGGAGCGACTGATACCACTTGGTAATGAGGCGGTTAGTTGGTTGGCTGATTTTGTCAGCAGCGCGCGTGCTGAAATTCTTGTTGACCGGCAGACCGAGTACCTTTTTCCAACCCGCCGTGGTGATCGGATGACGCGACAAGCGTTCTGGCATATTATTAAGCGCTATACGGTTAAAGCAGCGATTTACAAGGAATTGTCGCCACATACGTTGCGACATGCTTTTGCAACCCACTTGCTAAATCACGGTGCGGATCTGCGCGTGGTGCAGATGTTGCTTGGTCATAGTGATCTGTCGACAACGCAGATTTATACCCATGTGGCCCGTGAACGTATGAAGGACCTGCACTCTCAGCACCATCCCCGCGGCTAGACTCAAGAATGATCTGCTAACATGGGGGCAGTTGCGTCCGATTGGGCGATGCGTCACGGGTGAGATGGTCATTATGAAGCCGCGGTTTACGTCTTTTTCCGTGTGGTGGGCGCTTCTAGGCCTGGTAGTCGCCTGCACTTCCATGATGGCGCTAACTTTTGCGGACACCCGTGTGGTGAGCGTAAACCCAGAAACGCGCACTGAGGTAAAAACCGAGTCGAAACTAGAAAAGCCTGACACGAAGGCTGATCCGCGCGCTCAGATCGCTAAGCGTTTGGATGTAGCGGCCGATGCGATTCGTCCCAGCGCACTTAGCGGAATTTTTGAGGTTTCACGTGGTGGCGAAGTGCTTTATGTGTCAGCTGACGGCCGTTATGCCTTGTCGGGTGATTTGTATGATACCGGCACTGGCAAGAATCTCACTGAGAAACGACGCATCGAAGCGCGTAATGGTGCGCTGAAGGCAATCGCGGACTCCGAGACCATTGTCTTTACGCCGAAGGCTCCGCGCTATAGCGTGACGGTATTTACGGACGTAGATTGCAGCTACTGCCGCAAATTACACAGCGAGATCGCTGAGTACAACCGGCTTGGTATTCGTGTGCGTTATGTGTTTTATCCGCGTAGTGGACCAGGTACAGAGTCTTGGCGTAAAGCGGAAGCCGTGTGGTGCTCATCCGACCGTCAAGCGGCGCTGACGCTTGCGAAATCCGGCAAGGAACTGCCAGTAAACGCGAGTTGCGGGCCTACACCGGTCGCTCGTACGTATGCCCTCGGGCAGGAATTGGGGATGCGCGGTACACCGGGCATCTTCACCGAGCACGGTGATTATTTTGCGGGTTACTATGGGCCCGAACGATTGCTACAAAAACTCAAAGAGCTTGAAGCTGCCGGACCTGGTTAGGGCTTCAGTTCAAGTAGACCGCGTTTACCTGCTTTATTTTTCCACTCATCTGCATCCGCGGGCGCGGGCTTCTTCTCGTTGATGACGGGCCATTTTTTGGCAAGCTCAGCATTGAGCTTCAAGAACTCTTCTTGGCCTTTTGGCACGTCTTCCTCTGAGTAAATGGCCTCTACCGGGCACTCAGGTTCGCATAGCGTGCAGTCTATGCATTCATCAGGATCGATGACCAAGAAATTTGGGCCTTCGTGAAAGCAGTCCACCGGGCAGACTTCTACGCAGTCCATGTATTTGCACTTGATGCAGTTCTCGGTCACGACGAACGTCATACACGATCTCAGCTGTTCTGAAGGTTGGTAATGACCGGTTTGCGGGCGAGCTTCCCCTCAAACCGGGCTGCGTGCATTCTATACGAGGTTTTTAAGATTCGCCTACGAACGCCAAGCGGGGCGATCAAGATCTGTGAAATGCACGCCCGCGAGGCCGGCGCTGCGATCCGAAAGATAGCGTCTCAAGGCGAATTCGACACTCGGAAAAGCAATATCGGACCATGGGATATCGGTAGGGTGGTACAAATCCACCTCGAGGCTTTCGATGCCGACTCCGTATTCGGGAGTCGGCAGTTCGGCGCGAAACATCACGTGCACCTGATTAGCGTGTGCCACATTGACGACTGCAAGCAGACTGCCAATGGTGACTGCGGCGAGGGCCTCTTCAAGCGATTCGCGTGCTGCCGCGGCCTGAAGTGTCTCGCCGTTTTCCATAAAACCGGCCGGAATGGTCCAGAACCCATGACGGGGCTCAATCGCGCGGCGACACAATAGAATTCGTCCCTCGTGTTCCGCGACGCATCCGACCACCAGCTTCGGATTTTGGTAGTGAATCACATTGCAGGCGGTACACACATGCCGTGGCATGTTGTCCCCTTCGGGTATGCGTTTCGCGACCGCTTGGCCGCATTCACTGCAGTATTTCATGATTGTAGGCGGCGTCCGTACGCTGGTGCCGGTGGAGGGACTCGAACCCCCACGCTGTTAAGCGCCTGATTTTGAGTCAGGTGCGTCTACCAATTCCGCCACACCGGCAAGGGCTTAATCTTATCACGAGTGTCGGGCAGATCGAGTCGCAGATCGATTTGCGTGCGTTCTTTGCGCTGGCTGTTACCATTTCAGGTGCCATGATGATGCCTCAACCTGCTAAACACGGGCTGTTGCGGACAGACTACGCCTATGTACTGCCGCCCGATTTGATTGCAAGCGCGCCTGCCGACCGGCGGGGCGATAGCCGATTGCTCGTGCTTGACGGGGCAAGTGGTGGGTTGCGCGACGGCCATTTTGGGGATTTGGCGGGTTTGCTCAGGCCTGGGGACTTGCTGGTTCGAAACGTGACGCGGGTGTTGGCGGCCCGCTTGCATGGACAGAAATCGACCGGTGGTGCGGTCGAAATCTTGGTTGAGCGGATCACTCAAGAGGAGCGATTTTATGCCCAAGTGCGCTCCAGTAAGGGTACGCGCTCAGGTCAGATAGTGCTTTTGCCGCATGGAGCCGTAGCCACCGTCGTTGCGGTGCTTGATGGTCTGACTGACTTTCGGCTCGATCGGCCCGTCGCGGCGTATTTGGAGTTGGCAGGGCAAGTGCCGCTACCGCCTTATATAGACCGGGCCGCCGTGGCGGCTGATCGGGAGCGCTACCAGACGGTGTATGGGCGCGTACCGGGAGCAGTGGCGGCACCGACAGCTGGATTGCACTTTGATGAGGAGTGTTTCGCTCGCTTGCAATCGCAAGGTGTGGATATTGCTGAGGTCACTTTACACGTGGGTGCCGGTACATTTCAGCCGATCAGGACGCTGGCATTGGATGATCATCAGATGCATGCAGAGTGGTTGGATGTTCCTGCAACCACGGTTGCGGCTATCGAGCGGACCAAGGCTATGGGCGGGCGCGTTATTGCCATTGGCACGACTGTGGTGCGCAGTCTTGAGACTGCCGCTCAGTCCGGACGGCTGCAGCCCTATACCGGTGAGACACGTTTATTTATACGGTCCGGCTACCAATTTCGAGTAGTGGACGCGATGGTGACTAACTTCCACTTGTCAGAATCGACCTTGCTCATGCTGGTCTGTGCTTTTGCGGGTCGTGAGCAGACTCTTGCCGCGTACAATCATGCGGTTGCGCAGCGCTATCGCTTTTTTAGCTACGGTGACGCCATGTTTGTCACACCACGGTCGCTTACAGGGAAGAGTTGATGAAGTTTGATGTATTAAGTTCGGACGGTGCTGCTCGAACGGGCCGCCTGCACTTTGCGCGGGGTACGATCGAAACTCCGGTTTTTATGCCTGTCGGGACGTATGGCACAGTCAAGGCTATGACACCCGAAGAGCTAATAGCTCTTGGCGCTGAAATTATTCTTGGTAATACGTTTCATCTGTGGCTACGGCCTGGGCTTGAAATCATCGAAAAACATGCGGGCTTACACCGCTTTATGCACTGGGCGCGGCCTATTTTGACTGACTCTGGGGGCTTTCAGGTTTTTAGTCTGGCGAAGCTGCGCAAACTCTCAGAGGAGGGCGTGAGCTTTCGCTCTCCAGTGGATGGAGCAGAGGTGTTTTTATCCCCAGAAGAATCCATGCGTATACAGCGGGTACTGCGTTCAGATATCGCAATGCAATTTGATGAATGCACGCCGTATCCAGCAACCGAGACGCAGGCGCGCGTGTCGATGGAGCTGAGTTTGCGGTGGGCCCGTCGCAGTCGTGACGCGTACTATCAGACGAACGATGCGCCACCAGGCGTTTTATTTGGGATTTTACAAGGCGGCATGTATCGGGCGCTGCGCGAGGCATCGTGGGAAGGGCTCGCGGCATTGGACTTGCCTGGGTATGCCATCGGTGGATTGGCAGTTGGTGAGCCCCATGAGGAGCGGTTACGAGTCTTGGAAGAGACGGTCCCACTGATGAGCCCAAGCCGGCCTAGGTACTTGATGGGCGTTGGACGACCGCAAGATATTGTGGAGGCGGTGGCGCGTGGCATTGATATGTTTGACTGCGTCATGCCCACGCGCAATGCTCGCAACGGTCACCTGTTTACCTGGCACGGCGTGCTTAACATCCGCAACGCAAAGTTTGCCAATGATTTGCAGCCTATAGACCCAAACTGCGGCTGTTATACCTGCGGTCATTACACGCGGGCGTATTTGCGCCACTTGGATCGCGTTGGTGAAATCTTGAGTAGCCGCTTAAATACGATTCATAATCTTTATTTTTATCAAGAGCTTATGAAAGAAATGCGGTTAGCGATCGCGGCTGGTCGGTTTGCGGCATGGCGCAGCGCCTTCTACGCGGCCCAACAGCAAGCACTAGAGTCGCCTGTGGCATAATAACCGGCTTGCTCTATTTCTTTATTTTCCAAGGGATAACCATGGACTTCTTTATTTCATCCGCATATGCCCAAGCGGCGGGCCCTGGTGGCCAGTCGAATCTGATTCAGGTTGCGATGATGGTTGGTCTGTTTGGTCTGATGTACTTCATGCTGATTCGGCCACAAAGCAAAAAGGCGAAGGAACATCGGGGCATGGTGGAGAAGCTCGGTGTCGGAGACGAGGTGGTCACGGCCGGGGGCATCCTTGGTCGTATTACCGAGGCTGGTGACACGTTCCTGACAATTGAGGTCGCCAGTGGCGTTGGCATTAAGGTGCAACGATTCCAGGTTACCCAGTTGATGCCAAAGGGCACGTTCAAGTCAGCCTGACACGGAGTCGCGTCCCGCATGAATCGTTATCCATTATGGAAAAGCCTGCTGTTTGCAGGTGTGATGCTCTTGGCGCTCGTGCTGGCACTGCCGAACCTTTTCGGTGAGGCTCCAGCGCTGCAGCTGTCGCGTAAAGATGGGCAGCTGTTTGTCGGGCAGACAGCGGTTGATCAGTTCCGTGACTTGCTAGTAGCCGATAAAGTGATACCAGACACATCGTTTGTGCAGCAGGGGCGCGTGACATTGCGCTTTGCTGATGTGCCAACCCAGTTAAAAGCGCGCGACGTGATCGAGGCATCGGCGCCAGGCACATATGCTATTGCTACCACTTTTGCCTCACGGGCTCCTGAGTGGGTGCGCTCGCTTGGGCTAAAGCCTATGAGTTTAGGCCTCGATCTACGCGGCGGTATTTACCTCGTTTATGAGGTTGATGTTGGCGGCGCTGTGAAGCAGACGCTGCAGCGACTTGAGCGCGATTATCGATTGGCGTTGCGTGGGAAAAATATCCAATACGATTCTATCGAAGTGTCCGCAACGGGACTCATTGTGACACTGCGCGATGCGAGTCATCGTGAAGAGGCGCGCGCGGCGTTAAGCGCTGTTGACCCTAACGTGACTTTGGTAAGTGGTGCAGATGCTAATGGTTTGGCCACAGTTAATATAAGTCTCAATGAAGCGCAGGTGCGTCAGCGTCAGGATTTTGCGATTCAGCAAAACATCACGGCACTGGGCAATCGTGTGAACGCGCTGGGTGTCTCTGAGGCTAGCGTGCAACGCCAAGGCGCAAACCGTATCGCAGTGCAGCTCCCCGGGGTACAAGATGCGAGTGAAGTCGTTCGCTTGCTTGGTAAGACGGCAACGCTGGAGTTTCGCTTAGTTGATCATGAGGCGAATGCCTTCGAGGCGCAGCAAAGTGGGCATGTGCCTTTAGGGACTAAACTGTACAAGGACCGGAGCGGTCGCCCAGTGCTCTTAAAGCGTGATGTGATTGTGACTGGTGAGCAGTTGACTGATGCAACCTCGACCTTGCAGCAGGGTGAGCCTGCGGTTAGTGTCCGTCTCGATGGCCGTGGTGGCGAAGAGATGCTGCGAACTACGCGCGAAAATCTCGGTAAGCCAATGGCGGTGGTCTTTATCGAGCGCGAGCGGCAACTGCGTGAGCAAAATGGCGCCAAAGTGGCTGTTGATGTCAGTCGTGAAGAGGTCATTTCAGTCGCTACCATCAATGGTGTCTTCTCCAATCAGTTTCAGATCACAGGTCTTGCCGCGCGCGAGGGTCAAGAACTAGCAAAGTTACTGCGTGCGGGCGCGCTAGCAGCGCCTGTTTATATTGTGGAGCAGCGCCTGATTGGCCCTAGCCTTGGCCAAGACAATATCGACAAGGGTGTACGTGCGTTAGTGATTGGCTCAGCAGCGTTATTCTTGTTCATGGCGATTTACTACAGTGCATTTGGTCTCGTAGCGAACGTGGTGCTGCTGTGTAACGTGATTCTGCTAACCGCCTGTCTATCATTATTTGGTGCCGCGCTGACCTTGCCTGGAATCGCCGGTATCATGCTCACCGTCGGTATGGCCGTTGATGCAAACATTCTGATTTACGAACGTATTCGGGAAGAGTTGCGTCTTGGGAACTCACCACATGCCGCTATTAAAGCCGGTTTCGAGAAAGCGCTTTCAGCAATTGCTGATGCGAACGTGACTACCTTAATCGCAGGCGTCGTATTGTTTCTATTCGGAACCGGACCTATAAAGGGTTTTGCGGTGGTGCTGTCGGTCGGAATTTTAACCACCTTGTTCACCGCGCTGATGGGTAGCCGGACAATCATCGGTCTTTTATGGGGCCGTCGCGCAACGATTGCGCGCCTACCGGTTTAGGAGTCGTATTCATGGAGTTTTTCCACTCAGTTCCGCGCTTTCGCTTTATGGCGGCTCGCAAGATTTGTTATTTGATATCGATACTGATTGTCGTAGGTTCTATTGCTGCGGAAGGGTTGCATGGGCTCAATCTAGCGGTGGATTTTACTGGTGGTGTAGTCATCGAAGCAGGCTTTGCTGGTGTGGCTGATCTAGATAAGACTCGGGCCGTGTTGCGCGAGACGGGGTACCCTGACGTTGCTGTGCAGAATTTCGGCTCCTCGCATGACGTGTTAGTGCGCTTACCGCCGTTAGGTGAGGGCGTATCAGCGAATGACGTGACAAAACGGATTGAGGGCGCGCTACGCACGCTAGATCCCACTGTGCAAATTCGGCGCACTGAAGTGGTTGGTCCTCAGGTGGGAAAAGAGTTATTCGTAAAGGGCGTGACCGCGCTGTGCATAACGGTCTTACTAATCCTGATTTATATTGCTTTTCGCTTCCGCTGGAAGTTCGGTGTCGGTGCTGTGCTCGCCACAATGCATGATCCTTTTGTAGTGGTTGGCGTATTTGCCGTGACGGGGATCACCTTTGATCTGTCAGTGCTGGCAGCCGTGCTGGCGGTCATTGGCTACTCGATCAATGAAACGGTCGTGGTTTTTGATCGCGTTCGTGAGTTGTTCCCAGTAATGCGTAAAGCGACTCCGGCCGAAGTCTTTGATCGGGCGATCAACGAGACGTTGTCGCGTACAATCATCACGAAGGTAGCGACGCTCATCGTGGTCGTGGCCCTGTACCTGTTTGGTGGCGAAGCGCTTCGCGGCTTCGGGCTTGCTCTGATCGTTGGGATTCTTGCTGTCACATACTCTTCTATGTACGTGGCGAGCGGAGTGGCCTTGGACTTGGGCTCGGCCCATCGGGACCTAATGCCATCTGAGCGACGTACGCCGATAGATGACATGCCCTGATGGCGTGAGTCCCGTTAAGGGGTGCGTGTTCTTACGATGTTTTCTCTGCTAACAGACTCATCAGCGTGGGCTGCTTTTTTGACACTCGCGGTCATTGAGATCGTATTAGGTGTCGATAATCTTGTTTTCTTGGCAGTTATGGTCGCTCGCTTGCCGCCTGAGCAGCAGCGACTGGCGAGGCAAATTGGTCTGCTGGCTGCCATGCTCGGGCGAGTGGTGCTGCTGTTGTCCATCGTCTGGTTGATTGGCTTAAATGTGCCGTTTGCGCACCCGTATGGTTTTTCAATTTCAGGGCGAACAGTGATCCTTGCGCTCGGCGGCTTCTTCCTGGTTCACAAGAGCGTCACTGAGTTGTGCCTATTGGTTAAGCAAAATGCGAGCGATACACCGGCTCGGCAGGCTCCAAAAAAGTTCCTCTCGGTTCTATTCCAGATATTTTTGCTTGACCTCGTTTTCTCTTTGGACTCGGTGTTCACGGCTGTGGGTTTAGTGCAGCACATACCGGTAATGATCGCTGCTATCGTGGTGGCTTTGCTGTTTATGCTGTTTGTTGCACGCAGCGCGAGTGAATTCATTGAGCGAAATCCATCAGTTAAAGCGCTCGCTTTTGCATTTTTATTGCTGGTTGGTGTTACGTTGTTGTGTGATGCCGCCGAGTTGCACATTCCGCGGGCATATTTGTATGTCGCGATGGGCTTTGCTGCACTCGTTGAGCGCGTGAAGGCACGCCTTGGTCGTGGCTAGTTTAGTCCGCTACCTGAGCGAGGTAGATGAGGTGTTTCATGCTTGATTCGGCAAATGGCCACGCACACGAAAAATATGCGTCGCAAGCTCGCCACCATGAGTCTTTGCGTGTGCTTGCATTGGGTGCGCTTGGTGTGGTTTTCGGCGATATTGGCACAAGTCCGTTATATGCTTTTAAGTTGTGCATGCACGCGGCAAATGACGTCGGTGTGGATGCAATCTATGGTGTGTTGTCGTTAATTTTTTGGGCAATAACGCTCGTTGTCACTGTTAAATATGTGGTCCTAGTACTGCGTACGGATAACCGCGGGGAAGGTGGCGTGCTCGCGCTGACCGAGCTTGTGGTGACTGAGGGACGGGCTCGTTATCCGCTGATACTCGCGACCCTTGGTCTTGCAGGGTGTGCCTTCTTTTATGGTGATGGCACGATCACGCCGGCGGTGTCCGTGTTGAGTGCGATCGAGGGTCTAGGGATCGCATATCCTGAATTCGCGCCTGCCGCGACCCCTACAGTGGCTGCCTCTGTCATGGTGCTTATTTTGTTATTCATGGGGCAGCGGCAAGGAACCGGTCAGATTGGGCGCCTTTTTGGACCCGTGATGCTCGTGTGGTTTGTGGCGATTGGTGTGCTCGGGGCGGCTCAAATCGTGCGCCATCCGCAGGTGCTCGCGGCCCTAAGTCCTGGCTACGCTGTGATGTTTCTTGTGCATCACTCAGGGATTGGTCTTGCCATTCTTGCATCTGTGTTCTTGGCCGTCACCGGCGGTGAGGCTCTTTATGCTGATCTGGGACACTTCGGGGCGCGCCCAATTCGCATGGTTTGGTATTGGTTGGTTTGGCCAATGCTGACGCTTAATTATTTTGGTCAGGGCGCACTGTTGGTTGCTAATCCTGTTGCAGTTGATAATCCTTTTTACCGATTGGCACCACCGTTGCTCTTGGTGCCGCTCGTGGTGCTTGCAACGGCCGCCACGATCATCGCGTCGCAGGCTGTGATCTCTGGCGTGTTCTCAATGACACAGCAGGCACTACAGCTTGGCTTTCTGCCACGCATGAAAGTAATGCAGACCTCTGCCGCTTCTATTGGTCAGATTTATGTCCCAGTGATGAACTGGATTTTATGCGCAGTGACGCTTGGTCTCGTCATTCGGTTTCAGACCTCCGATAATCTAGCAAATGCATATGGAATCGCGGTGGTCTGTACGATGTTTATCACAACGATACTTGAGGTTCAGTTGCTGAGTGGTAGGGCAGCAGTGGAGTCGCAGTTGCGGCGTAGTGGAGCTGCGAGTAGTCGGGTTAGTTTCTGGCTCTTGCTGGTGGCTTTGCCCTTGTTTCTGGTAGATGGACTATTTGTTTCAGCGAACATTGGCAAGATACCCAATGGCGGTTGGTTCCCGTTACTTGCTGGGTTGATCGCGTTTATGACCATGCGCAGTTGGATGAGAGGCCGAGCGGTGGTGAGTGAGCAGTTGCGTCGGCAAGAGCGACCAGTTGATGTTTTCATTGCAGATCTTTTGGCGCATCCGCCGCAGCAGGTGCCAGGAACCGCCGTGTTCCTTTCCAGTAATGCCGATGCGGTACCTCGCACGCTCATCCGGAATGTGCGATACAACGGCGTGTTGCATGAGCATACCGTGTTGGTATCGGTGTTAACGGAGCGCCTCCCACGTGTGCCGCGAGGTGGACGGCTTAAAGTTGCGCAGCTAGCGCCTCAGTTGTGGCGAGTTGAAGTGCACATAGGCTTCATGGAACGAGCCGATGTGCCGCGACTGTTGCGGGAGGCGGAGCGGTTAGGCCTGGGTTTTCGGACTGATAATGCGACGTACTTTCTTGGCCGTGAAGATATTATTGTCGCAAGCCCGCGAGGTATGGCGAAATGGCGCAAGCGGCTATTCCGGTTTTTAGCGCATAACGCTGAGTTTGCTGGTGCCCATTTTAATATCCCGCCGGAACGTATCATTGAGCTTGGCGGTCAGGTCCAAATCTAAGTTCGCGAATCTGCTTGCCGATAACTACCTTGCCGTGCATACAATCAGGCTTGCCGGCAGTAGGGTCGGTTGCAAAACCTGTCTAGAACTGAGGGGAAATACATGAATCTGCGTATTAAGTCGCTTGATGAGATTTTAGCGACTGCGGAGAAGAAGTCGTTGCACCGCTCGCTCGGTGGGTTTCAGCTGACGATGCTGGGCGTAGGCGCCATCATTGGCACAGGTATTTTTGTGCTGACGGCAGAAGCGGCGCAGAAAGCGGGTCCTGGAATGATGCTGTCATTCATCCTGGCAGGCTTCGTGTGTGCAGTGACTGCGTTGTGCTATGCCGAAATGGCATCGATGATTCCAGTGTCTGGATCTGCCTACACCTACACGTATGCTGTGCTCGGCGAAGTGCTTGCTTGGGTTGTAGGCTGGGCTCTGGTGCTCGAGTATTCCATCGCTGGCAGCACCGTGGCCGTTGGTTGGTCTGGCTATATGGTGGGACTGTTAAAGCATGTCCACGAACTCATTCCGTTTATTCCGAATGTGGTGATTCCACAGGCGTGGGCGGCAGGGCCCTTTGATGGCGGGATCATCAACGTGCCAGCACTTGTTATTTCGCTGCTGGTCACTTGGTTATTAGTGATCGGCACGAAGGAAAGTGCGCTGGTCAATGCTGTGTTGGTAACTATTAAGGTGGTTGCACTGACGGCGTTCATCGTGCTCGCTCTACCAGCGATGCATATGCACAACTTCGAGCCGTTTGCGCCCAATGGTTACATCGGCAAGGTGGGTGTGGGTGCTGCTGCGGCCTCTATATTCTTTGCCTATGTCGGATTTGATGCCGTCTCAACCGCGGCCGAAGAAACAAAGAATCCTAACCGCAACATTCCAATCGGTCTTATTGGATCGCTGGCTATTTGCACTGTGTTTTACCTATTAGTGGCAGCAGGGGCAATTGGTTCCTTTGGTGCGCAGCCAGTAACGGGACCAGGTGGCGTGGTTTTGGAGCCGGGGAGCATCGGCTTGGCCCAAGCGTGTGAGGGGCTGCATGCATTGGCCTGTAGCCATGAGCCTTTGGCATTCGTTTTGCGAGAGATTCACTGGCCCAATGTGGGTAATCTCATTGGTCTAGCCGCGGGTCTTGCGTTGCCGTCGGTTATTCTGATGATGATCTTTGGACAAACGCGTATTTTCTTTACGATGTCGCGTGATGGATTGCTGCCGCCCGTTTTTTCAAAGATACACCCGAAATACAACACCCCTCATGTGGTGACGATTTGCACCGGTTTGTTTGTATCGGCTTTTGCAGCCTTATTCCCCGTCGGTAAACTGGCAGACATCACCAATTCGGGCACGTTGTTTGCATTTTTGATCGTTGCGGTGGGCGTGATGATCTTGCGCGTCCGTGACCCGGCTCGTCATCGGTCATTTCGCGCGCCTGCGATCTGGTTCATGGGACCGCTTGCGGTGTTGGGATGCTTATTTTTATTCTCCCAGCTGTCCACCTATACCGAAGAGCTGTTTTTGGGCTGGGCGTTGCTCGGTCTTGTGCTGTACTTTCTCTACGGTCGGCGGCATAGCAACGTGGCAAAGGGAATCTGAGGGGCTAAAGGCACGACTTGCGGGTGCGGGACGCTTAAGCCCGCTGCCCGCATAGGGCTCGCTCTGCTCAGCGCGATTTGAGGTCTGCTGGCACGTGGGGGGCGAGGAGTTCGAGCAGCGCCTCATAAGTTTTAGGGCTGCCGGCGACGATATCGCCTCCCAAGGTATATTCCCCACCGGTGAGGGTGCCGACGCGGCCACCGGCCTCCGTGACCAGCAACACGCCTGCAGCGGTGTCCCATGGGTTGAGTCCCAGCTCCCAAAAGGCGTCGGTACGACCAGCAGCCAGCCAAGCAAGGTCGAGCGCGGCAGAACCTGGGCGGCGCACGCCTGCGGTTGCGAGGGAGACTTCTTTGAACATTGCCAGGTAGCTATCAAGCCAGCGCAGATTGGCGCGGTAGGGGAATCCGGTGCTGATCAGTGCGCCTTCTAGACCCCGACTCTTGGATACGCGGATACGCTTGTCTTCAAGCTGCGCGCCAGCACCACGGCTTGCGGTGAAAATCTCTTGGCGTAGTGGGTCATAAATGACGGCATGCTCAAGTTTGCCGCGCTGCTGGACTGCAATAGACACACAGAATTGCGGGAATCCATGCATAAAGTTGGTGGTGCCATCGAGCGGATCAATGATCCAGACAATATCGTCGTGACCGCGAGGCGCGCGCTCACCGCTCTCTTCGGCCAAAATCCCATGATCTGGGTAAAAGTGATGGATCGTATCGATGATCTCTTGTTCAGCTTGTCGGTCGACGTCTGTGACGAAGTCGTTGACTCCTTTGGTGGATACTTCGACAGCATCAAGGCGATTCATGGCGCGCAGGATGATGGTTGCGGCCCGACGGGCGGCGCGGATGCCAATATTGATCAGAGGGTGCATAGACACGGTAATGTTGACCAGCCTGCGCGCGGGAGTGCATGGCTTAACGCGGAGCGTAGAATATCAGACAGTCCCCTAAAGTTTCCGACCCGTGCCTATACGTTTCATACTTGTCGCAACTAGCCATCCTGGCAATGTAGGAGCCGCGGCCCGTGCCATGAAGGCGATGGGGTACGGGGAGCTATGGTTGGTCAGTCCTGGCTCTTTCCCGCATCCCGAGGCGGGGGCACTCGCTGTCGGCGCCAGTGATGTCCTTAAAAACGCCCGAATTGTGCAAACTGTCGCTGAAGCAGTAGCCGACTGTGGGCTTGTTTTTGGGGCAACCGCCCGGAGTCGGGCTGAATATTACTGGCCAACATATGGCCCTCGTGAGGCCGCCGCGCGGTTGCAGGTGGTCGCTCTAGAGCAGCCTGTGGCTGTGCTTTTTGGTTCAGAGCGAGTGGGGTTATCGAATGCAGACCTCGCGCACTGTTCGGCGCTGATACAAATACCGACCATTGCAGAATTTACCTCCTTGAATCTTGCACAGGCGGTACAGATCGTTGCTTATGAGTTGCACTGTGCGACGCTGGTGGAGGGTCTGCAATCGGGTTCTCGAGCGCGCGATCAGCCATTGGCGAGTCAAGCGCAGTTGCGCCAGCTGTATGAACATTTTGGCCAAGTGCTTGATGAAGTTAGCTTTACTGATCGCCAGGGAGGCCCCTATTTGCTGCAACGATTGGAGCGTATTTTTGCTCGCAGCACGCTTGATCAGAAGGAAGTGGGTCTGCTGCGAGGCATACTGACAGCAGTACAAGCAAAGCGTCGGCGCGCTGGGAGTTGAAGTGACCGTCCCTGTGTATCTTGATTATGCGGCAACCGCGCCTGTGGATCCGCGGGTTTTGCAGGCAATGGCAGAGGTTTTGGGAGCCTGTTACGGTAATCCGTCGGCAACCCACGACCAGGGTATGGCTGCGCGTGCGTGTTTAGAGTCCGCGCGCGCACAGGTCGCGGGTCTTATTCGAGCTCCCGCTGCGGCGATCGTGTTTACCTCGGGAGCCACCGAGTCAAATAACCTCGCCATACTCGGTGCAGCTCGCGCTAATGGTGACCGCGGGCGCCATCTGATCAGCGTGCGTACGGAACACCGCGCCGTCCTTGATCCGCTGGCGCAGCTCGTGCGCGAAGGGTTCAAAGTGACATTGCTTGATACAGACAGACTGGGGCGTATCGATGCGCAACAGGTGTTGGCTGCAGTGCAGAATGACACCATTCTCGTATCGATTATGGCGGTTAACAACGAAACGGGCGTACTACAGGATATACGCTCGGTGGCAACTGCAATAAGTGGCCGCGGCATCCTGTTGCATGTTGATGCAGCACAAGCCGCGGGTCGAATATCTCTTGATGTCGCTCAAATGGGCGTTGATTTAATGAGTTTGTCAGCTCATAAAATACATGGACCACCCGGGGTGGGCGCACTGTATGTGCGTCGTGAGCCGCGCCCGACACTGCGACCTTTGCTGTTTGGTGGTGGTCAGGAGTTCGGTGTACGACCGGGGACCTTGCCGGTACATCAGATTGTGGGGATGGGCTGTGCCTTTCAGATTGCAGCCGATGAAGGTGCCGTGGAGATGCGCAAGCTCAGCGCGTTGCGGGATCGCTTATGGCAGGAATTACAGGTGATTCCACGTATTCATTTAAACGGACACCCAACTGAGCGTGCGCCACACATACTGAATGTGAGTTTTGAGGGCATCGATGGTGAGTCCTTGCAGTTAGCCGTTAGCCCGCTTGCTGTTGCGAGCGGTTCCGCCTGTAGCGCAGCGAGTGGTGAGCCATCGTATGTTTTGCGTGCCTTGGGTCGGCAGGATGCTTTAGCTGCTGCATCATTGCGTTTTAGTCTTGGTCGTATGACGAGTGAGCACGATATTCAGGTTGCTGCGCAATGCGTCATTACCGCCGTGTTGCGCTTGCGTGAGTTGGCGCCGCAGTGAGCTCGCCTCCGTATACAGCCGAGGTTTTGGCGTTATTTGAGCGAGCGCCTCGAGCTGGGCGACCCCAAGCCGCGGGGTGGGTGAGCGGTGAGGGGCAAGAGCCCTTGACGGCGACGCATGTGCGGTGGCATCTGCTGGGCGCCAACGGACATATTATGGATGTACGGTATGAGGTCCGTGGATGCCCGCATACCATTGCCGTTGCCGCTGTCTTAGCGCAGCGGATGGTTGGCCAGTCAGTTGCTGAGCTGAAGCTGGATGTGGCAGCTATCGCGAGTGAGCTCGGTTGTGACATGACCAAGCTCGGTCGATTGTTTGTGATTGAGGATGCGATTTTGCGCGCGGCGCATATACTGAGATCATGACGGATGGTTGGCAGTAGGCGCTGAGGGCGCATAAGGAGTATCGACAGTGACTGTTTCTTTATCTCCAACGGCGCTTGAGCGGGTGCGCGGGTTTTTGGCCACACGCGGCAGTGCCGTGGGACTGAGGCTTGGTATCAAGCGTACCGGCTGCTCAGGCTATGCCTATGTGGTTAATTATGCAGATGAAATTGGTACGGATGACACGGTTTTTGACTGCCAGGGCGTGCGCGTGGTGGTGGATGCAAGTAGCTTGCCGTTAGTCGATGGTACCGAGGTCGATTTTGTAAAGCAGGGCCTGAATGAGGCTTTCAAGTTTCGCAATCCTCGGGCGACGTCGCAGTGCGGCTGTGGGGAGAGTTTTTCGCTCTGACCCACGTTGTTGGCGGCTGCTCCCGCCAAAACCACCCCAATTGGCGAAAATTCCTTAATAACCGCCAACTTCCGCATGACACTGCGTTGCGGTGAAAGCCCCCAAAGCGATAGAATAGGCGATCGGGCGGGGGCGTTCGGGTTGCTCCCGAGGCCAGCTTTCCGCCGCCTTCCACTTTCAATTTACGAGGTCTCCCCATGGCGCTCGAGCGCACGTTGTCCATCATTAAGCCCGACGGTGTTCAAAAGAATCTGATCGGTGAGGTCTACCGGCGCTTTGAGCACGCGGGATTGGCCATTATCGCAGCCCGTATGCGTCATTTAACCTCGACCGAAGCGGAGGGATTTTACGCAGTCCACCGTGAGCGTCCTTTTTTCAAGGACTTATGCCGCTACATGACGTCCGGACCTGTCATCGTGCAGATCCTTGAGGGCGAGGGCGCTGTGCAGAAGCATCGCGATATCATGGGCGCCACCGACCCGAAGAAGGCAGCTCCCGGTACGATTCGTGCTGACCTTGCCGCCAGCATTGAGGAGAACGTGGTTCATGGGTCGGACTCAGCAGAAAATGCTGCCGTTGAAATCGCGTATTTTTTCAGCCAGACGGAGACATGCCCCCGGACACGCGCGTAAGCGTGGCTAGGGCGGTGGCATAACCATGGGCGAGACCGCGGTACGTACCAATCTGCTGGGCTTAACGCCTGCCGAGCTGGAAGTATTTGTGGTCTCGCTGGGCGAGAAGCCCTTCCGCGCCCGGCAGTTGCTGACATGGATATATAAACGTTGGGTCGGTGATTTCGAGCAAATGACTGACCTTGGCAAGGAGTTCCGGCGTCGTTTAGCGGCAGTTGCCGAAATCAGGACGCCAGAAATTGCCAGTGAGCACACGTCGGGTGACGGTACGCGCAAGTGGCTGCTAAAGGCGGGCGAATATTCAGGCCGCGCGCAAGCTATTGAAGCGGTTTTTATTCCTGAAGTCGGGCGTGGCACGCTATGCATATCATCGCAAGTGGGTTGCGCGCTCGATTGCTCGTTTTGCTCGACGGGAGCTCAGGGATTTAATCGAAACCTTGAAACCTGGGAAATCGTTGGGCAGGTTTGGCTGGCGAGTCGCATTCTAGGTGTGGGCCCGCTCGGCGAGCGAGCTATCACCAACGTTGTGCTGATGGGGATGGGGGAGCCACTCGCGAACTACAAAAATGTATTGCCAGCGCTTCAACTTTTTATGGCTGACCACGGCTTTGACATTTCGCGCCGGCGCGTCACCTTGTCGACCTCTGGTTTGGTGCCTCAATTGTATCGCCTCGCCCAAGATACCAATGTCGCACTTGCCGTGTCGCTGCATGCACCGACAGATGCATTACGCGATACGTTAGTGCCAATTAATCGGCGCCATCCAATTCAGGAGTTGCTGGCAGCCTGTTGGCATTACCTAGAAGCACAGAACGGTCGCAGTATTACCTTTGAGTATGTATTGTTGGATGGTGTTAACGATCAGCCAGAGCACGCGCGCCAGCTGGTTGCTTTGCTCAAGGGACGTGATGCAAAAGTTAACTTGATTCCATTCAATCCTTTTCCCGGCAGTGACTACAAGCGCTCGCCAGCGGCGGTTATCGCTTGGTTCCGCGACTATCTGAATGGTCATGACGTCACAGCGACAGTGCGCCGCACGCGCGGTGATGATATTGACGCTGCTTGCGGTCAATTGGCAGGCCGAGTGCATGATCGCACGACGGTCCGGCTAGGCTCTAAAGTAATACAACTCGCGGTGGAAGCATGAAAAACCTGTTAAAGATTATTGTGCTTTGTTTGGGTGTCACGGTTGCTGCATTAGCAGATACGTCGGCAGAGGGTCCCAATAAGATGGTGCAGGCAGCGCATTTTAATGCGGAGCTTGCGGTGGCCTATCTCAAAACAAACGACGTAGTTGCTGCGCGCATAAAAATTGAGAAAGCGCTGAAACAAAACGTGGATGATCCGGAGGTGCAAAGCGCCGCCGGTCTCGTTTACGAACGTTTGCAAGAGCCTGCTGAGGCCGATAAGCACTACTCGCAAGCGCTGCGTCTCGAGCCTAAAGATCCAAACATGCAGAATAACTATGCAGTGTTTGCATGTCGTAATGGTAAGTGGGACAAAGGTCAGCAGTTGTTTGAGCAAGCTGCGCGTAATCCAGCGTACGTGACGCCTGAAGTGGCCTATACCAATGCGGGCGTCTGTGCGCGCAGTCAAAAAAATCTAGTACGTGCCGAGGAGTGGTTCCGTAAAGCACTGGCCGTCCGCGAGACGTATCCAGATGCATTGCTGCAGATGGCCGATCTGTCGCTCGTGCGTGGTAATGGCTTGGCTGCTAGAGCGTTTTTGCAACGTTATTTCACAACATCGACCGCAACGGCTGAATCGTTGTTGCTCGGTATTCAAATTGAGGGTGCTTTGGGGGATAAGGTGACTGAGGAGCGGTACCGCAGTCAGTTGCAGCATGAGTTCGCAGAGTCGGATCAGGCGCAAGCAATGCGTAATGCCGAGAGTGGCAGATGAACGAGCCTACAGGGGCTTCTCTGGGCGTCGCAGTCAGTCACGGCATGAGTCCGGGCGCACTGCTACGTGACGGTCGTCGAGCGCGCGGCTTGGAGATTTCGGCAGTCGTGGCTGCACTGCGCGTTGAGACGCGTGTGGTTGAAGCAATGGAAGCCGATCAGTTCGACGTATTTCATGCGCCCGTTTACGCGCGTGGCTTTCTACGCACCTATGCTAATTTTCTAGATATCTCTGCATCGCACGTCTTGGCGGCTTATGACGCGCTTGCGATAGCGCCGGTCGTGCCAACATTGATACCGCAGACGACAGCGCGTATGCCGCGCCGAGATTTGCGCAAACTTAGAAAGCCCGCATTGCTGGCGATAGGTGCGCTAATAGCGCTTTTTGTCGTCATTTGGCTTTACTCGAAGCTCACGAGACACTTTGCAGGGTCTTCGTCGGCTGATACTGCGCCCGCGGCTGTTGGCGCTACTCAAGATCGTGTTGTGGCCCCTATTAAGCCTGTGACCACCACTGCTGCGCCGAAGCAGTCTCGTTCCTTGACGCAAAGTGTGGCAACTCAAACGCCGCCAGCACAAAGTATTCCTGCTCAGACTATTCCGGCACAGATCCCAGTCACCAAGGTGGCTCCCCCTCAGCCTACGCGAGCAGCGCTTGCCGACCCACTAATTGTTTCTGCAACGCGTGGTGAGAGCTGGGTCGAGGTCTACTCAACCAGTGGGACGCGCGTGTTGTATGAAATGCTGCATGTGGGTGAGATGCGCGCGGTTCCGGGGCCTGGTCCGTGGCGCGTTTTTCTTGGGGAGGCAAATGCGCTGCATCTGACCGTAGGGGAACGCACGGTTGTGGTGCCCAATTCGCGGCGTGCTGCGTCAACAGCGCGTTTTATCATCAATAGCGACGGCGCTGCTAACTGATCGCGCAGGGCTGCCGTACGACCATGACACAGACCATTGCACCATTGCGCGGAATGAATGACGTGCTGCCTGAAGAGGCGCCTTGGTGGCAGCTCATAGAGGCAGCGGCGCGGCGGGTTTTTGCGCGGTACGGGTATCGTGAGATACGCGTGCCGATACTTGAGCGAACCAGTCTTTTCAAGCGAGCTATCGGCGAGTACACGGATATCGTCGAGAAAGAAATGTTTACGTTTGAGGATCGCGATGGCGATAGCTTGACGTTGCGTCCCGAGGCGACCGCTGCGATCGTCCGAGCCGCGATCTCAAATGGCATGCTGCACAATCAGCGCCACCGGCTTTTTACTATGGGCCCCATGTTCCGTGGTGAGCGGCCTCAGAAAGGTCGTTATCGGCAGTTCTATCAGATCGATGCTGAGGCCTTTGGGTATGATGGACCTGATATCGATGCGGAACTGATCTTGCTGTCTGCCCGTCTGTGGGGAGAGCTGGGTATTTCGCGAGTCACTTTGGAAATTAATTCGCTTGGAACGGTTGAGTCGCGGACTGTGTATCGCGATGCGTTACGCGAATATTTCTCTGCTCACGAGGGATCTTTAGACGCTGATAGCCGCAGACGACTGGTCGGAAATCCTCTCCGGATACTTGATAGTAAGAACCCTGCGCTTGCGGAGTTGATTGCTGCTGCGCCCACGTTAGAAGATTTTCTTGATGTTCAGTCGCGCGAGCACTTCGAGGGACTGAAGATGCGCCTTGATATGGCCGGTGTGCCATACGTCGTGAATCGTCGCTTAGTGCGCGGGCTTGATTACTACAGCCGTACGGTCTTTGAGTGGACCACCGATGCGCTCGGTTCACAAAATGCGATTTGCTCTGGTGGTCGTTATGATGGGTTGGTGGGGTTGCTTGGTGGCAGTCCGACGCCCGCGATTGGTTGGGCGCTTGGTGTTGAGCGGATCGTGCTGCTCATGCAGGCGCTGGAAGTGCCTGTTAGTGCCGAGGTGCCGCACGTGTATTTGGTGATGTCTGGTAGTGAAGCGCCAGCGTACGGCCTTGGTCTTGCTGAGAAGTTACGCAGCCAGCTGCCTTGGATACGCATTGAGTCTGACCTTGGTGGCGGTAGTTTCAAGGCGCAGTTCAAGCGCGCTGATCGCAGTGGTGCTGCTGTGGCACTGGTATTAGGTCCAGATGAGCTTGCTAAAGGGGCCGTCGTGCTCAAGTTGTTGCGTGGTGCTGGCGGTCAGGACGAGTGTTCGCTGCCAGATCTACCAGCGCGTTTAACGGCGCTGGTGGGTGGGTGATGGCACGTTGATTTACGGGTAGCCGGTCATACGAGGTTTTGGCCGGTGATCGAATTTTCGGTGGGAGATACTAGTGGAAGATTATTTATCTGAACGCGAGCAAATCGACCAGGTTAAAGGTTGGGTTAAGGACAATGCTCCATGGGCGATCGCTGGTTTATTAATTGGTGTTGGACTGCTTGTCGGTTATCAGCAGTTTCAATCCTGGAAAATCCGCCAGTCGCTTGCCGCAAACCAAAAGTATGTGGCGGAGCTTGATGCTCTTGCGCGCCGCGATAAGGCCGGCGCTACTAAGCTAGCGGATGAGCTGGTTGCGTCCTACCGACGTACCCCTTATGCCGATTTTGGGCAGCTGGCGCTGGCGCGCTTTGAGGTTGAGGCGAATCAGTTGGCCGAAGCGGAAGGGCTGCTTCTGAAGGTGTCTCAGTCCTCTATTGATCCAGAATTAAAAGTGGTGGCGCAGTTGCGCTTGGCGCGGGTGCAACGAGCTGAGGCCAAGCTTGATATGGCCCTTGCGACGCTTGCAGCAATACCTGCTGGAGCACATGGGGCTTTGGTCGCGCACGTGCGTGGGGATGTGCTGCGTGACAAGGGTGACAAGGCGGGTGCTGTCACTGCTTGGAATGAGGCATTGCTTGCAAAAGATTTGGCTCCTGCTGATCGAGAGTTACTGCGTCTGAAGATCAACGCCACGCGGCCAGAGGTGGCTGCGGCCGTAAGTCCGTCAGTGACGGCACCGCCTAAGGCGACCGTGCCCTTAAATGGAGAGCCTAAATGACATTGACTAATCGCATCCGCCTTGCCGTCATGTTCGGTATTTTGAGCGGCTTTCTGTGGGGTTGCTCCAAGGATAAGGACGTAGAACCGCCTGCTGCACTCGTACCATTTGCCGCAAAGCTATCGGTGCAAAAGTTATGGGAAGTGAGAGTCGGTGCAAAAAACCCCTTGCTGCGGATGGCGCTTGTTCCCGCGGTCGCCGATGGGCATGTGTATGTGGCTGCTCAGGATGGTGTTATTCGAGATCTCAAAGCGAGCTCGGGACATGAGTTGTGGCGTGCGACCACTAAGCTCGCGCTGTCAGCTGGTCCGGCAGTAGGTGGTGGGCTTGTTCTCGCGGGTTCCAGTGACGGACAGATTGTTGCCCTTGATCAAGGCACCGGTGTATTGAAATGGAAAGTGCGAGTCAGCGGTGAGGTGCTCAGTGCGCCCGTTGTGTCGGCTACCGCCGTCGTCGTGCGCACCGTTGATGGGCGTGTACGTGCGCTGACGCTTGACACCGGCCATGAGCTTTGGAGCAATGAGCAGCAGGTACCGCGTTTAAGTTTGCGTGGGACCGCGGCGCCAGTGCTTGCAGGAGATGCCGTGTTGTGTGGTTTTGATAACGGTAAAATGGCGGCCTACTCGGTTACTAACGGTGATGTGCTTTGGGATACCGCAATCAGTCCACCACGCGGGCGTACTGAACTTGAACGAATGGTTGATATTGACGGGCATATTGAAGTCTCGGGTCATGAGGTTTTTGTTGCAGGGTTTCAGGGGCGTGTTGCGATGCTGGGCTTAGAGTCCGGGCAAATCTGGTGGTCGCATGAAGCATCCAGTAATCACGGGCTGACGGTTGATGATCAGCGGGTTTTTGTCTCGTTATCCGACAGTAAAGTACAAGCGCTTGCCCGCAAGGACGGTACGACTGTTTGGACGCAAGAGGCTTTGGCGCGGCGCTCTCTGACAGCTCCTGTGCTTGACGATAGCGCACTTGTGGTTGCTGATTTTGAAGGTTATTTGCACTGGCTTGATCGCGATACCGGAGCACTATTGGCTCGTATCGTGACCAAGAAGAAGTCACGAATTTCCAATACCCCAGTGGTCGCAGACGGTGTGGTCTACGTGCAGACTGACGCTGGCCAGTTATATGCCTTTCGCGCCCACGCGCGGTAATACGCGTTAGGGGATAGAAATGCTGCCGGTCATCGCGCTCGTCGGTCGCCCCAATGTGGGGAAATCGACGCTATTTAATGTGTTGACCGGCACCCGGGATGCGCTTGTCGCTGACCTGCCTGGTCTTACGCGCGATCGCCAATACGGTTTCGGCCGCCGTGGCGGACGGTACATTGTCGTTGATACCGGTGGCCTCGTGCAGTCGCCAGAGGGCGTTGAGGTGCTGATGGCAGCGCAGACCGAGCGCGCCGTGCTAGAGGCAGACCGGGTGATCTTGCTGGTTGATGCGCGTGCAGGTCCAATGCCTGCTGACCGCTATGTGGCTGAGCGATTGCGGCGTTTGGGTAAAGTTGTCATCGTTGCAGCGAACAAATGCGAAGGCTTTGACCTTGAAGTCGCAGGCAACGAATTTCATTCATTTGGATTGGGAACGCCCATACCAATTTCGGCCGCGCATGGTGAGGGCATCGAGGCGCTTGCGGCTGCGATGCTGCAGGGCTTACCCGTAGCCGAGGCCGAAGAGGATCAACCGCTTGGGGATACGATTCGTATTGCAGTGGTTGGTCGTCCCAATGTAGGCAAATCAACATTGATCAACCGGATGATTGGTGAGGATCGTTTGATTGCCTTTGATCAGCCAGGTACAACGCGCGACAGCGTGCATGTGCCGTTCGAGAGGGATGGGCGTAACTACGTGCTAATCGACACGGCCGGCGTGCGTCGACGTGCCCGGGTTGAAGAGACAGTTGAAAAATTTAGTGTGGTAAAAGCATTGCAGGCGATCGAGGAGGCACACGTCGTCATTGGTGTGCTTGATGCTCATGAGACAATCTCCGATCAAGATGCGACGTTGTTCGGCCATGTGGCAGAACGTGGTCGGGCGCTCGTTCTTGCCATTAATAAGTGGGACAACATTCCACCTGATCAGCGAGATCACATCCGTAACCAACTGCTTTTAAAAATACCTTTTCTTGATTTTGCGCCTCAATATTTTATTTCAGCTCTACATGGTAGCGGTGTAGGTGATCTGCTGGGCGCGAGCTGGCGTGCGGCACAAGCGGCCCTTAAAGATTTACCAACGCCTGAGTTGACTCGGGTGCTTGAGAAAGCGCTAGAGGCTCACCAGCCCCCGTTGGTGCGCGGTCGTCGCATCAAATTGCGTTATGCGCATCAGGGTGGCCGAAATCCACCCGTGATCATTATTCACGGCAATCAGGTACAGCACGTACCGGAAGCCTTTCGTCGCTATTTGATCAATACCTATCGTGAGGCATTCCGCTTGCAGGGTACCCCAGTAAGGGTCGAATTTCGCTCGGATGTGAATCCATTTGCGGGTCGACGCAATGAGCTTAACGAAAGGCAAAAAAAGAAGCGCCGACGCCTAATCAAGCATCGAAAAGGCAAGTGACGACCGCGAGCGTTTTTTTGGCGCTGCGCTATTTAGTGCTGGCCTTCCCAAGTATCTCGCTGACATGGGCGCGTAGCTGACCATCTCCCACGCGGGCTGTGATGGTCTCACCAAGCGTGACTTCCTGTGTTGATTTGACGATCGTTCCATCGGTTTTGAGCACGATGGCATAGCCGCGATTTAATGTCGCTAGCGGACTGACAGCATGTAAAGTGCGCATCGCGCTGCCTAGGCGTGTTTTTGCATTGCTAAAGTGTGCGTGAGCCGCCCGTTGTAGACGGGCCTCCAGTTCGTCTATACGTTGGGCTCGCCGTATCAGTTGCTCGCGGGGGTGCACCCGCTGTAGGCGCATTGTTAGCCACTTAAGTCGCTCATGGGCTCGCTGGTGGCGCTGCTCCCAGCCTGCTCGGAGCCGCCGAAGTCCATTTGCAATGGCGCGTAGCCATTCTGCGCGATCGGGTACCGCAAGCTCAGCTGCTCCTGAGGGTGTGGGGGCTCGGACATCCGCGACAAAGTCAGCAATTGTTGTGTCGACTTCATGGCCGATGCCGGTAATGATGGGGATATCGCTAGCCGCAATGGCGCGTGCGACGATCTCTTCGTTAAATGACCAGAGATCCTCCAGCGAGCCGCCGCCTCGGGCGAGTATCAATAGATCGACCTCATTGCGGCTGTTCGCCAGTCTGAGCATGCTCGCAATTTCTGCGGCAGCTCCTGCTCCTTGTACCGCGGTCGGGTAGATGAGTACTGGTATTGCCGCAAACCGCCGTTGTAAGACATGCAGAATGTCGCGGATGGCAGCGCCGGTGGGTGAGGTGATGACGCCGATGCGTCGTGGCAAGCTGGGCAACGCTTTTTTGCGCCCCAGATCAAAAAGCCCCTCAGCGGCTAGGCGCGCCTTGAGTTCCTCAAAACGCCGCCGTAACGCACCTTCGCCGGCCTCCTCGATATGCTCAGCCACCAGCTGGAATTCGCCGCGATTCTCGTACAGGCCGACTCGCCCCCGTATGAGTACCTGCAGGCCATCTTTTGGCGTTACGCGCACGCGCAGGTTGGCACTACGGAACATGGCGCAGCGGACTTGGGCAGCAGAGTCTTTAAGTGTGAAATACCAGTGCCCTGAGCTTGGACGTGAAAAATTGGATATTTCGCCCTCAAGCCATAGGGTGGCAAGGCCCGTCTCGAGCAAAATACGGGCCTCGCGGTTTAGGCGACTCACGCTGTAAACATCGCGCTGCGTGGGGTTTTCGCTATAGAGGGCCATGCCTATATCTTACCTTGCTCCACGAGGTTTACCCGCACCCGTTAGATAGGTACAATGGCGCGCTTTACTCACGGCTCCCCGGCGGAGTCCGTTGACAACGCATCGGCCCCCGCCGGGACATCGCGGCGGAGGGCTGTCTATGCGAATTGACCACGAAGCGCTTACCTTTGACGACGTCTTGTTGGTACCAGCCTATTCGGAGGTGCTACCGCGCGAAGTGGATTTGTCCACTCGCCTGACGCGCAATATCCGCCTAAATTTACCAATACTGTCGGCCGCCATGGATACCGTGACCGAGGCGCGCCTCGCAATTACCATCGCGCAGGAAGGTGGCATCGGTATCGTACATAAAAATATGACAGCACAAGCGCAGGCGAGGGAAGTCCTGCGCGTCAAAAAATATGAAAGTGGTGTCATTACAGATCCGATTACTGTCACGCCTGACAAAACGATTCGTGATGTGATTGCGCTCACTCGTTCCAAGGGCATCTCTGGTGTGCCGGTCGTAACAACCGATAGTGAAGTAGTTGGCATTGTCACTCACCGCGATTTGCGCTTCGAGCAGCGTTTTGATGAGCCGGTCTCCATCGTGATGACGCCTAAAGAAAGGCTTGTGACGGTGCGCGAAAATGCCCCTAAAGATGAAGTGCTTCATTTGTTGCATCAGCATCGTATTGAGAAAGTGCTTGTCGTTGATAAGGCGGGGCGCCTCAAAGGCATGATCACAGTGAAAGATTTTCAAAAAGCAACCGAGTTTCCACGAGCCTGTAAAGACAGTAGTGGTCGGCTACGTGTTGGTGCGGCTGTGGGCACTAGCCCCGATACGATTGATCGAGTGGCACAGTTAGTGGAAGCGGGCGTTGATGTGATTATCGTCGATACGTCGCACGGTCATTCGCGCGGCGTACTTGAGATGGTGGCTCGTATTAAGAAGACCTACGGGGATCTTGATGTCATAGGCGGAAATATCGTCACCGGTGAAGCAGCAGAAGCGCTCGTCGCGGCGGGTGCCGATGGCGTCAAAGTGGGTATTGGCCCCGGATCTATATGCACAACACGGATTGTGGCAGGTGTGGGTGTTCCGCAGATTAGTGCAGTGTCTAATGTGGCCGCTGCATTGCAAAAAAGTGGTGTGCCGTTAATTGCCGATGGCGGTATTCGCTTTTCAGGCGACCTTGCTAAAGCAATCGCTGCAGGCGCGCACGCCGTCATGATTGGTGGCTTGTTCGCTGGCACTGAGGAGTCTCCTGGAGACGTCGAGTTGTATCAAGGTGGTAGCTACAAATCGTACCGCGGTATGGGTTCACTCGGCGCTATGGCGCAGCGTAATGGTTCAGCGGATCGTTACTTCCAGGACACGACAAGCGAATTAGAGAAGCTGGTGCCCGAAGGTATCGAGGGGCGTGTGCCTTACAAAGGCAGTATCGTGTCAATCCTGCATCAGTTGGCAGGTGGCTTACGTGCAGCGATGGGTTATACCGGTAGTGGCCACATCGAAGATCTGCGTTCTAAGCCGCGGTTCGTGCGCATCACTAATGCCGGCGTCCGTGAGAGTCATGTGCATGATGTGACGATCACGAAAGAAGCGCCCAATTATCGGATCACCTGATCGTGGCTGAGACGTCTGTTGATATTCATGCCCAGCGGGTTCTGATCCTCGATTTCGGGTCTCAGTACACGCAGTTGATTGCGCGTCGAGTTCGCGAGCTGGGCGTGTATTGTGAATTACATCCTTGGGATATGTCGGAAGCAGACATTCGCGAGTATGCCCCACTAGGGGTCATTCTTTCAGGTGGTCCTGAGACTGTGACGGTTGAGGGGACGCCGCGTGTAAACCAGGCGGTCTGGGCACTTGGGGTGCCGGTACTCGGCATCTGCTACGGGCTACAGGCGATGGCGCATCAATTAGGCGGTCGCGTCGAGGCTCACGACTCCAAAGAGTTTGGATATGCTGAGGTGCGGGCGCACGGCCACTCAGCGTTGCTCAAAGAGATTGAGGATCGAGTCAATCCCGAAGGCCACGGTTTGCTCGACGTATGGATGAGTCATGGCGATCGCGTGGTCGATGTGCCGGCCGGATTTAAGATTATCGCATCGACACCTGATGTACCTGTTGCCGGTATCGCTGATGAGACGCGTCACTACTATGGTCTGCAATTCCATCCGGAAGTCACGCATACCACTCAGGGTGAGCGCATTTACTCGCGTTTTGTTCATGAGATTTGCGGCTGTGGGCGCTCATGGATTCCTAGCAACATCATCACAGATGCGACTGAGCGAGTCCGCGCTCAAGTGGGTCAAGGCCAGGTGCTGCTCGGGCTGTCTGGTGGGGTTGATTCGAGTGTGGTTGCGGCCTTGCTGCACCGTGCGATTGGCGCTCAGCTCACTTGTGTATTTGTGGATCACGGTCTTTTGCGTCACAAGGAAGGTGACCAAGTGATGCGGATCTTCGCCGATAACCTTGGCGTAAAAGTGATTCGTGTTGACGCGGAAGCTCGCTTTCTAAGCGCGCTCGCTGACGTCAGTGATCCAGAAGAAAAGCGTAAAATCATCGGTCGCTTATTTGTGGAAGTGTTTGATGAGGAAGCCCATAAGATCAAAGGTGTCGACTTCCTTGCGCAGGGCACGATTTATCCTGACGTGATCGAGTCAGCTGGCGCGAAAACGGGTAAAGCTCATTTGATTAAAAGCCATCATAACGTTGGTGGACTACCTGAGCATATGCGGATGCAATTGGTCGAGCCTCTACGCGAGCTCTTTAAAGATGAAGTGCGCCGTATTGGCGTTGAGCTAGGGCTCCCGCGTTCGATGATTTATCGTCATCCATTTCCAGGGCCAGGGTTAGGCGTGCGAATTTTGGGTGCAGTGACCAAAGAAGCGGCAGATACCTTGCGTCTTGCCGATGAAATATTTATTGATGAACTGCACAAGGCGGGTTGGTACGACAAGACGAGTCAGGCGTTTGCTGTGTATCTTCCGGTTAAGTCGGTGGGTGTGACTGGGGATGGTCGCCGATATGCGCCCGTTATTGCACTGCGGGCTGTGGAGACGATCGATTTTATGACTGCCCGATGGGCGCGCTTACCTTACGAGTTGCTCGAGAAAGTGAGTTTACGAATAGTTAACGAGATTGCCGCGGTATCCCGCGTTGTGTATGACATATCAGGTAAACCACCAGCGACGATTGAGTGGGAGTAGAAACTATTACGTAAGTTTTTGATTTATATAGTTTTTGTAGTTACACAAAACAGACACACGCCCAACTAAGTTGTTGATTTAGTTGGGCGTTGGCATTAAAGTTACACGTAAAGCTACACAACGCTGTAGCCGTTCAAAAACGTAGTAACCCAACACATATATGCCGCTAAAAAAACAAACTTTTACTGCTGACGAAATAGAAATATACGAC
>CAIKZZ010000005.1 GCA_903832085.1 uncultured Pseudomonadota bacterium | reverse complement strand
GTGGCCGGTAGCTTGGTTGAGGTGCTTCACGCGCAGGGGTCTGGCGCTCTGGAATGTCGCGAGGCGGCTGAGGGCGTGCGGTGTCGAAGTGTTGTTCGACAGGTGGCCGGTAGCTCGGAGTGGTGGTCGTGGGCGAGGATTCGCGCGGCCTTGTTGTCACGCCGTTCGCTGAGGATCGGGGTGTTTTGCCAGAGTCAAAAGTGTTCGAGTGCGGCTCTGGCGTCGGGATAGTTTCCGAGCGCCCAGGCTGTGGCACGCGCGTCGTAGGTAGTGTATCTGGACGGTTACCTCGAACTGGAATGCCCGAATTTTCAAGAACTGCGCGTCGCTGTTGCTCAAAAGGTACTGCCTGAGCAGTCTGTGGGGTCAGCGTTACTACCGGACGATTGAAAGAGGCTCGTGGGGCTTCTGGTCCTGATCGTGTGTGCTGCCCAACACTCTGGAGTGTTGGGGCAATAGCTGGAGCTTGTGTGTTTGCAATGCTGCGTGTAAGCACATCTTTGGATAGCTCGGTACGATGTTGCTGCACGGGCTGTGCTGTGGTGAACGCCGTGCGGGTCGTCATCGTAATCGCGCCTGTCACGGCTTGGTTACGGTAGCGGTTACCGTTACCGTCGGTATGGTTTGAGTGCCCGTTTGTCGTGATGTAGTTTGTGACGTATTCGTTAGTTACGTGAATGTTAGTTACGTTGATGTTGCGTACATACGTGTTGCTTACCGGATAGCGAGGTTCATAAATCTCGTTCCATCCTAAAGGGAACCAGCCGATTGGTGGCCCATCGGCTAATCCAATGCTAATACCGACACCACCAATCCAGCCGACCAGCGCCGGTGCATAGACGGGCGCGTATTGCCGTGGACCGGGCGTCCAACCCCAGCGACCACCCATGTTGATCCAGCGGCCATAGTGGAATGGAGCAAAGCCCCACGGAGCGCTATCAACCCACGTCCAGCCCCACGGCGCAATCCACGCCCAGTGGCCTGCCTGATAGGGTGCCCAGCCTATGGCGGTCACTGTTGGATACCAAACTGCTCCGTAGTCTGATTCAGTGCGCCAAGATCCGTAGGTATCTAGGTCTTCGTAGCCAATCATGTTATCCGACACATACTGTGCAGATACTGAGCGTTCTTGACGCGCGTCGCGTTCCTGAGACCAGCGCTCAAGTGCATCGAGTGCCTCCAGTGGTTGGAATACGGCTCGTGCAAGTGATGAGCCAGCGGAGGTCCTGAGTTGGTTGCCGCTACGTACAGAGACATTCTCTCGGCCTGTAGTAACTGCGGCTAGTCCGCGGCGCACGCTTAAGGTGAGCGCACCATCCGACGGATTAACGAATAGACGGTATTCCCCAGGCTCAATGATAGAAACCGCACCGCTGGCTGTATCGATTTCAATCGTTTCCTGTGCATCTAGGGCCCGGATGCGGAGTAAGAGCGTCCCTGCTGATAGCTTGAGTTGTAAGGTGCGATCGTCAATGTTGATGGCTTCGACGCCGGTTTCAGAGCCCATTCTGATTGCGGCAGATCCAATACGCATCTCAGCTCGCGCACCCGAATCCACCCAAAGCTTATCGCCGAACACGAATGGACGATTGAGTGCATCGCTAATCCATACATCCGTGCCAGCTGGCTCTAGTGATACGGCTCCAGCAGTGAGGCTGACACGTGCCACGCGGCCTGGTGGATCACCCACTGATTCCTCAGCTTGTGCCTGACCGAGTGTGCTTATGGCCGTGGTTAGCATGACCACTAGTGCTAGCACTGGTGCTAGTAATGGCCGGGGGATAATTGCAGACTGGCTCTTCATGATTGCTCCAAGGCTGTCATCGCTTAACCGCTATTGAGGTTAACATGCGCCATTCTCAACTGGCTGGGCCGAATGTTGCAGAAAATTAACCAAAATTCTGTACCATTTATACACCTAAGCGACGTCATGGGCGGGAATTGGCGTATTCATGGGGTAGTATCCAACCATGTTAATTTCGGAACTGACGTTGACTGATCTGATGGAGCGCCTCGGTATAGCGTTATTATGCGGCGCCTCCGTTGGCCTTAATCGTGAACTGCACCACAAGGCTGCTGGATTCAAGACTTTCAGCCTAGTTGCGATAGGCACTGCCGGTATCACGATTGGAGTGCTTAGCCTAACGGTGGGTAGCTCCGATTCTGGTGACATGAGTCGAGTCGTGCAGGGCGTACTGACGGGTATTGGTTTTCTCGGCGCAGGTGTGATTATGCGGGGACCGGACAGCGCGCATGTTACTGGATTGACAACAGCAGCATCGCTTTGGCTTGTTGCCGGACTTGGCATGTTAAGTGGCCTTGGTAATTTTCGCCTCGTGTGGGCACTGCTTGCGCTAGCGCTCGTGCTACTAAGTGCGGGTCAGTTTGTAGAGTCTTTTGCATCACGTTGGTTTGCGCGGTGGCAAGACCATAGAAAAAACACTGGTACAGAAAAAAACGACCTCTAACCGACGCTTATGGCATATGTCGGGTATGGCTCGATACTTGGCAGTTCAGATTTTTTCTGTCGCAAGCCACTGGTCGAGCAGGCGGCTGGCATCGGGCGGCAAATGCAATCCTAGTTTGCTACGCCGCCAAAGAATGTCCTCCGCTGTTTTTGCCCACTCATGGGTGACGAGATAACGGACTTCTATACTGTACAGCTCAGGTAGTACCTCGGTACCTAGTTCAGCTAGCGTTTGGGCTCCCTGCAGCATCAGTTTCAGTCTCGAGCCGTAGGCTCGGCACCACCGGTCGAGTATCTTCTGTGGGAACGACGGATACTCGCGGCCTATCGCATCTCGGAACTGTTGGTAGGAGCTTCCGCCTAGATCGCCGCCTGGTAACGGTGCCGAATGTGTCCATCCAGATGTTTGATTTGCTAGCAATGGTTGCAGATGCGCCAACGCCTCTTCGGCGAGCCGCCTATATGTGGTCAGCTTGCCACCGAGCACAGTCAGAAGAGGCGCGCCAGTTGTGTCAATTTCAAAACTATAGTCGCGAGTCACGCTCGCAGGGTCCAATGCTTCATCTTTAAGTAACGGTCGAACCCCAGCGTAACGATAGACAATATCTGCGCTCGTTACGGTCTTCTTAAAATAATGGCTTGCAACAGCACAAAGGTAGGTTTCCTCCGCAGTGCTGATCTTCACATCTGCCGGATCACCTTCGTAATCAACATCTGTGGTTCCGATGAGCGTGTAATGCTGCTCATATGGAATCGCAAAAACTATGCGCTTATCACTGTTCTGAAAAAGATACGCGCAGTCATGTGAAAACAGCGCCGGCACGACAATGTGGCTGCCCTTTACCAAGCGTACCGTATGGCTTGCCGTTACCTGCGTGCATTTCTCTAAAAAGATCCCAGCCCATGGTCCGGTTGCGTTAATCACGCTGCGCGCAGTAACTGTAGTCGAATGCTGGGTGCTGTCAGTCAAGGTTGCATGCCATAAATTGCCGCTACGCTTAAGAGTTGTGCAGCGCGTTCGTGTATATATCTGCGCGCCCCGATCGCGGGCGTCTATGGCGTTAAGAATAACAAGTCGTGCGTCATCGACCCAGGCATCCGAGTACATAAAGCCAGTGCCGGTTGCTCGCCGCAATGGTTGACCAGTTGGGTGCTTCGCCAGATTGATTGCCTGGGATGAAGCGAGTGTCTGGCGACGCGACAGATGGTCATATAAGAAGAGCCCAATCCGGATCATCCATGCTGGTCGTAGATGTGGCTCGTGCGGCAAGACAAAGCGTAGTGGCCAACTTATGTGTGGTGCTGCAGCGAGTAAAACTTCTCGCTCCGCAAGTGCTTTCTGGACAAGACGAAACTCACCATATTCTAGATAACGCAGGCCACCATGGATCAGTTTGGTGCTCGCAGAAGATGTATGTGCTGCTAGATCGTGCTGTTCGCACAGGATTACCTTGAATCCGCGGCCTGCGGCATCACGTGCTATTCCGGCGCCGTTAATGCCGCCACCAATTACTAGAATATCGCAGTCCACTTGCAGGTCGGTCATAGGTAGCGTGTGTTAGCGTCAATAGGAAAAAGAGGAGGCGTGTGCCTAGACGTAGGCCTACTCATGAGGCCGTGATTATAGCTGATAGAGACGCTGACTGCTCTAAAGGCAAATGCCTTAAACCCCAAATAACTTCAGGTTTTTTAAAGAGTCGTTTCTTGAATCGTACTTTGATTGCCGTGCTCGGCGGTTAGGGCGACGTCTTTTAGTTTAAAGCAAGTTACCACGTAGTGAGGCCGCTTTGACGAGTGCCCATACAGATGCGCCGACTTTAAGTTGTAGATCATAGACCGCTGAGCGCGTGATCCGTGAAAGCAGTGCAGTCTGACCAAACTGTAATGTAGCGATCACAGAATCTGGGGCCTCATCATGTAGTTGCGTCAGCGTACAAAGAATAGCGTTCCGTACCGATAGACCGGTCGGCGCCTGAGTGGAAATGATTACATCGCGGGCAAGCACGTGAATTCTAATACGCTGTCCTTGGACGCTGTTTGGTAAGTAGAAGCGTAGTCTCTGTTCGCCGAGTGCGACACTCGCCAGGTTGCTGCCCTCATCAACGGCATCAACTACGGCATCTAAGACAGAGCCAATCGCTTCTTGGCCAATATATTTTTGTAGTGCTTGAAGCTGGCTGAGTTGGCTAAGGTGACCCGCGGCTAGAATCTTTCCCTCATCAATCAGAGCAAGATAGCTCGCAAGTTGCAGAACTTCTTCGTATTGGTGGCTTACATAGAGCATCGGTATGGAAAACCGATCGCGTAGTCGCACTAGAAAAGGAAGCACTTCAGCACGCCGAGGCGTGTCGATTGCTGCAAGGGGCTCATCCAATATGAGCATACGCGGCTGCAGCAATAGTGCTCGCGCTAAGGCCACACGTTGACGCTCACCGCCCGATAGGGTGTGTACGCGGCGCGCTAACAGGGTTTCAAGGCCCAGCAAGCTGACGACTTCATCATAGGAGACGTAGACGGCGCGGGTGCCAACTCGTTTGCTTGCAAAGTGTAGATTGCCGGACACGCTCAAGTGTGGGAATAAGCGCGCATCTTGAAAAACATAGCCGATCCCGCGGTGTTCTGGTTTCAGGTGTATCCCAAGCGCTGAGTCTGAGAGTGTCTGGCCATCTAGGCGGATATAACCATTTTGAAGTGGGATTAGTCCTGCAATGATGTGAGCGAGCGTACTTTTGCCGGCGCCAGAGGGCCCAAATAGAGCAATGACGCCAGGTGTAGGGCAGCGCATGCTGACATTCAGTTCGAATGTGTCGCGTGCATGACGTAATTGAATCTCTAGCACGACGCGGTGCCGTAGTGCTTGCGTAAGGTGCGCGCCATCCATTCGCCGGCAAGTAGGCCCATAAATCCCAATAACACAGACAGACCGGCGATACGCATGGCGGCTATATCACCACTGGGTGACTGGAGCGCTGTGTAAAGCGCGAGCGGTAAGGTCTGTGTTTGGCCTGGGATATTGCTTGCAAAGGTGATCACAGCGCCGAACTCGCCGAGACCAGCAGCAAAGGCGGTGATCATGCCCGCAAGAATACCTGGCACGATTAAAGGTAATGTGACTTGGAAAAATCGGTCGATCGGCCCCGCGCCGAGTGTGCGAGCGGCTTCATCGAGACCGCGTGGTATACCTTCGATTGAGAGCCTAATCGCGCGTACCATGAAGGGAAAGCTCATCACAGCCGTGGCAATTATTGCGCCGGTTGTGGTGAAAGCAAGCCGTATCTGGAAAGTGGTGTACAGCCAGTGACCGATAGGACCATGTATGCCGAGCAGCATCAAAAGTAAATAACCTGTGACTACCGGCGGTAAGACCAGCGGTAGATGGACGCATGCGTCTAGTAGCGCTCTTCCAGTAAAGCGGTACCGTCCGATCAGCCAAGCGATCAGTATCGCAATTGGTAGGTTGCACAGTACGCTTGAGAGCGAGATCCAGAGGCTGAGTTTGAAGGCCTCCAATTCAACGGGCGTTAGCATGGATGGCAGCAATGCTTTCTACGGCATCCGTATGCGTCCACCGCCAGCGGGGGGTACTGCGCCTGGCTCAGGAATGACAATGGACGATGCAGACTCGCGACGCATTTGCTGCAGTTCGCGCATGGTATCGTCCATTGCAATACGAGCTCCTTCGCTAAAGCCTGCGAGCGCCTCTTTAAGGGTGGTGCCTGGCAACTCAAAACTGATTGGCAGGGTGCCCATTGGCGTCATGACAGATATTTGGCCTACATACACAGTGGCTCGACTGGTGTCTGGTGCGCCATCACTGTGCACGGGGACTAATGCCCGGATCGATCCCACCCGGCGGTCGGTATAGGCTTCTTCGCGGTAGAGATTGTCGGCGTCAAAGCGGGCTTCGGCAGCAGCGTTCATGTGGCACCCCAGTTCCAGATTGGTGATGCCTACACCGTAGCAGACGATGGCGCCGGGCAAAAGAGTTTGAGTGATGTCCGATCGCGGAAAGACGTAAACTGAGGTCTTACTTGGTTTGGTATAGGTGCGTGGGTGAATGCGGCTGATTTAAATGTGCCCTCGGCGCGGTTGCATGTCGATTTGGGTGCACTCGGGGCCAATTATGCGCACCTGGTGCGGGTTGCGGCGCCGAACGCCGTGGCAGCTGTGGTTAAAGCTGATGCCTATGGGTTGGGGTTGATACCTATCGCGTCACGGCTTGCAGGGCTTGGCTGCAACGCATTTTTCGTGACGACTGTTGATGAGGGCGTGCGGCTACGTAAGACGTTGCCGGGGGTAAAAATTTTTGTGCTGCAAGGCGCTGTGTGTGCCCCGGCTCAGTGCTTAACCGCATCGCTGATACCCGTATTAAGCACGTTGCAGGATGTCAGGGAGTGGGCAGCAGTCGGAGTTTCCATTCCCACAGCGTTGCAGGTCGATACAGGTATCACTCGGGCCGGCCTTGGGCAGACAGATGTTGTGCAGTTACTCAGCGATGCAAGTGCCCGCGCTGCGCTGAATATCTGCTTGTTGCTGACTCATTTGGCTTGTGCCGATGAGCCCGAGCAACCCTTAAATGCCCAACAGCTGGCTCGGTTCAAAGACATCAGGGCGCATTTCCCCGATTTGCAGACGAGCATCGGCAATTCGGCAGGTCTTTTTCTGGGACCTGACTTTCAGGGCGATATCGTTAGACCTGGAATCGCGCTGTACGGCGGGCAGCCGTTTGCCGAGCGTCGAGTCGCGCTTCAGGGCGTGGTACGGCTCGAGGCGCGAGTGCTGCAAGTGCGAGATATACCTGCTGGTACATGCGTGGGTTATGGAGCAGCTTGGCAGGCACGTGCGCCCGCACGTATTGCCACGCTTGATTTAGGGTATGCGGACGGTTATCCACGCTCGCTCGGCAATAGAGGATTTGCCGTGGCCGCTGGACAGCGGTTGCCGGTAGTCGGTCGTATCTCCATGGATATGACCACCATTGATATTACTTCTCTTGAGGGCCCCGGTTTGCGTGAGGGTGACTATGTCGATTTATTGGGCGGTGGCGTGCCGCTCGAGGAAGCAGCGCTACTCGCTGGCACGCTGCATTATGAATTACTCACGGGCCTAGCGGCACGTCTGACACGCGTGTGGCACGGCTAGCGTTGGATGGCTTAGCGTAGCGGCAGCGCTTGGGCCTTTTGGACGGTGCGTAGTGCAAAGCTGGAGTGCACGCGCGCAACATTGGGTAAGCCGGTCAGGTGTTTGCTGTGAATCCGCTCGAAGTCGCTCGTGTCTGCAACCACGACGCGTAGCAAATAGTCGTAGGCGCCCGACATGAGATAGCACTCCATGATCTCGGGAATTTTTTTCACAGCGTCTTCAAAGGCCGCAAGCTCGGTACGCTCTTGACGCTCTAACGTAATGCTGACAAACACGTTGACCCCGCAACCGGCTTTTTGCTGGTTGACGAGGGCGCAATAGCCCTCGATAAGACCTGATGTTTCTAAGGCGCGTACCCGGCGTAGGCAGGCAGACTCCGAGAGGCTGACCTTGGCGGCGAGTTCGCTATTCGTCATGCGCCCATCTGTTTGCAGCATCTGGACAAGCGCACGGTCGATACGATCCAGTGACATTCGAATAACCTTGTTAAAAAATATAACTTAGAGACAGAATATTGCGTAATTAGAGCAAATGTTGCATTGCATTTGCAAGAGACTACCAGCTGGGAATCGCTACAGTGGTGTGGTTTCCACTCGATTGTCGTCATCCGGGAGAGTCGCTATGCGTATCGGGGTACCAAAAGAAGTGAAGGTGCATGAGTACCGAGTTGGCTTGACGCCAGCGGGCGTGCGCGAGCTAGTCGCCGCTGGGCACTCAGTCACTGTTGAGACACGAGCTGGGGCCGGTATTGATATTGATGATGCCGAGTACGTTGCAGCCGGAGCGAGCATTGCGCCAACCGCCAGTGCCGTTTTTAGCGCTGCGGATCTCGTTGTAAAAGTCAAAGAGCCGCAGCCATCCGAGTGCGCAATGCTGCGTAAGGGTCAGGTGCTGTTTACCTATTTGCATCTGGCAGCGGACCGTGCACAGGCTGAGGCATTAGTGGCGTCTGGCGTGACTGCCATTGCCTATGAGACGGTGACAGCCTTGGACGGCAGCTTGCCTTTATTAACTCCAATGAGCGAGGTCGCTGGCCGCATGTCTGTGCAGGTGGGCGCAACGTTATTGCAAAAAGCCAATGGCGGTCGTGGTGTGTTGCTCGGTGGAGTGCCGGGTGTGGCGCCTGCCAAAGTGCTTATTTTGGGTGGTGGTGTTTCTGGAACACATGCTGCAGAAATGGCCGTTGGTCTACGGGCTGACGTGACGATTCTTGATCGTTCAGCCAAGCGGCTGCGCGAGCTATCAGCGCAGTTTGGTAATAGCGCGAAGACCGTTTTTTCGACCGTCCATGCAATCGAAGAGCTAGCGATCGACGCTGATTTAGTGATTGGTGCGGTTTTGGTTGCTGGCGCTGCTGCACCCAAGTTGGTGACCCGCGCGCTGCTGCAGCGGATGCGTCCGGGAGCGGTGATGGTTGATATTGCCATCGATCAGGGTGGCTGCTTCGAAACGAGTCGACCAACGACTCATGCAGCGCCGACCTACGTTGAAGAGGGCGTGGTGCACTACTGCGTAACCAATATGCCAGGTGCCGTGGCACGCACATCCACCTTTGCGCTGACGAATGCAACGTTACCTTACGTTCGCAAGCTCGCGGATCTGGGTTGGGAGAAGGCGTTAGGTGCGGATGCAGGTTTTGCGCGCGGTCTTAACGTGCATGCCGGTGCCATTACTTACGAGGCTGTGGCACACGACCTGGGTTTAAAGTATCAGCCCTACGCGCCACGTTAAGGCCGTATGCGGCATGCGCTTTGGGATCCCAAAGCGCATGCGCACGATGTCTTAGTGGTGGTGGCCGCCTGCGCCGTGTACGTGACCGTGCTCGAGTTCCTCCGCAGTGGCGGCACGAACCTCGATAATTTCGACATCAAAGTTGAGGTCTTGTCCTGCTAACGGATGGTTGCCATCGATCGTGACCATGTCGCCGGCTACTCGGGTGACCACAACTTGACGTGGTCCATGCTCGGTCTGTGCGGTAAAGCGCATGCCAGCCTTGATTTCTCCGGCTCCCTGAAAGGCGCGTTTTGGCACTTGTTGGATCAGGCCTGGTTCATGCGCGCCGTAGGCTTTCTCGGCGGGGATGGCCACTTTGAGCTTATCGCCGGCGACTTTACCTAGCAAAGCCTCCTCGAGGCCGCTGATGATGCCGCCACTCCCATGGATATAGGCTAGTGGGTCGGCGCCGGACGAGCTATCGAGTACCTCGCCTTTGTCATCTGTCAGGGTGTAGTGAATGGCGACGACCACATCTTGAGCGATTTGCATGGGTGTTCCTCAGAAAAACCGGTGCGCAGTGTATCGTGCCATCTCGTATTTAGTCGTATTTTTTCAATGGCCAGCGCACCTGTCACGGGGCAAAATGGCGGCCGGAGGTATTGTAATGAGTATAAAAACAGCAGATTTACTCGATGCGCATCCAGAATTTGAGGCCTGTACGTCTGGGCTTACCCATTTCGGGGGTGTGAGACGTTTCGCGGGGACTGTTGCGACGCTCCAATGTTTTGAGGATAACTCCTTGATCCGGGAAGCTTTGCGTAGTCCAGGCTTTGGTCGGGTCCTGGTGGTGGATGGAGGCGCTTCCCTGCGATGCGCACTTGTAGGCGATGTGCTAGCGGCAGCGGGGCGGGACAGTGGTTGGGCTGGCGTGATCGTCAACGGGTGCGTTCGTGACTCTGTGGTCTTGGGTGAGTTGGCATTCGGCGTGATGGCGTTAGGCGTACAGCCGCGCCGCAGTGAGAAGCGTGGTCAAGGTGTGCGTGACGGTGTACTTGAGTTATTTGGCGCGCGGGTACGCCCCAATGACATGGTTTACGTTGACGAAGACGGCGTTGTATTCGTCCCGCAGGGTGTGGCGATCTAAGTCACTTCGGGGTAGTCGCGCTATGCGCCAGCTACCCAGAGTGCGTCTAAAGGTGTTTTTGCTTTTATGGTTCCATCAGTTGCTTGATGACGCCTGGGTCAGCCAGCGTTGAGGTGTCACCCAGTTGATCACCTTCGCCGTTGGCAATCTTGCGCAAGATACGGCGCATAATTTTGCCACTGCGTGTTTTTGGTAGTGCTGGCGTTAACTTAATGACGTCAGGGACAGCAATAGCACCGATTTGTTTGCGCACAGTTTGACGCAGTTCCTGAGTGAGTTCAGCTGAGCCGTCGATACCTGTTTTTAATGTGACGAACGCATGGATTCCCTGGCCCTTGATTTCGTGGTTGAAGCCAACGACAGCCGCCTCGGCGACACTCGGATGAGCCACCAGCGCGCTTTCGATTTCGGCTGTACCAAGGCGATGACCTGAGACGTTGATCACATCATCAATACGACCGGTGATCCAGTAATAGCCATCAGCGTCGCGACGTGCGCCATCACCCGTAAAGTACATGCCCGGATACATCGAAAAATAGGTATCAAAAAAGCGTTGATGATCACCATAGACGCTACGCATCTGCCCGGGCCATGAGTCCAGAATTACAAGGCTGCCTTCGCACACGCCTTCCTGCGCAAGGCCTGCAGTGTCCAAAATGGCTGGTTGAACGCCGAAGAAAGGCTTAGCCGCAGATCCAGGCTTAAGCTCCATCGCTCCAGGCAGTGGCGTCATCAGGATACCGCCAGTCTCGGTTTGCCACCACGTATCAACGATGGGGCAGCGACCATCACCAATGACATGGTAGTACCACTCCCAAGCTTCCGGATTAATGGGCTCACCAACACTACCGAGTAGACGCAAGCTCGTTCGCTTATGTTTTTTGACCCAAGCCTCGCCTTCGCGCATCAAGGCGCGAATCGCTGTAGGCGCCGTGTAAAAAATCGTCACGCCATGCCTGTCAATCACATCCCAGCAGCGACCGGCATCTGGGTAGTTTGGAACACCCTCAAACATGAGGGTGGTCGCGCCCGTAGCGAGTGGGCCGTAGACGATATAGCTGTGTCCGGTGACCCAGCCGACGTCAGCTGTGCACCAGTACACATCGGTGTCTTTGTGATCGAATACCGTTTGGAAGGTATATGCCGCATAGGCAAGATAGCCGCCACTGGTGTGTAGTACGCCTTTAGGCTTACCCGTCGAGCCTGACGTGTAGAGAATGAACAGGGGGTCTTCAGCGCCGACGGCAACGGGTGGACACACGGGACTTGCAGCTGCAAGCAGTGTTTCGTAATGCAGGTCACGATTCGTGTTCCAAGCAATATCAGCGCCAGTGCGTCGTACAACGATGACTTTCTCAACGCTCGGCAGCGGTTGCAGCTGAAATGCAGCATCTACATTGGCTTTGAGCGGGACCTTACGTCCACCGCGCAAGCCTTCGTCGGCCGTGATGACGATCTTTGATTGGCAGTCATCAATGCGGCTTGCGATCGATTCTGGCGAGAAGCCGCCGAATACGATGGAGTGAACGGCGCCAATGCGTGCGCTCGCAAGCATTGCGACCGCAGCCTCCGGAATCATGGGCATGTATAGCGTGATGCGATCGCCTTTGGTGACGCCAAGCGTGGTGAGTGCATTGGCCAAGCGGCATACTTGCTCATGGAGTTCCCGGTAGGTGACTCGCCGTGTGTCACCGGGCGTGTCGCCCTCCCAAAGAATGGCGGTTTGTTCGCCGCGGGTGGCAAGGTGACGGTCTAGACAATTTGCGCTGACATTGAGTGTGCCATCGGCATACCAGCGGATCCGAAAGTCCTCTTTTTTAAAGGAGACGTCTTTGACTTGTGTGAACGGCTTGATCCAATCGAGGCGCTGCCCAACGCCTGCCCAAAAACTGTCTGGGCTTTCGCAACTGCGCGCATAGTCGTCGCGATACTGCTTTTCGTTGACATGCGCGTGCTTCGCAAAGTTCGCGTTGATTGGGTACGAATCAGCCATGTGTTGCTCCTCAGCGATCAGCGCTTTGCTGCCCCAGTGAATAATGGGCTGTAGACTATAACCCATCAGCAACCACTGACACACACACCTGAGCGTCGATTTACACCCTTATCGGGCTCCGAGTTCACCTCCGATCGGTGGTGAGACGTGAAGCCTAGACAGTGAGGGCTGGGTCATGGATAGCGCGAGTAGCCGACGTCCAAAACGTGTCGCGATAGTAGTGGTCATGGGGCTATGGCTCAGGTACTGTCGCCTCAGAATCCGTAGGTAGGGGGGTGCATCATGTCAGCCAAATCGATTCAATGGAGTGCCGTCGTTCAGGACGTCCGCTTTATCGCGCTGCATCAACGCAAATCACGCTTTGCATGGAGTCTGATGGCAGTGTCCTTGGCCTACTATTTGACGTTGCTGATCGCGGCTGCCTATTTTCAGGATGTCTTTCGCTTGAAAGTCTGGGGTGTACTGAATGTGGGGCTACTGTTTGCCCTCAGCCAGTTTGTGATGACTTGGTTCATCACGATTTACTATGTTCGAACTGCCAACAGAGATTTTGACAGGATGGCTTTGGCTATTGCCGACGATGTGCGCTCTGGCCGGATAGGTGCAGCATGATGCGAGCAATTTCCCGGAAGACCTTCGCTAGTGGATCAGTGCTGCTCGTAGCCTCTAGTGCTGCAGAGGCTGCCAGCACGACCGGTGGAATTGCTGGTTCGTACCGGTGGGTGACATTTTTAGTTTTTGCCAGCGTCATCGCGCTGACAATGTACGTCACTTACTTGTCAGCGAAGCGGGTGCGCTCCACGGAGGATTTTTACGCCGCCGGCAGTAGTATTACTGGGCTACAAAATGGTTGGGCGATCGCGGGAGATTATCTGTCAGCAGCCTCTTTTCTCGGTATTGCTGGTTTAATTTCAATATATGGCTATGACGGGTTTATGTACTCGGTGGGTTTTTTGGTGGCGTATATCACCGTACTGTTGTTGATTGCAGAGCCCTGCCGCAACCTCGGAAAATATACTCTCGCCGATATACTTGCTTACCGTAATGATCCGAGAAAAACGCGCATCACGGGCGCCCTATCTGTGATTACTGTTTCGACCTTCTACCTAACAGCGCAGATGGTCGGCGGTGGGGTTCTCGTTAAGACACTCATTGGTATTGATTACGAGGTATCAGTCGTTGTCGTTGGCATACTCATGCTGAGCTATGTGCTGTTTGGTGGCATGGTTGCCACCACATGGGTACAGATCATCAAAGCCGCATTGCTGGTGATTGCGTCGCTAGTAATAGTCTGCTGTGTATGGATGCCTTACGGGTTTTCCTTGCCGGCATTTATGCAAGATATTGTTCTCGATGGACGCATACAGTCTCGCGTTGTCGCCTTGCTGGGCGATAGTGGTAAGACGATGTCGGCGGTGGAGTTAGGTCAGCGTTTTCTGGAGCCAGGACTATTGTTTAAGGCGCCTATAGACCAGATTTCGCTGGGGCTCGCACTCGTGTTTGGTACCGCTGGGTTGCCGCATATTTTAATGCGTTTCTTTACAGTTCCAGATGCCAAAGCTGCTCGAAAATCAGTGATTTGGGCAACAATGATCATTGGTGGATTTTATATGCTGACGCTTTTCTTAGGTTTCGGTGCCGCAAAGCTAGTCGGTCCGCAGCATATTCTCGCCGTAGATGCCGGTGGCAATATGGCAGCACCATTGCTTGCGCAGTTCATTGGTGGCGGGCCCGAGTCTTTACTCGGAAATTTTATGCTGGCTTTTGTGTCGGCTGTTGCCTTCGCAACTATTGTTGCTGTCGTGGCAGGACTTGTGCTCGCGTCGGCTTCTGCAATTGCTCATGATCTGTATGTGGGCGTCATACACTCAGGCGACGCAGTGCCTGCTCATAAGCAAGTTCTCGCAGCACGTGTCGCGACTTTGGCGGTGGGCGGGATAGCTATAGCGATCGGTATTGCGGCCAAGGGTCAGAATGTTGCAGCGCTGGTTGGCCTTGCGTTTGCCGTGGCGGCCAGTGCTAACTTTCCTTGTCTGATTTTGACTTTGTATTGGCGGCGCTGCAATACAACCGGCATCATCGCGGGCATGGTTGTGGGTACGACAGTCGCGGTGGGGCTGACATTGGTGTCACCAAATCTTACCTATCCTCTTGCTGTACGAAGTGCAGCATCCAAGGTGTTGGCTGAGGGGCCCGCTAAACGGGCGCTCATCGATGCGGCGCTGGCATCTGAAGATGTATCAGTGCGTGATAAGGCCGTACGGGATGCGGGCTCGCTCGACAAGGACCTGCTTAAGGCGCGTGCCGATCTCATTAAAGTGCAGGGTCAGCAAACATCGTTTATGGGGCTTGAGAAGCCACTGATTGCATTGAAAAATCCTGGGATTTTCTCAATACCGTTGGGGTTTTTGGCCGTCTTGTTAGGCTCCTTGCTAAGCCGTGATAAGCGCGCTGAGGCGCTATGGGATGAGGTACAGGCGCGACGTTTGACAGGTCTCTTTACGTCCCAATCGTCGGGTCACTAGCAAGCGCAGCTATTGCAAACGCGCGGTCAGCCTATAAAAAGGAGCCGCGCGGGACGATATCGACCACCTCATTTTCGCGCGCGAGTCTAGGGTAGCGCGATATCATAGGCTCTAGTTTCAAATGCTTCGTTGGCGCGGCGCAACTTTGCGTGACGCTCGCTGTCTATTAGCGCAGACGGGCCTGTGTGGAAGGAGAAATTGCCTATGTATAGAAAAATGACGTTGGCGCGCTTGATTTTGTGCATGTCGTTACTGGCAGTAGCCAGTGGTTGCGGCAAGCGTGCGCCGGTCAATAGTGTGGCACCACTCGCGACGGCACCAGCCCCAGTGGTTTTGCCGACGAGCCCAGGAACCAGTGCTGCGGCGACCCGTGGGTTGCCTGATTTCACCGAACTGGTCGCGCAGGCGGGCCCCTCTGTCGTCAACGTGAGCGTGGTTGAGCGGGGTCACGCTGTACGTGGGGATGAGGAGGAAGACGCCGATGACCCCTTGCATGATTTTCTGCGGCGTTTTGGTGGTCAGCCGCGGGGTGCTGAGCCACCGGCTCGAGGGGAGGGTTCTGGATTTATCGTCACTCCGGATGGTTATATTTTAACGAATGCCCATGTGGTTGAAGAAGCGCGTGAGGTGACTGTGCGGCTCACAGATCGGCGTGAGTTTACCGCCAAGGTAATTGGAGTCGATCATCGCACCGACGTTGCAGTTATCAAGATCAATGGAAATCAGTTGCCCACGGTCAAGACAGGAGATCCGTCCAAACTGCGCCCAGGAGAATGGGTCATTGCTATTGGATCGCCGTTTGGCTTTGATAATAGTGTGACAGCTGGCATTGTCAGTGCAATGTCGCGTTCGCTACCAGATGGGCAGTACACACCGTTTATACAAACTGATGCGGCAGTTAATCCTGGGAACTCAGGCGGGCCATTATTTAATATGGCCGGCGAAGTGGTCGGTATTAATTCGCAAATTTATAGCCGCACTGGCGGCTTTATGGGAATTTCGTTTGCCATCCCGATCGACATTGCCATGAATGTTAAAGAGCAGCTTATCAAGACCGGTAAAGTCCAGCGGGGCCGCATTGGCATCTTAATTCAAGATGTGGGTCAGCAGCTTGCCGACTCCTTTGGACTTGATCGTCCACGCGGCGCGCTGGTAAGCCAAGTCGAGGCGAATGGGCCTGGTGCGAAAGCGGGTCTAAAGCCTGGCGATGTAATTTTGTCAGTGAATGGTATCGCCATTGACCGTTCGGGGCAGTTGTCAGCAACGATTTCGCAATTAAAGCCCGGCACGCAGGTGACCTTAGACGTGTGGCGTGATCGCACGAGTCATAAAATCAGCGCGGAGATAGCTGAGTTGAAAGAGGGTCGTGGCAACGGTGCTGTTAAGTCAGATGATCACAGTTCCGGCCGGTTGGGCTTGAGTTTACGGCCGCTATCAGCGCTCGAGCGTCGAACTGCTGGTCTTGACGGCGGCCTGTTGGTTGAGAGTGTCGAGGGCCCGGCGCTTGAAGCTGGCTTACGTCCGGGTGATGTACTCATCGGCGCGAATGGTCAGCGTATTGCGTCAGCCGAGCAGTTGTCATCGCTTGTGGAAAAATCTAAGCGTAGCATCGCCTTATTAATAAGCCGTGATGGCAGTACAATTTTTGTGCCTATCAAACTGAGGGATTAACGTCTTGATGAAGAATGGTGACTTGATGGTCATTGCCCGTCGTGCCTTGATCGGTAGCGTGTGCGCACTCAGTTTGTGCGGGGCGGTACCCGTGCATGCCGCCGAGCCGGCAGCGCAATTCCGTGATTGTGCCGACTGCCCAGAGATGGTACGGATTCCTTCGGGCACATTTGTGATGGGCACGCCTGCTCATGAGTCGCGGTCTACGGGGCTTAGCGCTGAGTCCCAAGCGGTCATTGTGAAGATCCATAAGCCATTCGCAATCGGTCGAGTCGAGGTGACACGGCGTGAATATCGTGCATTCATTCAAGACGCGGGTTACGACGTGCGCAGCCCATGCTTAATTTGGGACGATGAAAAAAAGCGCTTTGCTGCAGATCGCAGTCACGATTGGGAATCTCCAGGCCGCCCGCGTGAGCCGCTAGACGATCATCCTGCCGCATGTGTGAGTTGGAGTGACGCCAAGGCCTATGTGCAGTGGTTGGCTCACAAAACCGGAAAATCCTATCGGCTGCCTTCCGAGGCAGAATGGGAATACGTTGCGCGTGCTGGTAGCAACACACGCTGGCCCTGGGGTGACAATCCGGCTGATGCGTGTGATTTCGCCAATATCTATGACCTCGTGAGTCACGAGAGCTATGCCTTCGGTTGGGAGGCGGTGCATTGCCGTGACGGCTATGCCGATCTGGCGCCCGTCGGTGCCCTGCGCGCAAATGCGTTTGGTGTGTATGACATGATCGGCAATGTGTGGGAGTGGACCGAGGACTGTTGGACAGATAGTTATGTCGGTCGACCACGCGATGCGCGCGCTTGGGTGTGGACTGGTGGCTGCACACAACACATACGTCGCGGCGGGAGTTGGACGTCACCTGCAGAGCAAGCACGCAGTGCTTACCGCGAGGTGGGTGATGTAGCAGAGCGCCGTGGTGATGGTGGCTTTCGGATTGCGCTTGATCTTGATACACGCCCTGAGGGACGCTGATATGCGCCGCATCGTTTTGTTGCTCTGCCTCTATACCGTCGTGGCCTTTGGGCAAAAGCCGCCGAATCCGCAGTTTATTAACCACAAGGACGCAGCACCTTCGACTTCGGCGCCGACGGCAGAGCTGCGCGACTGTGCTGCATGCCCTGTTTTGATGACTATTCCAAGTGGTAGCTTTCTGCTTGGCGGTGTTGATGAAGGAAATGAGGCAGACCGTACCCGTGGCGAGTTGCCGGCATTGCCTGTGACTATGACGCGTCCCTTTGCCATCGGAAAATTTGAGGTGACCGTTGCAGAGTTTCGCGTGTTCGTGGAGGCAATTCAATATCAGTCACAAGGAGATTGTCGTGTGACGAATGCCGGTTCTTGGGCGCGACTTGCCGATCGAAGCTGGCATAATCCGGGTTTTACAAATCCGCAGGGCGATCTTGAGCCAGTGGTTTGCGTCAGTTGGGACGACGCGCGTGCGTATGTGGACTGGTTAAGTAAAGTGACTGGCAAGGTATACCGATTGCCATCAGAGACCGAATGGGAGTATGCCGCACGGGGCGGCACATCAACGCCACGGTATTTTGGTGCTCATGATTCGGACGAGGGATCGTTGTTGTCATTAGCCTGTGATTACGCCAATGTTTACGATGCGTCGGCAGTAGCGGAGTTTGGCTTTAGCTACCCAAACGCGCGGTGCAACGACGGCTTCCTCTATACGGCTCCAGTCGGCACTTTCAAGCCGAATGCGTTTGACCTGTTTGATATGTTGGGTAACGTGCGTGAGTGGCTACAAGACTGCTATACGACAAGCTACCGCGGCCGACCGGCTGACGGACGAGCGTGGCAGTGGGCTGGTGGCTGTGAGCTGCGGGGCGTTCGCGGTGGCTCGTGGGCCACTAGGCCTGCCGAAACGCGGGCTAGTGCCCGCGGCGCAGAGTTACAAGGACTGCGTCAGTCAGATTTAGGGTTTCGAGTCGCGCGCGATCTATAACGCGCAACAGGATCCACTTGACGGGCTGGCTAGAACTTCTGTCCAACCGTAATACCAACAAGTCGTGGAGCAATTGGGATCACATAAATCAGAGAGCAGCTGGTGGGTGCGCACGAGGTATAGCGGGTTGCCTGGCCACGGCTATCAAACGCATTTTGTACAAACAGCTCTAAATCCCACTTGCCGACGCGAGCGCCACCCGACAAGTCAAAGCTCGCGTAGCCAGGTTGTTCGCCAATGATCTGTTCAAAGTCGACTTGCAGCTGCGGCAATGCGCGGGTCTGCGCGACCATTGCTGCTTGTACATGCGCGTTGATGTCTTGCACTTTGAAAGCATAGCGGGCAATCAGATTTCCCTTGATTTTTGCCGATAAGGGCAGCCTTGAGCCAGCTGGTGCCAGTACCGAGTTATCTTTTTGATAGGCGACACTGCCATCAGCGTTATAAATGATGTTTTGTTCAGTGCAGCCATTTGATGGGCTCGGGAAATTGCATGCATTCGTGGTCACTTTTGCATTGAGTGCAGTGACCGATGCGCTAATGTTGAGTTTGTCGCTCACAACCCACGTTAAGTCGCTTTCGATTCCCTTGATTTCGGAGGCGCCTGCGTTGGCCGTTTCACTAATGCCATTCAGGCCCGTGACTCCAAATTGCATATCTTTCCAGCGCTCAAAAAATAGTGCTCCATTAAAGCGCAGGCGATGCGCGAACCATTCCGTTTTCCAGCCCACCTCATTATTGGTCAGGTAATCAGCCTGATAGGGGGGGCGGTCGTTGACACGGTTTACCCCGCCGGGCCGAAAGCCTGTCGACCAAGTCGTGTAAACCATGTGATCTGGATCGATCTGGTAAGTTACATTCAATCGATATGTGCTGCCCGTCTTCGTGGCGCGATTATCAATATTGACACACGGCCACGGCGCACTCGACGATTGGGTTCCCGCGTAGCAAGTCTGTTCGCCGCTGGCATGTGTATAACCATCATAGGTGGGCTTACCGTTGTAGCCAAAAAATCCGTAGACGGTGTTGTCATACGAAAACTGACGTAGTCCTACGGTGATTGCTAGTTTGCTTGTGAGGTTATAGCCGATATCGGCGAACACTGCTCGATCGCGGTCTGTACGAACTTGTGAGTCTAGGTAGTTGACACCGGGTAAGTGGCTGATGGAGTACGCATCCGCAAGCCCATTAACGAGATAAGCGCTACGGGTTCGATCGGTTTGGCGTTGCATAAAGACGCCGACGACCCCATGAATTAACCAGTCTTTCGGGCTCGTTAGACGAAGCTCATGCGACTGTTTTGTGAATAGATCATGGCTGACTTCAGTTTGAGCTGGGCTGATTAGGTCGCCGTTGTTGTTGCGAAAGTTGTCACCGAAAAAAGTAGGTGTCGATGTATTAACGTAAGAGCGGTCATAAAAATAAGAATAGTCCGAGTAGTCAATTTTGCTATCAACGGTACGATGTAGATAGCCGCCAGCATAGGTCAGATCCAGATCCCAGACTTTGCCTTGGACGGTCAAGCCGGTCTGCCACCACTGATCCTGATTGGATTCCCCTGAATAGCGCGAGGCGCTCAGATCGCCGGTGCTGGGTGTGTAGCCAAAACTACCACTGGCGTTTTGATTCTGGGCCATCACGGTTGGGCTGATGGTCCAGCTGTCCGATAAATCGTACTTAAGCGCGGCGCGCCCGCCATTGGTGGTAATGGTGTTGTAGTGCTTTTCAGCTAATGCCGTGTTGTCTCGTCGGATACCCGATGTCGGATAGGTTTCGGTGTTGTTGGCAGTATTGTTGATATATCCGCCATCCCGTTCGCTGAACGCAACCAATCTCACTGCGGCTTTATCTGAAATTGGTATATTGACGAAACCCTCGACTTTGCCGCCGGGGCCACCGCCGGTGTAAGTATTGGCTGTCAGATCATACCCAGCAGAAAATTCAGCAGTGTTCGGTTTATTCGTAATAATTCGTAGTACACCTGCCATGGAACTTGAGCCGAACAGTGTTCCTTGTGGCCCCGATAATGCCTCTACGCGCTCAATGTCATAGATGTGTATATCCAGATTGTTGGCGATTGTGGTTACGGGCATTTCATCCAGATACAGACCAACGAGGGGCTGTGAGCCAACTTTGAGCCCATCACTGCCATTGGTTACCCCGCGGACATAGATATTTGATTGGCCAGGCCCGTATGTCTGTACAGACAGGCTGGGCAGAAACTTGGCGTAGCCGTCGAAGCTTGTCACCAGCAAGTCTTCTAAATGCTTTGAGTCGATCGACTGCACGCTGATGGGAACTGTTTGAAGGTTCTCAGAGCGTTTTTGCGCAGTGACGACGACTTCGTCCAGAGACCCCGATGCAGCGGCCGGTGGCGTTTGATCAGCAAGCGCGGCGCTTGTCGCGAGCGCTGAAGAAATGAATGCTGCTAGAGGCCTATTAAGACGCCGTGGCGAATGATGCAGTGACGTTTTCACGATATTCAGCTCCTTATTGCCCAGCACGCATACTCACGTTAGCACCCGACGTCCCCCCTGTTTGAGTCCTGAGGGCATCTAGAGTCTGACGGTTAATATATCTGCTTTTTTGGTCATTTGTCTCGCGTACTCGGCAGGGGTCATACCGCCAAGTGCTTTCTTCGGTCTTTCCTCGTTATATTCGC
>CAIKZZ010000004.1 GCA_903832085.1 uncultured Pseudomonadota bacterium | reverse complement strand
GAGAAGCTCAGGTCATCATCGAGCAGTGGCGATGGCATTACAATCGAATCAGGCCGCATAGCGCACTGGGCTATAGGCCACCTGCACCTGAGACGACGGTGGTGCGTTTGACGACAGTGAAGAAAATAAGCGAGACTCAGATCGCTGCGTAACAGACATCAGAGCTGGACCAGTTAAAGCAGGTCGGTCAGTCTGCTACCGATCGCGCGATCCGCAGTCGGATCAGCCGAGCGGCCTAGCGCCGGCACTGTGTGCGTTTTAAGACATAACCTGAGTCAGCGAGTAGCGACTTGGTGCGACGTCAGCACTTTAGCCACGTTAAGTCATAATTATGCAACATAAGATTATTACCGTGGGCGGTGGGGTTACGCGCAAATAAGAGGCAGTCTATGCAGATAATCACGGAAGCGTTAAACGACCAGGCTGTCAAAGTCACCTTGATCGGCTCGATGAACGCCAGCGGCACAGAGGCGATAGACCTGCACTTTAATGCAGCTGTTGGTGCGGCGAACGTCGTCGTCGTCGATTTCGAAAAAGTGGATTTTCTAGCATCCATGGGTATCAGGACGCTTGTGATCGCTGCGAAAGCGCTAAAACGTAAGTCGGGGCAAATGATTATTTTGAAACCAACGCCTGAAGTTGAGCAAGTACTTATTGGCAGTGGTGTTGATTCGCTCATGGAGATCACTCACGACCTCAATGCGGCGTTAGCCCAGCGCACGGCCTGAAGACCGACTTTTTTTCAAGGATCCCTGCGTGACAGAGTCCCTGGTGGTAGAAAGTGAAATGCGCGCCGTCGACACCGTCGATCGGTGGGTCGAACATCTCGCACGGGAATGGAGGATTCCGAACGCAACCCGTTTTGCGATCAGACTGTGTTGCGAGGAATCGTTTCTTAACATTGTTATCCACGGCGTCGGTCGGCGCCACGGACATACCACAGCGTCTGATACGACGGTCCGTCTGGTCATGCAACACCTTGACCATTCCATCGAGTTAATGGTCGAAGATCGTGGTGAGGAGTTTGATCCGTTAACGGTGACACCGCCGAGCCAGGCAACTGCACTGAATGCGAGTGTCGGTGGCAATGGCATCAACTTGATGCGTCGCTTTTCAAAACATATGAGCTATCAACGTTGTGACAACCTCAACAACTTGATGTTCAAATTCAGCCTCCCTGATACGACGCCGGCGTCTGAATACCCAGCGGACCGGCTCTATGAGCATGGCCCAAGCCCCTCATCTGCCGGACCGCTTGAGCTCAAGTGACGTGGATGAGCCGTGACTGAACCGACAGGCGCGTACGAGTATAAAGATCAGCTTTTCCTCATGCAGAGCAACCCAGAGCCAGCATCGCCGGCTACAGAGCTATGCCAAACGCTCGGCCAGCTGCCTTTAGCCGATGCGGCGGTCGAGGCAAACCTTAACGTCCTAGAACTCGAGCAGCTGCTTGCTGTGGCCCATACGTGGCCTGGGTGCATCATCCGTGACAACGAGGCCATTATCGGAATCCTCTCTAGACGTCGTCTAGCGGCTGCATTAAGTCGTCGCTTCGCTCGTGATTTATTTGCCAAAGCGTCTTTACACAAGCTTGTTGAACTTAACCTCGTCGATGCAAGCCCGCTCGTATTTTCGCAAGACACGACGGTCTCCGAATGCTCACGAACGGCCTTAGCCCGCGAGCCGGCGATGGCCTATGAGCCGGTTATCGTGATGCGACATGGTTCCCCGTATCTACTGGAAGTCGACATCCTGATGCGCGCCCAATCGGCATTATTACAGCAAGCTAATGCTGAGCTACTCGCCTCCGAACAACGACTGGAAGCGGAAGTCGCTAAGCGCACGCTCGAGCTAAAGCGTACCAATGCTGACTTACTTGAGAAGCAGCTGCAGATTGATGCTGAGCTTGAGGTCGCTCGTAACATCCAGCAGTCGATTCTACCTGCGCAGTTCCCGGTAGATCACCGCTATGACGGTGATGCCTTCATGAAAGCGGCGCGCATGATTGGCGGCGATTTCTACGACCTATTTACACTCGATGAGCATCGGCTGGCGATGGTCGTGGCTGATGTCAGTGGCAAGGGTGTTCCCGCTGCACTCTTCATGATGTTAGTCCGGGCCATCCTTCAGGACGTCGCGCCAGAGCACAGGTCTCCCGCAGACTGTGTAGCTAGAGTCAACGAATTACTCGGAACACGCAATCAAGTGTCATTATTTGTGACCTTGGTCTATGGCATTTTGGATGTAACTTGCGGGACCTTTGTCTTTTGCAATGGTGGCCACAGCATGCCCTACCTGCGCCGCGCCAATGGTAGCGTCGAGTATCTGACTGAGCGCGGCTCACCGCTTGTCGGTTTATTGGACGAGGCAAGCTACCGGGATCTTGAAGTGAAACTCCAACCGGGAGATTCGCTACTGCTCGTGACCGACGGGATCGCGGAGCGTTTTGCGCCTGACGGACTGAAGTTTGGTCATCAACGACTGCTGCAATTTATCCAGGAATGCCAAGCCGTCTCCCCTACAGAGACACTACAGGCGCTGAATGCTGAGCTTGAGCGCTTTTCAGCAGGACTTGCACAATCGGATGATGTGACCGCTCTGATGCTGCGCTACAAAGGATAGAAAAACGCCGAGCACGCGCTAACCGGCCGAGCCGATCAGTCGCAGCATGGCACTCACACAAAAAAGTGGGCACTGGTGGGTCATCCGTCACTCAGTCAGTCAGTCACTCAGTCATTCACTTGTCGTCACCCGCTTTGTTATCTTGCGATGGCATTCACGGGCGGCTAAACATGATCTAGCGCGACGCATGAGCGGCGCGACTCGCGTGTCGAGTATCGGGGCGCCCCCACCCTGCGCGGTCAGGTAAGGCCTCAATCGATCAGAACTCAATCTGTAATTGGGGGTTTGCAGGCGCGTCGAGCGCCGGCTTCGTCGTACGACTCCTGAGCGGGATACCCGCCTTACGACTGCCGTGTTTGGCGACGATCTGCCGTGCCGCCCGCTGGTGATCCGCCCCTTGCCGCACCGCATGGACCGCATCACGAGCCGCGCGGGCTGCAGCAACATGGTCGACAATCGGATGGGGGTAAGCCAAATGGTCAGCACCCGGCCAAAGCCACGGCTCATGCAGATACTCATCCGGCACATCCGCAAGCTCCGGTACGTAGGAGCGCACGAAACTGCCGTTCGGATCCTGATCAAAACCCTGCTTCACCGGATTGTAGACTCGCATCGCGTTGATCCCGGTCGTCCCTGATTGCATCTGCACCTGCGACCAGTGGATGCCGGGCTCGTAGTCGACAAACTGCCTTGCGAGGTGCAAACCCGTCGTTCGCCAAGGCAGCCAGAGGTGGTAGCTCGCAAATGACATCAGCATCGCGCGCATCCGAAAGTTAATCCAGCCGTGTTCGTCGAGAGCTCTTAGGCACGCATCAATGAATGGAAAGCCCGTGTTGCCTGCCGTCCAGGCGGCCAACCGAGACGGATCCGCCACGTCGGGCCGAAGCCCATCGTAGGCTTGGTGTAAGTTCTCACGCTCGATCCTTGGCTCATCCTCAAGTTTTTGCATGAAATGACAGTGCCAGTGCTGTCGCGCGAGAAACGACGTGAGCGACGCTCGCCACTGCCGGGAGACGGGATCGTCCGAAGCGGCCAGCGCTGCCTGTCGCGCCCACGTGGCTTGGGCCACTTCGCGCATCGAGACCGTGCCCCAACTCAGGTGCGGCGACAACCGTGAACTTGTTCGAAACGCCGTGACCGGGCTCGACATCTCAAAGCGGTAGTCCCGACCGCGCTGGTTAAGAAAACTGCGTAGCGTGCGCACGGCCGCGGACCGGCCACCCGATTGACGGCGCGTACAAGGATCGGGTGAAAGACCCAACTCTGCCGCTGTAGGGATGCGTGTGGGCCAAGCGCCAGTCAGAGGATGCAGTGCAACCGGGGCCGGCGTTAAAGGTTCGGCCATCTGCTGATCCCAGGCCTTCGCCCAGCCGTCGCGCGATCGCAAGCGCCGAATGACACCAAATGGCCGGAGCTCATGCCACGGCACACCGGCGTCCTTGACCCATGCTCGCACTGCCCGGTCCCGAGCGTACGTCCACGCGTTGCCTGACTCCTCGTGACTCCAGAGGGCAGCGATGCCGTGTCGAGCGTGTAATCGCCGAAACACCGAGACCGCGTCGCCCATCACAACGCACAGCGGTTGACCTAGAGCTGTCAGTGTCGCCTGCAGCTCCTGCAGACTTTCGGCGACAAACTCCCACTGCCGACCCGACGCATCTGGCTGACTCCAAAACTCAACCTCGGCGATGTAAATCGGCAACACGTACCCCGCCTCAATCGCCTGAGCCAGTGGCCGATGGTCATGCACCCGAAAGTCACGCTTGAACCAGACGACCTGCAAAGGACGCGCCGCTAACACCCCAGCTCCCCAAGGAGCGTCGGGATACGCTCCTTGAATGCGAAAAAACCCTTGCTCGCGTGCGGCCAGAAGCGCGCATCCCAGTCGCGACGCACCCACTCGAGCACGATCCCCTCCTTGGCCACCGCCGCAGTCACATCGGCCAGTCGGTCGGCGAGCGGACCCACCGGTGCGTAGGCTGTGAGGATGCGATCCACACCAGCCGCATGGGCCGCGCTGATCAGGGTCGGCGCATCGAGCGGTCCACTCACCGTCACCCGATCGTCCAGCACCTCTCGCAGCCGCGTCGCCAAATCATTGGCAGCCGATGCAACAAAGGCCCGCACCTTATCGCCCGAGTGCAGGTCCTGATCGACAACGATTGTTGCGGCGCGGATTGCTAATCGATGGTCGAGCAAAAACTCAGGCCCCATGTCCTCGTCGGTAACAAGCAGCAGCGCCGGCGTTGCACAATGGGAGGATGGGAGCACCCTCAACGGCTGCACCGGCAGCGGGGCCTCGGTTAAAGCGATGGCCTCGCGCGCGAGCCCTCTAGGGGCGTAACGTCCGTTCGTAAATCGGGCGATGTTATCTGTGGTGGCAAGATAGGTCTTGCCAACGGTCTGCAGCCCCGCCACCCATCGCCACGAGAGCGTGTTGCTCGCTGGGTCGGCGTCGAGCAGATACCGCAAGAAAAAATCAGCACCCAACGCCCAGGGCAAGCGTAGCGTAAAAATCCAGATCGAGGCGAACCACATCCGAGCGTGGTTGTGCAGATACCCCGTCTCGCGCAGTTCCTGCGCCCAGTCATCAAAGCCCTCGATACCCGTTCGACCCGCCTCGGCATCAGTCAGAGCCCGCGCATCGACCACGGCTGCGCAATCCCGCGCCGTTAAGAAGCGGGCCCAGACCGACGGACGCAGTTCGAGCCACCCCTTCCAGTAGGTGCGCCACAAAACCTCCTGCACGAACTTCTCCGCCGCCTGCAACGAGTGCGCAGCCAAGACAGCGGTGATGATCTGTTCCTCGGTGACGATACGTCGTCGCAGATACGGCGACAGTCTTGACGTGGCAGACGGCGAATCGGGACCCGCGTCCGTGTTGCGACCCTGAGTGTAGCGGGCACCGGCATTTGGAATAAAGTCGCGCAGCCGCTCAAGTGCCGCCTCGCGTGTTGGCGGAAACAGCGAATGACTCATCAATGCACCACGACAGGTCAAAAGAACGGCTACACTTGTTTGAGAAAACACTCTGCATCCATCGAACCACCGACCCATAGGCCGTGGACGCTGAACGCCATAGTCAAATTGTACGTCGAACGCGAGCAAGACGCGCGATGGATGTTTACGGGTCGCTTGACGGCGTGCGCGGACATAGTAAAAGCCTGTCTCGCGAGGCGCTTTATCTGTTACACAGTAAGAAATAAAGAGGGCTGGTGGAGATGCTTGGCTACCGATGCACGAATAAAACTCTCAGTATGTCCTTTACACAGGCACGCCAAAGGGCTCATGGTCCGGTTTGGACTGTCGAGCACTGCCCTTGCGCGCGCTTTGCAGATCACGCCTGCACGAATTAATGAAATTACCCGTGAACGACGTGTCCTACGCGCTAGCGACGATCCGCGGTCGCTGATGTTCGTTTTCAGCGACTCCGTCCGGTTGGTTTTTGATTTAAGTTATTCGTAGAAAATACCGCACTGCTAACCGAAGGAATGCCAGCTTCGAGGTAACCACTAGCCTCGGCAAGAAGATTTGAAAAACAACATGGCATTAATTTCAACTGATTGACCTGACTCGAGATAACTGGTTCAGCCAGATGTACCCTAAAATAGAGTCAGTAATCGGAGTAGCCCTAACGATGGACGCTAACCTATGTCGGTTGGCAGAGTACTTAACTCAACGGTTAAGGACTTTTGAGAGAGCCTAGCTCTTTCAAGTTGTTGTTTTTATGAGGTAAATTGGTAGCGGGGGTAGGATTTGAACCTACGACCTTCGGGTTATGAGCCCGACGAGCTGCCAGGCTGCTCCACCCCGCACCGGTAGGGTCAGGCATTGTACCCCTATCAGGGTGTCTGAGCAAATCGCGCTCAGCGTAAGGCTTTGGCGACAAGCTCAACGAGCGGCGTATTAAAGAGCCCCAGCGCGAGCACGGCCAACCCATTCAAACTCAATAGCACCTTAAAGCTAAACGCTCCGCCGATGGGAGCGTCGTCCGCTGGCGCGTCAAAGAACATCGCCTTAACCACGCGCAGGTAATAAAAAGCCCCCACGACCGAAAACAGCACCGCCACTACCGCAAGCCAAGTAAAGCCCACCTCGACCAGAGCTTGAATCACATAGAGCTTCGCAAAAAATCCCGCGAATGGTGGAACGCCGGCTGTGCCCACCATAAAAAACAACATCATCCATGCGAACCACGGACTGCGCTGCGCGAGGCCCTTAAAGTCATCAATACGGTCGGCTTCAAAACCCTTGCGGCTCAATAAAATAATCATTGCGAATGAGCCTAAGGCCATCAGCACATAGGTGATGGTGTACAGCAGCGCCGCTCGATACCCAAATGGTGTTGCGGTTAAAAACCCAAGCAAGATGAATCCCACGTTGGAGATCGTGGAATACGCCAACATGCGCTTCAAATTCGTTTGCGATACCGCAACCACGTTGCCAACCGCAATCGAGAGCACCGCGAGCACCATCAACATGCCCTGCCACGCCCCCGCCATGCTACCGAGCCCCTCTGCAAGAACCCGAAAACTCAGTGCAAAATACGCAAGCTTCGGAGCTGCTCCCAAGAAGAGCGTCACTGGAGTGGGTGCACCGTGATACACATCCGGGATCCACATGTGAAACGGCACTGCACCGAATTTGAAGGCGACGCCCGCCATGACGAAGGCAAGCCCAAACAGTAGCCCCACTTGCGTGAGTGCATGAGCATCCAGTCGCTGCGCCAGCATGCTTAAATCGAAGGTGCCTGTGACGCCATAGATGATGGAGATGCCGTAAAGCAGCACACCCGACGCAATCGCCCCGAGCACAAAATATTTCATGGCCGATTCAGCCGCGATCGGTGAGTCGCGATCAAAGGCCACGAGCGCGTATTGCGACAATGCGAGCAACTCGATGCCTAGGTACATCGTGAGCAAGTTACCCGCCGACGCCATGACAAAAATACCCAAGGTCGCAAAGAGTGCGAGCACAAAGTACTCGCCCTTAAACAGCCCTCGCTTAATCAGATAGTCACGCGAATACAGGAAAGCTGCCGCGACGGTACCGGCGGTCATGAGCTTAATCAGCCGCGCAAAGCCATCGGTGACATACATCCCGGCAAACCCGACGTGACGCCCCTCTGGTACTGCAACCAACAAAACAACAGTGCCCACGAGCGTCAGCAAACTCAGTAGATACGTTAACTGACGGTGCGCCTGACTAATAAACAGGTCCACGAACAGCACGACGAGTGTCGCACCAAGCAAAAACACCTCAGGCAGACTGAGCGTGAGGTCGTGCAGATAGGATGTGCTCACAGCAGTCATGACGGATCAGTTCCTTACGTCTTACTCAGCATCATAAGCGACACCAAGTGCTTCAAACTTGGCTCAAGCACATCAGTGAGCGGCTTCGGGTACACCCCAACCGCGAGTACTGCCACTGCCAGCACTCCTAGCACCAAGAACTCGCGTCCATTGACATCTTTTAATGAGGCTACCCCGTCGTTCCCCACCTCACCGAAGACCACGCGCTTCACAAGCCACAAGGTATAAGCGGCACCCAAGATCAGTGTCGTGGCCGCCACAAACGCAAACCAGAAGTTCGCCCGAAACGCCGCGAGTATCACCATGAACTCACCGACAAAGCCTGACGTGCCTGGCAAACCTGCGTTAGCCATACAGAACAGCACCATAAAGGCGCCAAAGATGGGCATTGCGTTAATGACGCCGCCATACGCACTAATTTGGCGTGTGTGTAACCGGTCGTACAGCACACCCACACACAAAAACAACGCGCCTGACACCAGCCCATGCGAAATCATCTGTACCATGGCGCCTGATAATCCCAAGGTCGCGCCCTGCACGCTACCAGTGCTTGCCACGATCTCATAGCCGACAAAGCAACCCAAGGTCACAAAGCCCATGTGCGCAATCGACGAATAGGCGATTAGCTTCTTCATGTCCTGCTGCACAAGCGCGACGAGTCCGATATAGACCACACCAATCAGCGACAGGCCGATGACCAACCAGTCAAGCGAGCGCGACGCATCCGGTGTAATCGGCAGACTAAAGCGTAGGAAGCCATAGCCACCCATTTTGAGCATGATCGCAGCCAAGATCACCGAGCCCCCGGTGGGCGCTTCCACGTGCGCATCAGGCAACCACGTGTGTACTGGCACCATGGGCACCTTGACCGCAAATGCCGCGAAGAAACTTAAAAAAATCAGCGTCTGCTCTGGCATGGTGAGCGGCAAGCGGTAAAACGCCGCGAGCTCATAGCTACCCGTTTTCAAGTACATGTAGACCAGTGCGACCAACATGAGGACTGATCCCAAAAAGGTGTACAGGAAAAACTTGATGGTGGCATACACACGGCGCACACCACCCCACACGCCGATGATAATAAACATCGGAATCAGCATCGCTTCCCAAAACACATAAAACAAGAGCCCATCAGCGGCTGAGAAGACACCTACCATTAGGCCTTCCATGATCAAGAAGGACGCAAAATACTGGCTCGGTCGTTTCTCAATGACCGTCCAGCCGGCAATGATGACCAGCACCGTTGAAAATGTGGTGAGTACAATGAGAGGGAGCGCAATTCCGTCGATGCCTAAGTAATATTCCGCATGCAGCCCCGGGATCCACGCCACCCGCTCCACGAATTGTAAAGCTGCACTCGCGGTGTCAAACGACAGCCATAACGGCACACTGATTGCTAAAGCCGCTAAAGAACTCAATAGCGCTAACCATCGCGCAACGCCCACCTGGCGCTCGCCGACGAGCATCACGAGCACGCCACTTAGGATGGGCAGCCATGTCAGTACGCTTAAAATGGGCCAGCTTATCTGCATATCAAATATTCCGGTAAACCCTGTCACGTGTGGAACAGCAAATAGGCGAGCAGCGCCGCAAGACCCATGATCATCGCAAACGCATAGTGGTACAGGTAACCGGACTGCACATGTCGCACAAGCGCGGAGGTCCACTCGACGGCGCGAGCCGAACCGTTGACCAACGCCCCATCAATCAAGGTCTCATCGCCAATGGTCCAAAACAGTTTGCCGAGTGAGCGGCTCCCCGCTGCAATCACGTGCTCATTGAACCAGTCAAACCCGTACTTGTTATCCAGCACGCGATACAACGGCTCCACGCGCGCACGAATCTTCGCGGGCATCTCGGGCTTAACCAAATACAGCACGTAGGCACTCAAGACGCCAGCCGCCGCCAAATACAGCGCAGGCGCACGGAAGGCCTCCAAAATAAATTGAACCGGCCCCTCAAAATTAGCGCCCATTTCTTTAAGAACATCGTGCTCAGGCGCCACGACGATCGCACCATCAAAGTAACCCCCAAACAGCAGCGGCCCCACCGTAACCCAGCCGATCAGCACGGACGGAATCGCCAGCAAGATGAGCGGCACGGTGACTACCCACGGGCTTTCGTGCAAGTGCTCGCGGGTGTGCTGATCCATACGCTCCGGCCCGTGAAACGTCATAAAGATCATGCGAAAGCTATACAGCGCCGTCACGAACACGCCAGCGAGCACACAAAAGTAGGCATAGCCGGCACCATTCAAGTGCGACTCCCCCACCGCCTCAATCAGGGCATCCTTTGAGAAGAACCCCGAAAAGCCTGGAAACCCAATGAGCGCCAAGGACCCGATCAAACTTGTGGCGTAGGTGATCGGCAAGTACTTCCGCAAGCCACCCATCTGGCGCATATCCTGCTCGTGGTGCATCGCCATGATGACCGACCCAGCGGCGAGGAATAACAGCGCCTTGAAGAACGCGTGCGTCATCAGATGAAAAATGCCTGCCCCATAGGCCGACACACCAAGCGCCACCGTCATATACCCTAACTGCGACAGCGTTGAGTAGGCAACCACGCGCTTGATATCGTTATTGACGATACCCAAAAAGCCCATAAAGAGCGCTGTCGTGGCACCAATGATAAGCACAAACGAACGCGCCGTATCGGAGAGCTCAAACAATGGCGACATACGCGCCACCATAAAAATACCCGCAGTCACCATAGTCGCCGCGTGAATCAGTGCAGAAATCGGCGTCGGCCCTTCCATCGAGTCCGGTAGCCAGACGTGCAGCGGCACTTGCGCCGACTTGCCCATGGCGCCGATAAAGAGGCAAATACAAATCACCGTCATGGCATTAAACGGCTGGCCCTCAAACAGGGCAAAGCTGTGCTGCGCCATTGCCTGCTTCATCCCAAACACCGTCTGGTAATCGAGCGAACCGGTCAGGTAGACGATGCCAGCGATACCCAGCACAAACCCAAAATCCCCTACCCGATTGACCAAGAACGCCTTCATGTTGGCGAAAATCGCCGTAGGGCGGGTGTACCAAAAACCAATCAACAGATACGAGACAAGCCCCACCGCTTCCCAGCCAAAAAACAGCTGCAGAAAGTTATTGCTCATCACCAGCATCAGCATCGCAAAGGTAAACAGCGAGATGTAGGCAAAAAATCGTTGATAGCCAGGATCGTCATGCATGTAGCCGATGGTGTAGATATGCACCATGAGCGACACAAAGGTCACGACCACCATCATCAACGTCGTTAGGTGATCAATCAAAAACCCAATCTGCATCGTAATGCCATCACTGACCAGCCAAGTGTAGACGGCGCCGTTAAAGGGTGGCTGTCCATCAAAGGCCTGACCTTTAAAGATCAAGGCAGACAAGACAAACGAGACCGCCACACCCAGTATGGTCACGCTGTGCGCACCCACACGACCGATCACGCGGCCAAGTAGTCCCGCCAGAATACTGGCGATCAGGGGCGCTAACACCACGGCAATGTACATGCTTTGCATCGTTCAGCCCCGCAAGCGATTGAGCGATTCGACATCGATGCCGCGTCGCTCACGAAACAGCACAACCAAAATGGCCAAGCCGATAGCAGACTCAGCAGCCGCCACCGTCAAGATAAAGAACACGAAGATTTGGCCATCGAGGTCGCCGAAGAAACGACTAAACGCCACAAAGTTAAAGTTAACCGCCAACAACATGAGCTCAATGCACATCAAAAGCACAATCAGGTTCTTCCGATTCAGGAAGATTCCCGCGACTGCGATGCTAAATAGCACACCGGCAAGGACCAGAAAATGTGGTAACCCAATCATGAGCGTGTCACCGAATCCACCTTCATGATGCGCACCCGATCAATGCTACGCACTGCCACTTGCGCATTGATGTCTTGCTGTTTTAGGTTCGGCCGACGCCGTAGGGTCAGCACAATGGCCGCCACAATGGCCACGAGCAGCACCACCGACGCGAGTTCCGACGGCAGCATATATTTGCTATACAGCAGCTCACCGAGTGCCGCCGTATTAGAGCCGGGCGCAAGCGCTGGAGCGCTCCCCGCCAGATTCACACCTAACTGGCGAAACCACACGGCATAGACAATCTCACCAATCATTAGCAACGCGACCATTGCACCTAAGGGCGCGTAGCGCGTAAACCCCTCACGCAACTGAGCGACGTTGATATCCAACATCATTACGACAAAGAGAAAAAGCACCATCACCGCGCCCACGTACACGAGCACGAGCACAATCCCGAGAAATTCTGCTTCGAGCAGTAACCAGAGCGCCGCGCTATTAAAAAACGCAAGCACAAGGCACAAGGCCGCATGCACCGGATTGCGGGACAGGACCACACCAAGCGCCGCCCCAACGAGCACTGCTGAAAACACGTAAAAAAGGATGGTCGTTAACACGCGTGCTACCTTTCTATATTAACGATAAGGCGCATCAGCGAGCTTGTCGGCCGCGATCATCGACTCGTAGCGCTCACCAATCGCCAACAACTTGTCTTTGTTCATGATGTTCTCGCCACGGTTCTCCATGTGGTACTCGTGTATGCGCGTCTCCACAATTGCATCGACTGGGCAGGCCTCTTCGCAAAAACCGCAATAGATGCATTTAAAAAGGTCTATGTCATAGCGCGTCGTACGTCGCGTGCCATCCGCTGACACATCCGATTCAATGGTAATTGCAAGCGCCGGACACACGGCCTCACACAGCTTGCAGGCGATGCAACGTTCTTCACCATTTGGATATCGGCGCAGCGCATGCAAACCGCGGTAACGTACCGACTGCGGCGTCTTTTCTTCTGGGTAATGCACCGTGAACTTCGGCTTCCACATATACCGAAACGTCAGTGCCAGGCCCTGCAGCAACTCGCCTAAAAAGAGTGTTTTTGCAAATTGACGTAGTGCGCGCATAAGGCTTCCTATAACACTCGAGCCCAAGGACCGACCTTGAACCAAACCATGACGCACTCCACCCCAATCCAGATCAGCGTAATCGGAATGAACACCTTCCAGCCTAAGCGCATGATCTGATCGTAGCGGTATCGGGGAAAGGTCGCCCTAAACCACAGGAAGCAGAAGAGAAAACAGAGAATCTTCAGGAATAACCACAAAAATGACGGGCTTGCCAGCGGCAAGTCGGCTGCAAGATAACCCTCAAAGGGCGACTGCCAGCCGCCTAAGAACAGCACGGATGCCAAGGTTGCCACCAAAATCATGTTCGCATATTCTGGCAACGCAAATAATGTGGCAAACGTGGCGCCGGAGTATTCCACGTGAAAGCCAGCCACAATCTCCGACTCGCCCTCCGCCACGTCAAATGGCGCACGGTTTGTTTCCGCGATACCCGCTATGAAATACACCACCATCAGTGGGAATAACCAAAACCAATTCCAGCTTAAAAATCCTGCGGCCTGCCATGGGTATACATAACTCGCATAGCCGTGCGACTGCGCTCGCACAATCTCGGTTAAATTGAGACTGCCCGCCGCCATCAGAACCCCTACGAGCGCAAAGCCCATAGCAATCTCATAAGCCACAATCTGCGCCGCCGAACGCATCGCACCGAGCAGCGCATATTTCGAATTGGCGGCCCAGCCCGCCAAAATAATGCCGTACACGCCCAGCGAGGTCAGCGCGAGAATATATAAAAGGCCGGCATCGAGCTTTGCCAACACAAAGTCAGGCGAAAATGGCACCACAGCCCACGTCGCTAAAGCTGGCACTAACGCGATGAGTGGCGCAAGCAAGAACAAAAACTTATCGGACTCGGCCGGTACAATGACTTCTTTCAGCAACAGCTTTATGACATCAGCAAAAGGCTGGGCGAGGCCTTTTAGGAAGGGTAATCCAAAAATTCGCACCTGATTCGGACCGATACGCACTTGAATGAATCCGATCACCTTACGCTCGGCGTAGGTCATCATCGCAACACTCACGATGACGCTCATCATCACAGCGACAATCTGCGCTGTCATCACCACGAGGTGCTGCCCATCTGCGCCTAACAGGTTCCACCAGTGTATGAGTGTATTCACGACGCTCCTCAATACGCCACGAGCGGCCGTGCGGCGACGTGCGTCTGTTGCAATGCGGTGGCGCGCCGAACGATCGGATCGGTCTGATACATCGGCACGTCGATCAACACACCCAGCACGGGGCCTTGCAGCGTCCACTGCCCTGTATAGCTCGTCGCTGCGGGGCTCAGCGTGCCGAGTATCGCCCGCAACTCGTCCCGTACGGCCTCAGAAGACTCGTAGTCAAACCCTGCGACACTGAGCAAGTTGCCAAGCACGCGCAGCACCTTCCAACCGGGGCGTGCCTCACCGACCAGACGCGCCGCAGCACTAAACCCTTGCCACCGACCTTCAAGATTCACAAACGTGCCCGAGGTTTCTGCGAAAGTGCCGATCGGCAGAATCACACTCGCAATACGCCGCACACTCTCCGGCGCGAAGGGCGACAAGCTCACGACAAACGCATCGGGCCCAATTGGCGTGCCCGCGCCGATATCAAGCGTATCAAGTCCAGGCTCGACACCGCCGTGTAGCAGATAGGCACGCAGCGGCGTATTTAACATTGCATTCGCGGCAAGACCTACGTGCTGACTCGGCTGGCCACCTGCGTCGCGATGCGGCAGCACGCCAGCAAGCGCCGCACCTGCGGCGTTTGCGCCATCACTCACCACCCCGAGGTGCGCTCCTAAGAGAGTCGCAATCACGCTTGCCGCCGCACGCACATCCGAAAACGCAGGATGGCGTTCTGCTAACAGCCCCAAGAGTACGAGCCGCTTGGCCCCCGCACCACACAGGGCGTTCGCCAACGCGATTTGACTCGCCCCTGGTGCTGCCGCATCACGCGCAATTGTGGGCACCACTTGGCCGAGCACCTCTGCCACGGCACGCGCTAGCACGCAAAGCTCGGTCACCAGTGCGCCTGCCGCCACTGTCAACGCGCCGGCAACTGGAAACAACATCGGAAACTCGGCTGGATTCACCAAGCCGACGCGCGCGCCATTGCGCACCGCAGCGGTACGCACCCGATGCGCCAAAAGCGGCGCCTCGCTACGCAAATCCGAGCCTATGATTAGAACCGCATCCAACGCATCGACCGCAACAAGCGGGATACCAAGGCCCGGGCAGATCGGATCGGCAGCCTGATCGCGCGTATCCGGGCGGCGCAGCCGATAGTCCACGTTCGCAATACCCAGGCCACGCGCGAGCCGACTCAAGAGCCAATACTCCTCAAGCGTTGCACTCGGCAGACTAAGCACACCCACCTGACTTGCACCGTCGCGGGCAATGACGTCGCGCAAACCGTTTGCAGCGGCTTCCAAGGCAGTCTGCCAATCCACGGGCACCAGCTCACCGTTGCGACGCACCAGCGGGGTTAACGCACGGTCATCCGCATAAATACCTTCATAAGAGAAGCGATCGCGATCCGCGATCCAGTTCTCGTTGATTTCCTCGTTGACACGCGGCACAACGCGCATCAGTCGACCACGTCGCACATGGGCATTCATGTTGCTGCCCACCGCATCATGTGGCGACACCATTGGCTGCTCAGTCATCTCCCACGAGCGTCCCTGATAGCGAAACGGCTTGGAGTTCAGCGCGCCCACTGGGCACAAATCAATAATATTCCCCGACAACTCATGCGTCACGCTCTTCTCGACCCACGTGCCAATCGTTGAGTTCTCGCCACGCCCAGTCGTACCGAGCTCCTGCAAGCCAGCAATTTCCGCGGTAAAGCGCACGCAACGCGTGCAGTGGATACAGCGCGTCATATCAGTCGACACCAAGGGACCTAAGTTCTTGTCCTTGACGACGCGTTTTCCTTCGTTAAAACGTGCCGCATCGCGCCCGAAACCCATCGCCAAATCTTGTAACTCGCACTCCCCGCCCTGATCACAGATCGGACAGTCCAGCGGATGGTTAATCAGCAAAAACTCCATCGTGGCTTTTTGCGCACCGATTGCCTTCGGCGACTTCGTGAAAACCTTCATCCCCTCACTGATGGGAGTGGCGCAGGCTGGTAATGGCTTAGGGGCTTTTTCTACCTCGACTAAACACATGCGACAGTTTGCCGCAACAGACAGTTTTTCGTGATAGCAAAAACGTGGCACGTAGCTATCTGTCGCATCCGTGACGTGAATAATCATCTGACCCTTGCGGCCGGTCACCGCAACGCCATTGACTTCAAGATTGACGACATCTTGGCTCATAAACTTACAAACCCCACCTTATGCCGCCCGCACAGACGACGCATCAACGATGCTGCGTCCCGGGTTATCAATCATGTACTCAAACTCGTGCCGAAAGTGCTTTAAAAAACTCTGCACAGGCCACGCAGCGGCGTCACCGAGCGCGCAGATCGTATGGCCCTCAATGCGATTCGCGACATCCAGCAGCAGATCCAAATCTGAGCGTTTGCCTTGGCCAGCGAGCATCCGTTTTAAAAGTCGGTTCATCCAGCCGGTTCCTTCGCGACACGGTGTGCACTGCCCGCACGACTCCGCAGCGTAAAACCGCGACAAGCGTTCGAGCACACTCACCATGCACGTGGTGTCATCCATGACGATGACCGCGCCAGTACCAAGCGAGGATCCAGCTTTCTTCATACCGTCATAGTCCATGGTCGACTCTAGCATCGTCGCACCGGGCACCACGGGGCACGACGAGCCGCCGGGGATCACGGCTTTGAGGGTGCGTCCCGGCCGCAAGCCACCGCACACATCATTTAAGAGCTCTGCAAACGGAATACCCAGCCCAAGCTCGTAATTGCCCGGTCGGTTGACATGACCTGAGACGGAAAATACTGCCGTGCCACCTGAATTTGCGACACCGAGTGCCGCGAACCATGGCGCGCCTTTGCGCAAAATCGTGGGCACCGATGCGAAGCTTTGCGTGTTGTTAATAGTGGTAGGCCGACCATAAAGACCAAAGCCCGCCGGAAACGGTGGCTTAAAGCGTGGCTTACCCTGCTTACCTTCAAGCGACTCAAGTAGCGCAGTCTCCTCACCACAAATGTAGGCTCCAGCACCAGCGACCGAGTGCAAATCAAAATCAACACCCGAACCCAACACATTTTTTCCCAAGAGCCCCGCGGCATAGGCTTCTGCCAACGCGCCATCAAACCGTGGAAAGGGCTCTGCCAGGAATTCGCCGCGAATATAGTTATAACCAACCGTGGCGCCCATCACGTAGCCACCGATCGCCATCCCTTCGATGATGGAGTGCGGGTTGTACCGCAGAATATCGCGATCGTGGCAGGTACCCGGTTCAGATTCATCCGAATTGCAGACAGCGTACTTCTGCCCAGGCGTATTGCGCGGCATGAAGCTCCACTTCGTTCCCGTCGGAAAACCGGCGCCACCACGACCACGCAGACCTGCCGCCTTTAACTCTTCAATAATCTGCTGCGGTGGAGTCTGTTCTTTCAGTATCTTCTCCCACGCCGAGTAACCGCCGATCTTTCGGTACGTGGCCAGCGTCCAGCTCTCTGGATACTGCAAGGTTTCAAACACGACTTGGTTCATTGGGCGTGACACGACTGCGCTCACTTCAGGCTTTCTAAAACCTGATCAACCTTTTCAGGTGTCAAGTTTTCGTAGTACACATGGTCAATCATCATCATGGGCGCGTTGTTACACGCAGCCAAGCACTCTTCCTCGCACTTTAAATAGAACTTGCCATCAGGCGTACTTTGACCGGTCTTGATGCCAAGCTTCTTCTCCACGTGGTCAACAATCTTGTCAGAACCACGCAGCATGCAAGAAATATTGGTACAAACCGATACATGCAGCCGACCCACCGGCTTGGTCTCAAACATGGAATAAAAACTTGCCACTTCGTACACTTGAATCGGCGGCAACGACAGATAGTCAGCCACAGCATCCATCAACTCGGTGGTAAGAAAGCCCTGATTTTGATGCTGCGCCGCGCGTAACGCCGCAATCACAGCCGAGCGCTTGCGATCTGCAGGAAACTTTGCGACCCACAAGTCAATCTCATGGCGTGTATGCGCTGAAAGCACGTGGCTTTCGTGGATGTGGTCTGTCATCGATCAATCTCTCCGAAAACAATATCGAGAGTGCCGATGACAGCCACCACATCAGCGAGCATGTGGCCACGCACCATCTCGTCCATCGCAGCCAGATGCGCAAACCCCGGCGCTCGTGCCTTTAAGCGATACGGCTTGTTCGCACCATCGGATACCAGCCAAACGCCAAACTCGCCTTTCGGCGCCTCGACTGCTGCGTAGGCCTCCCCTTTCGGGACCGTGTAACCTTCGGTAAACAATTTAAAATGATGAATCAGGGACTCCATGTCGCCCTTCATCTCGACGCGCCGCGGCGGCGTGATCTTGTGATCATCAAGCATCACCGGGCCAGGATTTGCTTTGAGCCATGCAATGCACTGCTGGATGATGCGGTTGGACTGACGCATCTCTTCGATGCGCACCAGATAGCGATCATAACAGTCGCCATTGACGCCCACGGGAATATCAAAATTCATCCGATCATACACATCATACGGTTGATGTTTGCGCAAATCCCAGACGACACCTGAGCCTCTGAGCACAGGACCTGTCATCGACAAAGCCTTCGCACGCTCGGGCGTCAACACGCCAATATTGACGGTGCGCTGCTTCCAAATTCGATTATCGGTCAGCAGCGTTTCATACTCATCGACACAGGCAGGAAATCGATTGGTAAAGTCTTGAATGAAATCCAGCAAGCTCCCAGCGCGCGCTGCATTTAGCCGATCGATTTCTTTGCGTGACCGAAACTTTGATGGCTGATAGATCGGCATCGTGTCAGGCAAATCGCGATACACGCCACCTGGCCGGTAGTACGTTGCGTGCATACGCGTGCCAGAGACCGCTTCATAACAGTCCATCAAGTCTTCGCGTTCACGGAAGCAATACAAAAATACCGTCATCGCACCGATATCAAGACCGTGTGCGCCGAGCCACATCAAATGATTCAAGATTCGGGTGATTTCATCGAACATCACTCGTATGTATTGCGCGCGTAGCGGCACAGTGACTCCGAGCAATTTCTCGATCGCCATTACATAGGCATGCTCGTTACACATCATGGACACGTAGTCCAGCCGATCCATGTAACCAATGCTTTGGTTGAAAGGCTTGGACTCGGCAAGCTTCTCGGTGCCGCGATGTAATAGCCCTATGTGTGGATCAGCCTTCTGCACAACCTCGCCGTCGAGCTCAAGCACAAGGCGCAAGACTCCATGGGCAGCAGGATGCTGCGGTCCAAAATTAAGCGTGAAATTACGGACCTCAGGCATCTGACTTTCCTACAACGGCAGGGGCGCTAGTCAGCAATGCGTCGTAGCGCTGATCATCACGAATCACGCGCGGCACGAGTACGCGCGGCTCGATGCTCACCGGCTGATAAACAACCCGCCCCTTGTCCGGGTCATAGCGTACCTCGACGTGGCCAGAGAGCGGGAAGTCCTTGCGGAATGGAAATCCAACAAAACCGTAGTCGGTTAAGATCCGTCTCAAATCTGGATGGCCCCGAAAATACACACCGAACAAATCAAATACCTCGCGCTCATACCAATTGGCACCAGGCCAGACATCCACAACCGAATCCACAATAGGCACATCACCCGCTTCACAGTACGCCCGCAAGCGTAGCCGCAGGTTGTGCTCAATCGACAACAAGTGATAAACCACCGCGAAGCGTCGAGGCGCCACCGGCGCTGTGTCTACAGCCGCGTGTGCAGCCGTTGCGCGCCCAAAGCCACTGCTCGTCGCGCTGTGGGTTTGCCACTCCTCGAGTCCATAATGCAGGTAATCGATGCCGGATAGGTCAACAAGCATCTCGAACCGAAACTCGTCACGCAGCACGCGACACACATCAACTAGCTGCGGGCTTTGCACTTCAAAGGTTAACTCGTCGGTCAACGCAGGAAGTGGCGTTAACTGCTCACCAAAGCGCCCAGTCAAACGCGCTGCCAAGTCCAGCAGATAGGCGGGAGCGAGGCTCATCGGGCAATCGTGCTCGTACGCCGAATCTTATTCTGCAACTGCAAAATACCGTACATCAATGCCTCAGCAGATGGCGGGCAGCCAGGGACGTACACATCCACCGGCACAATGCGGTCACAGCCACGCACGACGGAATAAGAATAATGGTAGTAGCCACCGCCATTGGCGCATGAGCCCATGGAAATCACCCAGCGCGGCTCGGACATCTGGTCGTAGACCTTGCGTAGCGCAGGCGCCATCTTGTTCACGAGGGTGCCAGCCACAATCATCACGTCCGCCTGACGCGGACTCGGCCGAAACACGACACCGAAACGGTCCAAATCGTAGCGTGCAGCACCCGCATGCATCATTTCGACGGCACAACACGCAAGTCCAAACGTCATCGGCCACAGTGAACCGGTGCGAGCCCAGTTCATCAGATCATCTAGTCGCGCAGTGACGAAGCCCTTTTGCTCCAATCCCGCCTCAACCTCGGCCACTAGTCCCATTCAAGCGCCCCTTTCTTCCACTCGTAAATGAATCCGACCAACAAGATGGTAAGAAACACGACCATCGAGAGGATTCCAGGACGGCCAATCGCATGCAGCGACACAGCCCAAGGAAACAAGAAGGCTATTTCAAGATCAAACAAAATAAATAATATGGCGACAAGGTAGTAGCGCACATCAAATTTGATACGCGAATCTTCAAACGCCTCAAAGCCACACTCGTATGGAGAGAGTTTCTCGCTGTCGGGTTTCCGAGGCCCGAGCACAAACCCCAGCACAATCAGCAGCCCGCCGAAGCCACCTGCCACGAGCAAAAATATTAAGACCGGCAGATAGTTTGCGAGCATCGTGATGTAACCCAAAGCCAAGGGAACCGGGGCTGCTTCAAGCGCGCTATTTTAGCCACGTTGCATGGCTTGTGTCACTTTGCTGAGCACAACAATTGTGCTTGACGCATCCTAGCGCCCTGTGCGCGTTGCCGCGCTTGGGCGCGCTGCGCCGACCTCGCCACACAATCACAATCTTAAGGTTGGTGCCGACGGCCGGACTCGAACCGGCACACCTTACGGTGCTAGCACCTCAAGCTAGTGCGTCTACCAATTCCGCCACGCCGGCAATACAAACCCTAACTGTGTGTGCGCCCTACTTTTTAACCGGTATCCCAGGCGCAGGCGTCGCCGGGGTGACTGCGGGCAGATCTGTCGACTCGGCCGGGACTGCCGTCGTCGTCGTTTCGCCGCCAGTCGTCACAGGCGCGGGACGCACGGCGGGTGCCACATGATCCATCAGACTTCTAGAGACACTCGTGGCCGGACCGCGATGGCTCGCAATATAAGCAAGCGTCAAACTCGAGACAAAAAAACCAGTGGCCATGATCGCGGTCAATTTTGAGAAAAACGTCGACGAGCCACGCGCGCCGAACACGGTACCGGAGGCACCGGACCCAAAACCAGCGCCCGCATCGGCACCCTTACCACGCTGTAGCAGCACGAGCGCAATAATCGATGCCGACAGCAGCAGGTGTATAACCAAAAAGATTTGTTGCAACATAAATCTCGCTACGAAGCATCCACTAGCCGGACGCCGCGCATATCCTTAAAAATTCATCGGCCTTAAGCGACGCGCCCCCGACCAGACCACCATCCACATTCGGCTGCGCGAAGATCTCAGCGGCATTGGCTGCCTTGACGCTACCGCCATACAGCAGCCGAAGTGCGGCCGCGATTGTAGCATCTTGCGATGCGATCCGGTCACGGATGAAGGCATGCACTGCCTCCGCCTGCTCGGGAGACGCATTTTTTCCGGTTCCAATTGCCCAAACCGGCTCGTACGCCACAACTGCACGCCGAAACGCTCGAATACCAGCAACCGCCAGTACCGCATCGAGCTGGCGCGCCACCACGGCATCGGTCAATCCCTGCTCGCGCTCCGCGAGCGTCTCACCCACGCATAGGATCGGCGTGAGGGATGCCGCCTGAGTCGCTACAAACTTGCGCGCGACCAGCGCATCCGTTTCGCCATACAAAGCGCGCCGCTCTGAGTGGCCCACCAGCACATAACTTGCCCCGACATCGGCCAGCATGTCGGCGGAGACCTCCCCCGTAAACGCCCCCGGATGCGTCTCCGCACAGACATTCTGGGCACCAAGAAGCAGCTCCTCGCCTTTAATTAACCGGGCCGTTTCCCACAGATACACGGCAGGCGGACACACCACCACTTCACTGGCGCTCGCCCCGCCGGCTTCGATTAATGCCTCAACCAAGCGAGCATTTTCGGCACGGGACCCGTGCATCTTCCAGTTACCGGCGACCAGTGGTCGGCGCATGAGGGTCATCCTATGAAAGGCGCGCGAGAATACCCGCCAAGCCTCCCAAAATCAATGCTTTACTGGGCCCCAGCCTCACTGGCAACCACCTGGGCTAGCAGCTCGGCCTCCGCCTGCGCGAGCGTCGCCTCCCGAGCCTCGACCATGACGCGCACGACAGCCTCGGTACCTGAGGCGCGCACAATGACGCGCCCTTGGCCCGCAAAGCGGATCTCGGCCGCTGCAATGGCTTCCTGAATAGCCGCACTGCGCTCCACATCGACGGCCGCGCCCACAGGCACATTGATCATGATCTGCGGGTACAGCTGCAATTGCGCAACCAGCTCTGCGAGCTTCGCACCCATGGCACGCATCACTGCGAGCACCTGCAGCGCACTGACCAAACCATCGCCCGTGGTCGCTTTGTCGAGACATAAAATGTGACCAGAGGACTCGCCACCGAGCATGCCGCCGCTGTCACGTAACATCTCAAGCACGTGGCGGTCACCGACCGCGGCACGCAGAAAACCAATCCCTAACTGCTCGAAAGCACGCTCAAGCCCGAGGTTTGTCATCACCGTCCCAACCACAGGACCGCGCAGCGTCCCCTCCGCTTGCCGCCCACGCGCGATCAAGTACAGCAACTGATCACCATTCACGACTCGACCGAGGTGATCCACCATCACCACACGATCCCCATCGCCATCGAGTGCAATGCCCACATCTGCACGCACACCTGGCACGGTCAGCTGCAGCAACTTAGGCTCAGTCGATCCACATCCTGCATTGATATTGCGACCATTGGGCGAGCAGCCAATCGGCACAATTTCGGCGCCTAGATCTGCCAAGACCCGCGGCGCGACTTTGTAAGCCGCTCCATTGGCACAATCGATGACGATTTTAAGGCCTTTTAGATCTACACCAATCGGCAACGTGCCGATGCAAAACTCCTGGTAGTGCGCCCGCGAGCGATCAACACGCAGCGCGCGTCCCAGCCGCTCAGAGGACACCGTCACGGGCGGCTCATCGATCAGCTGCTCGATCTGGGCTTCCAACGCATCGGACAGCTTGCCGCCAGCCGCATCAAAGAATTTGATGCCATTGTCTTCAAATAAATTGTGCGAGGCCGAAATGACGACCCCAAAGTTACAGTCAAAGCGATGCGCCATAAAGGCGACGCCCGGAGTGGGCAACGGCCCTGTCAAATACACATCAACGCCAGCTGCGACAAAACCCGCTTCAAGCGCCGACTCAAATAAATAGCCCGACAGCCGTGTGTCTTTACCGATCAACACAGAGCCGCCGTTAGGCGCAAGCACACGCGCTGCCGCGCTCGCAAGGCGCACCGCAAAGTCCACTGTCATGGGCGCGATACCCACTCTGCCGCGAATTCCATCCGTACCAAAATACCGTCGCGTCATTGCTGCCTCCACCGATCGCGGCGCGCCGCACTTCCGATTTTAATCGCATCCACCGTGGGACCCACATCGTGTGCTCTGACGATGCTAGCACCACGACTCACGGCCAAGGCAGCAAGCGCGACGCTCCCCGCAAGGCGATCAGCCACCGCGCGCCCGGTTAGCGTGCCGGCAAGCGATTTGCGCGACAAGCCAACGAGCAGCGGCGCGCCAAGTAACGCGAACTCTTCCAATGCATTCAGTAGCGCAAGGTTGTGCTCCAGCGTCTTCCCGAACCCAAAACCAGGATCCACCAGCAACGCATCCGCAGCGATGCCTGCTTGCACACACCGTTCTAGCCGTGCTTGCAGCCAAGCGCGCACCTCACTGACCACGTCTGTGTAGGACGGCGCGGTTTGCATCGTGCTGGGCTGACCTTGCATGTGCATCACGCACACCCCAACGCCCAGACGCGCAGCCGCCGCCAGTGCCGAAGAGTCGCTAAGCCCACGCACATCATTAATCAGCACAGCGCCGGCCTGCACTGCGGCGTCGATGACCTCGGCACGGCTGGTGTCCACCGAAATCGCCACATCAAGTTCAGTCGCGAGCAGTTGAACCACAGGAACGACGCGCGCAAGTTCGGTTTCAAGGGACGGCACTTGGCTCCCCGGTCGAGTTGACTCACCACCCACATCAATGATGGTGGCGCCTTGAGCCACCATCTGACGTGCTTCCGTCAAGGCAGCTTGCGGATCGGCGTAGCGGCCACCATCGGAGAACGAATCGGGCGTGACATTGAGCACACCCATGACCACCGGCCGATCGAGCGCAATGACCCGCTGGCGGCAACGCAGGCTGGCGGTGAGCGTCAAAGGTGTCTCAGTGCTGTCCCGCTGGCGCCGGTGGCACCACGCCTAGGCTCGCGCCTGCATCAGTCGTGACGGGCGGCGCTCCTGGTGGTGGCGACTGCGACATATCCTCCCAATCAGCAGGCGGCTTGGGCTCACGCCCCGCCATGATGTCGCGAATTTGGCTCTCATCGATCGTCTCGTACCGAATCAGCGCCTCAGCCATCTTATGCAGCTGAGCAAGATGCGTCTCCAAGATGGTCTTAGCGCGCGCATAGTTTGAATCGATTACGTTACGCACTTCCTCATCAATCACATGCGCCGTTACATCCGACACTTGTTTATGCTGCGTTACGCTGCGTCCAAGAAACACCTCGCCCTGATCCTCACTATAGCTCTGTGGACCCAGGCGATCCGACAGTCCCCATTTCGTGACCATATTGCGCGCCAATTCGGTTGCCCTCTCGATATCGTTCGACGCACCCGTGGTGATCGCATCCTTACCAAACACCAACTCTTCTGCGACGCGACCGCCATAGAGCGTGGCGATACTGCTCTCCAGTCGACGCTTGGATAAACTGTAGCGATCCTGCTCGGGCAGGAACATCGTGACGCCAAGTGCGCGACCACGTGGAATGATCGTCACCTTGTAAACTGGGTCGTGCTCAGGCACCGTCAAGCCCACAATCGCATGCCCAGCTTCGTGATACGCCGTCAGGCTTTTCTCAGCCTCCGTCATGACCATTGAGCGGCGCTCCGCGCCCATCATGATTTTATCCTTGGCGCGCTCGAACTCCTCCATCGACACCACGCGTCTATTGCCACGTGCCGCGAAGAGCGCTGCCTCATTCACCAAATTCGCAAGATCAGCGCCTGAAAACCCTGGCGTACCGCGCGCAATTAAGGATGGCTTCACATCATCAGCGACCGGCACTTTGCGCATGTGCACTTTTAAAATCTGCTCGCGGCCCCGCACATCCGGCAGAGGCACGACCACCTGACGATCAAAGCGACCCGGACGCAGCAACGCAGGATCGAGCACGTCCGGGCGATTCGTGGCGGCAATGACAATGATGCCTTCGTTACCCTCAAATCCGTCCATCTCAACGAGTAACTGGTTCAGCGTCTGCTCGCGTTCGTCATGCCCGCCACCTAGACCCGCACCGCGATGCCGACCAACCGCATCGATCTCGTCGATGAAAATAATGCAAGGCGCATGCTTTTTCGCCTGCTCAAACATATCGCGCACGCGCGATGCGCCGACACCGACAAACATCTCCACAAAATCAGAACCGGAGATTGTGAAAAAAGGCACTTTTGCCTCGCCCGCTATCGCTCGCGCCAGCAATGTTTTGCCCGTGCCGGGGTTACCAACCATCAGTACACCCTTGGGAATCTTGCCACCGAGCTTTTGAAACTTTGCTGGGTCTTTTAAGAAATCAACGATTTCTTTCACTTCCTCTTTGGCTTCCTCCACGCCAGCCACGTCAGCAAACGTCACGCTCACCTGGTCCTCGGTCAACAGGCGTGCGCGACTCTTGCCGAAGCTCATCGCACCGCGCCCTCCGGCGCCACCTTGCATTTGCCGCATGAAGTAAACCCACACACCAATGAGCAACATCACCGGAAATGACGACACAAACAACTGCATCAGGAACGACTGCCGCTCAGGTGCTGCTGCACCAAATGCGACATTGTGTTTTTTAAGGAAGGTGATGAGCTCCGTGTTGTCGGTCTCGGGACTGTACGTCACGTACTGCTCGCCGCTCGCGCGCGTACCGCTGATCGACTCACCTTTAATTTGCGCTGTGCGGATGGTGTTACTTTCAACCTCCGACAGAAACTGCGAATACTGAATCTCAGCGGTCGCCGCAGTCCGGTTGCCGAAGTTCGAGAACACCGCCAACAACACGGCAGCTATGACGACCCATAAAAGGACGTTCTTGGTCAAATCGTTCAAAGCGCAAGCTCCTGACGGTGCATCATCGTGTCTGTTTACAGCAACTTACAGTATCCGCCGGCCCGTCGCTAGCAGATACATCTCAGAACTGCGTGCCCGCGACGCGGGCGGCTTCTTCATCCGAACCTTCGTAAATTCCTTACGCGCTACCCTTAAATACTCATCAAAGCCGGCGCCTTGGAACATTTTGGCGAGCAACACACCCCCAGGCTTCAGGACTTCGCGGCTAAACTCAAGGCTCAGTTCCGCCAAATACAGCGCGCGGGGCTGATCCACGGCATCAATACCGCTCATATTGGGGGCCATGTCGGACATCACAAGGTCTACCGGTCGCCCAGCCAAGATGTCTTGTAGGCTCTGCAAGGCCTCTGGCTCCCGAAAATCACCCTGGATAAACTCGACCCCCACGATGGGATCCATAGGCAACAGGTCTATGGCGATGATAAAGCCTTTTCCTTTCAATACTTTAGCAGCATACTGACTCCAGCCACCTGGAGCTGCCCCCAAATCGACGATCACCATGCCCGGGCGAATCAGGTGCTCGGCCGCATCGAGCTCCTCGAGCTTAAAGAACGCACGCGATCGAGCCCCTTGCTTATGGGCGCGCTGCACGTACGCATCCGCGACATGCTCTTTCAGCCAGCGTTCACTCGATTTGCTACGTTTCGCCACAACTTCCACCTAGCCCGTGCGATCGCGCAATCTGCGCGCAGCACCCAGGATCGCTTATAATGACCGGATGACGCTGAATGAACGACAAAAAAAGTACCTCCGCCGCATCGGTCACGCGCTACACCCCATTGTGACACTCGGCAACGCCGGCCTCACCGATGCGGTCGTCGCTGAAATGGACCGAGCGCTAACAGACCACGAGCTCGTCAAAGTCAAAGCCCGCGTGGGCGAGCGCGAGGCGCGCGATCTTGCGCTGACCGCTCTAACGACTCGCACAACCTCAACCCTCGTGCAGCGCATCGGGAACGTGGCGCTGCTGTTTCGACCAAATACCAAGGGCATGAGCCGCATCGTCATTCCCGACTAACAGTCTGCCATCTGCGCGTAGACCCTAAAGACCCGCAGCACTCAGCGCCGGAACTCCACAACGAGCAAGCCCACCACAACGAGGGTGGCGACGACATAAAGACCTGCTGACACGCTGTGCCACACAGCAAACACCATTGAGTTTCCGCCTGACACAACGCGCGCAAGCTGTAGGGTCGGCCGTACTACATACTCGTTGCACGCCAGCAAGACCCCGGGCAGCAGGGTGTAAACGGCCCGTCGGCGGGCACCGTCACTGCGATCAAATAGCACCATGGCGAACCCAAGCAACACGGCAAAGACCAAGCTCACGAGTGTGACGCGCGTCAACAGTTCGGCCACTACACGACCGGCCAAACGTCGATCGGTCAACACCGCGAACACTGCGGGCGCCACCAAGCCACCCACCGCCAGCAACCCACCAGCCCACACCGCTAGCATCAAGCGGCGCAAGAAAATCACTCGTAACTCACCTTGACGATTTCGTAGCTGTGCACGCCACCAGGCGCCTGTACATCCACCACATCACCCTCCTCCTTACCGACCAGCGCACGGGCAATTGGCGAGGTGATTGCAATTAAACCCTGCCGAATGTCTGCTTCGTCTTCACCCACGATCTGGTAGCGCGCACGCGCACCCCCTTGCTGAGCCTCGAGCTCGACCGTCGCACCGAACACGACTCGACCCGTCTGCGGCAAGCTCGATACGTCAATAATCTCAGCATTGCCCAACTTCGTTTCGATCTCGTTGATTCTGCCTTCAATAAAACTTTGCTGTTCACGCGCCGCGTGATACTCGGCGTTTTCGGACAGATCGCCATGACCGCGAGCCTCAGCAATCGCCTTGATCACTGTCGGTCGGTCTTCGGCTTTGAGCCGCTTTAGCTCCGCTCGCATGCGCTCTGCACCGCGGGCCGTAATCGGGGAACGTCTCACGAGTGCAACTCCTTATGCAAATCTTGCAAACGGTTCACTTCCACCTCAGTCACATGGTCAAGCGCATCACAGGTCGCTCGTGCAGCTGGCAAGGTGGTGTAGTAAGTCACTTTACGGGCCACCGCTTCACGACGGATGGAGCGCGACTCGCGCACCGCCTGCTTACCCTCGGTGGTATTCACGATCAGCTGAATTTCATCGTTCTTTATCATATCAACAATGTGTGGGCGGCCTTCACGCACCTTTAACGCGACGCGACACCCAAGCCCTGCCGCCTGTAGCGCACGCGCAGTACCCTCAGTCGCAATCAATTCAAATCCGCGCGCAAGCAATTCACGCGCCAGATTAACGGCAGCCGGCTTATCCCGCTCGCGCACCGACAGCAAACACACCCCACGCTGTGGCAACTCAACACCAGAGCCACTTTGCGCCTTCGCATAGGCCTCGCCAAAGGTGCGGCCTGTGCCCATAACCTCACCAGTCGATTTCATCTCAGGACCCAAAATTGGATCCGCCTCGGGGAACTTCGCAAACGGGAAGACCGCTTCCTTCACCGAGTAATAATGCGGTACGCGCTCAGTCAGAGCGCCTTGGCTCCTAAGGCTTTGACCCACCATGACCCGTGCTGCAATTTTTGCCAACTGATAGCCAGTTGCTTTTGACACAACCGGCACTGTGCGTGCCGCGCGCGGATTCACCTCACGGACATAAACAACGCCACTTTGAATTGCGAACTGCACATTCATGAGGCCCACCACTTTGAGACTCAATGCCATCTGTCGCGTCTGAGCCCGCAGCTCCTCTTGCAAGTCTGCTGATAGCGAATACGGTGGCAGCGAACAGGAGGAATCACCCGAATGCACACCTGCCTGCTCGATGTGCTCCATGATTCCACCAATTAACACATCGGTGCCATCACAGATCGCGTCCACATCGACCTCTGTGGCGAGATCTAAAAACCGATCAAGTAATACAGGACTGTTATTGGAGACCTGCACCGCTTCGGTCATATAGGTTGTTAAGTCATCAACACTAAAGACCACCTCCATCGCCCGACCACCCAGCACATAGGAAGGTCGTACGACCAACGGATAGCCCACTCGTTCGGCGAGTTCAACCGCTTGCGCCTCGGTGCGCGCTGTGGCATTCGCGGGCTGCCTCAAGCCGAGCTCCACGATCAACTGCTGAAACCGCTCGCGATCTTCTGCCACATCGATCGCATCGGGCGACGTGCCAATGATAGGCGCCCCAGCCGCTTCCAATAGCCGCGACAGCTTCAGTGGTGTCTGGCCACCGTACTGCACGATGACACCTTCAGGCTGCTCTTTGGCAATAATCTCCATCACGTCTTCAAAGGTTAGCGGCTCAAAGTACAACCTGTTGGAGGTGTCGTAGTCGGTGGACACTGTCTCTGGATTGCAGTTGACCATAATGGTCTCAAAGCCGTCCTCACGCAGCGCCAAAGCTGCATGCACGCAGCAGTAATCAAACTCAATTCCTTGACCGATACGATTTGGACCACCACCGAGAATCATGATTTTGCGATTTTTAGTGGGTAGCGCTTCGCACTCATCCTCATAGGTTGAGTACAGATAAGCCGTGGCTGTCGCAAACTCTGCCGCGCAGGTATCGACCCGCTTATAGACTGGGAATAACTTGAGCTGATGCCGATGGGTCCGCAGCAGATCCTCGCGCATCGTCAGCAGTCGCGCGAGTCGTGCATCTGAAAAGCCTTTGCGCTTCAGGCCACGCAACCTTGCCCGATCAAGCGCAGCGAAGCCTGCGCTACGCACTGCAGTCTCCTCGCGCACCAAATCCTCGATCTGCACTAAGAACCAAGGATCAATCGCGCTATGTTCCTGCACTCGCGCCAAACTCCAACCAGCACGGAAGGCATCAGCCACGTACAACAAACGCTGACCGCTAGGATGGCGCAGCTCGTGACTCAGCGTGGACTCAGCTTCATCATTTAACGGCAGGCTGAGTATCTCATCCAGCCCAGTTAGACCCGTCTCTAAGCTTCGCAGTGCTTTTTGCAGCGACTCCTGAAAGGTGCGACCAATCGCCATCACCTCGCCCACTGACTTCATCTGCGTTGTGAGCCGCGTGTTCGCACCTGGAAATTTCTCGAAGGTAAAACGCGGAATCTTTGTTACTACGTAGTCGATTGCAGGCTCAAATGAGACTGGCGTGGCACCGCCAGTAATATCATTCTTAAGCTCATCGAGCGTATAGCCAACTGCAAGCTTTGCAGCGACTTTTGCAATCGGAAATCCTGTGGCCTTCGAGGCCAGTGCCGACGAGCGCGACACGCGCGGATTCATCTCGATCACAAAAACACGACCATCTTTTGGGTTGATCGCAAACTGAACATTCGAGCCGCCGGTGTCAACGCCGATCTTACGTAACACTGCAATCGAGGCATCACGCAGTCGTTGATACTCTTTATCAGTCAGGGTCTGGGCGGGCGCAACGGTAATCGAATCGCCGGTATGCACACCCATGGGGTCTAAGTTTTCGATCGCACAGATGATGATGCAGTTGTCTGCAGAATCGCGCACAACCTCCATCTCGAACTCTTTCCAGCCGAGCACTGACTCCTCAAGCAACACTTCGCTGGTTGGCGATGCATCTAAGCCACGCGCAACGATCGCTTCAAATTCTTCTCTATTGTAGGCAATGCCGCCACCGCTACCACCCAGCGTAAACGATGGCCGAATGACGGTTGGGTAGCCAATTTCCGCATGAACTGCCAGCGCCTCGTCCAAGCTGTGCGCGATGCATGCACGGGGTGTCTCAAGACCAATCTCGCGCATGGCGTTACGAAACCGCTCACGATCTTCGGCCATGTCGATGGCATCGCGCGACGCACCGATTAACTCAACCTTAAATTTTTCGAGCACACCCTCGCGTACGAGATCGAGCGCGCAATTGAGCGCGGTCTGTCCACCCATCGTAGGCAGCAATGCATCAGGCCGTTCTTTCTCGATGATTCTGGCAACGGTCCGCCAGTGTACCGGCTCGATGTACACCGCATCCGCCATTTCAGGATCGGTCATGATCGTTGCGGGATTGGAGTTCACCAGGATGACGCGATAGCCCTCCTCCCGTAACGATTTGCAGGCTTGCGCGCCGGAATAATCAAACTCACAGGCTTGCCCAATGATGATCGGCCCGGCGCCAATGATCAGTACTGATTTAATATCACTGCGCTTAGGCATCACGGCGCTCCCGTATGGTCTTCTGCGCCCGCTTGGCCCGTCGGTGCGACGCCATCACGCACTGCGATTTTGCGGCGAATACGCGTCACCATTTCAAGCACAAAACGGCTAAATAAGCCGGCAATGTCGTGGGGTCCGGGACTCGCTTCTGGATGACCTTGAAAACTAAACGCCGGCTTATCTTGCACTTCAATACCTTGCAAAGAGCCATCAAACAGCGAACGGTGTGTCGCGCGCACATTCGCAGGCAAGGTCGCTTCATCAACCGCGAAGCCGTGATTTTGACTCGTGATATACACTCGCTGCGTATCGAGATCCTGCACTGGGTGGTTCGCGCCGTGGTGCCCGAATTTCATCTTGAGCGTACGGGCTCCCAAGCTGAGCCCTAGCAACTGATGACCCAGACAAATTCCGAACATCGGAATGTCGGTCTTTAAAAATTCTTTGATGGCCGCGATCGCGTAATCGCATGGCTCCGGATCGCCGGGGCCATTGGACAGGAAAATTCCGTCCGGATGCATGGCGAGCACTGCACTTGCACTCGTGCGTGCTGGCACCACAGTCACCGTACAGCCATGATCAGCAAGCAAACGCAAAATGTTACGTTTGATGCCAAAATCATACGCCACCACGTGCAAACGGTGCGGGGGCTGAGCTGCGTTGTCACGTTCCCCGTCCCAGTTGGTACCGTCATTCCATTGATACACTTCAGTCGTGCTGACGACTTGCGCAAGATCCATCCCTTTAAGACCGGCAAATGCGCGCGCTTGGATAAGGGCTGCCTCTGCCGTAGCCTCAACGCCGGCCATGATGCAACCGGACTGCGCGCCATGCTCACGCAAGTGGCGAGTGAGTTGCCGGGTATCAATATCGGCAATCGCCACGACCTTGCCGCGCACTAGAAAGCTGCCTAGCGACTCCGTAGCGCGCCAATTGCTGTGCACTAAAGGCAAGTCGCGGATGACTAACCCTGCGGCATACACCGCAGCTGACTCCAAATCCTCAGGAGTCGTGCCGTAATTACCGATGTGTGGGTAGGTCAATGTGACAATCTGTTGCGCGTAGGAGGGATCCGTCAGGATTTCCTGATAGCCGGTCATCGCAGTATTAAATACCACCTCGCCGGTGGTCACACCGGGTGCGCCAACGGATACACCCCAAAAGACCGTTCCGTCTCCTAGGGCAAGCACTGCAGGTATAGTCAATTCAGGTCTCCAGCAGCGAATACAACGGTTTGCCACCAGCGTGACCGATCACCACCCCCGCGCGGGCGGGCAGGACCCGGTCTGGAGGCCCCAGATAAAACAAAGCGGGAGGAGATTCTCACTTGAGCTCTCCCCCCGCTTACCGTGTAGCCATCATCTAAACCGGCCCTGAATTTTACGTGAAACAGCCCCACCCTGTCCACGCGATTCAGGGCTCAAAACCCGGATCAGTATCGACCACCAACCACACCCCTCGAGCGGCTGGCCGCGATGCTTCCAGATATTTTGCTGCAAGTGGCGCTACATATGTTAAATCGCTGTGGCTGAACCCCTTAACTTTAGCTAACCTCCGCTCGGAAAAATTGCGCGTCTGGCTATGATGAAATAAAACTGTAATAAATTAGGCACTTACGATGAAAAAGTTGGCTCGTCTGGCGGGTTTATTCGGCGTTAGGGGTCTAGGGGCTATCGGTCTGAGTGTTTGGCTGATCGCTCATGCATCAACTGCAGGCGCGGCCTCCTACTCCATTGGTGGCACCGTGACGGGTCTGGCGTCCGGTAAATCCGTCACGCTGCAAAATAAAGCCACTAACTCGACCGTCATCACCAACCCGACAGCGAGCTTCACGTTCAGCACCAAGATTGCCTCCGGCAGTACGTACGCCGTCACCGTCAGCACCCAACCCACGGGTCAGACCTGCACCGTGAGCAATGGCTCCGGTACCGTCGCCACCGCCAATGTCACGAACGTCGCCATCAACTGCACCACCAACACCTACTCCATTGGTGGCACCGTGACGGGTCT
>CAIKZZ010000003.1 GCA_903832085.1 uncultured Pseudomonadota bacterium | reverse complement strand
TGATCGTCTCGTTCGTCCCTGTGCCGTACACGCCTTCCGTGCCGCCCGACAACACCACCGTGCCGCTCGCCACACCACCGCTCTGTACGCTCTGGCTGCCGCCACCGGCCACCGTGTTGCTAATCGCAGATCCATAAATCGGTGCCGCTGATCACTGCCTGCACCGTGGTGCCGTTCGCCAACACGAGTTCTGTACCGCCAAGCAGCACGCTGGTGCCACTCGCAATACCACCGGACTCGACCGTTTGGCTGCCACCGGCGTACACCGTATTCGTAATGCCTGACCCATAGATTCTGGTGGCGCCACTAATCAGGGCGGACGTCGTCACGCCTGAAACGATTTCCACACCTCCCAATGCGATGATGTCGCTGGTATCGGAGTTGGCTTTGCCAATGATCGTGGTGTTGCCAGAAAGCGTGGTCACGGTTGTCATAAATTCTGTCTCGCTTTAGCTAAAACTGTAGTAGATCCGCTGAGGCATCCTTGTGAGTGCGACTGTGCGTACTGCCGGTGCAGGCACGTGTTTTCGTCACTCAAAAGACGCCGAAAAATCCCAAAAAAGGTCTTAAAATCTGCAGTATCCGCGGCGGTCAACAGCGGCCGATTACGCGTTAGTGGGGCGCTGTGAATGAGCGCCACTCCACCCGCAAATCCCACCCATAAACGCCGTTGACTCGTCAGTTAATCCCATCGCACGCAGGTAGAGCTGTGCTCGATACACACGTACGCTGCTATAAATAGCGCGCATAATTGACATATTGATGACTGCTATGTGAATTCTGAGCACAGGGTCGGTCAGTGGGCTTACGCAGCTGCGCGTGTCCGGCCCACGCGTGGGATCATTATTGTTAAATGACAGTCGTTTAGTCCCGACATCGCGCCGGTACGCGCGTTGCGCGCAATGACTCTTAAGAACGTGGGCGTAAATGAGTCGATCGCCCTAGCGCCTAGGGTACCTGGGCCGCTGACACACTCTTCGGGTGGCGCTAGACTTCCACGTTGAACTCGCGCGCGAAACGTGCCTGCTGGCCGCGCACAAGAAAGACGTTGCCAGAGCGCTGATTATTCGAAGTTTTCTTGCGCAACGAGGTGGTAATTTTTAGCCATTCCAGCAACTTACGCGCGACCGCAAGCGGCTGTCAACAGTGCGCTCACACTCGTGACCAGTCAGGCGCGACTCAGGCGGGTCACCCGTGCCGAATCACGCGATTTGAGGCGGCCGTATAGGCTCCTTAGCTAGCGTAAAACCACTCGGTGGGCGGGCCGCTAAGTGACGTTGTGCGAGGCAGTTTTTAGGACACTCACGCAAAGCGAGCGCGCATCACCGCACGAAAAAAAGCCAATTGGTTCGTTGGAATCGCGCAGCAACAAACGCAACCAGATGACCCGATTGTTCGTGTGCTTTGCTTACTGACAAGTCTGCCGCAAACCGGTGATGGCATCCTCGCAAGCGAAGGCGCTACCCACACCCGTCGCTCTACCTATATGCCTTCCCCATCCACGGCGCGCATTCACTTCCTGCCCCGTTGAACAGCACCGGGCCCATCCACAAACCCCACGTACCTGCTCGTCTTGGGTTGTGGCTAGAGCACCCCATTGCTGGGGTGCTCTAGCCGTGACATCGCTCCGCGTTAGCGCTCGCCTGCACCCCGCTGCGACAGTGCGGTGCCGAGGACGGCCAGATGCTGATTGATCTGACTGCCACCCACCACCGGCAATGTCGCGCGCGCACTGACCGAGTCGAGGCTGTAGCCCACGTTGGCATGTGCCACGAGTGTGGGTTGCAAGCCGTTCACACCCGCGACGCTGAGCTGCATGCCCTGCAGGAAGCCCATCGGCGCCGTCGTCTGCGGGCTCAAGGCGCGGCGTGCAACTGCCCCACCCTTCGCGAGTACCGAGGACAGCGATGGCGCTGCTGCAAAGCTGGAGGCCGTGCCGCTTGCCAGCGGCACCAAGGTCGCCCCCGTCGGACGCACATCCGCCACCTTCACATGTGCCGAGATGGTCGCGTTCGCCGTACCTTCCGTGATGACAATGCCGTGCCCAGTTTTTGCCGAGGTGACCTTCAACGCACCCGCCGTCAGTTCGGTGAAGCCGCCGATTGTGGCCACAATCGTACCGCCATTTTTCACAGTGAGCACACCGCCCGACAAGGTCGCAGTCTCACCGCGTGACCAGGTGACGTCCGCCAACTGAATGCCGCCACCCTTAGCGAAGGTCACTCCAGAGACCACGCCGCCAGAGACGATGAGGAGGCCACCGGAGTTAATGGTTGTATTGAGTGCTGAGCCACCCGCCGAGACGTATTCAACACCGCCGCTCTTGATCAGCGTGCCGCTGGTGGTACCACCCGCTGAGACGACTTCGAGCCCGCCCGTGCTAATGACCGCACTCACTGCCAAGCCACCCGCCGAGACGTATTCAACACCGCTGTTGGTGATGAGGTCTCCCACCGCGGTGCCGCCGTTGACGTACTCAAAGCCGCCTGAGTTAACACGCGTGGCGCTCAACACACCACCGGTTTCTACTGCGACAAAGCCGTTGGTCGCTGCCGTCGTGGCAGAGGCCGTGCCACCATCGCGGACGGTGATGCCGCCACCCAAGCTCGCCTGTGCATTGGTGAGCGCGCCGGAGACGTAAGCCACACCACCACCGGATGCAATCAGACCGTTGACCGACACATTCGAGGTGAGGGTCAACTCTCCGCCGGACGTGACCTTCAGCGCCACACCCGCAGGCAGCGAGGAGCTAATGGTCACATTATTACCTTGCACATCTTCGATCGCGCCAGAGTTCAGCGTGACGCCACTCAGATCGGCCCCATTGTGCAGTTGCACGGTGCCGCCTGTCTGGATCACCGCAGAGATAACTGTTCCTGAGCTATCAAAGGCCAAGGTGCCACCTTGCGTGACCGTCACACCCGATACAGTGCCGCCGTCATACATGCTCAATAAAGAGCCACTACCAACGGAGGTGTTATTCGCAACGCCGCCGCTAGCGACCAACATCACGTTATAACCAGACATCACGTTATAACCAGACGTTGAACCCGTCAGGACCGTGTTATTCGCGACCGAATCATTGTCCACCACAAAGAGGGCGCTGCCGCCACTCGTGGTCGTGATATGGGTGTTGTTCGCGACAGAACCACTGTCAAGAACCAAGAACGCTCCACCACCGCTGGTGGCTGTGAGGTTGGTATTGTTCGCGACAGCGCCACTGTCAAGGTACACACCCCCGTACCCACTCGTCGTTGTCACGGTGGTGCTGTTAAGCGTCGCTCCATCGCCGGCGAGTAAAGACCCTGACGTCTGCACGCTGGTGTTAGAAGCCACCGCATCGACGCCCGAGACCCACATCGCGCCGCCCGAGGTGACCGTGTTGTTGTATGCCACGCCATTCTGCACCAACTCTTGGCCCAAAATGGTTTCGGTGCTAACCGTGCCGAACAACACCGACTCGTCGCCGCCCGACTGCACAATTGTGCCGCTCGCACCGCCGTTCGATTCCACTGTGAGTAAGCCGCCCGCCTTGACGGTCGCGCTGTTCGCTTGACCCGACACGTCTTCAAAGCCGCCTGATGCCACTGTTGTGGAAATGGTCGCACCACCCACGTCCACCGTCTCAGTGCCGCCCGACAAGACCGTTTTGTAGGCGAAGCCACCGGCCTCGATCGTCTGGTTGCCGCTGATGTAAACCGTTGCAGCGCTGGTAACACCCGCGACGTTCGCATCGCCGTACACTTTGGCGCTGACGAGTGTGCCACCCGCATTGACCGTCGCTGTTCCGCCGCCGCTGACAATCAGCCCTGAGACAATCTTCGCAGTCGGCACCGTTGCGTTCGCACCATTTTGCACGACCACGATCACGCCTGCTGGCACATTGTCGAGGGTCGCGCTGCCCGTGACTACCTCAAATGCGCCTGAGTTTAAGGTGATGCCGGTCGCATTGGCGCCATCCTCGAGCACGACTGTGCCGCCCGCTGACACCGTCACGTTGTAGAAGCTCGCACCGGACTCAACAACCAACGTGCCACCCGACTTAATCGTCAGGTTTACGGCTCTACCGTACACATCCTCGGTGCCGCCTGCGTTCACGGTGGTGCCTGATGTAATACCGCTCGCCTCGACAAGCTCGGTGCCGCCTGCTTGAACGGTTGTCGCACTCGCATTGCCGTAGACGGTTTGGCTACCGCCACCGCCGACCGTGTTGCTGATCGTTCGGCCGCTGACGATCTCAATACCACTGATCGTTTCGTTCCTTGCCGTACCGCCTGAGGCCACGGTCTCGGTGCCACCCGTTTTCACCGTGGTACCGCTCGCCGTATCACCATAATCCACCGTTAAGGTGCCACCAGCCGCCACGGTGTTGTTGAGCGCCAAGGCGTTGCCGCCGCCCAATCCTTCGGAACCGTAAATTGTTTCGTTCTTGGCGGTGCCGGACACGTACTCCTCGCCGCCCGCAAGCACCGTCGTGCCGCTGGCGAGGCCGCCGAATGCAACGACCTGCTCGCCGCCGCTCTTCACGGTGTTGCTGATCGCGGTCCCGTACACCACCTCGTCGCCACCGGCATTCACAGCCGCGTTGACCGTCTTACCGCCTGAATTGACGGTCTCGGTACCACCCGACTGCACAATCGTGCCACTCGCCAGGCCACCGTTTTGCACAGCCTGATTACCGCCCGCATCGACGGTGTTGCTAATGGCCGATCCAAACACCGACTCGGTGCCGTCAATCACTGCTTTCTTCGTCGTGCCGCCTGCGTTGACCGTCTCGGTACCACCCGACTGCACAATCGTGCCGCTCGCGAGGCCCTTACTTTGGACTGTCTGAGCGCCATCGGATGCCACTGTGTTCGCCACCGCGGAACCCACCACCGACTCGGTGCCACTGATCGTTTCGTGCGTTGCTAAGCCACCCGAGAGTACTGTCTCTGAGCCGCCGGTCTGCACGGTCGTGCCACTCGCGACACCGCCGAGTTGTACCGTCTGCGTACCACCGTTTTCAATCGAGTTGGCGATCGCAAGACCTGACACGAACTCGTTGCCAGACACGCTCGCATTCGTCGTGGTGCCGTAGCGTGCGACCGTTTCCGATGCGCCTGCCTCGACCGTGGTGCCAAAGGCGTTACCACCCGACTGCACGGCCTGAGTGCCGCCCGCTTCAATGGTGGCGTTGTACGCACTACCACCGTTCCCAACCACTTCACGGCCGTCGATGATCGCGCTCGTGGTGGTGCCACCGGAATTGGTGGTCTCAAGACCACCCGAGAGAACCAAGGTGCCAGAGGCTTGACCGCCGCTCTGCACGGTCTGGCTACCGCCCGAATAAATCGTGTTGCTGAGCGCTGTGCCACCGACGGTGACCACTTCAGCACCATACACATCCGCGCTTTCCGTCACGCCGCCATCACGCACAACTTCGGTGCCGCCCGACAACACCGTCGTCCATGTCGCAGAGCCGATTCCGCCGCTGACAGTTTGCACACCGCCTGCAGCCACCGTGTTGTTGATGACCTGACCGGCAATAAGCTCGGTGCCGCTAATAATCTCATCCTGCGCGGTGCCGCCTGCGCTGATCGTCTCGGCTCCACCCTTCTGTACCACGGTGCCGCTGGCATTTCCGCCGTCAGCCACGGTCATGCTACCCGCTGAAGCCACGGTGTTGTTGTAGACGTTGCCGCCGGAGTACACGTATTCTGCACCGCTGATCGTTTCGTTCTGCGCCGTGCCGGACACGAGCTCCACGCCGCCTGATTGCACCAGCGTGCCACCGGCCGTGGCCCCTGCACTGAGAACCATAATCGCCCCGGACCCTACAGTCTCGTTGGACACCGCACCGCCGGACTCCACGATCAGGGTAGCGAAGTAACCGCTGATGGTGTCGTTCTGTGCGGTGCCAAAAACGTACTCTACACCGAAAGCCTTCACGACCGTGCCGCTGCCGACGCCACCGGTTTCAATCGTCTGGATGCCGCCTGAGGCGACCGTGTTGTTGAGCGCGCTGCCGCCTGACCAGATAAATTCTGAACCACTGATCGTGCCGTTCTTCGCCGTGCCGTACACATCTTCTTCGCCACCAGATTGCACGATCGTGCCACTGGCCACGCCGCCAGCGTGAATTTCTTGGTAACCGCCAGAATTAATGGTCGTCGCGATCGCGAGTCCACTCACAAATGCCGACGCGCCGTTTTACAAAACTGCGCTCGTTGCTGTGCCGTTGACATCAAGCACGCCGCCGCCACTGACGATCACGCCCTTCGCGGATGCACCTGCATCAATGATCATGGTGCCGCTGTTTTGGACTTCCACAATGACGCCCGGTTGGATCGCAACGCCGCTGGCTAATTCATACGTGAAGCCAGACGCGACGACTTCATATGCACCTGACTGCAGCGTGATACCTGACAGGGTGCCGCCTTTGAGCAGGACCGTACCGCCCTTCGAAACGAGCACGCTCGTGTAGCTTGCGCCAGATTCCGTGATCAATTCGCCGCCGGAGGCAACACGGGTCCAATTCAAAGTGCCGCCCACATCAACGATACCGCCGTTTTGCACCGACCCGCCACTGGCTAAGCCACCAGCTGCAATCTCTAGCAAACCGCCCGCAGCCACCGTGTTACTGATCGCGACGCCGCCCGCAGCCACAGCTTCCGTGCCGCTGATCGTTTCGTACTTCACGGCCCCAGACACCAACTCGACGCCACCCGCCTGCACGGTCGTGCCACTCGCATTGGCGTACGCATCAATTAATAATAGACCACCCGAGGTCACCGTCTCTTTGAGCGCAGTGCCACCTGATACCACATACACATAACCGCTGTTGTTAATCGTTCCGTTCTTGACGGTGCCACCAGATACAAGTTCAACACCACCCGACTGCACGGTCGTGCCGCTCGCCAAGCCACCGCTAGCAATGAACACCAAGGCTCCGTTAGCGATCGTGTTGTTGTATGCCGCGCCGCCCGCATACACCTGCTCGTAACCGCTAATGGTTTCGTTCTTGGCGGTGCCGGACACGTACTCCTCGCCGCCCGACTGCACGGTCGTGCCGCTCGCGAGGCCGCCTAATTGAATAGAAACCGAGGCTCCGATCGCGATCGTGTTGTTGTATGCCGCGCCGCCCGAATACACGACCTCATAACCGATAATGGTTTCGTTCTTCGCTGTGCCACCGACGAGCACTGACTCAGTTCCACCTGCGAGCACAGTCGTGCCGCTTGCCACACCACCGCTCTGCACTGTCTGCGTGCCGGCGGTTTCAACCGTGTTGCCGATCGCAGAGCCTGAGATGTACTCAGTGCCATACACGTCTGCATTCGTGGTGGTACCACCCTTTACAACAGCTTCTGTGCCTAACACGACAGTGCCAAGCGCGGTGCCACCGGATTGCACGGTTTGCGAGCCACCAATTTCAACCGTGTTGCTGATCGCAGAGCACTGAGATGTACTCAGTGCCATACACGTCCGCATTCGTGGTGGTACCACCCTTTACAACAGCTTCTGTGCCTGACACGAGTGTGCCAAGCGCGGTGCCACCGGATTGCACGGTTTGCGTCCCGTCAAGAGCGACGGTGTTGAAGTTTCCAGCCCCATAAATCAAATCTGTGTAGCGCCGCTAACGAGTGCACTGATCGTCGTGCCCGACACAATCTCTAACCCACCAACTTCGATCACATCAAAGGTATTGGTGTTACCCGAACCGATGGTGTAGGTGTTACCTGAAGTCGTCGTTTGCGTTGCCATGGGATACATCTCGCTTTAGCTGAAACTGTTATAAAAATACAAATACGCACTGGCTACTTTTCATGGAACGTCACCGTGTGTCACACATACTGCGCACACACTCGAACGCCCACAAAAGCCGCCATCAAAATTCCGTCACCGCCACTCATGTCAGGAGGGTCAACCCTTGAGTCGCACGCCTTTCGTTGGCACGTCACTCGTCATAGCCCCATCACGGGACTCCTGCCACTATGGTCCATCAAGCGGCATACTAGTGCATCTGTAAGACATTACAAGCACTTGCCACAAAAATTAGCGCACAGTTTTGATAATTGTTTGCTCGCTGACCATGACTCGAAAGTCTCTCACTGAACGCGGCCGACCGCCGAGTCCCATCGCCCCGATCCAAAGACGGGTCTCTTCTGATATTTACTTAATAAAATCAGTATTTTAATTGCTTTTATACTGCAAATTTTCACAGCAACTGACAATTTACACAGTCGCGCTCAGCGCCTCTACTGTCACCTCCTCATTGGGATTCTAAAAATCGATGAGAATTTGTTCAAGTTATTCATTTAATTCATTTTTTTAATGGCGCGTGAGGAGGTACTGGCCACTTTAGATGCAGCCCTTCATGCATTCGCACTGACGGCGTCACGTCTGGCACTTCAGCGAAACACACCACCCGTTAACAACCCATGTTTCGAGGCTCGCTATTTGTACCTACATAGACTCATATAGATAGAGCACGCATTCGGTGGGTGTACGGGCGCTCACTGGGGCGAATCGATAGGCACGAACGACTGACGCCCGTCACTTGGCGCGCCCGAGAGCGCGGGCGGACTGAAGCGCGTTGCTAAAACCCAACCCAGCCGGCTTGGTAGTAGTTAAACAGCAGTTGCGCGCCCACCGCAGACGCATAGTCGGCGACCAGCCGACCTTTACCGCCGACGGTAAATGGCATGATCGGCGTCAGTTGCGCCACGCTTGGCTGCACGAAGTGCCCCGTTGGTGGCGCGTCGTCCACGACCACCCAGGTGCGCTCGGTGATGGCAATGCGTGCCGCAGTGAGTTCTTTTAGGTGATGGACCGCACTCGGATAAAAATGCACAAAATCCACATCAAAGGAATCCAAATACAGTAGATCGATGTGTTTGCCGGTGCTGACGAGCGTCTTTGCGAGCGATCCCAAGTACGCCACACTGTCGCTCTCAGTCACCGTGACGCGTGGACTCACCAACTGTCGGCAGGCTGCAACCGACTCCGGACTGATGTCCACCGTGTAGCAGGCCGAGTCTGTATCCCGACAGCGAATGTACTGATCAAACAGCACGGTGCTCTGACCATCACCCGCCCAATTGCCCGCTAAGCGCGCACAGCCGGTCTCAACGATCGTGACAGGACCTGTCAGGGTATCCAGATGTGTAAACACTTGGCGCAGCGTCTGCTCGCGCAAAGCCAAATGAGGCGCCGCCTGCGTGTCAAAAAACTCCCAAAACTCAGCCGATCGCGCCATGCAAGCCCCTCCAATACGCACTCGACTCAAGCCACTGCGGCGTACACCGCTCGCACTGCCCTGCCTGCAATCCTCCGCACCGCCTTGCAAACGCCCAACCATCCCACTCAACCATCGCCTGAGAGGCGATTAGCGCGGGTGTTCAAAGCTTAGGCACATCTCATCGGGCAGCGCACGGCAGTATGGACCACGTTCAATCCGATCGCCATATATTTAACATATTGATTTATATTATTTTATTTGATTACGATGCGTGCAATGGAGGCCTACACGTCCTCGCACAGGCGTCTTACCTGCCCACACCAATGCTGGCGGGGCCTATCGGAAAAAGGCATTGGCGCTGTCGGGCGCACCGATGCAGTCTGTGCAAGGTGAATCTGCGATCAGGCACGTACAATGGCGTCCTGCCCGTATGGGCACACCCGCGTGGACCTATTTTTTAGGATCGTCATGGACAAGGTGCGTATCGATCGCCGCTGGTTGCCCTTAAATGCGCTACGCGCATTCGAGGCTGTGGCGAAGCATGGCTCTTTCACCGGAGCTGCTAACGCGCTACTGATCTCGCAAAGCGCACTGTCGCGGCACGTGATCTCGCTCGAAAAATTACTCGGCACCACACTCTTTGAGCGCAAGCCTCACACTTTGGCATTGACCACGGCAGGCACACATCTACTGCCTACCGTGTCGAAGGCCTTTGATCGGCTCGAGTACGCACTCGATGAAATCAAAAGCTCGCGCGCGCCGACGATGCGCACGTTACGCGTGCAAATGCCACCGAGTTTTGCGGTACAACTTGCGGTGCCACTCTTGCGCGAGTTTCGGCGCGCCTACAGTGAAGTAGAGATCGATTTAGTGAGCCCTTACGCTGCGGGTCTACCACCGAATGACGTGGATGTCGCCGTCATCTATTCACAAGCCATCGTCACTGATGCCGTCACTGATTTGCTGTGGCCTGTGCGCGCATGCGTCGTGTGTCATCCGGATCTGGCCGCGCGCCACGCGGGCAAAGATCTTGCCACATTCATCCGTGACAATGAACTCGTGCATGTGCGCATCAGTGACTTGCCGCGTCACCACACCTGGGCGCAGTTTGCGCGCGAAGCGAACTTAAGCGCCGTGAATATCGAGCGCGGCATCGTGGTGGATACTGCACTCTTGGCGGTGCAATACCTGCGCAGTGGTGAGGGCATTGGGCTGGTGGACTTAAATCTATTTAGGGACGAGCTGACCTCGGGGCGCTTAGTGAAAGCCTTTGAGCACACACTCGATGATGGCTTTGGTTACTACCTGATGACGGACCCGGAAGCGTTGAGTGACACAGCTGTGGCGCTGTTTCGGTCATGGTTGATTGAACAATTTGGACAAAAAACAAGTGAGCCGGCACCACTGGTGCGACTTGCCGTCTCGAATGAATAACATTTGCATCGTGGAGTTTTAAGTTAATGACGGAACGTGAAGAACGTGGCGCCCGCCGCGGCCGGCGACGCCCTGGAGCCGAAGTGAGTCATGCGATCTTTGATCGCACCAGCTCGTATCGTCATCTTGTGAATCCCTTCGAGCCCATGCGCGTGTTCTCAGACGATGAGGTGCACTCGATTCATGAAGCGGCCTTACTGATCCTTGAGACCCAAGGAATGCGCGTGCTGCTGCCAGAGGCGCGCGCGATCTACGCGCGCGGCGGCGCCATGGTCGATGAAGCCACACAGATGGTGCGCTTTGATCGCGGACTCGTCAGCGCGAGCCTCGCAAGCGCCCCACGCGAGATTACGCTGCACGCCAAGGACCCGGCGCGCAACATGCCCATGTCGGGGCGTCATGTCGTGTTCGCTCCCACCTCGGGGCCACCGAACATCATGGACACCGAGCATGGTCGCCGTTCAGGGACCTTTGCCGATTTTACGAATATCATGAAGCTGTGCCAGAGCTTTGAAGTCTTGCACGTACTCGGTGGTGGAGTGGAGCCGCAGGATGTGCCGGTGCAGTTTCGGCATCTTGAAACCACGCGCGCGATGCTCACCTTAACCGATAAAATTCCGCTGGTGTATGCGCGTGGTACGCCACAAATCTTGGATAACTTTGAGCTGATTCGTATTGCATATGGTCTGTCGGAGGAGGAGTTCGCCGCTCGCCCCTACACCTGCACGATCATCAATACCAACTCGCCGCTGCAGCTTGATATCCCGATGGCCGATGGCATCATTAACTTTGCCAAAGCAGGCCAGGTGCTGATCATCACGCCATTCACACTTGCAGGTGCCATGGCGCCTGTGACCGTAGCAGGCGCCCTGACGCTTGCGCACGCGGAAGCGCTCGCGGGACTCACGCTTGCCCAAATCGTGCGCCCGGGTGCGCCCATCGTGTATGGCAGCTTCACCTCGAACGTTGATATGAAGTCAGGCTCACCCGCTTTTGGCACACCGGAATACGTCAAAGCATCCTTCGGCGCCGGCCAACTCGCGCGCCATATCGGTATTCCGTGGCGCTCATCCAATGCCACCGCTTCCAACACACCCGATGCCCAATCGGCGTACGAGTCACAGATGAGCCTGTGGGGCGCACTCATGGGCGGCTGCAACTTCGTGTTGCATGCGGCAGGCTGGCTGGAGAGTGGCCTATCCACGTCGTACGAGAAATTTATTTTAGATGTCGAGATGCTGCAGATGTTTGCTGAGATGTTTCAGCCCCTAGCAGCGACGCCGGCGGAACTGGCACTTGAGGCCATTGCCGAGGTGGGTCCGAGCGGGCACTTCTTTGGCTGCGCGCACACGATGGAGCGTTATCGCAGTGCGTTTTATGCGCCCATGGTATCCGACTGGAGCAACTTTGGTCAGTGGACCGAAAACGGCAGCCACACGGCGACTGAACGTGCCACCACAGTGTGTCGCGAGACGCTTGGTCGCTACGAGCAGCCCATGAAAGATCCAGGCGTCATCGAAGCGCTTGAGGATTTTGTGAGCAGGCGCACTGCCGCGGGTGGCGCGGCACCGGTCAGTTAAGTGGCATCGTCATCAGAATATGAGACTAGAGTTTAAGTCATCAGTGTCGCGCCGACGGTCTACAGCATCGGCGCTGACTCAAGACAACCAACGTGTAATGAACGACAACTGGGGATTTAGTTAATGCGTACGCATGTGCAAGTAGCGGTGATTGGTGGTGGCGTGGTGGGTGCGAGCGTGCTGTATCACCTCACCAAGGCAGGCTGGAAAGATGTGTTGCTGATTGAGCGCGCGGAACTCACCTCGGGTTCCACTTGGCACGCGGCAGGCGGCATGCACACGGTCAATGGTGACCCCAATGTTGCCAAATTACAGCAGTACACCATCAATCTATACAAAGAGATCGAGGCGATTTCTGGTCAGTCCTGTGGCGTGCACATCACTGGCGGCATCATGCTCGCGGGCACGCCTGAGCGCGTGGACTGGCTCAAAATGGCCAAAGCACGCGGCCGATACCTCGGTATGGAACTTGAGATTCTCTCGGTGCCGGAGGCGAAAAAATTATTTCCGCTGCTTGAAGAGAGCAACTTCTTAGGCGCGATGTGGGACCCTATCGAAGGACATGTCGATCCGTATGGCGTGACTCACGCCTATGCAAAATCGGCCCAAATTGGTGGCGCGGAGATTGTCCGCCAAACACGGGTCACCGATTTAAAACAGCGCCCCGATGGCACGTGGGATGTGATCACCGACAAGGGCAATGTGCATGCAGAGCATGTCGTCAACGCCGGTGGCCTATGGGCACGCGAAGTCGGTCGCTTTGTGGGACTTGAGCTACCAATCCTCGCGATGGAGCATCAGTACCTCATCACGGAAGATCTGCCGGAACTCAAAGGCCAGAAAGAGTCGCTGCATTGCATCGATTTTGAAGGCGAGATCTACATGCGCCAAGAGCGCCAAGGTATCTTGATGGGTACCTACGAGCGTGCGGGCGTGCCGTGGTCACCGCAAACCACACCATGGGATTTTGGTCAGGACTTACTGCCGAATGATCTGGATCGTATTGCGCCAAGCTTAGAAGTAGGCTTTAAGCACTTCCCGCGCCTTGAAAGCGCTGGTATTAAAAAAATCGTCAATGGACCTTTTACCTTTGCGCCCGATGGCAACCCACTGATTGGTCCAGTGCGTGGACTTAAAAACTTCTGGGTAGCGTGCGGTGTCATGGCCGGCTTCAGTCAAGGTGGTGGCGTCGGCTTGTCGCTCGCCAACTGGATGGTGGAAGGCGACCCTGGTGCCGACATCTGGGGCATGGACGTGGCGCGCTATGGTGACTGGGCGACACTTGCCTATACCAATGCCAAAGTGCGCGAAAATTATTCGCGTCGCTTTCGGATTCGCTTCCCGAACGAAGAGCTCCCCGCTGCACGGCCACTGCGCACGACGCCGATCCATGATCGCTTAGTCGCTGAGAACGCGGTGTTTGGTGACTATTGCGCGATTGAACATCCGTTGTGGTTTGCGCCGAAGGGCACGCCTGCGGTTGAAAACGTGACGTGGCGTCGCTCCAATGCGCACGCGCATGTGGCCGCCGAGTGCCGTGCGGTGCGTGAGCAGGTGGGATTACTTGATATCTCCATCTACGGCAAATTTGAGATCACCGGCCCCAAAGCCGAGGAGTGGCTTTCGCATGTCATGGCCAATCGCATCCCAGCGCCTAGCCGCATGACATTGCAACCGATGCTGAACGAGCGCGGGCGCTTGATTGGGGACTTCACGGTTTGTCGCTTAAGTGCAGAGCGCTTTTTCTTGATCGGCACCTATGCGGCCGAGAGCTTTTACCTGCGCTGGTTCGAACAGAGTTTACCGCCTACCGGCGTCACTGTGCGCCCCTGCGCCATGGAGTACGTGGGTCTATCGGTGGCAGGCCCTGAATCGCGGGCCTTACTGCAGTCACTCGTCAACGTTGATTTATCAACCGCCGCATTCCCATTCATGACCTTCAAAAAGGTGGACGTGGGCATGGTGCCGGCCTTGGTGGGACGGGTGTCCTTCACTGGTGACCTAGGTTACGAGATCTGGGTGACGAGCGACTATCAACGGGCGCTGTACGATCTGTTACTTGCAGCCGGCAAGCCCTTTGGCATTCGTCCCGTGGGCGGACGGGCCTTGGGCTCGTTGCGCCTCGAGAAGAGCTTCGGCACCTGGGCGCGGGAATTCAGACCCATCTACGGCCCGTTTGAGGCAGGCCTCGATCGCTTCATCGATTTAACGAAGACCGACTTCATTGGTAAAGCGGCGGCTGTGGCCGAAAAAGCCTCCGGCGGCGTGCGCAAGCTCATTACATTGAACGTCGATGCCAATGACGCCGATGCGATTGGTGATGAGCCAATCTGGCACAAGGACAAAGTGGTCGGCTGGGTCACCTCAGGCGGCTATGGTCATCACGTGGGTCACTCGATTGCCATGGGCTATGTGAACAATGACGTGGCAACAGAGACGACGGGCTTTGAGGTGGAACTCATTGGCGAGCGGCGCGGCGCGATCCGCCTCACGGCACCGGCCTTTGATCCGTCGGGTAAGCGCATGCGCGTGTGATGCACGCCTGATATCGCCTTGCAACGATGGCAGGGCAGGCCCAACGACGGGCCTGCCCTTCATACCAGCAGGGCCCTCGTCCGCCCGTGAATTACGATTTTGCCAAACGCTGCATGCGTGCCGCTGCCCAATCAAGTGGCGCTACCTTCGGCAATATCCACACCCAGCCCACGAGCCCGAGTACATTGACCAGCGCCGCAACGACAAAGGCGCCAATAAAATTACCCGATTGATCGACCAAGATACCGGTCAGTGCCGGCGCGATAAACCCAGCCAAGTTGCCTGAGGCATTTTGCACGCCCACCCAACGGCCTGCGGCCTTCGGTCCTGCAATAATCTGCGGAATCGTGAACGCGCCAGGCGCGGCAAGACCAATAATAATCTCTTCCAAAAAAAGACAAATAATCGAGCCAGTCACCGGCAGTAACACCATGCCGATCATGCACAAGATCCCACCACCGTGGTTCAGAATCATCGCGCCTTTGTACACCGTGTCAGGGCTGCCCCCACGACGTACCCAGCGATCACTCGCCCAACCGGCAAACACAGAGGCAAGCGCATTGACCAAATATGCCCACGCCGCAATCCATGCCATGCCCTCGATAGAAAAACCGCGCGCTTTGACAAGATAAAACGGCAGCCACGACAAAATAAAATAGAAGCTGTAGTTGCCACCAAATAACCCAAGCGCGGTGCCCCACAATGCACGCTGCGACAAGATCTCTTTGAACGTGGGCTGCACGTCGTCCGCCGCACGCGCCTCGGCCGGTGGACCTAAGCGCACCCGACTCCACGGAATGAGCCACAGTAAAGACAAGCCACCAAAGACAAAAAATACCGGACGCCAACCTGAGCGCATAAAGGCCGTGGCTAGCGTGACCACACTGCCATCACCACGCACGAGGGCGCTCATCATGAGGCCACCTAAGAGTGTGCCTACAGCAGGTCCCACCAGATACCCGAAGCTCATCACACCATTGGCGAAGCCCAGCTTTTTGACAGGGACTGTGTGCGCCAAAATTTTTGACACACACGGAAATGCTGCGCTCTCCCCAACGCCAAGTAGGACCCGCAAGGCCAGCAGCATGGCAAAACTCGTCGCAAAGCCGGTGAGCATGGTCGCCACCGACCAAATCAACACGCCCGCAGCAAGCACCGGTTTTGCGCCATAGCGCTCCGCGAGCCAACCGGCTGGCATCATGAGGGCCACATAGCCGTAGTAAAACGCTGACAGCAAAATCCCTAACTGGCTGGCCGACAGGTGCATCTGCTCCTGCATCAAAGGAGCTGCAGTCGCGAGGTTGCCGCGATCAATGTAATTGATGAACATGACGGCGGTGGTCAGTACCACCAACATCAGTGGCTTGGTCGGCACGCCCTTTCCGATCGACTCGCTCACCTGACCCCCGTAGAGCCCGACCGACAGGCTGATGACTGGTAATAGCGACCGTCAGCTCAACGGTCGAAGACCGTCAATTAGACAGTGCGCGCCTTAACGTGGCGCTTAACTTCGAGTCTACCCTTTTTTTATGCGCCATCCTTGAGTTCAGCCGCCGTGTGGGCGCAGCATCGCTCGGGAAATAATATGCCGCTGGATCTCGCTCGTGCCTTCCCAAATGCGCTCAATGCGCGCATCGCGCCAAATGCGCTCAAGCGGTAAATCGGACATAAGTCCCATGCCGCCGTGGATCTGTAGTGCCTCATCGGCCACCATGGCAAGCATCTCAGTGGCTTTTAGTTTGGCCATGGCCATGTCGCTGTCGGTGGCGATCTTCTGATCAAATTTCCAAGCCGCATCCAAGGTGAGGAGTTCTGCCGCACGCAGTTCAAGCGCCATGTCGGCTAACTTAAATGACACCCCCTGAAACTTGCCGATCTGCTGACCAAACTGCTGGCGCTGTGCCGCCCACTCGGTTGCAAGTGCTAGTGCCCGCTCAGCGCGACCAATGGAAGTGGCGGCAACTTGCAAGCGCGTGGCACCAAGCCATGAGTTGGCAACCTCAAAACCCTCGTGCACTTGGCCCAACACGGCCGACTTCGGCACGCGACAGTCATTAAATTCAAGGATGCAGTTGTTATAACCGCGGTGCGACACGTTGCGATAGCCATCACGAACCACGAAGCCCGGGGTACCCATGTCAACCAAGAACGCGGTGATTTTTTTCTTGATCCCACGCGGCCCGCTCTCCTCGCCGGTCGCCGCGAATAAAATCACAAAATCCGCATGGTCCGCGTGACTGATAAAATGTTTGGTGCCGTTGATCACAAAGTCGTCTTTATCCGCAACCGCGGTGGTTTTCATGCCGCGCACATCAGAGCCTGCACCAGGTTCGGTCATCGCCAGACAATCGACACGCTCACCACGCACCGACGGGTATAAATACTTTTCGCGCTGCTCGCCGACGCAGGCACACAAAATATTCGACGGCCGACCCACGCAGTTGTAATGCAGCGCATAGCCCGTGCGACCGAGTTCTTTCTCGTACAGCACCCAGGTCACGGTATCTAAGCCTGCGCCTCCCACATCAGCCGGCATATTGGCCGCATAAAGGCCCGCATCAATGGCCTTTGCCTTGAGAGCGGCCTGTAACTCAGGCCGCAACACGCCGGTGGCTTCGACTTCTGCCTCGTGCGGCATCAGCTCGTGCGTCACAAAGTCACGCGTGGTCTTGATGATCATGCGTTGCTCGTCGCTTAAGGAAAATTCCATGATTGCTCTCCGGTTTAACGCCGCGCGGCGCGACGCGCCGCGGGTTTTTGTGTCGCGATTGATCGTGTGTGGAGGCATGTGGCCGCGTCCGGTAGCACGCGTGTCGCGTGCGTCTGACGCGCCCAGTCATGCCACAGCTGTAATTGGCGCTGCAACTGCCCAAGCAAACGTTCTTTGGGCCACTCGGCAGGATTAATCACGGCAGTCGCCGTGAGTCCGTTAATAAATGTGGCAATCGCGCTTAACACCTCAGCACGTACGCTATCAGGCCAGTCACGCCACTCGTCCCAAGCAAGTGTAAAACAGCGCTCATAGAGGCGAGCATATTCCTCATGGACCCACGCGTTGATCCGCGCTAGCGGCTGATCCGCCGCGACCTGACCCCAAAACGCCACCCAAAACGCACATTCCATACTGCGCTGGTGATCAATGGGCAAAGTTTCGGCGAGCAAGTCAAGCAAGCATGGGCGATCCGTGGTCGACAGCATCAGGCGCTCATCAATGCGCCGCAAAATCAGCCGTAGTGCCGCCAGAATAATATCCTGCTTGGTATCGAAGTAATGCGCGACCATGCCGGTCGTAAACCCCGCAGCAGACGCAATTTTGGCGACCGTGGCCTGCTCAAAGCCATGCGTTGCAATCACTCCACACGCGACACTCGCAATGTCGTCGCGTCGCTGCGCATGGTCGACGACTTTGGGCATTAGGTCCTCATGGCGATACCACGGCCCGCAACATCGGGTTGCGGTAGCGCGGCGTGCGCCTTTGCAATGGCTTGCAAGGCGGCCATCGGGGCTGGCTGAAACGGCGAGGCTTTGGCAGATTTCGCATCCACATGCACAAACATCTGCTCGCAGGTCGCCGCTTGCTTGCCATCATTGCGCGCAAGCACATGAAACAAACGCATGCGCTTCGCATCGGCGCCTAGCACTTGGGTCGTGACATGGATGGCATCACCCTGGTGCAACTCGGCCAAATACCGGATGTGTGTTTCCACCGTATAGGGTGCCTGGCCGCGGGCCCGGTAGGCGTCATCAATCCCGATCTGACGCAAGAGCGCATCGGTGGCATCGCCAAACACGTGCAGATAGCGGTAATCGGTCATATGGCCGTTGTAATCGACCCACTCAGTGCGCACCACGCTCTCTGTTAAACGAAGTGGCTGCTTTGGATCCTGTGCAGACACATGCCGCGCTGTACTTGCATCGTTGTAGAGGCGCTCTTCTAATGCGCGCAATGTCCCACCAGCACCTAAATTAAACTGCCGCAGCACTTGCTGGATCGCCACCAAGTAATCGTCGCGTAACCGCTCTAAGTCCCGTATTGAGCGACCAGCCGCCTGCTCACTCGTGCCCTCCACCATGCGATCGATCAATGTGTCTGTAAGCTCCGGCGCCTCGAGCTTCGTCCATGGCCATTTGAGGCACGGACCAAATTGCGCCAACATATGGCGCATCCCGGCTTCACCGCCCGCAAGGTGATAGATCTGATTCGTGCCCATGCCGGCCCAACGCAGCCCCGGGCCATAGATAATCGACTCATCCAACTCTTTGGTGGTCGCCACCCCATCGTTCACCATGTGCAGAATTTCGCGCCATAGCGCCTCTTGCAAGCGGTCGGTCAAGTGCCCGGGGATTTCTTTACGTACCCGCAGCGCATGCATGCCGATGAAGGTATAAAAGCGCCGTGCGGCCTCAATAGACGCTTCGTTGGTCTTGGTGCCGCCGACGAGCTCCACCAACGGCAGTAAGTACACCGGATTAAATGGATGTCCGACCAACAAGCGCTCGGGGGCGACCATGTCCCGCTGTAAATCAGATGGCATGATTCCGGAGGTACTCGAAGCGATAACAACATCAGCCGGCGCGTGTCGACTCACTTCGGCGAGCACGCGCTGCTTCAATTCAATCTGCTCCGGAATATTTTCCTGGATAAAATCGACTTGAGCTGCCATCTGATTTAAATCAGTGGTGAACGTTAGCTTGCCCTTTGGCGGTAAGGGCGCCGAGGTCAGGCGCGCAAGTGCAGGCTCTGCGTTCGCCACCGCGCCACGGATCCACTCTTCCATCTCAGGCTTGACGTCAGCGGCGATCACATCAATCCCAAAGTGCAGCGCCCGCGCCGCCCAGCCGCCACCAATGACGCCGGTGCCCAATAACCCCAAGGTCTTGACCTGTCGCATAGCCGCTCCCGAGGCACCAGGAGTGGCGCCCATTTATTTAACTTGATGAGAATAATATAACAGGCGCCAGCCGGATAGCCGACCGATTTAGGATTGATTTGGAATGGATGTACCACGAGGCGTGCCCGTCTAGACGGGGATACAGCAGGCGCCCCGTTGGGGAGCCTTCCGCTCGCGGGCGCGCGCCAAAATCACCACTTTAGTGTGGCAGAACGTCTGACCGAACTTCACACCAAGCGTGCGCGGCTGCGCCGGTAAGGAGATAGGTCTGGCCACACACGGTCAGTGCGGACTGCGCAAAGCGTGTCAGTTCTGCCCGCTCATCAACAGGTTACTAATCATCAAACCGACTGACATGCCGTTGTGCTCAATCCCCGCCGACAGGCTCACCAGACTTAAGACCCATTCATGCCGAGAGCCGCAGCTAACCCAGCCACGCTCTCATGGCTACTCTCTCCCATGTCTTGCCGCGGCATGCGTCTACTCTTTCATCGAGCCTGAGCCGATACGAGTCCCATCTGTGGCTTACCACGAGACATCCCGCATGCCCAGCAACTACTCCTGATTCAGCATCATCTGCATGATTTTTATTATGTTCGCCGGAAAACTCGACTGCTCCAAAATCGATCAGCACGCTTCTCAATCCAACTGAAACTCAATAGAGCTATAACTTTCGCTCAGCAATTTCTTTAGTTTTATTGGCAATTTGATCGGGAGTCAAAATGCGTTTTTCGAGCAACACGTTGACCGCTGAAACAATCCAACGCTCGTAGTACGTAAGTTTCCCAATAATTTCAGATCCCAAACCCTCAACACCTCGACGCTTTTCTTCGGTGTTGACAATTTG
>CAIKZZ010000002.1 GCA_903832085.1 uncultured Pseudomonadota bacterium | reverse complement strand
TCGCGCAGCTTGTGGATGATCTCTTCCGTCGTAAACCGTTGTTTTGGCATGATCCTTAACCCTCCGTTCCTCTATTTTAGGGAACATCAGGCTGGACCAGTTATCTCAAGGCAGGTCACACCTTGCTAAAGAGAAGCTCCCCATGCTTGTGGCATTAGCCGTCACGTCAGGATATTGGTTCACGTCTTCCACGTTTTTTGCGAATCCGGCCGTCGCGCTAGCAAGGTCTTTGACCAACACCTTCGTCGGCATTGCCCCTAGTGACTTAGTAGGCTTTGTGATCCCGGAGATATTGGCGGTTGGCTTTATCGTTTTAGTCTGTAGGCGAGCGACTTAAGCACTTATCGGCACCTGTCTTTGTCACTCATTGCGCGGCGCGGGCTTTATTTGAGTTCTTTGCGCATCGGGACAAAGCGAATGTCTACATTGGGCGTCGCGGCATAGATCATTGGAGCGGAGGGTTGATAGCCACACTGCCTATAAAATGGCACACCGCTCAATGTGGCCATTAGTTGCAGCTGGGTAAACCCTGCAGCCTGCGCAGCACGCTCGCACGTTTCAAGAATACTCTTCGCAATTCCTTTGCGAAGATGACTCGGATCGACGAAAAAAGCACGGATCTTTGCGGCCTCGGTGAGAGGGTCTAGACGTGTGTCGTCACGCTCTTTACGCGCGCTACTCCCAAACAGGGTCCGACGGTAACTCCAACCTCCGCAGCCCACCAATAAACCGTTGTGGTGAACAATCCAGTACGTGCTATCTGCGATCAGCTGCTCATCGACGCCAAAGGCACCAGTAAGGGCTGCGTCAACTTCTGCAGCTGAATAATAGGCATTATCAATGGCCTTTGCCGAGCGCGTAATTAACCCAGCAATGTCCAACATGTCACTGGAGTTAGCAAGGCGGAGGGTATACGTCATATGCGGCCGAGTGTACCAATTACTAACACGCGACGTCCGCGGGGATCGCTTACGAAGATTCTATACTAGACGTCTCCAGCCTATATATCGAACAAATGCTGCGCCTCGAATGGTTCTAGCATTAGGTCGCGGTAACGTACGAGCACACTTTTTATTGAACGCTTAAGTCCAGTGAATGCGGCAGTTCTCCAAAGAACTACAGGTGATAGGTCATTCCTACTACTGGATGCGCGATGAAAAAAATCGCGGGCGGCGACGGGAGTTGAAGCTTCGCGATCTAGTGATGATACAGGCCATTCTGATTTTGTCACTGAGTTGGCCTGCATACGCTGCACAGCAGGGATCCAAAATGTCCGCATAGACGGTGCGCCTATTTGGGTGCGTTAGATACAACTATAAATGGTGCTGCGCACTTGACGTGCAATCGCCCGAGATCCCTAACGCGGACCACACTGACTCAAGTGTCACTTAGCCAGCCATCTCAGCTGCGTGTACTTTTTGCATCACGCCCACCAAAGACTAGGCAACTTTGCACTAATCCAAGCAGCAAGCGCCTTATTCACTGCAACAGGATTTTCTTGCGCCATCCAATGCCCTGTCTCAACCACACCCTCCGTGAGATCGCTGCAGTAAGCGCGCATAGGTGAGGCAAGCTCGCTAGTCACTGTCTGACACACATAGTCGTATTTCGCATGCAGGAAGAGCACTGGCATGGTAAGACGGCCGCTGTGCACTGATGTCGCGCCGTAGGCTGCATTGGCCGCGGGATTCATATACCAAGAGTCGGGGCCTGCAAAGCCGTTTCGAGTAAGAGCTGCAGTGTAAGTGTCTAAATCAGTTTCAGTCAGCACGTCTGCATCGCGCGGCAGATCGGGTGCTGCATGGGCGTCCCCGAACCAACCACCATTGGCTCTGATGGACGCTGTGAAGGCGGGCTTACCGACACCATCTGGATTCCCTTTACGGAAAAGCAACTTCACGGTGCCGGCCACGTTCGCCTCAAATTCAGTGTGCGCTTTGACAAAGTTTTCGGCGTAGTAGTACCAATAATCCCACTGACCGACAGGGTATTTGTCAGCGGGATACACACTCCGATCAACGTATGAGATAAAGCTTTCGCCATTTGGCACATAGGGCACACACAGATTTGCGACACCCTCACAAAGCTCCGGGTGGTGGGAGGCAATCGACCAAACGACCGGACTACCCCAGTCGTGACCAACCCAAATCGCTTTTTTGCGGCCAAGGCCGGCAAGGAGTTCCCGCATGTCTGCCGTGATTGCCTCAAGTGTGTAGTCAGACGTCACGCTGTAGACGCTAGAGCGGCCATAGCCCCGCATATCAGGAGCAATGACTCTAAAGCCGAGCGCTGCAAACACGGGCAACTGATGGCGCCAACTGTGGGACAGTTCAGGCCATCCATGTACAAAGATGATCATAGGCGCATTCACATCGCCGCACGCCAGATAAAAACTCGTGTGACGATCTGTTTTTAACACATGCTCCGTGATTGGAAAACCGCTCGCACTTGACCGTCCTCCGACGCTATATGCCGTCGCACGCTTTGGCGTAGCCGCCGTTACGCCAGCACTCGCAAATAGCGCTCCGCTAGTTGTCGCGGCAGCACCACCTAAAGCCGCAGCACACACGGTTCGGCGAGAAAGCTCCATGATCAGTCCTTTAATAAATCGGTGATGCGTGCCAAGCACGGCAGCCAACTGTAGCGAGCCACACCCGTGTAAGCAACATGCCGTATGCGACCGGAACTTTGGTCTAATCGCTACTTATGAAAAAAAACGGTAACGTATTTTACTGATAGGGGCAGTCGCTGATCTGAGGTATCAACAGCTCGTAGGGGTAAGTCACGTTGCACTTATTCGTTACTTTATGCGAGGCTCGCAACGTGTATGCCTAGCAGTGCTCGTACCCACTGCAATTGTTGAATGGACTTGTCGCCGACTTTTTTTAAATTTTTTTCGAGTTTTCGGGGAGGAGCAATGCGTAACCGTTTACTGGCGTGGTGCTTGATATTGCCGCTCGGCTTTATGAATGTCGCCTTTGCAGACTCTTATAGGTCGACTGTGGATCTATTTAAGCAGGCGCAGCAAAGCAGTCGCTTTTTCCACAACAGCTACGGCTATGCGGTGTTCCCAACAATCGGCAAAGCGGGCATCGGACTCGGGGGCGCCTACGGGAAGGGCCGCGTGTATGCACGTGGCCAAGAAATCGGCACAGTGTCGATGAGCCAACTGAGTCTAGGGCTACAGTGGGGCGGGCAGTCTTACAGTCAGATCATCTTTTTTGAGAATAAGCACGCGCTGGAACAATTTACCTCTGGTAATTTTGAGTTTGGCGCGAATGTCGGAGCGATTGCCATTACAGCAGCGGCATCAGCGTCTGGCGGTACAACGGGTGTGAGCGCGGCTGCCAGTGGCGGCAAGAAAGATGCTTTAACGGCGGGCGAGTATTACGACGGCATGGTCATTTTTACCATCGCTAAAGGCGGACTCATGTACGAGGCGACTCTGTCGGGGCAAAAGTTTTCCTATACAGCTAGCACGCACTAACGCGTAAAAACGACAGACTCCCACGGTCAGACCGCCGACCACGCTAGGACAGGGCGGTTGACCAGACACTTGCACTGCAAGTGGTCTCGAAATACGTTTATATAAACTACATAAGTAATTGATATTTATTATTTAGTAGCACGCAGTGCATCTACGTTGCCCGCACCTCCTCATGGCACACCGACCGCAGGGGAGGCGAGCTGATGCCGACAGCGACTGACGACAGCGACTGACGACAGCGGCGCATACACCGGTCACGGTTTTTTAAACTGGCGCCATCACCTGCTCACACGGTGTTGGGATAAACCCTGCGCTCAAGACATGCGCGCGTGCGCGCATGTTAGAATTTGTGGGCTGCGCGCGTGACGGAATTGGTAGACGTAGCGGACTTAAAATCCGCAGCCGAAAGGTGTGAGGGTTCGAGTCCCTCCGTGCGCACCAGCAAGATTGCGTCTGCTGGCCTCAGTCGCGGTTTTGTAGTCGCAACGAATCCCAACTGACATCGGCTGTCCAGCCACCATCGACGGGTAACGCGACGCCGTTCACAAACCCACTCTTTTCGGGATCCGCCAAATACGCAATCGCCAACGCCACATCCTCGGGACGCGCAAAGCGTGCCATCGGTATCCGATTCGTGATGTCTGCGTCCGTATAGGCTCCAGAGCCTTGATCCGCGATATCCATTTCCGTTTTGATCCACCCAGGACACACGGCGTTCACACGCACACCGCGGCCACCCCATTCGCCAGCGAGTGTGCGCGTCAGACCAATCAGGCCGTGCTTTGACGCGTTATAAGCGCTGCGGTGACTCACCCCACCGAGCCCCGCGACGGAGGCAACATTCACAATACTGCCGCTACGGCGCGCGAGCATTGCAGCGCCTAAATACTTGGAGAGTAAAAAAGGCCCCAGCAGGTTGATATTCATGACGCGAGTCCACTGCTCAGTCGTTGTATCCTCGGCTTTGCAGATCAGACTCACGCCGGCGTTGTTAACAAGGACATCTGCCGCACCGGCGCGGTCTGTCACAAATCCCGCAAGCGCACTGACAAAAGACTCCTGCGAAACGTCCCCCTCGATGTGATGCGCGGTGAGACCCTCGGCCGCAAAGCCTGCGGCAACGTCCGCAAGCGGCTGCCGGTCAGTGAGAATGACTTGATACCCCGCCCGCGCGAGCAGTTTGGCGGTCGCTAATCCCACACCCTGGGCGGCTCCGGTCACAACGGCTGTACGCATTGGAAGTTCCTCTGTAGGCCTCCATTGTAGCTCTGCGCTTGTCTACCAGTCCCACTAGTTTGAGTGGGCCAAACAGTAGATCCACGCCCCCCCTAAATACCGACATGCAGTCCACCTCGGTCCGGCACGGCTGACCGTGGGCTGATACAATCGATTCACGCAAAAATGAGGGGAACAGAACAGTGGGGCAGGCGACCCAGCCGACACTTGAAACACGCGCGCTGCACCTCTGGCGCGGTGAATCACACGTGTTAAAAGGTCTGAGCGTCGCGGCCTATGCGGGCGAGTGTCTGCACGTTGCAGGAGTCAACGGGTGTGGCAAGACGAGCCTGTTACGTACGCTGGCGGGGTTTCTGTGGCCAGACAGTGGCTCCATTCTCTGGCGCGGTACTGTCATCAGCGAAGACCGAGACAGCTATACACGCCAGCTCGCTTACCTCGGTCACGACAACGGCCTTAAAGCGGATTTAACCATCAGCGAAAATTTAGCGTACGCCACAGGCATGCGTACGGACGTCAACTCAACAGCGATTGTCAGCGCGTTGGAGCGTGTGCGGCTGCAAGCGCTCGCGGATCGGCCCGTACGCACCCTTTCGGCAGGACAGCGTCGTCGAGTAGCCTTTGCGCGTGTGTTACTGGCGGATGCAGCAATCTGGCTGTTGGACGAACCCTTAGCCAACCTTGATCCGAGTGGGTCGCTTGAACTCATGAGCCTCGTGGCGACTCATGTCACCCGCGGTGGGCTGGTTATTCTCACCGCCCATTCCGAGCTGTCATTGCCGACGACCATACTGCGCCAATTGGTGTTGTCCTGATGCCTCCTGCGCGCACATCTGAGGCAGTTTGGCTAGTCTATGCGCGCGAACTGCGTCTCGCTTGGCGGCGCTGGGGACAGCTAGTGCAGCCTGTGGTTTTCTTTGTGATTATCGGCGCTGTGTTTCCGCTCGCACTCGCACCTGAGCCGCTGTTGCTACAAACACTCGCACCAGGAGTCGTGTGGGTGGGCGCGCTCCTTTCCTCGCTGCTAGGTCTTGAGTCGTTGTTTAAGACGGACCGCGAGGATGGTACTTTGGAGCAATTGTTGCTGACGGGTCAGCCGTTATCACTACTGCTCCTCGGCAAATTATTGGCGCACTGGTGCGTGAGCGGCTGGCCCTTGGTCATTGCCTCGCCGCTTGTCGGTGCGATGCTCGGTGTGCCCGCACATGCACAAGCCACGTCGATGTTGGCACTGTGGCTAGGGACTGGGGTGATGAGCTTACTTGGCGGGGCGGGGGCCGCTCTTACGCTCGCAGCGCAAAAGGGTAGCGTACTGTTATCAGTGCTCGTGCTTCCTCTGATGATTCCGGTCATCATCTTTGGCGCGCGCGCTACCGACCTTGCAATGCATGCCGAAGATGCCGCTAATGCCGTGTGGTTACTGGCGTCATTAATGGTATTGGCGCTGACGCTCGCGCCGGTGGCGACGGCCGCTGCAGTGCGCATCAGTTTGGAGTAGATAGCAAATGGCAACTTGGGTCTGGTTTCATAAACTTGCGTCTCCACCGCACATCTATCGGATTGCGGGCCGACTCACGCTTCTTTTTACGGTGCCAGGCGTTCTCGCTCTTATCGTAGGGTTGTACGGCGGATTGGTTACCGCACCGGCCGACTATCAGCAAGGTGACTCATTTCGGATTATCTATGTGCACGCGCCTGCCGCGTGGTTGTCATTGCTCTGCTATACAGCCATGGCGATTGCCGCTGCGGTGGGTCTCGTGTGGCGCATGAAGGTGGCGCATGCGTTTGCGGCAGCAACCGCGCCCATCGGGGCCTCGTTCGCGCTCGTCTGCTTAGTGAGCGGCTCCTTGTGGGGGCGCCCCATGTGGGGCACGTGGTGGGTGTGGGATGCACGCCTCACTTCCCAACTGGTCCTCTTTTTCCTCTATCTGGGTTACATGGCCTTGCGACACTCATTTGACGACCTGTCGCGTGCCGATCGAGCGAGTGGGGTATTGGCGGTGATTGGCCTAGTCAATGTGCCTATCATTCATTACTCAGTCTACTGGTGGTCAACCTTGCATCAGGGCTCGACGGTGTTACGCGCTGGAGGCCCTTCGATGCCGCCTTCCATGCTCGTGCCATTACTACTGTGCTTTTTTGCGTATACCTGCTGCTATGGGGCACTCGTGTGTGTACGCTTACGTGCAGAGGTATTAAATCGAGAGCGTAGTCCTAACTGGCTGTCGCTAAACGCGTAAACTGCATTCACACTATGTCGCTACAATCCTTTATCCAATTTTTTGTCCAATTTATCCACATGGGCGGCTACGGACCGTATATCTGGACAGCCTACGGGCTGACTGCAGGCGTGTACCTGTGGAACATTCTGTCTGCGAGGCGCTTACACACCAGCGCCGTCATGCGTGCCCGCCAACGACTAATAGCGTCGGCTGAATCCCAAGCACTCGAGCGGCCCTGATGACGCCGCGGCGCAAACGGCTGTATGCATTAATTGCGATTGTTGCTGGCGTCGCTGTGTCTGCAGCAATTGCGCTAAAGGCATTTAACAACAACATGCTGTATTTTTATGACCCAAGTCAGGTTGCAGCGGGGGTCGCTCCGCTGCACAAAACCTTTCGGGTGGGTGGCATGGTGACCAAAGGTAGCGTGGTACGTGCGCCGGGGAGCTTGGAAGTGCGCTTCGTGGTGACAGACTTTCAGCACAGCGTCACGGTCAGTTACAGCGGCTTGCTACCCGATTTATTCAGGGAAGGCCAGGGGATTATTGCGCACGGTCATCTTAAGGACGGTATGTTCATGGCAGATGAGGTGCTCGCAAAACACGACGAGAAGTACATGCCGCCCGAGGTAGCCAAGTCTCTTAAACCCCCAGTCGCACGTCCTGGAGCGGGTACGTGATTCCAGAGTTAGGCGAATACGCCCTCATACTCGCATTCGTGCTGGCTCTTGCTCAAGCCGTGTTCGGACTTGGCGGTGCGTACTTCCAACATCGCTCCTGGATGGAAGCGCTCACGCCGACTGTCACGGGTGTCTGGGTCTGCATGGCCGCAAGCTTTGGCTGCCTCACCTATGCCTTTGTCACTCATGATTTCTCGGTGGCGTACGTTGCCAATAATTCGAATGTGGCACTGCCACTACTGTACCGAGTGGCAGCCGTGTGGGGCGCACACGAAGGCTCATTGCTCTTGTGGATTTTAATCTTAGCCACGTGGGCACTGGCAGTGGCTCTGTGCTCGAGCACGCTACCTGCGGCGTTTCGAGCGCGCGTGTTGGGAGTCCTCGGCCTGATCGCGGTTGGCTTTTTAAGTTTTACCATTGCGACCTCGAGCCCGTTTTTGCGCCTGATACCGGCAGCACTCGATGGGGCGGACCTCAATCCCATCCTACAAGATCCGGCACTCGCAGCGCATCCACCGATACTCTATATGGGGTATGTCGGGACCGCAGTCGCCTTCGCGTTTGCAGTCGCCGCCATGTTGTCAGGACAAATGGATGCCGCGTGGGCGCGCTGGACGCGTCCGTGGACGGTCATGGCCTGGCTGTTCCTAACCATCGGCATTGCGCTGGGTAGCTGGTGGGCTTACTACGAACTCGGCTGGGGTGGGTGGTGGTTTTGGGATCCGGTTGAAAACGCGTCTTTCATGCCGTGGCTGACTGCCACCGCGCTCATTCATTCGCTCGCCGTGACCGAGGCGAAGGGATTGTTCAAAAGTTGGACGCTACTGCTGGCGATCTTCGCGTTCTCGCTGAGTTTGCTCGGTACCTTTCTTGTGCGCTCTGGAGTCTTGGTATCAGTGCATGCGTTTGCCTCTGATCCATCAAGAGGGCTATTTATTTTAGGTCTGCTTTTGTTTTTTATCGTGGGATCATTAGCGCTCTATGCAGTCAGAGCAAGCGCATTAAAAACGAACACTGGTTTTTCACTGGTGTCGCGTGAGTCCTTCTTGCTGTTAAATAACGCGCTTTTAGTTGCAGCGGCCGCGTTAATCTTGACTGGCACATTGTGGCCGTTGTTTATGGATGCATTTAACTTAGGCAAGATCTCAGTGGGACCGCCGTACTTCAATGTGGTCTTCCTGATACCGACACTACCTCTCATCGCGCTACTGGGAGTCGGGATGCATGCAGGGTGGACGCGGGCAATGCTGGGCTCAAAGCGCACTGCGCTCATTGGCATTGCGGGGGGCGCGGCTCTTGTAGCAGCCTTCGTAGCGCTGGGGTGTTATGGCAGCGCGCGACTACTAACCATTGTCGGATTCACGGCAGGCTTTTTCGTGATCGGCTCCTCGAGTTGGTTCGTCCTGCATCGGCTGCTCGTTAAGCAACATCTGAAGCGCGCTGCATTCGGCATGGCACTTGCGCATGCCGGTGTCGGCGTTTTGGTGATCGGCGTGACGGGCGTATCGGCCTACAAAGTGGAGAAGGATTTGAGCCTCGCTCCGGGTGAGACAGCGCAGATCGCAGACTACAGTTTTGAATATATGGGCGCACTCCCCGTGGCCGGCCCGAACTATGATGCTATTGAAGGACGCGTGGTGATTCGCAAACATGATGTGCGTGTGGATGAGTTAACGACACAAAAGCGCATCTTTCGCGCGCAGCACCAACCGATGACGCAGGCTGGCATCAGCGTCGGCTGGAGCCGTGATTTGTTTGTGGCACTCGGCGAGGATCTAGGTGCCGGGAAATGGAGCATGCGCATCCAGTACAAGCCACTCGTGCGATTTATATGGCTCGGCGCGCTCATCATGGCCTTAGGCGGACTGATCGCCGTTATGGATCGGCGCTATCGCAGTGCAGCGAAGGGAGCCTAGATGAAGTGGCGTTACTCACTTCCCGCGGTTCTTTTTTTGGCTTTAGGCTGCGTCTTTTATTTCACCTTAACCAAAATCGGGCGGGGTACGCTGGATGTGCGCGAGATCCCATCACCCTTGATTGGGAAGCCAGCCCCGCATTTCGTCTTACCCTCGCTTTTAGGTCCAACCCAGTTGATTGACTCGAATATCTGGCGTGGACAGACTTACCTATTAAACGTCTGGGGCAGCTGGTGCGAAGGATGCAAAGAGGAGCACTCCACCTTAATTGCACTCGCTCGAGTCGCAGGTGTGCCCCTGATCGGTATGGCCTGGAAGGACGATCACGCCAGTGCCGAAGCAATGCTCACGGAAATGGGTAACCCCTACAGCGCTGTAGTTGCCGACGACGAGGGCAGGGTGGCCATCGATTTTGGTGTGTATGGTGCGCCCGAGACATTCCTGATCGGTGCAGATGGCACAATCCTCGTCAAACACGTGGGCGCTATGTCAGATACTGTTTGGCGCAGCACCTTCGCGCCAAAAATCAGGAATGGCGCCAGTCGATGAGCACACGCTTTCTACACCGACTGACACTCGCATGCGCCTTACTCGTCTCGGTAGGGTGCTTCGCTATAGACACGGAAGCCGCCTTCACGGATCCCGCTCGGCAGACGCGATACGAGCACCTGACGCAAGAGCTACGCTGCCTCGTCTGCCAAAACCAGTCAGTGGCTGATTCGAACGCGCCCCTTGCAGGCGATCTTCGGCGCATCGTGCGTGAGATGATCGAGCACGGTGACACAGACGAGGCGATACGTCATTTTATGACAGATCGGTATGGCGACTTTGTGTTGTATAACCCGCCGCTCACGGCACGCACCTATCTGTTATGGGCGGCACCAATCCTGCTGGTGCTGCTAACGGTGGGCGTTGCCGGACGCAACATCGTACGGCGCTCGCGCATGGCACCATCAACTCACCCAACCGAACCAGGTTCGCTGTCATGATGCTGGCCTTCGTCTGTAGCGCGGCGGCACTCACGCTCGTGTTAATTGCGGCCATCGCGCGCAACTTACTGCGCTTTGATACCGAGGAACGCACCGCGAGTCGGATCGCGCTCGGTGTGACCGCACTTTTATTACCACTCGCAGCAGCCTTGCTGTACTGGCACTTTTCGAGCTGGGAATGGGACCCTAGGCTGCGCGCTGCTGCGGCAGATGACACGCCTGATGTCAGTCAAATGATAGCTCAACTCGAAGCACGCTTAAAAACGCATCCGGATGATGCCGATGGGTGGTTATTACTCGGCCGCTCGAAGTACGTCTTGAAAGACTACAGCGCAGCAGCACACGCCTATGGCGAGGCGTATCGGGCAACCAAAGGCCAAGATCTAGAGGCACTACTCGGTTATGCGGAATCACTTGCGTTAAGTGATCCAGATACACTTAAGGGCAAGGCAGGAGATTTATTTGAGACAGCGTTAGCGTTGGATCCCAGTAATCCCAAAGCACTGTGGTTTGCAGGACTCGCGGCTTCAATCAACGGCCGAAGCGAGCTCGCCGAGAGCCGGTGGATGACACTGTTACAACAAGCCCTGCCCCAAAATATTAAAGTCATTGTTGCCGAACGGTTAACGGCACTCGCAACTGCCAGTGGTCGTCCGGTGAATCCCCGCGTTGCAGCCTTACTTCTTGCAGCCGCAAGCAGCTCACAAAGCGCGCCTACCACTCAGGGGGAGGGTGCAGTTGCAAGGCCAGAACCGCCCGAGCGCACCGTGCGTGTCCATGTAACTGTTGATCCGCGACTTGCCAACAAGGTGCCCACACACAATACCCTGTTCGTGCTTGCGCGCGATCCATCTGCACCCGGCCCACCGCTCGCAGTCAAACGCTTTGATACTCCAACCATGCCGCTTGATGTGGTTTTAAGTAGCAAGGATGCGATGCTCCCAAATCGCACCATCGCCACGGCGACGCACTTGGTGATCGTTGCCCGCTATTCGCTATCTGGGCAACCGGTTGCCGCAGCAGGCGATCTTAGTGGCGAGATCGCTATCGATCCTGCACACACTGACGCCGCTGACGTGTCGATCAGCTCTGTAGTGCGTTAGCGCATGATCGAGCAAGACACTTTATTGCGCGAGACTCGCTCGGTAGACTTTCGACGCCTCGCACTGTCGTTTAGTTACTTCGCATTGCTGCTGGCAAGTTACTACATGGTGCGGCCACTGCGCGATGCGCTGGCCGCTGGCAGCGGAGCTGCCACCATAAAATATTTGTCATCGATGGTGTTCTTTGTCATGTTGGCGGTCGTGCCGATCTTTGGCGCCTTCGTGTCGCGCGTCTCACGCGTATGGCTATTGCCACTCACGTATGGGTTTTTTAGTCTGCACTTAGCACTTTTTGGTACCGTATTTTTGACAGACCCGGACGCGCTATGGGCCGGACGCGCTTTCTATGTCTGGACGACGGTGTTTAACCTATTCGTCGTATCAGTATTCTGGAGTTTCATGGCAGATATTTGGCGGGAGGAGGAGGGTCGACGCGTCTTCGGAGTGATTGCCGCGGGAGGAAGCTTTGGCGGATTATGCGGCCCTCTACTGACGCACGCGCTGTTGCCAAATTATGGCATTGCCGGCGTGGCCTTTGGGGCTGCAGCACTCTTAAGCCTCACCATCGTACCCATCACGTTGCTGGTACGTGAGCGTCGTCCAGCGAGCGATGGCATCGGTATCTTAAGCGAGCCTGTCGGCGGCGAGATCTTCGCGGGTATCAAGCGCCTAGTTCGATCGCGCTATTTACTTGGGATCGCGGCGATGACGGTCTTCGGATCCTTACTTGGCATGATTGTTTATATTGAGCTTGCGCGCTTTGCAAGCACCGTTTATGCAACCTCCACCGCGCGCACTGCATTTTTTGCCACGCGCGATTTATGGGTCAACGGTTTGAGTTTGTTCGTTCAGCTGACGGTTGTGGGTCTACTCACCCGGCACTATGGTGTACGCAGCACGCTAACAGCCTCGGTGCTAGCCTCTAGCCTGGCTTTTATCGCGCTCACAGTGGCGCCCGTCATCGGCGTGCTGGTGTTTATTAACGTGGGTCTACGTGTCCTTGAGTTCGGCGTCGGTAAGCCGAGCCGCGACATGCTCTATACGGTGCTGGATCCAGAAGCGAAATATAAAACCAAGAACCTGATCGATACGGTGATCTATCGCGGCAGCGATGCGACCTCCGGCTGGATACACGATGGCTTAAAAGCCTTGGGCGCAACCTTAAGTCAGCTGGCGGTCCTGTGCGTCGCCATCACCGCAGCAGTCGCCGTCATTGCGTACCGCGTGGGCTCAGGCTACCGCGCACGTGGAGGACACTAACTGCTGTGGCGGCGTGGGCGGGCTGTCCGACTAGTCGGCTATCCGTACCAAATAGCTTATTTAACATAATATACATTATGCGACAAATCTATGGGGCCGACGGAGTGTCTCAACAGGCGTTCGGCAGCCGAATTACCAGTAAATGCCACTCTAGGCGCTGGCTAAGCTCGCGATTGGCATTGCACCCATCGACTCGTTGGGTAGCCCACACACGCGTGGGCGCGGCCTTAGGCGAGGTGCACTTGATTTTAGTGCAATAACTCCCGGTAGGATTTCTCGGTAATTATAGCGGCGACCGGGGATTTCTCCCAACAGATCAATCAGTTGCTGCTCCCGATTTCTGAGAAGATATTGCGCCGCATTCCCGGAGCGTGCAATGAACCCTTGGCAAGCCACATTTTTCGGTTTGAAGCAGATCCCGCGTGAGCTGACGGCCTTCGAGATCGAGGCGTTCTTCACGTTCACGGCGGCTGAGCGACAGGTGA
>CAIKZZ010000001.1 GCA_903832085.1 uncultured Pseudomonadota bacterium | reverse complement strand
TGGCGGTGGTCGCGGCGCCGCTTGGGGAAAACGAACTCACTGCCGCTGGACACAGCCCTCAGAGACTTAAGCCAATCGACTACCGCGGGCACCAGCGGAATGGACAGCGGCGCAGCGGTCTTGGTGCGGCTCGCCGGTAGACGCCACAATGGCCCTGAATCTGTCGTGCCGTCGAGATCAAACTCGCTCCAACGCGCGCGCAACAACTCACCCTTGCGCACACCGAGCGCCAGCAGCAACTTGACGGTCAACAGGTTGGTGCCTCCGAAGCTCGGGGCCTCCCGCATCGCCTTGAACAGTTTCTCCAGCTCGTCGCGGCTTAAGGATCGCTGGCGCGCGGACTCCTGGCCGCCGGCGTCACTGAGGTTGAAGTCCGCGAGGGGGCTCACGGCAATCAATCGACGACGGACGGCGAAGCGAAACACGCGGCGCATGAAGCGCAGCAAATCGTTCGATGCCGTGGGCGCGCGACGCGCCACGCGCGCGAGCAATCGAGCCGCCATCGCCGGGGTGATGTCGGCGGGCACGGCATCGCCGAACTCGGGCAGCAAATATTTGTCCAGATACCGGCGCGGCACCTCCGGGTGTTTGAGCCGGCCGCCCATGATCTCGGTCGAGTACCAGTCCTCGGCCAGCTCGCTAAATTTGCCGCGCGCCTTCTTGGCCTCGACGGCCCTGAGCTGGGCCTCGATCTCGGTCTGTTTCTCCAGCAGTGGATCACGGCCCGCATCGACCATCGTGCGTTTGAGGCGCGCGATTTTGCGGGCCTCAGCCAGTTCCATGTCGGGGTAGTTGCCTAACGCCATCCATCGATCGCGCCCACCGAAGCGGTAGCGGAATGTCCAGGTCGTGCCGGCCGAAGTTTGCTTGCGCAGGTATAAGCCCGCGCCATCGGCGAGCAACACGGCCTCGCCTTTGTCGTGCGCTCGTTTGACTTGCAACGCTGTCAGCCGATCGCGAGCCATTTGCCCCACCACCGCCTTCGCACCCGGTTGTAGCCCAATGGTCAGTTGTAGCTAGACCAGGAACACGCCGTCTGGATGTATTGTAGCTAGCCATGTAGCTACACATCCAGCTACAACTCTAGCGCAGACGGGGTTGGACGTCCATGGACGTTGGTGGTTAATAACTGGCTGATTTATAGAGAAATGCGCGCGACGGCCAAACGGCCCCAAACGCCCTTGGAAGTCACTCGATGTTCTGCACCTGCTCACGCATCTGTTCGATGAGGACTTTCATTTCAAGCGCAGCACGGGTGGTCTCGCTGTCTTGGGATTTCGACGAGAGCGTGTTCGCTTCGCGATTAAATTCCTGCATTAAGAAATCAAGTTTACGCCCTGCTGGCTCGTCACCGCTGAGTGCTTTGCCGCACTCCGTGATATGACTCGCCAGACGATCAAGTTCTTCATCAACATCCATTTTGGACAGAGCGAGGCTCAGTTCTTGTTCAAAGCGCTCTCGATTTGGTTCCGCCGCGAGCACTAATTGGCCTAGACGTTCTTCGAGACGCGCTTTGATTTTTTGACGCACCTCCGGTAAGCGGGCGCGCACGCCAGCAACCAAGGTCGCTAACTGCTGGCAGCGGCTAGCCAACATCGCTTCAATTCGCTGCCCCTCGCTGGATCGACTCGTCATCAGTTCGTTCAGCGCGCTTTGTAGCGTTTGGCGTGCCGTATCTAACAGTGGGGTGCGATCGATTTCTGGGTCTTTGATGACGCCTGGCCACCGCAGCAGATCGAGCGCCGTTGGGGACGCCAGTGTGCCGCCATGCGCGGTTGCGCGGCGACTCACTTCCTGGGCCCGCAGGATGAGTGCATCGAGGGTGGTGGTGTCTAAAGACAACGTCGCGGCGCCATCGGGTGCGGCCTTAAACTGCAGTGTTGCGTCTAATTTGCCGCGTCGGACGCTTGAACTGATGACCTGCCTTAATTCTGACTCTAGTGACTTAAAATCATCGGGCAGCCGCAGACTCACCTCCAAATAGCGGTGGTTAACGGTCCGTAGTTCCCAAACAAGCATGCCGAGGGCGCTTGTTTGTGCACTACGTGCGAAGCCTGTCATGCTGCGAATCATCGCTATCCGTATACTATGTGGACTCGCGACACTTTAGCAGTCTTGCGTTCACGACGTTGTAGGGAAATTATCATTGCGGATCGAATGTGCCGGTATTAGTTTGGTTGGTGATCGGGATGACAACCAAGATCGGGTGGCCGTGATCGGCGACGACAGGGCAACCCTGCTGATTTCCATTGACGGCATGGGGGGCCATAGTCATGGGGCGCGTGCTGCCGAGTGTGCCCTTGAGGCGCTCTCGCGTTGCTTTGCGGCGAACGAGGCGCCACTGTTTGACCCGCTTGGTTTTTTGCACCGCTCGTTGGGCGCGGCTCATGCTGATGTGGTCGCCTTAGGCGAGATCTTACCCATTGAGCAGCGACCACGCGCGACTTGTGCTGTCTGTCTGGTACAGGACGAATCTGCATACTGGGCTCACATTGGTGACAGTCGGATCTACCACATTCGAGATGGCGCCGTGATTACGCGTACGCGCGACCATAGTCACGTCGAGGGCCTCATCCGGGAGGGACGCATCACTCCGGCAGAAGCCAAGAATCATCCACTGCGCAATTTTGTGGAATGTTGCTTGGGTGGCGCGGCCACTCTGACAGAAATGACTGTCAGCCGTCGGCATGCACTATTGCCCGGCGATATATTATTGACATGCACTGATGGCATTTGGTCGCACCTTAGTGATGACGAAATCGCAAGTTACTGGGATCCCGCACTTACGCTTGAGGAAGCGGTAACTCGGCTCAGCGCGGTAGCCCTCAGTCTGTCAGCCCCTTTGAGTGATAACGCCTCAGCCACCGTCCTACGTTGGCTCGGCTAAATAAAAACTGGAGTATAGAGAATGCGTGCGAGTGGTAGAGCCAATGATCAGCTGCGGTCCGTAAAATTTACGCGCCATTACACGCGCCATGCTGAAGGTTCGGTGTTGGTTGAATTTGGTGATACGCGAGTGTTGTGCACCGCCACTATTGAAAATGGGGTTCCCCCGTTCCTGCGCAATAGTGGGCAAGGTTGGATTACAGCAGAGTACGGGATGCTGCCGCGTGCCACACACACGCGCAGTCCACGAGAAGCGGCGCGTGGCAAGCAAACTGGTCGCACGCAGGAGATTCAGCGGTTGATTGGTCGCAGCCTCCGTGCCGTCGTTGATATGAAATCTCTAGGCGAGCGGACGATTACTCTGGATTGTGATGTGTTGCAGGCGGATGGAGGCACGCGCACAGCCGCAATCACAGGCAGTTTCGTCGCGCTCACCGATGCAGTGGCTGCCTTGATCAAGCGGCGCGACCTTGCCAAGAGTCCGTTGCACGGACAGGTAGCAGCAGTGTCCGTAGGCATTGTCGGCGGTACGCCGGTACTTGATCTTGATTACCACGAAGATTCAGAAGCCGAGACCGATATGAATGTCATCATGAACAGTGGCGGCGGTTTTGTGGAAGTGCAAGGCACTGCCGAGGGACATCCCTTTCGGCGCAGCGAGCTAGATAGTTTGCTTGACCTTGCTGCCAAGGGGATTGGTGAGCTCGTGACGCTGCAACAGCAGGCACTTGCCGTTGCTGGCTGATGGCTATGGCCAGAATGGCGCCGATTGCGGAATTAGTGGTAGCGACCTCAAACCTTGGCAAGCTGCGTGAGTTTCAGGACATGCTGCAGGGATTCGCGGCACGACTCATTGCACAAACAGAGGCAGGAATTGTGGCGGTCGAGGAAACCGCCGGCACGTTTGTGGGCAACGCACTACTCAAAGCGCGACACGCCTCACGCCTCACAGGCTTACCCGCACTTGCTGATGATTCGGGATTGGAAGTCGACGCACTAGGCGGTAGGCCTGGGGTGTATTCAGCCCGCTACGCCAAGATAGGCGCTACCGATGTTGAGAATAACGCGAAGCTGCTCGCCGAGTTGCAGGGGTTCCCCGGGCCGCACACGGCGCGCTATCACTGTGCCATCGTTTTGGTGCGCAATGCCGAGGACTCGGCGCCTGTATTGGCATTGGGGTCGTGGGAGGGGCGTATTACATCGATGCCACGCGGGACTGGTGGCTTTGGGTATGACCCGCTGTTTTTAGTTGGCAATGGATCGCTCACTGCCGCTGAGCTTGAGACAGGCATCAAAAACCGCATCTCGCATCGTGCAATTGCCTTAAGTCGACTCAAGACTTTGGTGCACGGGGCGTGATTGATGTTGCACGCATGCCGCTGGCGCTTTATATCCACTTGCCTTGGTGCGTGCGTAAGTGTCCGTACTGCGATTTTAACTCGCACGTACATAAGGATGTGTTGCCCGAGGCGGAGTATGTCAAAGCGCTACTTCTTGATTTCGATGCGGATCTGCCCTTAGCCGGCGGCCGTCAAATCGATACGGTGTTCTTCGGCGGAGGCACGCCGAGTTTGTTTGCGCCTGAGAGTATTGATGCGTTATTACGCGGGCTACGGCAGCGCGCGGGCTTTGCCTCTGACGTAGAAATCACGCTTGAGGCGAATCCCGGTGCGATTGAGCACGGGCGCTTTTCCGGCTATTACGCTGCTGGTGTCAATCGGATTTCTCTAGGAGCGCAGACTTTTGATGCGGCAAAGTTGATGGCTCTTGGTCGCATACACGGTCCTGAGGATACGTATCGTGCGGCTGGTGAGCTAAGTGCCGCGGGGTTTTCCAACTTCAATGTGGACTTGATGTATGCCTTGCCGCATCAAACTGTAGCGGAGGCGTTGTTTGATGTGAGTTGCGTTGCACAAATTGCGCCGCCGCATGTGTCCCACTATCAGCTGACCTTGGAGCCCGGTACGGTGTTTTATACCCGCCCACCGGTATTGCCAGACGATGAGCTAGCCGAAGAAATTCAAGTGAAGGCACATGCGCGGTTAGTGGCGCATGGCTATCGCCAATACGAAATTTCTGCCTGGGCGCGCCCAGGCTTTGAATGCCGCCATAATTTAAATTACTGGCGGTTTGGCGATTATCTAGGAATCGGCGCCGGTGCTCACGGCAAGCTCAGTCAGGAGCACCGCTTGGTGAGAACCGTTAAATCGAAGCAGCCACGCGAGTACCTGCGCTTGGCCGAGTCTGGCGGAGCGTTGGGGGCGCAGGCTGAGGTGCCACCGGCGGCACGGACGTTTGAGTTCATGTTAAATGCACTGCGACTACCAGAGGGGTTTACGCGCGATCTGTTTGAGGCGCGCACTGGGCTTGCGTTGGGCACGGCAGATGAGCCGCTGAAGCTGGCACTCGAGCGCGGCCTGATGGCGGTCGAGGCGGAACGGTTTTTTCCGACGGCGCTGGGGTTGCGGTTTTTAAATGATCTGCAGATCATTTTCCTGACTGAGCCGGTCCTGTAGAGCGGTTGACGGGGGGGAGGATGCGGCTTGCAGCGTTTGGGCCTTTTTCGGTGAGGCTCTTTTGTGTCAGTTAAAGCCCTTGATCTGGTTCGATTTTTAGTGTTCAAAAGACGGGGTAACGGCTGACTTGTGCACACAGAGGGCGTGGCAGCGCAAAACGCGCACTAACACGCACATTCTGTAACTTCACATCAAGAAGCGATCTTTAAATCATTGATTTAAAAGACTTTAATGACCTGCTCAATTTTTAACCACTTTGAAACATAATGTGTTTTTCGGGCATCAGAGGGGCCGGACAGCGAACTCATGCACACACTTATCCACAGAAATTGTGGATAAAAGAAAGAGGTTGTTTTGAGTGAACCTATTGCACGTAAATCTTCAGTCTGGGGATCGCTAGTAGCGACTAACCCGATGCTGCGTAGGTGTTTTTTCGTAAGCTGGGTTTGAATGGCTGCAAAGTCTTTTGTGGTTTGCCTTGCGATATCACGTCTTGCCTGCCTATACTTCGCGCCCTTTTTCCCCCGAATGATCTGTCAAAGAGTGTTCCATGAAGGCCGGTACCCATCCTGATTATAAATTGATCAAAGTCACTTGCAGCTGCGGCAATATCTTTGAAACTGGCTCCACGCTTGGCGAGGACCTGCAGATCGAAGTGTGCGCAAACTGCCATCCGTTCTATACCGGCAAGCAGAAAATTGTCGATACGGGCGGTCGGGTAGACAAATTCCGTAAGCGTTACGCGGCTCAGGCTGCGCGCTGACGCTTTGGGGCGCCCTGGGACGCGGTCATCACGATGCGCCGCGTTTTTAGGGCCTTCATCCCACATAATAAAGACGGCGAGGCCACAGTCGGTGGCTACGGCCGGTTAGACTGTGGCTCTCGCTTGATTATTGCGTTGCAGCGTGACACGCTTTCGCTCCAACTCAGGAACTCGCGATGACGTCTAAGAAGTTCACGCTAACCAATACAGCTACAGGCAAAAGCAGCGACCTTGAGGTGTTATCACCAACGGTCGGACCTGATGTACTCAATATTGCGCCCTTAGCCCGTGATCACGGACTGTTCACTTTTGATCCTGGCTTCATGTCCACCGCGGCGTGCGAGTCCAAAATCACATTCATCGATGGCGATAAAGGGATACTGCTGTATCGGGGTTATCCGGTCGAGCAGCTTGCTGCGAAGAGCACTTTTATCGAAGTGGCTTACCTATTAATTTACGGTGAGCTCCCAGACACGGCGCAGCTTGCCGAGTTCAGTGGCAGTATTACTCGCCACTCGATGATTAACGAATCACTGCGGCGTTTTTATAATGGGTTTCATCATGATGCCCATCCCATGTCGCAAGTGTCAGCAGTTGTTGCATCGATGGCGGGTTTTTATCATGACTCGCTCGATATCAATAGCCCGCGTCACCGCGAGATTTTTGCCCACCGAATTCTGGCAAAGATGCCGACCATTGCAGCGGCGGCTTATAAGCACATGCTTGGCCAGCCGTTTATGTTTCCACAGAATCATCTGGATTACTGTTCGAACCTGCTGGGTATGTTCTTTTCGGTACCTTGCGAGAATTACGAAGTTGAGCCCGTTGCTGCCAAAGCACTCGATTTGCTACTGATTTTGCACGCAGATCATGAGCAAAATGCCAGCACATCGACCGTGCGTTTGGCGGGTAGCACTGGCACGAATCCCTATGCTGCGATCTCCTCAGGCATTGCGGCACTGTGGGGACCTGCACACGGCGGCGCGAATGAGGCGGTTCTCGCCATGCTTGAGGAAATTGGTACCGCAGACGGAATCCCTAAGTTCCTCGCGAAAGTTAAAGACAAGCAAGACCACACGAAGCTGATGGGCTTTGGTCACCGCGTCTATAAGAATTTTGATCCACGCGCTAAGATCATTCGTGAGATGTGTTACGAGGTCTTGAAGAAGCTCGGTCGGGCCGATAACCCGTTGTTTGAGCTTGCTTTGCGTCTTGAAGAAATCGCCCTTAAGGACGAGTACTTCGTGTCTCGCAAGCTCTATCCTAACGTCGATTTTTATTCCGGCATTATTTACAGCGCGCTCGGCATCCCGCGAGAAATGTTTACAGTGATGTTTGCAATCGCTCGGACGGCTGGCTGGGTTGCCCACTGGCAGGAAATGATTTCCGATCCGGCAATGAAGATTGGTAGACCGCGCCAGTTGTATACGGGCAGCGCGGCACGTACTTACGTGGATATAGGCGGCCGCTAATCGCTTGAGAGCGGCGATCCTTGTATTGCGCAGTAGCTACGCAGGGTAATCGTGGGCCATATGTAGCCGCCACGTGCGACAATCCTCGCTGATCCTGACAACGCGCGTCAGTTCGCCGGAGTAAGTGTGCGCCCAGGCAACCTGAAAGCCATTGGAACAATGCTGGTAGGCGTTGGTTTTTTCTCAATTCTTGATGCAGGTTTGAAGCATCTTGCGGCGATTTACCCAGCGCTTGAGGTCATGTACCTGCGGGCCGCAGCGTCACTGCCTTTTCTCGCGCTGTCTATTGCCTGTACTGGCTCGTGGGCATCTTTACGCGTTCGTCGTCCCGCTTTGTATTTGGTACGCGCGCTGTTGGGGTTGCTCCAGCTAGGAACCTTTATATACGCAGTGCGCGTACTGTCGCTCAGCTATACCTACGCTATCTATATGAGTGCGCCACTCATGGTCGCAGCGCTGGCAAGGCCGATGCTGGCCGAGCACGTGCCGGCGCGCCGGTGGGCAGCTATTGTGTTTGGACTTTTTGGCGTGGTGTTAGCGTTAATGCCCACAGGCACTTTTGTGGCACTCGGCGGCATTGCAGCAGCGGTCAGTGCGTCGTGTTACGCCTTCAATATTATGGCTGTGCGTCTCATTGGGCGCACCGATACAAATTATGCAGTCGTTTTCTGGCATTTGCTGATTGTGGCTTCGGTCGCCGGGTTGCTTGCGATTCCGACGTGGCAAACGATCGCTATGCATGACTGGCCATGGATAGCAGTTTGTGGGTTGACGGGTGCCTTAGGGCAGTATTTGTTCACCGCTGCATTTCGTATGGCGCCGGCATCAACAATCGCGCCGTTCGAATATACCGCGATCGTGTGGGGAGTCAGTTTAGACTGGCTGGTGTTTGGGACCTTGCCATATGCGCGCGTCATTATTGGTGGCGTGATTGTCATTTTAGGCGGGCTTTATGTGCTGTGGGATGAGCGACGCGCTGCCTATGAGCGGGTGACATCACCGTCATAAGACCGGCGCAAATCTCTGCTGGAGCTACGTCTTAGTCAAGACTGATAGAGGTCTGATCAGTTCGAGATGCATTAATGATGGTGGTAAATAAAATGAATAGCGCGGCACAGTTCATATCACTCCGTGATTCCTTCCTGTCACCAGATACTCTAATTATTGATCCAAAAACGTCCTTATGGAGTGACGCAGGGAACTTCAATTGGGCGAGCGATTACTTTGATCAAATTGCCTTAAATAATCATGCTGCGGCACTGCGAGTTGTTGATGATGCGGGGACCGATCAGACGCTGAGTTTTTCAAGTCTTTCATCGCGCTCAGCCCAAGTTGCCTATTTGCTGCGTTCATGCGGAGTAATGGCGGGCGATCGTGTGCTTATCATGCTGGGTAACACAGCCCCCCTATGGGAAACCATGCTGGCAGTCATCAAGCTTGGCGCCGTTATCATTCCTACCTCGACATTGCTGTTGAAACCCGATTTAGAAGATCGGATACAGCGTGGCGCGGTCAAAGCGATTGTCACGGATGCCGTGTATGCCGAACGCTTCGCCGGCATAAGTGGTGCCCCCATTCGACTCGCTGTGGGGGCAGATTGTCCTAGTGGATGGACTCGTTATGCTGATAGTGAGACCGCGCCACTCGATGCCGTGAACATGCCCACGCGCGCCGATGCACTCATGCTGCTTTATTTCACATCTGGCACTACGGCGCGGCCTAAATTGGTGGCGCATAGCCAATCAAGCTATCCGGTTGGGCATCTGTCGACAATGGCGTGGATTGGCTTACGGCCCGGTGATGTACATTTAAACTTAAGTTCTCCAGGTTGGGCAAAACATGCATGGTCTTGCTTTTTCGCCCCATGGAATGCTCAGGCGACGGTACTGGCTTACCACTACGAGAGGTTCAATGCCCGCCAACTGCTGGATCAGCTAGTGCGGTGTGCAGTGACCACGTTTTGTGCGCCACCCACCGTATGGCGGTTACTAATACAGGAGCCGCTACGCGAGTGGCCCGTCACTTTGCGCGAACTTACCAGTGCAGGTGAGCCGCTCAATGCTGAAGTGATTGAGCAGGTGCGCCGCGCCTGGGGACTGAATATCCGCGACGGTTTTGGACAAACAGAAACCACTGCACAAGTGGGTAATTTGCCTGGGCGGCGACTAAAGCCTGGCTCTATGGGCAAGCCATTGCCGGGCTGTCATATTGCATTATTAGATGCCGATGGGGTGGAGGCTGATTTAGGCGAAATCTGTGTTGCACTACACCCAAAACCTGTTGGACTGATGACGAGCTACCTTGATGATCCTGCAAAAAATGCCGAGGTCATGCGTGATGGTTATTACCATACCGGTGATATCGCCATGCGTGATGACGAAGGGTATCTTACCTATGTTGGTCGAACAGACGATGTCTTCAAATCGTCAGACTATCGTATTAGTCCCTTCGAGCTTGAGAGCGTGCTCATAGAGCATCCTGCTGTTGCGGAAGCCGCAGTGGTACCAAGCCCAGATTCGCGACGTCTTAACGTTCCGAAAGGTTTTGTCACTTTAGTTGGTGGCGCAATACCTTCTGCTGAACTGGCTCAGTCGATCATGAATCATGTACGCAATCGAGTTGCTCCTTTTAAGCGTATACGGCGACTTGAATTCGCTGACTTGCCAAAGACGATCTCTGGAAAAATTCGGCGTGTAGAGCTGCGTGTCGCTGAAGCGCAGCGCCATGCTATTGCGACGCGACAGCCTTTAGAGTTTTGGGAAGAAGACTTCCTAGCGGGATAGCTTAAATGGGGGCCCTAATCAGGACATCGACGGGCCGCTTATCCAGTCACTATCTGTAGTTGCAACACTTTGTATTATCTGTTCGACATCGGCTGCCGTGGCGCGGCGCATTGGGCGACCATCAACCGGTGATAGAGGCGCTTGTCTTATTCCATCACATGGGAAAATGGTTGCATGGATCGGTAGTTCTTGGATCACAAACTGCACCATCGCGTATGTTAGCGTGTGATCCGCAGTTAGACGGACGCGATGCTCTGCAAGCTTGTATTTGATTTGACCGTCGATGAGTTTAATAGAAACTGCTTCGACGGAATCCGAAAACAAATGCAGCTCTATTGCCTGATGGGGTGTTGCAGTGCCGGCAAGCACGGCGCCGACGAGTCGGGGTTGAAACTCGTGTAGTAGCTCCATTGCTGCAAGCGCTGCGTGGCGCTGCTGTATTAGTGTCTGTGTATGGGACTCATGTGCAAATAGACGCTGATACTCCGCAAGCGCAGCTTCAATCTCGGAGTTTTTAGGCAAGACCGCATGCTCGCCAGCACCTAAGCGCTCAGCCGCTTTACGTTTGGCGAATCCGTAATCGGCCACCCCATGTTCAAACATGATTCGTGCTGCCTCTTGGGCAAGAGCACGACGCAGATGATCACCACGAGTAGCGCGCGGTCTAGTCATGATTCATTACCGGCAGCTGCCATTCATTAATTTACATTGAGACTTGTAACAGTGTCTAGTTTTTACTTCAGTGCAGCAGCTCTAAGCGCCGCATTTTAGACTTGCGGTCAAAAAATCGATTCCTCGGCCTGTTTGTTGTGGCGAGGCCCTGGCGAAGTCGCTGTAGCCGATGCGTTCGAAGGGGGTAATTTGCCTGCAAGAAAATATTCAAACACCCCATCGGCGTCACCGCTGCGAGCGAGCTCACCGGTGGTCGGTATGACACGGGCACTTATTACGCCGTCAGGTTGCACAAGCCGCTTATCGGGCCGGCCAGCAAGTGCCTTGCCCATAAAGTAGACCCACATAGGTAGCGCTGTGTGGCCGCCTTCCTCGTTCGCGCCGAGGGACCGCTCTTGATCAAACCCAACCCATGCTCCGGCTACGATGTCAGCATTGAAGCCTGTGAACCAAGTGTCCCGACGATCGTTGGTGGTGCCGGTCTTACCCGCAATGTCATCACGCTTTAGGGTGAGTGCCCGGCGGCCAGTTCCTTTGCGGATAACATCACGTAGTAGATCAGTCATCACAAAAGCATTCGCTGTGGAGATGACATGCGGCGCTAAACGGCGAGGCTGTGGTGGTGATATTGGGATCAAAAGATCGCTCATGCGAGTCACGCCAGCAGCATTCGGAGTCACGCTACCGCTCACTGATGACGTATCTGTGCTTCCTATAGTATTCAACGCTGACCCACCGATTAGTCGTCCTTGAGCAGGTTGCGCAGGCTTTATGGCTGGGGGTACGCTCGCTAAGTCGGTGGTTTCGAGAGGAGGCTCTACTGCTAGATTGCACTCAAGACAAGCGATCAAAGGATCGGCTGCCATGACGGTCTTGCCGTGCGCATTATCTACCCGCTGTATTAGATACGGCGTCACTCGAAAACCGCCGTTTGCAAATACCGCATAGCCGCGCACGATCTCTAGCGGCGTTAGTTGCGCGGTTCCTAGCGTCAGCGTCAAATTATGGGGCAAGTCATCACGTTTGAAACCAAAGCGTGCGGCGTAGTCAAGTCCATACTCAATGCCTAGTGCGCGGAGTATACGAATTGAAACTAGGTTACGTGAATGCGCGAGTGCATCGCGTAAAGGCGTCGGGCCATAGAAGCGCTTCGAGTCGTTTTCAGGTCGCCATGAATCTTCGCCCGTGCCACCTTCAATAACGATGGGCCCGTCGAGGATGATACTCGCTGGTGTAAATCCATGTTCTAGGGCACCGGAATAGATAAATGGTTTGAAGGACGAGCCAGGTTGGCGTTTCGCTTGTATGGTCCGGTTAAAGTGACTTGTGTAGAAATCAAATCCACCGACGAGCGCAGTGATAGCGCCATCTTGGGGATCGAGAGAGACGAAGGAGCCTTGTACGATCGGCGCTTGCGCCAATAGTGCGGTCGTTGCGCTGTTTGGGATGATGTAGACAATGTCACCAAGTGTGATCACGTCACTAGGCTGCTTCGGCCCAGCTTGTGGGCGACCGTTGCTGTCAACGCGGTGAGCCCAGGCTAGAGCGGTTGGCCATGGCAGCGCATATCGATGACCGCTTTTTGTCCACACTTGGGCAGATTTCGCGTCGACTTGTGTGACGATGGCGGGTAGTAAGCCGCCAACAGGGCTTAAGCGGTCTAGCAACTGTACTGCTTTGCTTGGGTCGATGAGCGGTGCTGTAGTGTGCGCAAATGCGCCTCGCCATCCATGGCGCCGGTCATACTCGAGTAGTGCGGAGCGTAACGACCAGACCGCAGTTCGTTGCAGGCGGCTATCAATAGTGGTGATGACCTGATAGCCCGCTGTGTACAAATCGTCGCCGTAGTACGGAGTCAGTTCTGTGCGAACCATCTCAGCAACATAAGGAGCATCAACTTCCACGCGCGGACTGTGTTCTTGTGTTTCGATTGGCGCAGCCAGCGCGAGATCATGGTCGCGCTTAGTGATGTAGCCCTTATCGAGCATGCGACGCAGCACATACGCGCGACGTTGCTGGGCTCGTTCGGGGTTTGCGATTGGATTTAACACTGAGGGCGCTTTGGGTAAGCCAGCGATAGTGGCTATCTCAGCAATCGTCAACTGATCTAGCTGCTTGCCGTAATAGACCTCTGCAGCAGCCGCGACACCATAGGCGCGCTCACCAAGAAATATCTTGTTTAGGTAGAGTGTCAGGATGTCTTTTTTCGAAAATGCACTTTCGATGCGTAGCGCGAGTAGAATTTCGCGTAGCTTGCGACTCAGGTGCTTTTCGGGTGACAGATACATATTGCGCGCAAGCTGCATCGTAATCGTACTGCCGCCTTGACGCGCCTCGCCGCTTGCAGCGGTGACGATCAGTGCGCGCAGTAACCCGCCAACGTCGATGCCGCCGTGGGTGAAAAAACGATCGTCCTCTGCGGCTAGGAAGGCGTTGACCAGTGATTGTGGGATGGCCTCGAATTGAACCGGGATACGACGTTGCTCGCCGATCTGGGCTAGGAGTCGCCCATCGCGTGAGTAGACGCGCAGCGGCACTTGCATGCGGATGTCGCGCAGAGCTGCAACATCCGGCAGGTCTGGCGCCAGATAGTAGTAAGTCACTACTGCCGCGAGCAATCCGCTGCCAAGGATAGCGAGTAGCGCCAGAGCAATAGGCCGGGCCAGTTTAGCGATGCGTGGATTCAAAGGACTGCGTCACAGTTTGGGATGCTCGAGGGTGCGATGATGCCTATCAATAAATCATGCAACAGCACGAATGTCTTGTTATAAAAACCTAACATATTGTAATTAAACGAATTTTTGCTTTTGACGACGCATCCGTAGGGTAAGAGATGCGCGGCAGGGACTATAGATTAAGTGGCCGCTGGATTGCCAAGGGACATATATAAAGTGCACGACACGTTGACGCTAAACAGGCGCATTGAGAGCGCTCTACCTAATTTGATCTATTTGTTATAAGCTTGGCGTGTTATTTTAATGCTGAGCAGTGGTAATAACAAGTAAGACATTGAAAAAATAGAGATTTATGAATTTTTCTGTGCCGGATTTTGTCAGTTTTTTTGGTAAACGTAGCAAGCCGCTGATCGGTCTTGATATCACCACGTCTTCAATCAAGCTGATTGAGCTTGCTCGCGTGGGCGACTCATACCGTGTTGAGGCCTATGCCGCCGAGCCCACTCCGCACAGTGCGATCAACGAAAAAGCGATTGTTGATGCAGATGCCGTTGGTGAAGCGATTAATCGCGCAGTGCGCCGTAGCGGCGCCCGCAGCAAGGATGTCGCTGTCGCGATTTCAGGCGATGCGGCGATTACCAAGCTCATCCAGATGCCACGGGCTTTGTCTCGGCGTGAGCTAGAGGCGCAGGTTGAGATGCAGGCAGACCAGTACATCCCATTCCCGATGGATGAGGTCAGCTATGATTTTGATGTGATTGGGCCTTCTGAGAAGGACCCTGAGATGCAGGACATCCTCCTGGTCGCTACACGGACCGAGAACGTGGAACAGCGCCAGGCGGCTGTTGCAGCAGCGGGACTCAACGCAAGAATTATTGATGTAGAGGCGTTCGCCCTCGAAAACGCCTGTCGTTTACTGACGCACCAGATGGTGGATGGCGGCCAGGAGCGTACTATCGCACTCGTTGATTTTGGAGCGAGCACGACAACATTCAGCGTACTGCGTAGTTTGCGCGTTATCTACACTCGCGACTTCGCGTTCGGTGGACAGCAGCTTACTGAAGAAGTGATGCGAACCTACGGACTGTCCATGGAAGAGGCTGGACGCGCCAAGAAGGAAGGAGGGCTGCCAGGCAACTTCCAGGCTGACGTGCTCGACCCGTTTATCGATGATATGACTCAGCAAGTGAGTCGCAGCATGCAGTTTTATCTGGCCTCGGGCGGCGGACGCGATCAGCCGGAACAGATTTTAGTATGTGGCGGCTGCGCTAACATTGCGGGCGTTGCTGATGTAATTGCTAGTCGGCTAGGGATTTCGACTGAGCGTGGCGATCCGCTTGGTCAAATGAAGTTGTCATCAAAGGCCAAGGCCCAGGGTGTTAAGCGCGATGCAACAGCGCTGCTCACGGCGTGCGGACTTGCATTGCGGAGTTTCGATTAATGCCGCAGATTAATTTACTGCCATGGCGGCAACAAGAGCGCGTGCGCACACAGCGGGAATTTACCTTGGCTGTTACCGCGGTGCTGATGGTGTCGGCTGCCGTGACACTTTTTACGAGTTGGGGTATCAGCGCAGCGATCGATAGGCAGCAAGAGCGCAATCGATTACTGAAGCACGAGATCTCGGAATTGGACAAACAAATAACCGAAATTATTGGCCTCGAAGCTGAGAAACAGCGAATGCACGCCCGTATGGACGTTGTAGAGCGCTTACAGCGTAGCCGCCCAGAAGTCGTACACGTATTTGATCAGCTCGCTCGTACGGTGCCGGACGGGGTATATCTTACGTCTGTTAAGCAGTCCGATCGTCGGCTAGAGCTCATAGGTTTTGCTCAATCATCGACCCGTGTGTCCACATTTATGCGCAACATTGAGGCGTCTCAGTGGCTTGCTGACCCGCAGTTGCAAGTAATTGAAACGTTGAAGCAGGGCCGCACAGGTGCAGACTTCACGTTGCTTGCTATGCAGAAAAGTGTGTTAGCTGATGAGGATCAGAAGGCACGTCGACCAGCGGGAGCGCCGGGGTCATGAACCTGATTGAAGAATTGCGAAGCCTAGACTTCAAAGAAATTGGTCATTGGCCGCTGACATTCCGTATTGCAACGCTCTCATTGATTTTTGTCAGTGTGACCGGACTGCTGATCTATCTGGTGCCGATGCGCTCCCAGATGCCGGATCTTGAGATTGTCCGCAAAGAAGAAGCATCGCTATTGCAGACCTTTGATACCAAACAGCGAAAGGCGGCAAACGCGGATGCGTATCGCGTACAGCTGAAGGAAATGGATCGTACATTTGGCGCAATGTTGCGCCAGCTTCCAGGGCGTACCGAAGTACCTAGTCTGCTTGTGGATATCTCGCAAACTGGGTTGGCTGCCGGCTTACAAGAAAAACTCTTTCAGCCTGGTCCCGAGGTCAAAAAAGATTTTTATGCCGAGCTGCCGATTCGCATCCGCTTGACCGGGTCATTTCATGAGTTCGGCGCGTTTGTGAGCGGTATCGCTGCACTACCGCGAATCGTCACGCTGCATGATATTTCGATTATTCAGGACGGCAAAGAAGTTGGTATGGATCGCCTGACGCTGGATGTCACTGCAAAAACATACCGCTATCTTGATGAAGCTGAATTGGCCGCCGCTAAAGGCAAGCCAGGAGGCGCAGGCTGATGCCACGCATACGCATTTTGTCTGTCGTTCTGCTCACGTCCGTGTTAGGCGGGCTGGCGGCTTGCGGCGGTTCCAGTAGCGATCTTAAACAACAGCTCGATACGCTGCGACAGCGGCCCGGTGGACGTATAGAGCCACTGCCTGCAATCAAGTCGTACGAAGCATTTGTTTATGAGCCGAGCCATGTGCGCTCGCCGTTTGTTCCGGGCACGCCGGTTGTGGCGCCGGGCGCTGGGGGCGTGCGACCTGATTCACATCGGAATAGAGAGTTTCTTGAGGGATTCTCGCTCGACACTCTGCGTATGGTGGGTACCTTGCGTCAGGCAGGCCACGTATATGGCCTAGTACTGTCGAAAGATGGATTGATTCACCGAGTGCAGATCGGAAATTATTTGGGTCAGAACGACGGTCGTGTGACGACCGTTACCGAATCGAAGATCACTGTTGCTGAGATCGTGCCGGACGGCTTGGGTGGCTATATGGAACGCCAAGCTGCTGTCACCCTCGCGACCAACTGATTGTTACCGGGAGTAGTGGGAATGAACGCCAACATCGGGTCTGTTACCGCCGGCCAACGCACGCGGAGTGCGGGGCTGGGCCTTGCAGCACTGGTGCTGTTTCTTGGTGGCCTTGCTACCACCGGGATAAGCGCCGCTCAGACTGTCACAAATCGACTGGAGTCAGTTGATGTGGCAACACTGACGGGCCAGCAAGTGCAGATCAAGTTTCATATGTCTGGACCTGCGCCGCAGCCACTTGCATTTACGGTGGATAAGCCCGCGCGTATCTCATTAGACCTTCCTGGCGTCGCACTTGCGCTACCTAACCGTCGCGTTGACGTGAAATCTGGTGGCATCGACAGCTTAGTCGCTGGTGAGGCCAGTGGTCGGACACGCATTGTTTTGAATATGGACCAGGTTGTGCCATATGAGACGCGGGTTGAAGGCAACCTGATAACACTCATTGTCGGTGAGGCACGTAGTGGCGCAAGCGCCGCCGTGAGCCATGTCACTGAGAATGCACCGGCCGTCGCCGAAGCCGTAAGTGCCCCAACCACGGCTCAGGCAGCGTCGGAAGTCGCGGTACCTGCGGCCATCGCACGGGCTCAAGTCGGTCCGCGTCAGTTGAATTCTGTTGATTTCCGGCGTGCTGCAGATGGCACAGGCCGCATTATCGTTGCTCTAAGCGATAAACATACGCCAGTTAACTTGCATCAAGAGGGGCAGCAAATCATCGTCGATTTCGTCGGTGCCAAAATGGGGCAAGAGCTCGTTAAGCGCTACGATGTTGTTGATTTTGCGACTCCGGTTACATATATCGATGCGATGCGCGCCGAAGGTAACTCACGACTTATCGTCAATGGCCAAGGCGATTTTGAGCAGTTGGCCTATCAAACGGATGATCAGTATGTGATTGAGGTGCGCCCAGTCGCACAAAAAGCACATGCTGCTGAAGAGAAAAAAGAATATACAGGTGAGCGTCTCACGCTTAACTTCCAAGACATTGACGTGCGCGCAGTGCTGCAACTTCTGGCTGACACCAGCGGGCAGAATATCGTTGTAAGCGACACGGTAGCTGGTAGCGTGACTTTACGCTTGCAGAATGTGCCTTGGGATCAGGCGCTCGACATCGTGATGCGCACGAAGGGCCTCGCAATGCGTCGCCGCGACAATGTGATCATCGTCGGGCCGGCCGAGGAAATTGCCAACCGTGAGCGTTCAGAACTGCAGGCTCGTAAGGACGTTGAAGAGCTCGCCCCTTTGCGTAGTGAGTATTTGCAGGTTAATTATGCAAAAGCCGCAGACCTCGCGGTACTGATCAAAGGCAAATCGGGTAACTCGCTGATTTCAGCGCGGGGCAGTGTGGCGATCGATGATCGTACGAACACGCTGTTGCTACAGGACACATCAGATCGTCTGTCCGACATTCGACGGCTAGTGACGACTCTTGATATTCCTGTGCGCCAGGTGCTGATTGAGTCACGTATCGTGATTGTTAATGATGACTTTACGCGCCAGCTCGGCGCCACCTTAGGCAGCACCGGAGTCCGTGCGAAAGGTAACAACGGCCTTGTGGCAGTGTCAGGTAGTGCCGCTGCGAACAATACAATCGTGTCTTCGGCGCTAACAAATCTGCAGACGACGGGTAACGCCTTCCCTGTGCAGATTCCAGCGGGCTCCTCAAACTACCAAGATCGCTATAACGTGAATTTGCCAGTGGCGAACCCGGCTGGAAGCATTGGGTTGTCTGTGTTGAGCGGCAACTTCCTAGTGGATCTTGAACTGTCAGCAGCGCAGGCTGAGGATCGTGGTGAGATTGTGTCCGCCCCGCGCGTGATTACCTCGAACCAGAAAGAGGCGACGATTACGCAAGGTGTGGAAATTCCTTATCAGGAATCCGCAGGGTCTGGTGCCACGACGACACAGTTTAAGAAAGCCGTGTTGTCGCTAAAGGTCAAGCCGCAGATCACCCCCGATAACCGCGTTGTACTCGACCTGACCGTATCCGATGATAGCGTTGGCCAGTTGGTACAGAGTGCTACCGGCGGTCAGGTGCCATCAATCGATACGCGCACGATCAGCACCCAAGTTTTGGTGAATGACGGTCAGACAGTAGTGCTGGGCGGTATCTTGCAGACGAGGCGCGGTCTTGCGTCGAACAAGGTCCCTGTGCTGGGAGATATCCCAGTACTTGGCAACATGTTCAAAACGACCACCAAGACGAACAACAAAGATGAACTGTTGATTTTTATCACACCGAAAATCCTGCGCGAGGGTAGCAATCTTTAAGAGCGCGGCTAGCGTCGCCTTAAAAGAGATTGAACAGAGGCTGCATGAATATTGGTAAGTATCTGACGGGGGGCATCATCGCGACTGCAGCGCTCGCGTGCGCGGCATGTGGTGGTTCGCATGACGCAAATAAACAGGCCGCTGCGGCGCAGAAGATTATGTCTCAGGTAGGGTCGGCCGAAGCTCTAATGGTGACCGCAGACACTACTGTGATGCCGAATGATGGTTCACGCTTAGCCAAGATTACGGTTTACGCCATCGGGAAAAATAATGTCCTGATGGCGAATGTGCCTGTGGCGCTAGCAGTGACTTCAGGTGTTATCGCGTCGATGCAGCCAAAGACAGATTCCAGTGGTACTGCCATTGCAATGCTATCGGTTGGGGATGATACAAAACCGCGTTCGATTATTGTGACCGCCGTAGCAGGTTCGCTAACTTCTAAGGTGCAAGTCACTGTGGCAGCCAATAATGAAACAGAGGCAGCACGGCGTAATCGATTGGGCCTACCTCATGCGGACGATGCGGCTGGCAAACGCCAGGGAGCCGAGAAAGCACAGGGTCTACGCCAGACGGCGCAGAGCACGGCTGGAATTGCCTGATACAGCAGATCTAATTGTCGGGCGGTGAGTGCCGACAGGTGGAAAGGATTGGGAGGACGGATGAAGATTTTCAAGTTGCTTGGTGTGAATTTTGCTTTGGCCATGCTGCTTGCAGCGTGCGGTGGTGGGCCTAACAACACGCTAACCGCGCCGTCCAGTGGGGTAGTGCAATACACCACGCCTACATCCATTGTGGCAACAACCAACAGCACATCCGTTCTATCGGATGGCAGTACCTCTGCCACCATTACGGTACTGGCGCTCGATGCCAATCATGTGCTGCTAACGAATTCTCAGATTTCATTTGCCGCAAGCTCGGGCACCTTGAAGGTGACCAATGCCGTGACCAACGCAAATGGGCAGGCACAGGCGACGCTGACGGCGATCGGCAGCTCGGCGAGCTCCATTACCGTCACAGCAACTGCTGGCAAGCTGACGTCTACAGTCGATGTGCAGATTATTCCCGCAGCCCAGCCGCCGACCGTTGCTGCTGTGAGTTTGGTATCCGATACTCAAGCTATATTGTCGGACGGTACAACGGCTGCAAAGCTCACGGCGTTCGTGAAAGACGCGAATGGGAATTTGTTGCCCAACATCGCGGTAGCGTTTAGCGCATCGTCGGGTGGCATTGCGCCAGTGACGGCTAACTCCACAACGACTGATGCATCAGGTACGGCGACAGCTGCGTTGTCGACTGCAGGCGACCCATCGTTACGTACAATCACCGTAACCGCGACGGTAGGTGGCTTTACAGCGCAAGTGCAAGTGGCTGTCGTTGCTCCTGCAAAGGCAGCATCTTTAAGTATTAGCGCGCAGCCCACAACCGTCTTGCCAGGTGGTTCTGTGACGATCACGGTTGTCGCACTGGACCCCAATAACGTAGCCCTTGCCAACGTACCGGTCACAGTGGCCACCAGCTCTGGCGTGCTTGCGATACCCGCTGCCTCAACCACTGGTAGCAATGGTACGTTTATCGACACCTTGACGGTACCTAGCGACGCAGGCGGTGGTTCAATTACCGTGACTGCCGCGTCCGGTGGCTTGACGGCGAGTACGCAGATCACAGTGACCGGCCTTGTGACTGCAAGCTCTGTCGCAATTAACTCAAGTGCGTCAGCCATTTTGCAAAATGGCACAACGACCGCGACGATCACCGCGATAGCGCTTGATGGCAATCATAATTTGTTAGCGAATGTGCCGATCGCATTGACAGCAAGTTCAGGCGCATTGCTTGTGAGTAGCACGACGACCGATGCCACTGGCACTGTGACTGCAACTCTGACCACGGGGTTTGATCCTAGCTTGCGCGTAATTACGGTGACGGCGACTTCTGGCGACTTGACGGCATCAACGACGGTGCAGGTAATTGCGACCGGCTCCGCGAGCCCGGTCGCCGCATTGTCGCTAATTGCTTCGCCAACATCGATTCTGTCAGACGGCTCTACGCCCTCGACCATCACAGCCTACGCGCGTGATGCGAGCAACAACCTGCTTGCCAACGTACCTGTTGTATTCACGGCTTCGTCAGGAGGCATTGCAGCCAACGGTACGTCGGTAACAGGAGCTGTTGGTACCGTGACAGCGCAGTTAAATACAGCGGGCGATCCGACGATTCGCACAATCGTTGTGAAGGTCACCGCAGCGGGCATTTCTGCGAGCCTGAATGTTCCGGTGGTTGCAGCGAATACGAGCCTTGGCGTACAGATGGGCAGTGGTCAAGTTGTTGGGGCCTCTGTGTCTAATTTTGCGGCAGGCGTTATTGGTGTGTCAGCCCCGGCGATCGCGCCTACAGGCACCACAACCTTGCAGGTTGCATTGGAGAGTGGTGGACAACTCTATACGCAGCCGACAACGGTGTATTTCAGTTCAACCTGCCTTAATTTAACCAGTAACCCATCTGTTCTTTCTGGGACAGGCGTGTCTGGTACGACGGCGTTGACCTCAACGGGTCTAGTTCTCGCCACCTACACGCCAGGTAGCGGTTGCTTTGGTCGTAGCGACACGATTACGGCGAGGGCGACCATCGGCGGGCAGACGTTGACAGCGACCAATGTGGTTGCGATTTCAGCAGCGGGAGGAATTACGTTGGTGACAGCGCCTCCGACCATTCTCGCAATTAATGACGTGGACACCCAGGGTTACACGCCTGCGCAACCGAAGTCAGCTCCGATTAAATTCCGTGTGACGGATGGATCAGGCGCGCCGCTGGTTGGCCAGTCAGTGACTGTTGATTGGATTTGGCAGCCCTACGTAAGTGTCGGTTACGCGGGTGCGCCTGCTGTGCCACCAACATTATCGTGTGGTGCCCCGCCGTGCACATTGATTACGGACTCAAACGGCGGTGTATCCGTGACCTTGACGAGCGGCAGCGGTCCGATGGCAGGCGCTCAGGTTAACCTTATAGCGAATACGTCAGTGGCGGGTGTCCCGGCTAGTGCGGAAACCGGCATCTTCTATATCTCCACGGGCATCCCTTCAGCAGGAACCGTGGGTCTTAATCTGCAGTGCCCTAATATTGAAGCGGGCTTTTCAGGAAGTGATAACTCCACAAATAGTACTGCTCTTACAGCGCTCGGCGTCACACTGGCGGATCGATACAACTATCCGGTTCCAGCAGGCACGCTGGTGTCATTTTCAGCTGAAGGCGGTACGTTATCGCACTCGTCGTGCGTGACCTCGAACGTCAACGGAGTGAGTTCGTGCAGTGTCAATTGGCAACCGAAGGGAGTGTTCCCGACGTTCGATACCAACTTGGGATTATGCAGCGCTTTACCTATTACAGCAGGTGCCTGTGATCGCAATGGGCGTTCCAGCATTCTTGCAACGGTTGTTGGTGAGGAATCATTGACGGATTCGACCAATCCAGAGCCTGGCCACAACGGAAACACCTATACGCCACTCGGTGATGCGTTTCGTGATGATAATGAAAATGGCACGTATGACTTAAATAACAACGAGTACTATTTTGACTCGACGTTTGCGGGTACGAAAGCGCCGTATCAAGGTGTTGGAGCTTTAGCATCAGGTCAGTTCATCGGGCTACTCTGTGACAGTAATGGCGTGTGTGCGTCAAGCCCAAGGGTCCTTGGCATTGGTACACAGCAGATCATCGTGATGTCCGGTAGCACGCCGGATGGGACGCAGCCTTCAACGATACCGACCTACACGTTGTCGGCATCGCAGGCACAGTCGGCAGGGTTTCAATTTACGCTCGCGGATGCCAACCTCAATCCATTGCCTGCAGGCACGACGATTACGGCGTCGGCTGGCGATAATAAGCTTGTGATCAACCCAGGCACACGGACGTTTACAGTGCCGTGTGAAACAGAGCCAAACACCATCAGTGTGTCGGTGGTGGGCAGTAGCGCTATTACGTCAACGGTCGTCAGTACGCTGAAGCTGCTGGTCAAGAGCCCGTCCGGTATCACGAGGACATTGACGTATACGGTCAAAATCACTCCTTGATGCGAGGTTTTGCCGATAGTTGAACTAACGGCCGCCTTTGGGCGGCCGTTTTCGTTGGGACTCCGCTACACTAGCGCTATGGCAGATTCAGAGACTGACCCTCGGTCTTTAGTAAGTACCCCACGCAACATCTTCCTGATCGGCCCGATGGGATCTGGGAAGTCCGCGGTGGGTCGTGCGCTAGCGCGCTTATGCAAGCGTAAATTTGTTGATAGTGACATTGAGATTGAGCGACGTACCGGCGTTGATATTCCCTTTATCTTTGAAAAAGAAGGGGAGGCTGGGTTTCGTATCCGTGAACGCGAAGCGCTTGAGGAGTTAACGCAGCGATCAGGCATTGTGCTTGCTACCGGGGGCGGTGCTATTTTGCTGCCTGAGAATCAACAGGCTTTGAGGTCTCGTGGAGTGGTGGTTTATTTAAAGGCCTCCATTGACCAGCAGGTGGCGCGTACTCGCCATGGCAGGCACCGGCCGCTGCTATTGGATATTGATCCTCGGGTTCGGCTTACTGAGCTCATGTCAGTTAGGGAGCCTACGTATCTGACGCTCGCCCACCTAGCGGTCTCGACTGACCGACGCAAGGTGCAGTCTGTCGCGCACGATATTTACACCGAGCTGATAGCAATGGGGATTATCGACGCACCGCCAGAGCCCGTAGATTCAGAGTAAATATCTGTTTTATATAGATAAAAAGCACATTACTAGGTTCATACCTCATTTTAAGCCGCGCAGTCAGCCAAGACCGCGCGAGCGGTTCTTGTTATCGTCAGCTCTATGATTACAGCGCCCACTTTGATCCAAATTCAACTCGGTGAGCACGGCTATCCGATTCATGTGGGCCGCGGCTTGCTGCGCGAGTCCGCGCTGATGCAGGCAGTGGCGCCTAAGGGCCGTATTTTGATTGTCAGCAATGAGACCGTCGCATCATTGCACCTCGGTGCTCTGCAGGCGAGTCTGGCCGGCCGAGAGGTTGCCGTGTGCCTGCTCCCCGATGGAGAGGCCTACAAGACGCTGACGACACTTGAACAGGTCTACGACCAGTTAGCTACGGCACGCATTAATCGGGACGGAGTGATTTTTGCTCTCGGCGGCGGCGTAGTTGGCGACATAGCGGGCTTTGCTGCGGCCACATGGCACAGAGGCATTGATTGCGTACAGGCGCCAACGACGCTGCTCTCGCAGGTGGATTCCTCTGTGGGTGGTAAGACAGCCGTTAATCATGCGCAAGGCAAGAATCTCATTGGCGCATTTCACCAGCCGAAGGCTGTGATTGCTGATCTGGAAACATTGGCGACCCTACCTGATCGTGAGTACAGCGCCGGTCTCGCTGAGGTCATAAAATATGGCCTCATCCGCGACGTGGAGTTTCTGGTCTGGCTAGAAAATACGATGCCGCGGCTACTAAAGCGGGATTACGCTGTGTTGCAGGAAGCAGTCAGCCGTTCATGCGCGCATAAAGCAGCCATTGTGGCTTTGGATGAGCGTGAAGCTGGCGTGCGCGCACTTCTTAATTTCGGCCATACATTTGGCCATGCGATAGAAAATGCTGTGGGATATGGGCAATGCTTGCATGGTGAGGCAGTCGCCATCGGAATGGTGCTTGCCGCCGAAACCTCAGAGCGCTTGGGCTGGATTGATGCCGCCAGCGTTACGCGCATACGCAACCTCTTGTCTCGCGCGGGTTTGCCCGTCAACGCACCTCGCATTGGCGTCACGCGAGCGCGCGAACTAATGGAGCTCGACAAGAAGGTACAAGCGGGCAAGGTTCGGCTGGTATTGTTAAAACAGATTGGAGATGCCGTAGTCACCGCTGACTACGACAACAAAGTCCTAGACGCGGTACTCGAAGAAAGGATGGCGTAATGGCCGACCTCTCCCATACTGATCCCGATCGTGGACTTGCATCTTATGCCTGTCACGAATCCGCATCGCTCGGCCGCGTGCATCGCGAGCCCGCTCCTGCCGGCCATCGCGGTGAGTATGAGCGTGACCGAGATCGCATAGTCCACTCTAACGCTTTTAGGCGTCTAGTCTACAAGACTCAAGTATTTGTCAACCACGAAGGGGATCTGTATCGCACGCGGCTCACGCATTCACTTGAAGTGGCTCAAATTGCAAGGTCAGCTGCTCGCGCTCTGGCGCTCAACGAAGCCTTATCGGAAGCAATTTGTCTTGCCCACGATTTAGGGCACACGCCCTTTGGGCACGCTGGACAAGATGCGCTAAACGAATGCATGCGGGACTACGGTGGATTCGAGCATAACCTACAATCTTTGCGTACCGTAGACCAGCTCGAGGAGCGCTATGCTGAGTTCTCAGGATTAAATCTTACCTTCGAATGTCGGGAGGGAATTCTGAAGCACTGCTCCTTAAAAAATGCACTACTACTGGGTGATATCGGCAAACGCTTTATCGAACGTCGGCAGCCGTCCCTAGAAGCGCAGCTGGCTAATGTTGCTGATGCAATCGCTTATAATAATCATGACGTCGATGATGGCCTACGTGCGGGGCTGATAACCTGTAAAGAGTTATCGAGCATCGCCATCTTTGCGCGTCATTATCAGGAGGTTGAGCTGCGTTACACCAGCATCTCGGAAAGGCGACTGATTCACGAGGTCGTCAGGCGCATGATCAATGAGGTGGTGACAGATCTCATCGATGTGACAGGCGAGCGTTTGATTGGCGCAGGTGTGCGAACTGTGGCGGACGTGCGCGACGCAGGTGTGCCGTTGGTCGGATTCAGCGAGCGTGTTGCTACTGAGCATAGAGAGCTGAAACAATTCCTACAAGAGCGTTTATACCGACATTTTCGCGTTGTCCGTATGACGACGAAAGCACAACGCGTCGTGCGCGAGCTCTTTCGTGCCTACTTTGATGATTTCAGATTGCTGCCAGACGAGCATAGGCAGGCAGCTGAAGAGCAAGAGGAAGTTTCTGGTCTTAACGGACGCGCACGTGCAGTCGCTGATTATATTGCCGGAATGACCGATCGCTACGCGATTCTTGAGCACTCTCGGTTATATGATCCAAGTGTTCCCCAAGGTTAGTTTTACTTACTTTTCATTCCTCGTAGATAGACGGCATAATGATTCTATGAAAAACATTCCCGCCAATGAACGTTTAATTTTCGCGCTTGATGTGCCCAATGTCGACACTGCGCATCGATTGGTCGACACCTTGGGTGATTCTGTCGTTTTTTATAAGGTAGGGCTCGAGCTGCTGATGTGCGGTGGCTACTGGGAGCTTATTGATACTCTTGTCGGCAAGGGAAAGAAAATCTTTGCTGATATAAAGTTTTTCGACATACCTGCAACAGTGGCTAATGCGGTCGCGCAGCTCAATGACCGCGGAGTCACGTTTACCACCGTACACGGCAATCAAGGGATAATGGAAGCAGCTGTGTCTGCAGCGAAGGACGTCAAAGTACTTGCCGTGACGGTGTTGACCAGCCTTGATCGCGGCGATCTCGATGACTTAGGTTTTAAATGTAACGTAGAAGAATTAGTGATTTCGCGTGCTCGTCGCGCGCTGGCTGCAGGGTGTGCAGGTGTCGTGTCGTCTGGAATCGAGGCCGAGTCTATTCGCCGCGAGCTAGGCCCGCGGTTGCTGGTAGTAACGCCGGGTATCCGGCCCGTGGAGAATCGCGCGGAGGATGATCAGAAGCGAGTGCTCACCGTTGAGCGAGCATTTAGTGCCGGAGCTGATTATATTGTGGTTGGCAGGCCGATTCGTGATGCACTAGACCCGCGCGCGGCTGCTGAGGCGATACAGGCGTCCATTCTAGCTGCTACGTCAGCGGCCTAGCGCGGCATACGCATGTTCGCGCCATTACAGAATGATGTTTTTTTAAAAGCGCTTTTGCGTGAGCCGGTACCGCGCACACCGGTATGGATGATGCGCCAGGCAGGACGGTACCTGCCCGAGTATCGGGCGACACGTGCAAAGGCGGGAAGTTTCCTAAACCTTTGCATGAACCCTGATTATGCGTGTGAAGTGACGTTACAGCCGTTGGAGCGTTACCCGCTAGACGCCGCTATAGTGTTCTCGGATATCCTGACGATTCCGCATGCCTTTAAGCTTGGACTAGCGTTTGAAACTGGCGAGGGTCCGACACTTGAGCGGCCCGTGCGCTCACTAGCCGATGTGAAGCGCCTTGCATCGCTAGATCCAGAGCAGGATCTGCGTTACGTGATGGATGCAGTGCGGTTAATCCGGCGCGAATTAGCTGGTCGTGTACCGTTGATTGGTTTTGCAGGAAGTCCTTGGACGGTAGCGACCTACATGGTGGAGGGGGGTACTAGTAAGACCTTCGCGAAGATTAAAGGAATGCTCTACAGCGAGCCGCAGACTTTGCATCTACTGTTAAGAAAGCTTGCAGCTGCAACCACCGATTATTTAAATGCGCAGATCCGAGCCGGTGCACAGGCGGTCATGTTGTTCGATACCTGGGGTGGTGTGCTCACGCCGTCCGCCTACCATGAATTCTCACTTGCATATATGTCAGAGATCATTGGGCAACTACTAAAAGAGCATGACGGTCGGCGTGTGCCCTCAATTGTGTTTACCAAGGGTGGTGGCGCTTGGCTCACGCAAACTGCAGCAAGCGGCGCAGACGCGCTGGGTGTCGACTGGTGCACAGATCTTGCAAGGGCGAGACAGCTAGCTGGCGAACTAGTAGGGTTGCAGGGTAATCTCGATCCATCGGTACTTTATGCGTCGCCAGATGTGATTCGCTCGGAAGTAGGCCGCGTGCTAGCAAGTTATGGCCACGGGTCAGGGCACGTATTTAATCTAGGACACGGTATCCACCCTGACGTCAATCCAGAGCACGCAGGCGCAATGATCGAGGCTGTCCACGCTTTATCGCCGCAGTATCACCGATAGGCTGGCGCATGAACCTATTATTCGTTTTGCTAGGTGGTGCTCTGGGCAGTCTTGCGCGCTATCTAATCTCGGAGGCGCTAGTGCTGGGTGGAGTGTTTCCTTGGGGCACGCTCGCCGTGAATGTGTCTGGTAGCTTTGTGATTGGTTTTGCAGCCGGTGGGGCGGGCTTTGGTGGTCGATTTATCGACTCGCCTTTCGTAAGGCACTTTGTGATGGTCGGTTTGTGCGGAGGCTACACGACTTTCTCAGCATTTAGTTTGCAGACAGTCACACTGCTGCAAGCAGGGGATTTCTTGCGGGCGGTAGTTAACGTTGTCACATCGGTCATGGCGTGTTTATTAGCAACGCTTGCTGGTTTTTCGCTCGCGGCCATGTTGGCGCGCTGATAGGTGTATCGGTATGACGGATTCCATCAAGCGACCACAGACGCTCGTGCTGACCGTTGCTACAGAGGCGGATATCGAAGAGCTCGTGACGCTCGTCAATTCTGCATATCGTGGTGAGGAAAGCTGCCAAGGCTGGACCACAGAGGCCAGATTTCTATCTGGACAACGTATCGATCGAGAGGCGATGGGGGATTTGATCGGTACGCCTGACCAAGCCGTTTTGTTGATACGAGATTTGGTTGGCATCAAAGCATGCGTGCACCTTAAGCGATTAACGCCACAGCTGGTTTATCTAGGGATGTTGTCTGTGCGACCGACGGCACAAGGCGAGCAGCTGGGGCGGCTCTTGTTGCTGCAATGTGAGGAGTACGCACGTGACCATTTTGGGATCGAGCGTATTGAGATGACCGTTATTGACATACGTCATGAGTTGATTGCGTGGTATGAGCGCAGGGGCTATCAGCAGACAGGGGAGCACCGCCCGTTTCCATATGGCAATGAGCGTTTTGGGGTTCCGCTGAGGGATGACTTGCGGTTTCTGGTGATGGCTAAAACGCTGTGATCCGAATAGGGAGCGACGACGCGGTTGATTTGTTTCAGTGGCTCTTAGGCAGTTGATTGCGCAGTTCACGCCGCAGGATTTTCCCTACGTTTGTTTTCGGCAGCTCATTACGAAAATAAACGTGCTTAGGAACTTTATATCCTGTTAACTCTTTACGTGCATATTCAATAATCTGTTCTGCCGTCAGCGAAGGATCTTTGCGAACCACGAAGACAGCGACGACCTCACCCGAGTGCTCATCTGGTTCAGCGATTGCTGCTACCTCTTGAACGCCGGGGTGATGAGCGATAATTCCCTCAACTTCATTTGGGTAGACGTTAAATCCAGAAACTAAAATCATGTCTTTTTTTCGATCTTCTATATATAAAAATCCTGCTGGATCAATACGGCCAATGTCGCCTGTGCGAAACCATACGCCGTCTAGCATCGCTTTTTGTGTTTCGTCAGGACGGTTCCAGTAGCCTTGCATAACCTGCGGGCCTTTGACACACAGCTCGCCGAGCTCGCCGATGGCAACTTCTGTTCCGAGATCGTCGCGTACCGAAATATCTGTCGATGGAATCGGTAAACCAATCGAGTTATTAAAGTCCGAGTTCACAGGGCACATGGTGACTACGGGCGATGTTTCAGTCAGCCCCCAGCCCTGTGACAGTGTGGTCCCTGTGACGTTTTTCCATCGCAAGGCAACTGCGGCTTGTAGAGCCATCCCGCCCGCAGTACTCGTGACTAATTCTGAAAAGTCTACGGACTCAAAGTCTGGTGTATGCAGTAGGGTATTGAAAAGAGTGTTTACGCCATAGTAAATCGTGCAGCGAAAAGTTTTTAGTTCTGTGACAAGCGCTTTGATGTCACGAGGGTTGGTGATGAGCAGTGTATGGCCGCCACGCTTTAGCCATACAAACGCAACCGCTGTGAGGGCAAAAATATGATACAGCGGCAAAGCTCCCAAGATCCGTTGCTGCTTAGTCTTATCCACAATGAACTGGCCGCCCCAGAGAGCTGCTTGTAGCGTATTCGCCACCATGTTTCGGTGTGTGAGTACAGCGCCTTTTGATACACCAGTGGTTCCACCGGTGTACTGAAGAAATGCGATGTCGCTTGGTGCGACGTGCGGTGCATCTAGATCTACCCACTTTCCCTGTTCTAGGACTTGCATAAATGAGTAGGAGTTTGGAATGACATACGGCGGCACCTCCCGACGTATCGATTTGAGAAGAAAATTACACAGTGCGGCTTTTGGGAATCCCAATAGGTCGCCGATGCCAGTGACAATGACAACGCTTATATCGGTAACCGGCAGACATTCTTGGACGAGGCTTGCGGCCTGTTCATAGACGACTAATGCTTTCGCGCCTGAGTCCTTCAATTGGTGTTCGAGTTCTCGACGTGTGTATAGAGGGTTGGTGTTAACAACAATGAGGCCAGCTTCTAGAGCACCAAACAGTGCGATGGGGTATTGGAGAATATTCGGCATCATTAGGGCGATGCGATCTCCTTTGACCAATCCCGCCTCTTTTTGTAGCCACGCGCCGAAGGCGAGGCTCATGGCCCTGAGCTCGCCATAGCTGATGGTTTTGCCTAAATTCGAAAAGGCAGGGCGATCTGCGTACTGCGTGCAAGCATCAGCCAAGAGAGCACCGAGCGATGGATACTCTTCCGGGTTGATTTCCGCAGGCATGCCCGCTGGGTATGATTTCAGCCAGATTTTGTCCATACCATCCTCTCTTGGCCGAGCGCCGAATATTTTGTTGCACTGCCGCAAAGTCTGCGGCCGCCGGCAAGCCGAATGCTGTCTATCCTACAGTGTCGCTACACGCTCGGCGTCCCCTCACGGGGCCCCGGACTCTCGGTTATTGGGTGTACAGAGCTCAGTATGAGGCTCCAGCAGCCACTGGTACGGGCTACTGTTGCCGAATATAGGGCAGCCGTCGCGAGCGCAGTGGACTGGTTCTGTTCAACCATATTCGAGAGCATGACGTCGCTTGAAATAGCTCCAAACTGACTCGGCAACGGTGCTGCGTTTGGGCTGCCTGTCTTGGGGTCATCGGCTGCAAGCGGTAGGGCGTCCGTACCGAACAACCCTCTACGCCGTGAGTCCCAACAGGTCCCAGCAGGCAACGACAGGACTTTCGGACGTTGCACGGTCGCGGCAATGCAGAGTAGTTCGCCAAAACTTAAATTTTTGCCGATTAGCAGGCTACACGTGGCGAGTTCAGCCCCTGATTCGGCAATGAGCCTTGGCCGCCAAGGACCGACGCCGACTAACCAGACAAGGGCCCGTAGCCATAGCATCGGCAGCCGCCAGCTTAACCCCAGCATAACTAGCGCACTCCCAGTCCCAACGAGTAAAAATAAGCTAGGGATGGTAAAGCCATGCCGAAGCAGCCAAGCGCCGAGTAACGCAGCACCCACCATAAACACAGCGTTCCAGATACTGACCGCGCTGATGATGCGCGCCATCAGTTGCCGTGGTGCACGTTGCTGGATAAGTGCGTACAGAGGGACGATGTACACGCCCCCAGACACGCCGATCAGCGTAAGGTCGCACAGAATGCGTATGCCCCAAGACTGCTCAAGCATTGCTCGCCAGCTGACCGCAACTACATCGCTGGGTAGCTGTGATGCGAAATAGAGGTCGATCCCAAATAGGCTGAGCCCTGCCGCTCCAAACGGAACTAAGCCCACTTCAAGATGCTGCCTTGATAGGCGTTCACATGACAACGAGCCAAGGCCGACGCCGAGCGAAAAGCAAAGAAGCAGCAATGTCACAACGCTTTGTGTGCCGTGCAACTGAAGTTTTGCGTAAAGAGGTAACTGCGCTAGCACCACTGCCCCATAAAACCAAAACCACGATATGCCAAGCACCGCTACAAAAATTACTCTATCCATTTGCGCAGCTCTCAGATTCCGGATGGAGGAGCGCACCAGGTTCCAGTCAATCTGCAAATGTGGTGCTGCGGGCGCCAGTCGGGGCACAAACAAGCTGGACACTAGTCCAATAATTGCAAAACCCAACATATAATAAACGAGCAACACAAAATTACCTTGTGCCGACAGCAGTCCTGCAACGAGAGTCCCAAGCAGAATTGCAACAAACGTTCCCATCTCGAGCAAGGCATTGCCACCCACTAGTTCGTTACCAGCAAGAACATCTGGTAACAGACCGTATTTTGCTGGGGCAAAGAAAGTCGAATGCGCGCCCATTAAGAACAGCGCGCCTAGCAACAGAACAATATTGTGCTGCATAAAGCCACAACCAGCGATAACCATAATAAAGCACTCGCACCACTTGACTGCCCGCATAAGCAAGGCTCTATCAAACCGGTCTGCGATCTCACCGGCAACGCCTGAAAAGATGACATACGGAAGAATAAATAAGCCATTGCCAAGATTAGCGAGCAACGCTGGATCAACGCCACTATATGCGGTCGCATTGAAAGTGACGATGATTAATAATGAATTTTTATAGACATTGTCATTAAAAGCACCAAATGCCTGTGTGCAAAAGAACGGCAGGAAACGACGCTGCGTGAACAATCGAAACTGATGGAACCCCATTGGTGCGACACCTGCTACTTATTATTTGTTACTCGCCTTACGCAGCAGCGGCACTAGAGATGGCCAGACTGTGTCAAGCAACTTACTTTGTACGCTTGCAATAGGGTGCAGTCCATCTGCTTGGAAAGTACTCATGTCGCTAGCGACTTTTTCCAGTAAAAAGGCGACTAGCGGAACATGGCTCGCCCGCGCAACTTTAGGAAATATCTCCGCAAAGCGCGTCGTGTACTCTGGCCCATAGTTCTGGGGTAATCGCATTCCTATTAGAAGTGGTTGCGACTTCTGCTCTTGGCAGCGCGCCACTATTAGCAGCAGATTACTTTCAATCTCTGAGAGTGGTAAGCCACGCAAGCCGTCATTAGCGCCGAGTTCAATAATGACGATCTGCGGGTGATGCAGCGCAAGCAGGTGAGCAACGCGATTACTACCACCCCCAGTCGTCTCGCCGCTAACGCTGGCATTGGTTACCTCGTAGTCGTATCCTTGACTGGCTAGCGCTTTTGAAAGCAAGAAGACCCAACCTTGGGTTGGTTGAATGCCGTAACCTGCGCTCAATGAGTCACCGAGAACTAAAATACTCTTTTCGGCCGTGGAAACGCCGACCACGTGCGTGCCCGCATGAACTGGCGCGGCAACAATGGTGCCGATGGCAACGAACGTAAACGAAGCTATCAGCGTGCTCAGACGGGTACGGAGCCGCGTAGGCACACTGTGCGATAAACTTAGGGAACAGAGCTTGTACACATTCAGCATCACTGGAGAGGATACCTGTGACGGTACTTGAGGCGCGTAAAGTCAGCAAGCAGGTTAGCAGCCCAGAAGGCGTCCTGACCATTGTGCACGATATTAGTTTCGCCATGAACGGCGGTGATTCAGTGGCCGTCGTTGGGGCTTCAGGTGCTGGCAAGTCAACTCTACTTGCCATTTTGGCAGGTCTCGACACGCCCTCTAGCGGGCAGGTCTGGTTGGATGGCCAAGAGATAACAGGGCTTGATGAGGATGGCCGTGCCGCCGTTCGTTCACGCAGCGTTGGTTTTGTTTTCCAAGCATTTCATCTAGTGCAGTCTCTAACGGCACTTGAGAATGTCATGCTGCCGCTAGAGCTCACTGCCGTCACGGGTGCGAAAGCGAAAGCCCGTGCGGCTTTAAGTGCTGTCGGCTTAGAGGCTCGTGCAAACCATTATCCGAGCCAGCTGTCTGGGGGTGAGCAGCAACGTGTCGCGATTGCACGTGCTTTCGTCAATAAACCAGTGATCTTGTTTGCAGATGAGCCAACTGGAAACCTGGATACCACCACAGGATCTAAGATAGCCGACCTGCTTTTTAGTCTCAACGAGTCCACAAACACGACGCTTGTGCTCGTCACGCACGATCGTAGTGTTGCTCAGCGCTGCAAGCGTCTCATTGAGCTCGACTCTGGGCATTTGCTGAGCGATCTGAGGTTACGGTGATACCAATGGTGGTTTTTGCTCTCAAAGCGCTCGGGCGCGAAGCCCGTGCTGGTGAACTTAAGATTCTCTTTGCAGCCATCGTAGTGGCAGTCACAGCTGTGACTGCTGTCGCTTTTTTTACATCACGTGTCTCTGATGCATTTATGCAGCAAGCAGCAGAGGTCTTGGCGGCAGATCTGCGCCTTGAATCTGGTCGTCCATTAGAGATTAACAATAGCTACACAGCCAAAGCGCACGAGCTAGGACTTCGTGTAGCTCGTACGACAAGTTTTTCAACAGTTTTATTTAATGGCGAAACCAGTCAGCTCACGAGCATCGTTGGTGTCAGTGACGGCTATCCATTGCGTGGCACTTTGCGTATCGCCAATGACTTGGAAGGGCTTGGAATCGCCACTATGGAGCTACCCCAGCCAGGTGAAGCATGGGCCGATGCTCGGATACTGGGTTTGCTTGGGATTCCGCTAGGCGCTTCCATTCGCGTTGGTAGTCTTAGCGTCCGGATCACACATGTCTTGGCCTATAGACCTGATCAAGGCACCATGTTTTCAGCTCTTGCGCCAACTCTCTTGCTCGCTGAGAGCGACATTCCAAATACTCACTTGCTACTTGATGGGAGTCGTGCGACCTGGACGCTGCTTTATGCTGGAGCCGCACATGACATCGCACAATTTCAGACCTGGTTGCACACATACAAGAGTGCATCTGAACGGTTGGTTGCCGTCAGTGAGTCTAGCGAACAGCTGCAGCGCACACTTGAGCGCGCCACCCGCTTTCTCCAATTAGCTTCTCTGTCAACGCTGTTACTTGCAGCGATAGCAGTTGCATTAACTGCACGACGCTACTCGCAGCGTCAAATGAGTACGATTGCACTTATGAAGTCTCTGGGAGCGACTCAACGGTTTGTGTTTTATGTCACAGCCCTGCAACTATTTGTGACTGCGTTCATTGGAGCGATCGTCGGAATCGTGTTTGGATGGATGGCTCAAAGTGGTCTCATGTGGCTCATGCAGGATTTGATCCCGACCTCGATGCCACCGCCCCGGGTGGCAACTGCTGGGCTTGGGCTTGCGGTAGCATTGATTACGCTGCTCGGGTTTGCGCTGCCGCCACTCTTGCGCTTGCGAAACACACCACCGGCGCGAGTACTGCGCCAAACATTGGAACCTGCCCCTTTAAGCAGCTTAATTAATTATTCTTCGCCTTTGCTGGCGTTTTCTGTAGTGTCTTATCTGCTTGTGCGCGACTGGCTCTTAATCGGATATGCCCTATGTGGCCTATTTTGTGTGGCAGTCATCTTTGGATTGGCAGGTACATTGTTCGTGAGGATGACAACCAAAGTCCGCGGCGTCGCAGGAGTTGCCTGGCGGTACGGGATTAGTAACATCGGGCGGCGTGGTGGCGAAAGCGTTGTTCATATTGCAGCATTCGGCCTTGGTTTCGCAGCGCTCTTATTACTCTCAGTGATTCGTGGTGAACTTGTGAGCGATTGGCAGCGTAGTCTGCCGAGGGACACCCCAAATCACTTCCTTTTCAATATTTCAGAAACACAAATCACGCCCCTAAACGAAATGCTTGCATCTTATGGAGTTTCGTTACCGGCCTATGCTCCGTGGGTACGAGCGCGGCTCGTTGCAATCAATGGTATTTCGATGCAAAGTCAGCCGCGTGCACTCACTGAGCGTGGCCGCGCGTTTGTCGAGCGTGAGCAAAATCTGAGCTGGTCTTCTAAACTACCTCTGGATAATCAGGTGACTGCTGGGGCATGGTGGAACGACAATTCGCAGAGCTCCCCCCAAGTATCAGTGGCAACGGAGTTCAAGGATGAGCTAGGGCTTAAATTAAACGATGTCCTGACATTTGATGTGGCGGGCGAAACGGTCAATGCGCCAGTCACCAGCATTCGTAAGGTGCGTTGGGATGGTTTTAGACCAAACTTCTTTCTGGTCTTTCCGCCCGGCGTGCTTGATTCGATGACCGGCACATTTATGACGAGCTTTTATGTGACGCATGAGGGGCGTAAGGGGCTCAGTCATGTTGCCCGTGCATTCCCAAATATTACCGTTTTGGATGTGGGTAAAATCGTTGACCAAATTCGCGGATTGATGGAGCGCGCGGCGCTAGCGGTGCAATACGTTTTCGTGTTCACGGTTTTGGCAGGAGTGATGGTGTTGCTTAGTGCCTTGGAAGGCAGTCGTGATGCGCGCCTATATGAGGCGGCGATTGTTAGAGCACTAGGAGCCAGCAGGCGGACATTACTGACGGCCGTGGCAGTTGAGTTTGCAGTGATTGGAGCCTTAGCTGGGGTACTCGCAGCCGGCGCTGCAGGTATTGCAGGTTGGTTCATTGCCAAGCACTTACTAGGCGTTGCCTATCATTTCAGCGGGGCTTTGTGGATTTTAGGCGGTGGTGGCGGTGGCTTGCTCGTTGGAATGATTGGGCTGCTCGCAACTCGGTCTGTAGTGTCTAGCCCGCCTTCCATGGCCCTACGTGGGCACTGACAGGCTGCGTACGCGCCGCTAGTATGGTGATCTGAGGTAGCCTATGTCGTTGACTCCGGAACTTGCAGAGTGGCGTAAAGCGCAGCGTCAGCGCTTACTCGAGATACGGCAAGCTGCGACCCCTGAGGATAGGGCGCGCTGGAGTGCGGCAATTGAGGCCACTCTTTTTGCAGCCTTTCGTTTCGAATATCCCTGGGTAGTCGCTTTCTGTTGGCCCTTCCAGGCTGAGTTTGACGCGCGCCCGTATGCAGCCCGGTTGCACTCCATTGGTGTCAGGTTGGCTGTACCAGTGGTCGTTGCGAAGGGCCAGCCACTGGAATTTCTGCAGTGGGTCCCAGGAGATACAATGGAGGCTGGTGCCTACGGGATTCCAATACCGACGAAGCATTTCCCCATCCGGCCGGACGTCTTACTCGTACCGCCTGTAGGTATTGGGCGTGCTGGCGACCGTCTCGGATATGGGGGTGGGTTTTTCGACCGAACACTTGCGGCGCTAAACCCACGTCCTATTACGATTGCGCATGCGTTTGAGTTATCGCGTGTTCCTACCACATACCCACAGGCCCACGACATTTTGATGGACTTTGTGGTCACCGAGAGTGGTATTGAAAGTGCGACCCCATCGGGCGGCCTCAAAGCGATCTCTACCGATGAGTGTCAGCGCCTTTCTATCGATCTGGCAAGGCAGCGACTTCTGCCCATAGGAAAAACTACATCATGACTGGTGTTGCGCGCAATGAATTAGTTCGAGGCCTAGGGTTGACGGCCGCAATTGCGATTAATGTCGCAAATATGATTGGTACAGGCGTTTTTCTAAAGACACGTGTCATGACTTGTAATGTTGGCAGTGCGTCTACCGTGTTGCTGGTATGGATAGCCGCCGGATTATTGTCTCTGGCAGGAACCTTCTCATACGCTGAAGTTGCAGCAATGATTCCCGAGGCAGGTGGCGACTATGTTTTCTTGCGTCGTGCTTATGGTCGTTTAACTGGCTTCTTATATGGGTGGACATTTTTTACGGTTGCGCGAGCTGGCTCACAGGCCGCCTTAGCCGTCGGTGTAGCAATTTTTTTAAACGTTGCTTTTGGCGGCGGTCTCGAAGTGAATGTTATTCAACTAACCGTCAGGGGCGTCTCATTGCGTTTAAACGGACTTACCGTTGTCGCTTTGGCCGCGATTTGGATTGTCGCTCTAGTAAACTGCCGTCCAGTAGTGACCGGAGGGCGTGCCGCCATAGTACTTACGGTACTCAAAGTAGCTCTTGTTGCTGCCGTTGCATTAGGTGCATTTGTATTTGCAAAGGGCGCATTTTCACATTTCACAGCGCCTCTAATTGGGGGTCGCTGCGAGGGCGTTGCCGAAACGGCGCGCGGCGGTATTGCTGGCTTTGGTGCAGCGATGCTCGGCGCACTTTGGGCCTACGACGGCTGGAATAACGTCACGCCGCTTGCTGGCGAAATCAAAAACCCCTCACGCAATCTACCTCTGGCTTTTTTCGGTGGGACGCTAATAGTCGGTCTGCTGTACGTAATCGTCAATATCGCTTATTTCTATGTACTTAATCCTACTGAAATTGCCGATATTTCTACAAGTTCTTCGGTAGCTACAGAGGTTTTGATGCGCTTTGCGGGCCCGCATGCGGTCACGTTTATTGCAGTAGCGCTGATGATGTCGTCATTTGGGTCCCTGCATGCATCGGTGTTAGCAAACTCCAGAATACCTTTCGCTATGGCGCGCGAAGGACTCTTTTTCAAAAGTCTTGCACAGGTATCTCCAAAGTCGCGTGTTCCAGTGCGCGCGATCGTCGCTCAAGCGGCCTGGGGAAGCGTGCTTGCGCTGTCAGGATCCTATGATCTGTTAACCGATTCGGTAATATTTGCAGCTTGGCTTTTTTACGGTTTAAGTGCCGGCTCATTGTTCGTCTTTCGCAAAAAAATGCCTAACGCTAGCCGGCCGTATCGTGCGTTTGGGTACCCATTGGTTCCTGCCGCTTTCATACTGGTGACGATTTGGTTAATCGTAAACACATTTGTTGCGACTCCACGACTTGCTCTGACAGGGGTCGGGGTTATGGCAGCCGGCCTACCATTTTATCTTTGGTGGTCGCGTAGTCTTGCAACCATCAAACCGACGTGACCCCTACACCTGTCGGTAGGTGTGGTAACAGATTAAAGCTCACTAGGCTGCGCCGTCGCTTCGACCAACTAACTTCACATTGAGCCGTGTTTTTAAGAACAATAGATAAATCAATCACTCGGTCTTCATCAGTTCCGAGTAACCAGCCTGCAGCGGATGCAATAAATCCACCGGATGTGAAGGCCACAATGCCCCCGCCATCCATGTCGTTGCAGAGTTGGTTTAGTGTCTCGAGGGTCCGCGCCCGGAATGAGGCCCATGTCTCGACGCCTGGGACTTCAATAACCCCCTGCGCCCACTCACGCATAACGCGATCATAGTGACGATAAAACTCTAAAATAGCCTGCTCTTTTTCGACCTCACCAAGCTGACCACCGAGCGAGTCTGTATGCGCGTCAGTACGGCCGAGAGCATGCTTGATTACCGTGCCTCCATGATGCTCGTCCAGCCCTGGCAGTTCAGACGCCTGTGGGAAGACGGCTCCTAGGCGTTGATAGGCTGCGCTGACAAGGTCGTATGTCTGCCGATGTCGTTTACGGGGGCCAACGAATGCTTGTTGGAACTGCTTGCCGTGTCTGGCCCAGTGGTCACCGAGGGCGGTGGCCTGAGTTTCACCTAACGCTGATAGTTGATCGTAAGATGCGCCGAAAAAAGATGCTTGAGCATGGCGAACCAGTGTCAGATGTCCCATTGCTTAAATGCCTTCATGAGTAACTACTTGGGTTGTGATTGTAGCGTTCTATTGCTCTTAGTCGACACGTTGACATTTTTACTATGCAGTGCTGTGCGTGATAGTCGTAGCAAGAAGACTAGTGGAATAGAAGCTAAAGTGGCCGCCGCCAGAATGCTGAAGGCGTTGCTATAAGCGATCGCAAGTCCTTGACGACCGATTTCAGCGACGATGCCGAACGTGGCTCCATTCGCCCCCGGAGGAGAGCCAATAGTTTGCCAGCGACTTGTAGTATATGACGTGAAATGTTCAACCAGGTAGCTTTGATTGACCTGCGCAGATCGCGCAATTAAAGCGACAAGCATCGATATGCCAGCAGATCCGCCTATGTTGCGAACGAGAGTGAGTAGCACACCAGCCTCTGTACGGCTGCTATCAGGAAGTGTTGCGAAAGCTACAAAAGTAACTGAGAGAAACGCCAGCGGGATACCAAAACCCTGTAATAGGCCTACGAGCACAAACTGTTCTTCTGGAGTGTCGATCGAAAAGGATGCCATTAACCATAAGGATAGTGAAACGACCGCGAGTCCCAAGACCAGCAGTTTGCGCGGATCAATGTGGTTCGACAAACGGCCCGAGATGACCATGGCAACGATTGAGGCGAGTCCTCGCGAAGCCATCAGCGCCCCTGCTTGGCTTGGCGTATATCCTTGTAGCTGCTGCAGAAAGCTTGGCAAAAGAACGCTAGGACTTAGGACAAATGCGCCAATGCCCGTCTGAATGAGCAAGGAAATCGTAAAATTGCGGTCACGAAACAGATGGATATCGATAAATGGATTTTTGGCGGTCAGCAAGTGAACGATAAACATGTACAGAAATAGTCCAGCGAAGAGAGCTTCTGCCATGATTTCGCCAGATTGAAACCAGTCCTTTGTTTCACCGCGGTCCAACATTAATTGGAATAGTCCAACCGAAAGAGACAGAAATAGAAAGCCCTTCAAGTCAAATGGGCGATGCCCCTGTGGTTTGCTCTTGGGCATTGCGGCCATCAGCGCAAGCCACGCGATTGCGCCGATTGGTAGGTTTATGTAAAAGGCCCAACGCCATGAAAAGGATTCCGTGAGCCACCCGCCCAGCGTGGGCCCAAGAATGGGGCCAACCATTACACCGATACCCCATAAAGCCATTACACGGCCATGGCTCGAGCGAGGGAACTCCTGTAGGAGTACTACTTGGGAAAGCGGTACAAGGGCCGCTCCGAAGGCGCCTTGTATCATGCGAAACGCAACCATTTGACCCAAATCGCTGGCGAGGCCGCAGAGTATTGAGCCTACGGTAAACCCAGCGATTGAGACCAACAGCACCGGCCGTAGGCCAAACCGGGCGCCTAGCCAACCCGTCAGTGGTGTGGCAATGGCACCTACAACAATGTATCCGGTCACTATCCAAGCAGCTTGATCTTGCGTCGCCTGCAAACTGCCTTGCATATGCGGCAGTGCGACATTGACGATTGTCGAATCCACTGCATACAAAATTGTTGCAAGCACTGTGGCTGCGGCGAGCAGCCACCGTGAGCGTAGACCTGAGGCCGCGATGGTGAGATTAGTGACCAAGCCAGCGATCAAAATGTGTATGTCCGCCTGTGTCAATTGACACTAATGCGCTCATACCATCGCGTAGCGTTGGATCGCCAGCTTGCGTCACAATGCTGATACGAACAGGAATTCTCTGCACTACCTTGACCCAATTTCCAGAGGCATTTTGCGCTGGAAGCAATGAGAAGCTAGCGCCAGTTGCTTGGGCAATACTATCAACGTGGCCAGACCAGTGGTGTCCACTAAAGGTATCGACATCAATTTGTACAGTCTGTCCAGGGCGGACCCACTCCAGATCAGTTTCTTTGAAGTTTGCCTCTACCGAGAGGCTGTCAGCAACAATAATGGCGCAAGCTGGGCGTCCAAGATCAAGCCGGTTGCCCACCTTCGGCAAATGACTGACGAAGCCGGCTTGGGGTGATTTTACAACCGTATGTGCTAGATCGAGTTGTGCTCGCGAAAGTTCTGCCAGTGCGCTGCGTACACCTGGGTAGCTGTCAACGTCGAGATCGACACGACCACCGAGGCGCGCCACAGTTTGCTCCATCTGCAGCTTTAATACGGCAATGCTTCCATTCGTTATTTCTGCCACCCGATCTGTACTGTCGAGTGCAGCTATGGATATGAGTTTGCGCTCCGCAAGCTCTTTTTGTCGCTTGAGGTCGCGGTCAGAAAACTCTGCAGCGCGTTTCGCTACAGCCAATTCCCCAGTTTTTTCACGATATGCAGCCTGCAACGCGCGAACTTCCGCACGCGCTGATGCTAGCTTTGCGTCTGCAGCTGCCATAGCTATTTTTTGTGCCGAGTCATCAAGTGTGAGGATGACTTGATCTGCGACGACCGGCGAGTTCTCAGTCACTAAAACGCTGCTGACATTTGCTGAAACCTGCGCAATTACGTCAACATGATCTTGGCGAATATAGGCATTGTCCGTAGCGGCGTAGCGACCTGACGTGCCGTATAGATATAGGCATACTGCCAACACTATGGTTGGTAACCCCCATAACAGAATAATTCTTGGTCCTTGTGAGCGCGATAAGCTGACAGTTTCCAACTCAAATACTCCTGCGACTTAGGTTGTCGCACATTGTTTGTAGGGATTTTAGAAGCTGCCCCTGATCTTCCGCGCTGAGGCCACGCGTGGCCCGGCTCTTTGTGAGTCCAGCCACTTGTTCCATGCGGCTGACTAGAGGCTTTCCCTGTGGCGCGACAAAGACTCTAAATGCTCGACGATCCTTTGGATCAGCCGCCCGGCGTACATAGCCACGGGCGACTAACCGATCAACCATACGGCCTAATGTGGCGGGCGTGACTTCGAGGCGAGCTGCGAGCTCTTGTTGTCGTGCGCCTGGCGTGCGGCTGACATGCAGCAGTAGTCGTGCTAACGCCGGCGTTACTTTGAGACCGATCGCACGCGCATGAAAGTCTTTGCGTAACAGTCGAACGACATCGACCAGCATGTAGCCAAGGGTCGTCGCAGACGCAGCAGTTTTATTGGGCATAGGAAACTAGTAAGCAATACTGACTATATGGTTACTTTATCAAACAAAAGACATGTTTTGAAAGGTAGATTTAGCCTAAGCGCACTTAATTGCGCAAAGGACTCGTCGGCTTATACAGCTGTCGCTATGACTTAGAGAGAGTGCCAAAGATCAATTAGGAGGAGCGACGTGCCTTTCCAGAGCATCTGGATACCGATACAAAAAAGTAAGAATGCTGATAAGCGGACGATAATCGCAGTGCCAGTAGCCCCTATTGCGCGGGCTAGCCGTCCTGAGTGTCGGTAGAAAATGAATACCACCAGACACAGTAGCGCAGTCGCTAGGACTGTTTGAAAAAGGAAGCCAAGCAAGGCCTCGCCCATGCCATTAGGGCGGTTCGCGCCGAGGGAAATTGCAACGGAGATGGTGCCTGGACCCGTCGTTAATGGCATGGTCAGTGGATAAAAAGCCAACCGACTTGGTGACATATGGATAGGTAAGGCATTCTCAGTTTCTGAACGGCGTTGTGCCGTCGCAGCGTCTGGCCCGCTCAGCATCTTCCAGCCTGAGATAGCAATGACAATTCCGCCAGCGACTTGTAGAACGGGAAGTGATATGCCAAAAAAACTGAGTACGTACGCACCTACATAAAGAGACGCGGTTATGATGAAAAACGCGTAAATAGCTACCCAGCGTGATACCTGTTTACGTACGCGCGTTTCGAGTGTCTGCGTAGCGCCGAAGTAGATGAAAGCACCCGACATCGGGTTGACGATGGAAAAGAGCGCCGTGAATACCAGAAAAAAAGTGGCCACGGCGCTAGTTCTGCAGGATGGCTAGCTGATAGCCTGTCATTTAGATTAGATCCTTCACTCCGTCACGTTCCTCGCGTAGTTCCGCATCCGTTGCTTTCATGCGGGCGCGACTGAACTCGTTGACTTCGAGCCCTTGTACGATTTGATATGCACCATTCTTGGTGGTTACTGGGTACGAGTAAATCACGCCCTCTGGAATGCCGTAACTTCCATCAGACGGAACGGCCATGCTGACCCAGTCGCCTGCTGCCGTGCTGGACATCCAAGTACGCACATGGTCAATTGCCGACGATGCCGCAGATGCCGCTGATGATGCGCCACGCGCCTTGATAATTGCAGCGCCGCGTTGCTGCACCGTTGGAATAAACGCACTTTCGTACCATGCTGAGTCTAGAAGCGATAGAGCAGGGGCTCCTTTCACTGTGCAGTGATGTAGATCAGGGTATTGAGTCGCTGAGTGATTTCCCCAGATGGTCATTTGACGAATGTCAGTGACATGGCTGTTCGTTTTTTCGGCAAGCAAGGCCAGCGCCCTATTATGATCGAGGCGCGTCATCGCAGTGAAGTTTCGTGGGTCTATGTCTTTGGCATTGCGGCTAGCGATTAGTGCGTTCGTATTCGCGGGGTTACCCACCACGAGCACTTTGATATCGCGACTTGCCACCTCGTTGATCGCTTTTCCTTGAGCCGAAAAAATTTGGGCGTTCGCAAGTAGTAAATCCTTGCGTTCCATTCCTGGACCGCGAGGACGCGCGCCGACAAGCAGGCCGACATCACTGTCTTTGAATGCGGCACGAACGTCGTCTGTGGCCACAACGGCATTAAGAGTTGGGAAGGCACAGTCGTTCAGCTCCATCACAACGCCTTGCAGTTGCGGTAGTGCTGGCGTGATTTCGAGGAGACGTAAATTAATAGGTTGATCGCTACCCAGCATGGCGCCCGAGGCAACACGAAACGCCAGTGCGTAGCCGATCTGGCCAGCGGCACCGGTGATAGTCACAGTAAGCGGTTTTTTCATTATCGATACTCCACGAAAGACAGCGCAGCATTGTAGCGAACGATGCAGGTCACCACACGAGTGCTAATCCCCTGATTTCTTTTATTTTTGAAGCACTTTCTGGGTAAGTGCCCAATGTGATATACTGGTGTACATCACTAGATCACGTGTGTTGAGTGAATCATGTAACAGGGGTGCTCGCCATGGCTCGTGGTTGGGATGACTCTAGACCGATCTATTTACAGTTACGCGACCGGATTGTGGCTGCAATTCTTAAAGGCGCCATCGCGGAAGAGGAGCGGTTGCCCTCCGTGCGGCAGGCGGCGGCCACCCTGCAGCTAAACGCATTGACCGTTTTGCATACTTACAGGCAGTTAGTGACGGAGTGCGTGATTGATAACCAGCGCGGCCGCGGCATGTTTGTGGTTGTAGGCGCAAGAGCTGCGTTACTTGGTCGTGAGCGGGAGCGGTTTTTGGAGCACGAATGGCCGCGTGTGCAAGGTCTAATGAACCTTTTAGGGCTTCGCATCGAAGATCTACCAGCGAGCGTGTTCGTACACCAACTGTGTTGGCCAGAAACTCAAAAAACGAGCCAGGTCTAAAGTTAAGCTGATGAGTTGTCGTTTAATTCGCTGCCCTGCTAGACTGTCTTAACACTCACAATCTGACGAGAACTACGATGTCTGAGCCTACTATCGCAAGCAAAACGCCCTTTGGAATCGATGTGGAAGAGGGTAAATCATACTATTGGTGTTCTTGCGGTAAATCGCAGAAACAGCCATTTTGCGATGGTAGCCACAAAGGATCCGAGTTTGCTCCCACAAAATATGACGCGACTGCAAGTGCGAAGGTCTGGTTCTGTGGCTGCAAACATTCCGCTAATGCCCCTCTATGTGACGGGGCCCACAAAAAGCTATAACAGAAGATCTGTTACCTGAGCGTTAGACACCCTCAGAAAAGCGAGCAAGGCGTTCTGAGGCTTCTAGCCAAGCATCCTCAACTTCCGTAAGTTCCCGACGCAATGAGCCTTCGCGAGCAACGAGCGCCGCGAGGCTTGCCCGTTGAGATGCCTCGTAGAGGGCTGGATCGGCTAGCTGTGAGGCGATGAGTGCAATTTCGCTCGTGAGTAAATTGAGCTTTTTCTCATAGGTCGCAATCTGAACTTTCAGTGGACTCAAACGTTGTCGGCGTTCGGCTTCGATGCGCTTGCGTTCCCGTGGATCGTCCCGCTTCGCGGTGACACCGGATCCCGTCCCTGAGTTCTCGCTACGAACGCTCTTTAACCATAAAGCGTATTCATCAAGATCGCCATCAAATGGGCTGACTGTGCCATCAGCAACCAACCAAAGTTGATCTGCCACAAGGCGCAGTAGGTAGCGGTCGTGCGAAACGAGGATTAAGGCGCCTGTGTATTCTTGTAATGCCATTCCGAGCGCATGACGCATTTCAAGATCTAGGTGGTTGGTTGGCTCGTCGAGCAGCAGTAGGTTGGGTTGCTGCGATATCAACAGCGCGAGAATCAGTCGTGCCTTCTCACCGCCCGAGAATGGGCCAACTGGCTGAAACACACGATCCTTTGAAAACCCAAAACTACCCAGGAAAGATCGCTGCTCTTCCTCAACTGCTACGCGCAGGGTAGGACCGCCTAGCCGTCGCAAGTGGTCGATGGGCGACAACTCAGTCACTAGCTGCTCGATTGAGTGCTGAGCGAAATAGCCTATGTTCAGATCTTGTGCACACGTCAGTTGGCCTGCGAGCAGCTGTTGCATTCCAGCGAGCGAACGAGTGAAAGTTGATTTTCCTGCGCCATTACGACCGAGCAAGCCAATTCGGTCGCCTGGAGAGATGCTGACAGATACGCCACTTAAAATGACGTTTTGTGGGTAACCGAACGCTGCTTCGTCCAGTGCTAATAACGGTTTTGGCAGCTTGGCAGGTGCCATGAAACTAAAGCTGAATGGTGAGTCCGCATGAGCAGGGAGAATGCGCTCGATGCGCTCAAGCGACCGTAGCCGACTTTGCGCTTGCCGAGCCTTGCTGGCTTTGGCCTTGAAGCGCTGTACAAAATCAGTGATGTGCTGAATGTGCCGCTGTTGCTTACTAAATGCATCCTGCTGTTGCGCAATCCGCAGCGCTCGCTGCGATTCGAAATCGGAATAGTTGCCGGTGTAACTTTCGACGCATTCTTTCTCAATGCTGATAATCCGGCTTACAACTCGATCGAGAAAATCACGGTCATGAGCGATTACAATCAGCAGGCCCGGATAAGCTTTAATCCAGTCTTCAAGCCATAGAACCGCATCTAGGTCTAGATGATTCGTTGGCTCATCGAGTAGCAAAATATCGGACCGTGACATTAGTGCTTGCGCAAGCGCGAGCCGGCGCTGCCAACCGCCCGAATATTCTGCTATCGGTCGTTCAATATCCTCAGCACTAAATCCTAGGCCAGCTAACAAGCGGGCGGCGCGGCTGGGCGCCGCGTAGCCGTCGATAGCCTCAAGATCAGCGTGCAATGTACCAAGCAGCGCGCCATTATTCGCTTTTTCTGCTGTGGTTATTGCGGCTTGAATGTCGCGCAACTTCCTGTCGCCATCCAGTACAAACTCTATGGTTGTGCGCGATAGTGCAACGACGTCTTGGGCCACGCTCGCTAAGGTGTGGCCTGCCTGAATGGAGATATCGCCCAGATCAACCGTCAGCGTGCCTTGTAGCAAACTGAAGAGACTGGTTTTACCCGCGCCATTCGGCCCTACAAGCCCAATCTTCTCGGTTGGATAGAGGGTAAAAGATGCATTGCTGAATAAGGCCCGTGGCCCTCTACGCAGGGTAACATTGCGAAAGGCAATCATTAAGGCGACAGCCTACAAGTGACGATGGGAGGAAACTCAGCGCTCGTTATGGATTAAGTGACGGCCTAAGGTCCGTTAGGTGCCCTGCGCCTGATCATTTAATTGCACTGTAGTTCTATCTGCAAGCAGACGGCCACCAACTTGTTGCACTTTAAGCAGCTCCAGCATTGCGTCAGCGCTGACTGGCGCGCTATACAGGCGCCCCTGCGCATAATCACAGGCATGCTGGTGTAAAAACTCGTGCTGTGCTGCCGTTTCAACTCCCTCTGCGACGACGCTAAGGGTGAGGCTGTGTCCCATTTCGATAATCGTTTTAATAAGGGTCGCGTGCTTGTTCGAGTCCATGGCATTACGGACGAAAGACTGATCTATCTTCAGGGTCTGTATTGGCAGCTGCTGCAGTATCGAAAGAGAGGAATAACCGGTACCGAAATCATCGATAGATAGCGTAACCCCAATGTTTCGGATTTGCTCCAATATCTCAACCGCTTGTGGTGCGTTAGACATTAGGGTTGTTTCAGTAATTTCGAGTTCAAGCGCTTCTGGTGGGACATCGTATTCTGAAAAAATGTCCACGAAACGCTTGATGAAATTAACTTGATGCAACTGCCTGAGTGACAAGTTAATCGAGATTCGTCCGGGGTTGCTTATGACTTGCTGCCATTTACTGTAATCAGCGCAAACCCGCCGCAATACCCATTCACCTATTGGGAGGATCAGTCCAGATTGCTCTGCAAGCGGTATGAAAGCCATAGGCGCTATGTCGCCATGCCCCGGTAGGCGCCATCGTAATAACGCCTCAGCTCCAGCGATGTGGCCAGTTTTTAGGTCTATCTTTGGCTGATAGTTGATGACGAACTCATCTCGTTCGATTGCGCGACGCAGTTTTGCTTTTAAGGTGAGTTGCTCAACAGCATGAACCCCCATTTTCGAGGAGTAAAAGCTAAAGGTTCCGCCGCCGCTTTGTTTAGCGTGGTACATAGCAGCATCGGCATTGCGGATCAGATCGATGGTGTTGTTTGCGTCATCTGGACATATTGCAATTCCAATGCTGACCGTGAGGTAGATTTCGCTATCATCCAGATGAAATGCTCTACCCACATCGTCGATGAGCTGTTTTGCGATGACTTCAAGTGCCGGCCCTTGGTCGAAGTCTCGCGGCAGATGCTCTATTAGGACAGCAAACTCATCACCGGCTAGTCGGCCAATAACGGCACTTTTAGGGACAATGCGGCCGAGGCGCTCGCTAAGAATCTCTAACGTGCGATCGCCTGCAGCATGGCCAAAGTTGTCGTTGATATCCTTAAATTTATCAAGGTCGAGATAGAAAATCGCGAGTGCCGTTCCGCTACGGTTTGCGCGTGCGATGCTTTGCTGCAGAAGATGCTGAAATTGCAGACGATTAGGAATTTTGGTTAGCGTGTCATATGTAGCGAGATACAATATTCGACGCTCTGCCTTTACACGATCCGAGACGTTATGCGCTACGAAAACGCATCCCTGAATTCTCTCAGGCGAGCCCTGGCTCTGGTTTTTTTCAAACAGTGAGTTTTGACGGGGGTCAGTAATTTTCGCACCCGATATAGACACCGGGACGTTCTCGCCTGATTTGGAGCGAATCATAAACTCGCGAATTTCTGTTACCGCGCGATCAAGCACAAATTTGCGTCGCTCATCGGGAGCGATCAGAGAGCCTATATCGCGATCCACGAGCTCTGCTGAAGAAAAACCGAACAGGCTCGCAGTGGCGTCATTGACGCGTGTGATTCGGCCCGATTCATCGGTGACCAGCACTGCATCGTTCATACTGTTTAAAACAACATCTAGGTAGTACTTGGTGTTGGTCGTCTCTGCAAGTTTTTCGCGAAGCCGCTCAATAGATGCCGTGAGATTAAAAAGCTCTTTGTGTGCTAGCGGTGTCGGTTCGAGTGCGAGTTGGCTTGCGTCGAGTTGATCAAGAGTGGTCGCTAGCTTAGCGAGAGGTTTTCGCAAGATAACCAGTACGATGAGTCCGCCGATAAAGACACAGCCGAGACCGAGCGCCACAGCAATGTTGGCATCGAGGGACGGTAACCCGCGCCATAAGCTAGGGGTGATAATCGCGAGTAACAGGCCGCTACTGCCCACCAACGCGAGCGCACCGGCTATAAGTAGCCGGTGGCGCGTCAGTGAAAATGGGCTATTCGGCTTCATGCGATGCATGATAATGGTTAAGCTGCTTAAATAGCGCACAAACTCGAGCGAATGTCTGTTTGCTGACTGTTGTATGGGGTTACTTATGGGACGGTGTATCCTAGGTCCACTGGAACTGACCGGCCGCAGTCGGACGCATGTAATTGATAATAAAGATATTTCATGCGTTTTGCATCGTGATGTGGTGCGGCCTTTTATGGCGATGCGCCGGGCTGCTGCTAGGGCAGGCATCTCGCTTGATCCGGCATCTGGGTTTCGGGATTTTGCCACTCAGGTGCGTATTTGGAACGATAAGTGGACCGGTCAGCGAGTGGTTCATGACCGGCGAGGATGCGCGTTGGACGTGCTAGCCCTCCGGCCTGCAGCGCGGGTCGCCGCGATACTCAACTGGTCCGCTCCACCTGGGGGTAGCCGCCATCATTGGGGTACGGAAATCGACGTTTATGATCGCAGTGCCTTAAAACCTGGGGCTCGTCTGCAATTAGTGCCCGCGGAATACCGAACGGGTGGGCCATTCGCTGAATTAACCGCATGGCTCGATGACAATATGGATCGTTGGGGATTTTATCGTCCTTATGTCACAGATCGTGGTGGCGTTGCTCCGGAGCCTTGGCATTTAAGTCATGCACCCACGGCGCGTGATGCCTCAAAGCGTTTGAGGATCGGAGCTATACGAGCTGCGATTGCAGATGGCGGAGTACTTGGACGAGAGGCACTGCTAAAAGCACTACCAACAATTTATGCTCGCTATGTGCGCGCTGTCGATCGACCGCCAAAATAACCGGTTCACTATGTGCGCAGATAACTCGCGCCATTGACGTCGATGATGCTGCCGGTCATAGCTGCGGGGGCGTCTAACGCGCAGTAGCAGGCTGCGGTAGCAATCTCCGTCGCTGTTGCGATCCGTCCAAGTGGATGCTGAGCGAGTATGTCCGCGCCGTTTGGGCCCTGTAGATGGCTAATGGCCATATCAGTTCCCACCCAACCAGGCGCTAGGCAGTACACATAGATTCCATTCGGTGCAAGAGCTTTGGCCAACGACTGGCTCAGTGCGTTCATGCCAGCTTTACTTGCACCATACGCAGGTGCATCAGGTTCGCCACGAAAGGCGCCCCGTGAGGAAATGTTGATAATTCGGCCTCGCCCAAATTTTGAATCAGCAATCTCTCTATCCATCATTGCTTGACCCGCGAGCAGCGATAAATGCGCCGGGCTTTCGAGATTTGTTGTCAACGTATGGCGCCACGTTTGCTGCCACTGCTCAAGGGAGCTTTTTAGTGGCGGATGGTCGACGAATACTCCAGCATTGTTCACGAGAATATCGATCTTACCAAGTGAAGCGCTGACTTTATTCCACAGCGTCACAGCTCCAGTGCTTTGAGAAAGATCCGCAGAAAAAACCCCATGTCCATATCCAGGAAGGGTAGCTAAAACTGCTTCCGCTAGCGCAGAATTCGAATGAAAGTGTAATGCGACCTTTACACCACGCGAGGCGAGTTCAAGCGCAATAGCACTCCCAATACCGCGAGATGCGCCCGTGACAAGTGCGCTCATGGAGCCGCTATGTGTGCTCATGCCATCGGCCTTATATGTTGTACTAACTTAACTATTCTGCCACGCCTCTCGTAGGCGCTCCAACATAAGGCGGCGCACATCTGGCAGGGCATTGGGATCGCTGGTAAAGCAAGGCGGATTTCTGCGCAATAAAGGCCAGTCTTCGGTTTTCAAGATCACGCGCAAGAAAGCTAAATGCTGCTGGATTGCGCTGAGATAAGGATTCTTGCCATCAAATAGAGCCTCCATATAGCGATACGCACTACCAAACTCGCCATCAAGCCGCTCTCGCATCGTGTAGGCAACAAACTCTGGTGTCTTGCGCAGTAGATCAAGTCCGGACCCATAGACCAAGCTCACATCGCCATCTACCGTGCGATTCAGAGCAGCACCACCAAGGACAAACTCAGGGTACAGTCGATCACGACACTTTTCTAGGTAGCAACGATCGGCCATTTGAGCAATGAAATCAGCTGTTCCCAGCAAGTGGCCTATTTTCCGATCACGCCAATCCGTGAGATGAATTTTCGCAAAGGGCACCTCATACCCTGAGAAGTGCACTACACGCGTTGCTATAGGCACCCAGTCGGACATGCCAAGTGTGGGCATGAAGTTTGCGATGAAACGCGCGGAGCGACTGACGTGTGAACGGGTGTACTCAGCACCATTCTTTAGAGTGTCGCTTTGGTGCCGGATATAGCCCGCATCATGAAAGAGGGCCGTGACCAGTCCCATTTTGGCTCGCTCAAATCCGAAGTGCTCATCTTGGGCAGTGGTCCGCTCATAGCCAACCAGTAAGCGCGCCATAGCTAATACAACATCAAGTGAATGCTGCCTGTCGTGGTAGACCGTATCGACACCGTTGTAGCCGGCGAGTTGTCCGCTGAAAAGAGACTCAAACATTCCGAACGACTTCTCGATCGGCAAAAAGTCTCCATCTGGCCACTGCTCAGCAAACAGTTGCCGTACAGCGCTCTCAACCGCGGAGGTCACACTGACTTGCACCGTATCAGTTACGTCATAATCGTTTCGCCGATAGCGGGCGCCTGCGGCTGGGAGTGGCTGGACTGTACTCATGGACCAAGCTTACGCCAATTTGTAGCGGCGATCAGTGTGCTAGTCACGAATTCGAGTCTCAGTATGAGGATGGTCTACTTTAAGTTAAATGAGGCTACCACTGGCGTGTGGTCGGATGGACGTTCCCAGCCTCGCGGCTCGCGCTCAATCAGGCAGCCATCAAGATCCTTCGATAGGCGCTCACTCGCTAGAACCAAGTCGATGCGCAAACCAGCGTTGTGCCTGAAGGCTCCCTGCCGATAATCCCACCAACTGTAAGCGCCAGCAGCTTGTGAGGACTGTCGGAAGGTATCAATAAAACCAAGATCAAGAATGCCCGCCAGAGCGGCGCGTTCCGGCTCACTTACGAGCACTTGCCCTTCCCATGCTTTTACGTCATGAACGTCCCGATCCTCAGGCGCGATATTAAAATCTCCAAGCACAATAACTTTAGAATATTCCTGTAGCGCTGCGGTCAAGTATGTACGCAGTGCGTCAAGCCAACGCAGCTTGTAAAGGTACTTGTCTGATCCCACGCTTTGCCCATTTGGAACATACACGTCAATGATGCGCACGCCTTCAACCGTCGCTGCAAGAACGCGAGCTTGCTCATCAGAAAAGTCTGGAATTCCACAAAGGACATCTGATATCTCCGACCTGGCAAGTAACGCCACGCCGTTATAGGTCCGCTGTCCATGTGCAACGACGCGATATCCTAAATCCCGAATCTCATCAAACGGGAAGTCGGCATCCGTCACTTTTGTTTCCTGGAGTGCCACGACATCAACGTGTGAAGACTGCAGCCACTGTCCAAGATGAGGAAGCCTTACCTTAAGTGAATTTACGTTCCATGTTGCAACGCTAAATGACCTCCCACTCATACCGACACTCCGTCTTGCCGCAGCAAATAGTTACCGTCTGGGCGATGACCTCGAAACGCTACAAACGCCTCCATCTGATCGCATGCGCCTCCTTGTGACAACGTACTCGCCAAAAAACGCTTCGCCGTTATTGTATCGAAGATGCCTCTTTCCATAAACGCCGCAAAGACATCTGCTGACAATACCTCTGCCCATTTATAGCTGTAATAGCCCGCAGCATAACCACCAGAAAATATATGCATAAAGCTATGAGCGAAGCGATTAAATGGACAGCTTGGGACGACCGAAATATCGCTCCGGACACTCTCAAGTAATCCGTAGATGCTATCAGTGGTTTTTGGAGCAGCGGGCTGTGAATGAATAACAAAATCAAAAAGTGCAAATTCAAGCTGCCGTACCGAAGCAAGCCCCGCCTGGAACCGTCGCGTCGCAAGCAAGTCCGTGAGTACTGCCTCCGACAGTGGCTCACCGGTGTCCACATGGCCAGAAATTAGAGGCAAGCACTCAGCTCGCCACGCCCATTGCTCCATTAGCTGGCTCGGTAATTCAACAGCATCCCACGGCACGCCATTAATTCCAGCGATGCTAGGATAGTCAACCGTGGTAAGCAGATGATGTAACGCATGGCCGAACTCATGAAAAAGCGTCACAACTTCAGAGTGAGTGAGTAACGCGCTTGCCTGCGGTGCGGGCAAGGTGAAGTTACAAACAACATTTGCTACAGGGATGGTCAATGATCCAAATATCTGTTTGCGGACTGTGATCTCTGACATCCATGCGCCGGCCCGCTTACCTTGACGGGCGTAAAAATCAGCATATAAACCGCCAATCTCAGTGCCTGAGGAGTCTGCAACAGCAAAATATCGAACCGTGGGGTCCCAGACACAGACCCCAGAGCGCTCCGTTATGGAGACTCCGTATAGCTTTTCGATAATCTGAAAGAGACCTGGCAGTACACGTGTGAGAGGGAACCAAGGCCGTAGTGCTTCTTCCGATATATTATGTTCCTTTTGTTGCAACTTATCGGAGTAGTAGGCGACGTCCCATGCTTCGATCGCAAAGCCAGCGAACGCGCTTAAAGTGGCGAACTCGACGCGCGCTGTAGGCAAATACTTTGCTGCCATATCGCGCAGAAACGTCAAGACTTCGTCTGTGTTTTTCGCCATTTTCGTAGCGAGCGAGAGCTCGGCATAGTTACTAAACCCAAGTAGCGTTGCCGCTTCATGGCGTAGTGTTAGAATTTCAGTCAGTAAAGGCCCGTTATCGTAGGAGGGTGAATGAGGGCCGGTATCAGATGCACGTGTTACCCATGCTTCATAGAACAGTTTACGCAATGCTCTAGAGTCGGCATGAGTCACCGCAGCCACATAGGTCGGTTGGTCTAAGTAAAACAACCAACCAGGCTTACCAGCAGCAGTTGCTGCACGCTGCGCTTGGTCGATTATGTGAGGCGGCAGACCACTGATCTGGGTAGAATCTGTAGCATGAAAAGACCAAGCTCGTGTCGCGTCAAGAACATGCTCCTCGAATAGGGATTGGGAGCGAGCTAGGGCCTGCATAATTGTACCGAAGCGGTTACGCTCCGCTGCTGCCAATTCGATGCCGGCTAGGCGAAAATCTCTGATGGCGTTCATCACGATGCGCTGTTCTGCCGCTGATAGTGTCAGTTTCTGTGTCGAAAAAATGTGCGCGTAGGCGGCTGCCAACCCTGTGTGCTGGCCGACTTCAGTGTGATAAGCAGTGAGTAGGCCGATACACTTGGCGTATGCCTCTCGTAGCGGTGCCGTGTTAGCAACTGCATTCAAATGGCTAATAGGCGCAAATATCTGACTGAGCCGGTGTTGAAGTACCTCGAATGGCTTTACAAGGCCCTCAAACGTTACTGATGGGCTAGCGAGCAGCTTCTCTATTTCCGCCCGATTGGCGATAATCTGCGTGTGCACCGCATCTTCAGCATGCTCAGGCTTAATAAGGTCATAATTTGGCAGTGCGTCGGTGGCCAGCAGCGGATTCATCATAGAAAAACCTACCATTTATACGATCCCAAATGCTAACAGAGCGCGCAGGACTGATTAGACAAGATTATGATGGAATACCTATTCCAATAGTGTGGAAATATGACTGATACATTTGACTACATAGCCGTCGGTGGTGGTAGCGGCGGGTTGGCTACCGCGCAACGCGCCGCACAATATGGTGCCAAAGTGGCTGTCATCGAGTCGGCGAGGCTTGGTGGTACATGCGTCAATGTTGGCTGTATTCCGAAAAAAGTGATGTGGAACGCAGCCGGCATAGCCCATGCCGTCGCTGATGCACATGATTATGGTTTTAGCCTTGCAACTCATGGGCACGATTGGTCACGCCTAAAAGTCGCTCGAGACGCCTATATCGCTCGCCTGAATGGTATATACGAAACCAACCTTGCTAAAAAAAGCATTACTTGGCTGCGCGGCATCGCCCGCTTTATAGACTCTCACACCATAGATGTCGATGGTCGTCGGGTGACTGCCCCCCACATCACTCTTGCGACTGGTGGTAAACCTGGCGTGCCGAACATCGAGGGCGCTGAACTCGGAATTACATCAGATGGATATTTCGACTTAAAGGACCGACCAGAGCGCGTTGCAATCATTGGTAGTGGCTACATTGCAGTCGAGCTCGCAAGTTCTTTTGCGGCTCTAGGCAGCGCTGTAACGGTGCTGTTTAGAAAAGACCGTGTTTTGCGCACATTCGATGAGATGATTTCTAAAGCTCTGATGCGCGAGTTATCAGCCGATGGTCTTACGTTACTATCGGACGCGGTGCCAAAAGTGCTTAGGAAGATGAGTGGCCGTACCCTTGAGGTAGTGTTGGCGGACGAGCGAAAGGTCGGGCCCTTTGACTGCGTGTTGTGGGCGATTGGACGCGAACCAATGCTTGATGGGCTTGACATAGCCGCCGCAGGAATCGCCGCAGATAAAGCAGGCTTTATTACGACTGATGATTTCCAGAATACAAATGTCAGCGGAATTTATGCGATCGGTGATATCACTGGGCGGGCTCAATTAACTCCTGTGGCTATTGCCGCTGGGCGTCGATTAGCAGATCGGCTATTTAATAATCAGGCCGACCGTCATTTGAGTTATGAACTAATACCGTCAGTAGTTTTCTCGCATCCCCCGATCGGTACGGTTGGGATGACCGAATTAGAGGCACGCGCACAATATGGTGATGCCGTGACGATATATAAATCTGATTTTGTACCCATGTACTACTCACTCGCGACTAAAAAGCAACGTACAGAAATGAAACTAGTCTGCGTGGGTTCTGAGCAACGGATTGTTGGATTACATGTGATTGGTCAAGGCGCGGATGAGATGCTACAGGGGTTTGCTGTAGCAATAAAAATGGGTGCTACCAAAAAAGATTTTGATGACACAGTTGCAATTCATCCTACCGCCGCTGAAGAATTTGTCACCATGCGCTGATAAAGGAGGCTGCTGTGTCACTACGTGCGTATCAAGGGCATAGCCCAGAACTCGGTTTACGTGTCTTCATTGATGAGACAGCCGTGGTCATCGGAAGGGTAATTATTGGCGATGATTCGTCAATCTGGCCTATGGTGGTTGTCCGTGGTGATGACAACAGCATTACGATTGGTGAGCGCACAAATGTCCAGGACGGGACCGTGTTGCACATCACGCATGCAGGTCCCGAAAACAACGGCGGTATGCCCTTGACGTTAGGCAATGATGTCACAGTGGGGCATAACGCGACGTTACATGGGTGCACGATAGGGAGTCGCTGCTTAATAGGGATGGGAGCTATCGTTCTTGATGGCGTCGTCGCTGAAGACGATGTCATGGTTGCAGCAGGGAGTGTTGTTCCGCCTCGCCAAAGACTTAGGTCACGTACGCTCTGGCGCGGCAATCCCGCTCGTGAAATTCGGCCTCTTACAGAGCAGGAGATTGACATGCTGCAAAAAGCAGCTCAGCACTACGTTTTAATTAAAGAGCGATACCGAGGCTAGTTCAGAGAGTCTTAGCTGGCGTGTTTTCACGCAAAGCGCGCAGTACTGGTTCTGTATTTGGTCTGATCCCGCGCCAAATAAAGAACGCCTCGGCTGCCTGCTCGACCAGCATACCTAAGCCTTGATGTGCCATAGCGACACCATGCTCTTGCGCCCAGGTTGTAAAAGGGGTGCCACCGCTCTTGTAAGACATATCGTAACAAATCGTTTGGCTATGAATGATTTCTGGCGGCAACGGAGGGATGTCGCCGGAGAGGCCCGCCGATGTTGCATTTATAATTAAATCAAAGGGACCGCGTCCTATATTGTGAAAACCACTGACATGTATATGTCCTTTTCCTAGGTAACGTGCCGCCAGCTCGGCTGCCCTTTCGAGCGTACGATTGGCGATACATACCGCGCTTGGCTTCCGATCGAGCAAGGGTCCTAAAACGCCATGGGTCGCACCACCTGCTCCGAGAATCAGGATATTTTGGCCCGCTAAAGTAAGGTTAAGGTTTTCTTCTAGATCACGCGTTAATCCGACGCCATCTGTATTATCGCCAACGAGCGCACCTGAATCATCACGAAATATCGTATTGACTGCGTGTGCGTCCGACGCACGTGTAGTCAGGATGTCAACGGTATCAGCGGCCGCCCCCTTATACGGTACAGTGACATTTAAGCCTTTCCCCCCAAGGTCGAAGAAAGAACGAATATCATCAGTCACTCGACCGGGCAATACTTCGATCAACTGATACAGCATGTTTTGGTCAGTGGCTGCCGCGAACATGCCGTGGATGAATGGCGAGCGACTGTGGGAGACCGGATAACCGATAAGTGCATAGCGATCAGTGGGCACGCCATCCGTTTTCATTGCGTAGGAGACTCAGACACCCATCGGGCAGCATCTTTTGCGAAATAGGTCAATATTCCGTCAGCGCCGGCACGCTTTATCGCTACCAAGGCCTCGAGCACCGCTGTGCGCTCATCGATCCAGCCGTTTTGGGCAGCTGCCTTTATCATCGAGTACTCGCCGCTGACTTGGTACACAAATGTAGGGGCATGAAACTCATCTTTGACGCGGCGGACAATGTCGAGATAGGGGAGTCCTGGTTTGATCATTACCATATCTGCCCCCTCTTGTAGATCGAGGGCTACCTCATAGAGGGCTTCATCGCTGTTTGCCGGATCCATTTGATAGGTTTTCTTATCGGCTTTCCCAAGACTCGTCGCTGAGCCCACTGCGTCACGGAAGGGCCCATAAAAAGCGGATGCGTATTTAGCTGAGTAGGCGAGTATTCGTGTGTGGATGTACCCCGCCGCCTCAAGTGCATCGCGTAATGCGCCAACCCGGCCGTCCATCATGTCTGATGGAGCAACAATGTCAGCACCTGCCTCTGCATGTGATAACGCTTGTTTGACAAGTGCCGCTACAGTTTCATCATTGAGCACATAGCCCTCAGCATTTAGGACACCATCTTGGCCATGGGTGGTATAGGGGTCTAGTGCCACGTCCGTGACAACACCTAATGATGGGGCGATTTTTTTAATGCAACGTATAGCGCGTTGTACAAGTCCGTCCGGATTCCACGCTTCGTGTCCATCTAGTGACTTTGTTGTTGCATCGGGCACAGGAAATAATGCAATAGCTGGTATGCCGAGGCCTACAAGTTCCGCCACTTCCTTCGCAAGCTCATCAATTGTGATTCTACAGATGCCGGGCATCGAGACTACTGGTACACGCTGAGCCTCTCCCTCAATGACAAACACTGGGTAAATCAGATCATCACAGGACAGCGTCGTCTCTCTCATTAGGCGCCGTGAGAATGAGTCGCGCCGCATTCGGCGCATACGAACACGGGGGAATGATCCGGGTGTCTGACCCATTAGGCGGCCCTCTATTACTGCGATTTAGCGGTTTCTTCGGAAATGAATCTCATCACAAGACGGTGGCATACACCAAGCTTTTTAGTGCTCTTTACTCAGGCACATGCCAGCTGACACGCGAGCGTCCACGACCATCTGCGTTTAGCTGCCGCAGTAGCCATGGTAGAGCAGGGGCCAGGTATTCATCAATCTGCCACGGAGGATTAATAAGTAGCATGCCTGCTCCATTTAGGCCCCCTGGGCTGTCGTCGCGCTGGATGCATAATTCGACTACTAGTTGTTTACGGATGCCCGTACCAGCCATCCGCTCAAGGAAGCGACTACATCCGTCCTCCTGTGTGATCGGATACCAGACAGCAAAGATACCTGTTGGCCAGCGCTGTAGGCCGACAAGCAGCGCGGCCTTTAATTTTTCAAATTCGTCGGCAGCTTCATATGGAGGATCAATGAGCACCAGACCGCGTTTCTGTTTGGGGGGGAGGAGGGCCGTGAGCGCTCCGTATCCATCGCGCTCGTGGATATGAGAGCGTGAGTCACGAATTGATCGTCTTAAAGCCAGGACCTCTCGAGACTCTAGTTCGCACAGGGAGGCTTCGTCACAGTCACGCATCGCCGCAAGCGCAAGCAACGGTGACCCAGGAATCGCTACGAGTTTATCTCCCTCGACACCGAGAGATCTTACAAGTTCAAGGTAGCGGCTCACCGGGCCAAGCGGAACGGCGTCTGTGCCTAGCAGTCGCAGCACGCCAGCGCGGTATTCGCCGCCACGTTGGGTTTCCGCGGAGTCTACGGGGTACCAACCACGGCCAGCGTGGGTATCTAAATAGAAGAATGGGCTGGGTTTACGTCCCAGATAATCCAGCAGCGCTATCAGCACGACGTGTTTTAGAACGTCAGCAAAATTTCCTGCATGGTAGGCGTGGCGGTAGTTCACGGTCGCAGCTTACGCTGAACCATTGCTGATGTCCGCGGGGAAGATTAATTTATTAAGAGCCATTAGAGAGCCAATCACGTGGCTTCAAGTAATCGGAGGAAAGGCGCGCCTCCTGACTATTAGGCTCTGGTTCATAGTTTGGCTCCCAGCGCACCAATGGTGGCAGCGACATAAGGATTGACTCAGTGCGTCCACCAGACTGTAGTCCAAAAAGCGTTCCACGGTCATAAACTAGGTTGAACTCAACGTATCGGCCACGACGGTATAGTTGAAACTGACGCTCACGCTCGCTGTAATCAGAGGCGCGTCTTTTTGTCACAATAGGCACATAAGCTCGTAAAAAACTACTGCCAATCGCTCGTTGGAATTCAAAGCTACGCGCGAAGCCCCATTCGTTTAGGTCATCAAAAAAGACGCCACCAACACCGCGAGTTTCTTTACGGTGTTTGAGATAAAAGTACTCATCACACCAGCTCTTATAATTTTTATATACGTTTTTACCAAAGGGGGCGCAGGCATCGTAGGCTGTTTGGTGCCAATGCACTACGTCTTCCTCGAACGGATAGTAAGGAGTCAGATCGTATCCTCCACCGAACCACCAAACCGGCGGCTGACCGGCTTTCTCGGCGATAAAGAACCGCACGTTCATATGTGTAGTTGGGATAAAAGGATTCGTTGGGTGAAACACTAAGGAGACCCCCATCGCCTCAAAAGAGGCGCCGGCAAGATCCGGGCGTCCTTGGGTAGCAGATGGTGGTAGTCCTTCACCCATAACATGTGAAAAACCGACACCCGCTTGTTCAAATATACGGCCACTTTTCAAGACGCGACTGTCACCGCCGCCACCGCCGGGACGCACCCATAGATCACTCTGAAAGTGCCCGCCGCCATCGAGCTGTTCGATTGCTGTCGTGATGCTGTCTTGCAGCTCAGAAAGGTATTCGCGGACAGCGGCTTTATCAGGGTTCATACAAGTCTTACGTGGCTGTTTAAGCGGGCAAGCACTACGGAGCTATTTTTTAACAGCGGCCTTGCGCGATGTTTTTTTCTTAACAGTCTTAGCGCGCGGCTTAGCGACCTTCTTTGGAGCTTCGATGGCCGGTGGCTCGGCTGTCTTTTTCTTAGAGGCAGCCGACTTAAATTTACCCGACCCAGCTTTCTTGCGACCAAAACGGGAAGTACCGCGTAATGGTGCGGCTGCTATTAACAAGCGCGCCTCCTCGAGCGACACACTTGTAGGGTCCCGGTCTTTGGGGATTTTTGCATTACGCTTACCATCAGTAAGGTAAGCTCCAAAGCGCCCATTCAGAACCTGAATATCATCTACACCATAGTCACGTAATAATCGTGCCGCATCTGCGACCTTCTTTTCTTCGATCAATTCGATGGCGCGTGGAAATTCCACGGCATATGGGTCGTCAGTCTTAACTGAGACATATTTAGCGCCATACTTGATGAATGGACCGAACCGACCGATACCGACCGAGACAGTTTCCCCGGTGGGAAGTTCACCGAGCACACGCGGCAGCGTAAAGAGTTTCATCGCTTCGACAAGCGTGATGGTGTCCATTTTCTGGCCCGGACGCAACCCAGCAAACTTGGGCTTTTCGACATCGTCCTTGGTGCCTAGTTGAACGAAAGGTCCATATTGGCCTACGCGGACGCTGACAGGTCTACCCGAGATTTCGTCCACACCAAGCTGACGTGACTGCGCTACCTGTTCACGGCTAACGTTTGCCTCAATATCTCGCACGCGTTCGATAAATGGCTGCCAGAACTGAGTTAGTACGGGTATCCATTCTTTTTCGCCACGCGAAATTTCGTCAAGATCGTCTTCGAGGCGAGCTGTAAAGTCGTAGTCCACATATTGTGGGAAAAACTTCACTAAAAACTGGCTAACGATTTTTCCCGTATCCGTGGGCACAAAGTTGCGCCTTTCATCCTCTACATACTTGCGACCACGCAACGTTTCAATAATGGATGCATAGGTAGATGGGCGGCCAATGCCGCGTTCCTCGAGGGCTTTGACCAAGCCGGCCTCGGTGTAACGAGGTGGTGGCTCCGTATAATGCTGTTCAGGACGCAGTTCGATCAGTTCAGGTAAGTCGCCTGTTACGAACGCAGGTAATCTTCCGCTTTCTTCCGCATCATCATCGTCATCATTACGGTCAACTTCGTAAGCTGCTAGGTATCCAGGTTTTACCAGTGTGGAGCCGCTGGCGCGTATGACGCCGACTGGCGCTATTGCAGGGGCCGTGAGAGATGGGTGCATTGTGACGGTGACCTGCTCAAAGATCGCATTGGTCATCTGAGATGCAACCGTGCGTTTCCAGATGAGCGAATATAGCCGCCACATGTCCTCATCAATTAGGCCACGTAGTTTCTCAGGCGTGTTGTCTGATGATGTGGGGCGAATGGCTTCGTGCGCTTCTTGGGCGTTCTTTTGCTTGTTGGCGTAGCTTCTTGGCGCGTCTGGCAAGGCTTCTTTGCCATACAGGCTGAGAATGGTGGTGCGGATTGCCCCAATTGCGTCAACAGAAAGAGATGTCGAGTCTGTACGCATGTAGGTAATTAGTCCGACAGGGCCCTCACCAAAATCGACGCCCTCGTATAATTTCTGGGCTAGCTGCATCGTTCGGCGAGCGCTGAAGCCTAGCCGGTTCGCTGCCGCTTGCTGCAACGTGGAAGTACGAAATGGGCCCTGAGGGCTGCGTGAGCGTGGTTTTGCCTCGACGTTAACGACGCGTAGGCGACCTGCGCAGGCGGCATTTAGTTTTTGCTCAACTGCACGGGCTGCAGACTCATTGGTAAGGCTAAAGCGACTACGACTGACGTCGGATTCTAACTTTTCGCCATCAACTTCAATAACTCTTGCTTTGAATGGCTGCCCGTCTTTCGCCGCATCGACTTCAAGGGTCCAGTATTCTTGACGAATGAAAGCTGCGATTTCTGCTTCACGCTCACAGATTAAACGTAACGCTACGCTTTGAACTCGCCCAGCCGACAGGCCAGGCATTATTTTTTTCCATAGTAGCGGTGATAGATTAAAGCCAACGAGATAGTCGAGCGCGCGGCGCGCCTGTTGTGCGTTTACTAGCTCAGTGGAGAGCGCTTCTGGCGCAGCAATCGCTTTCTGAATTTCGGTTTTCGTTATTTCAAAGAACTTTGCCCTAAAGACGGTCTTGTCTTTAAGAGCGCCACGCTCTTTTAATATCTCGCTTAAATGCCACGAGATGGCTTCTCCCTCTCGATCAGGGTCAGTCGCCAAATATAAGCAGCTGGCTTTCTTAAGCGCTTTTTCGATCGCATCTACGTGTTTCTCATTCCGCTCAATCAGCTCATAACGCATCGCAAAGGCGTGGTTTGGGTCGACGGCGCCTTCTTTTGGCACGAGATCGCGCACGTGCCCGTAGGAGGCGAGCACTTCAAAGTCCTTACCAAGGTACTTCTTGATGGTTTTGGCCTTAGCAGGCGATTCAACGATGACGAGATTGTTGCTCATGAGCCTTAGGAACTAAGCGGCCGTAACGACGGCGTGGCTATGGAATCGGTTGGATAGTAAAGACATATAGGAATTTTAATGAATCGCGGACGATTGGCCTTCGAAAACCAGATCTTCCATGCGTTGATAGGCTAATTCTTGGCCTGGTTGGCTAAAGAGCACCATCAGTACAACCCACTTCATTTGTTCAATATCAATTTCTTCGGCATCTAGAGCCAGCAGTCTGTCTATAACTAACTCACGTTGGCTAGCAGATAAAATACCGATTGTTTCTAGTTGAATAAGGTAGCCGCGTACCTCTGCCGTCAAGCGCGCTTGCTCGTGGCCATTGAAAACACGAAATGAGCGTTGATTGACCGGGTTGACCGTTGCGGGCGTCTCCATGGATAGCCCTTCCAGCCATTCTAGAGCCCGCTCTATGCCTGTTTTGGCAAAACCGGCGTGCTCGAGTTCATCGCGTAGGACATCACGACTTGGCTGTGGAATATCATCGGATTCGAGATAGTTCTCGAACAGATAAATCAAAATATCGAGCACGTTGTCGTTCATCGGGGCTTTCATTTTTGTGCGTCAGTCGCACACATACACCAGATATTATGGTTTTATATCAATGAGTTGCGATGTGCTCTCGATCGAGACCACTGATCTCGATTAAGCGCAACATCGAATATTTCCACAGTTTCAAAGTCGAGGCATCTAACAGCATTTCAATCGGCTTGTCCAACCAGTACATATTAAAGAGCCCACGGAGCCGGGAAAATCGGCTGCGTGGGCTCTTAGGTTAGAAAGGTGACGATTAGGGGTTTTTGACGGAATCGCCGACATGCATGTCGCTTTGTGCCCGCAAAATCAGTCCGTAGCTCAGCCTGTCATAGGTTTTAAATACCATGAACGTTCCGGCCGCTTCAGATGGGAGATTTCTAGACGGTGCAAACGGACGCGTCAGCTCGCCGCGCGCGGGTAGACCGCCGCGCCCGTAGTCCTTAACGGTATCGCCCGCTTGCCAGACCGTGAGTACGTTGCCTGGCTCAAGCCCATGTCGCTTGCCTCGGTTAATGATCACAACCTGATATTGACCGATCACATTGACGCCATTGATCATTGAAATGATATGGCCCTTTACCTCGCGAGTAGGTGCGCGAGGGATAAAATCTGTGGCGATATCAACAGTTTCCGGGATCAACAGGTCACCGATAAACGCTTCGCGCGCGGATTCGTTGATCATCAGCTTTGCCAGGCCTTTTTTGCCTTCTGCCGCGCGCTCAATACGTGCGGAGCCCGCATAAATGCCCTGATAACCGAGTACGGTGCCATCATCTGGATCGGTGATTTTTTCGCCGATGTGCATTATCCGATAGCGGGACCCCGGCTCTACGCCAGTCAGGCCGCGTGCATAAAGTATGTCACCGACACCAGCGATGACACGGCGTTCGCCGAGTGCCGCAACGTAGGCGCCGTGTTTGACGTCATCCGCATTTAATACGCCCGGCTTGGACATAAATGCCGCGACTATCTCGTAAGGGATCGCCTTAATCGCCTCGTCCAGCGGTGTGGTACGAACCTGAGGGGAGAGTTTTGCATCAGCCGCTCGGCCTAAGTCGCCCCGCTCAACCTCAATGTGTGGCCGACCATTGGCGTCATAGACCAAATGCAGGGTATCGCCCGGATAAATGAGGTGCGGATTTTTGATCTCTGGGTTGAGATACCAGATTTCGGGCCAGTACCATGGCTGGCTTAAAAATTTGCCCGCGATCGCCCATAGGGTGTCGCCGCGCTTTACAATATACGAGGAAGGAGCATCCGGGGCGAGCGGCACAGATGTGCTGTGGCCGGGCGCTGGGGGTGCGGGCTGATCAGTGGCTCCTAGAGCAGCGCCGGTGAAAGCGGCGGCAATTAGGAGGGCTCCAAATGTTTTTACTAATGTTTTCATTGATTTACGTATCCGTTAGTGAGCCTGATTAGAGGCCCATCCCTGCTCGACCCAACTCGGACCTATCTCTTATAATAAGATCATTAACCAGCTGGCGTGAAGTATAAATTGAATGCTGGCTAAACTTTAGCAGCATTATCGCGTCAGATGCTCGAATAGCTAGTGCCACCAATATGACACGCCTCACAATTCTTGAATACCCAGACCCGCGGTTACGTACCCGGGCAGCACCCGTGGAGCGGGTGGATGCTGCCTTACGGAAGTTAATCGATAACATGCTGGAGACCATGTACGCCGCTCCAGGGGTGGGTCTTGCCGCAACCCAGGTCAATGTTCATCAGCGGCTACTGGTCGCGGATGTGTCGGAACAGAAGAATCAGCCGCTGGTCTTTATAAACCCCGAAATCATCAAACGTGAGGCGGTGGGGAAAATGCAGGAGGGCTGCTTGTCAGTTCCTGGCTACTTTGAAGAGCTGGATCGCGCTCATGTTGTCCGTGTCAGGGCCCTTGACCGAGATGGTAAGACGTTTGAGCAGGTTGCTACGGATTTGCTTGCTGTGGTTATACAGCACGAGATGGACCACTTGGACGGCAAACTATTCGTTGACTATCTGTCTGATCTGAAACGGACACGTATCCGCAATAAATTAGAGAAAGATCAGCGTCAGCGTGTTCAAGAGCGTTCGCGAACGCGTACACCGGCGCTCTGACGCAGGTGCCATTACGCGTCGTTTATGCGGGTACGCCGTCATTTGCAGTGCCGGCTTTGGAAGCCATTATCAGCGCTGGGCATGACGTAGTTGCGGTATTGACGCAGCCTGACCGCCCTGCGGGGCGAGGCCGAGTTATGCAAATGAGCGCCGTCAAGGAAATCGCTCTCGTGCACGGCTTACGGGTGCTACAACCCGTCAATCTGCAAGATCCTGTAATCGCTGCTAGCTTGAGTGAACTAAAAGCAGATGTGTTTGTTGTAGCCGCGTACGGTCTTTTGCTGCCAGAAGCGGTGCTTAAAATTCCAGCTTTGGGCTGCCTTAACATTCACCCTTCACTGTTGCCGCGCTGGCGCGGTGCTGCCCCCATCCAGTGTGCCATTATGGCCGGTAATACGCACACTGGCGTCGCTATCATGCAAATGGAACTCACGCTCGATTCTGGTCCTGTTTTTGCCATCGAGAGTGTCACAATTTATCCGCAGGAGAATGCTGCCGAGTTAAGTATTCGCTTGGCACACCGTGGTGCGCATCTGTTGTTACAGGTATTGGAGACGCTCGCAACCGGCGCCGCCATCGCCACACCACAGTCATCCCACGGCGTCACTTATGCCCCTAAACTCAATCGTGCCATGGCCCAAATTGATTGGACACGATCTGTCGCATTAATCGACTGCCACGTACGAGCGCTAGTTCCGTGGCCTATAGCAGAGACTGTTTTTATGAACGAAGTGTTAAAAATCCACCGCGCTCACCCGTTGGTCGCAACCGCATCTGCCGTGCCAGGTACGGTTCTTGCCATAGGAGTCGATGGCATTCATGTGGCTACAGGCGATGGTGTTATATGCCTCTCACAGGTGCAAATGGCGGGCCGCAAGGTAGTTACTGGTAACGAGTTCGCTCGAAACGCTGCAAAGAATGGTTCTATCGTAGGGTCGATATTTGGAATGCAGCATGAATGATGGTGCGCAAAGTCGAGCCGCTGCAGTGCGCGCTATCTGCGCTGTCTTAGCGAAGGGCAAGCGTATAGAAAGCGCGATCGCTGATTTTATTTCTCATGATCTTTCAGGGCCCGATCGAGCCTATGCACAAGCTCTCACATTCGGCGTCCTGCGCTTTGGGCATCGACTACAGCTCACACTAATGCCGCTCCTGGCTAGGCCATGGGACAGCCAAGCGAGCGAACTCAAAGCGCTCTTATTGATTGGCGTGTATCAGCTTGAATATGCCGAAACGCCACCGCACGCTGCAGTGAACGCAACCGTCGAAGCGGCCCGTCTAGTTGGGCAAGGGCGCGCCGCCGGTCTTATTAACGCATGTCTACGACGCTTTCAACGCGAGCGAACAGAATTGCTTCGTCAGGCAGATTTCTCGGTTGCCGGACGCTACTCACATCCAGAATGGTTATCAGTTGCTATCAGTCGCGATTGGCCTGAACTGTGTGAAACGATATTAGCGAGCAACAATGAACATCCGCCGTTAACTTTGCGTGCCAATACGCGCCGGATCACGACCGAAGATCTTGCTGACCGTCTTGAGGGGCGCGGTATGCGAGTGCGTATGTCAACGTTTGCTCCCCGGGCGCTAATTCTAGAAGAGCCAACGGATATTCGGCTACTCCCTGAATTTCAAGAGGGACTTTGTTCAGTGCAGGATGCTGTAGCACAACTCGCACCGCTGTACTTAGGGGCAGCCCCTGGCATGCGTGTGCTTGATGCATGTGCCGCGCCTGGTGGTAAGACGGGACACATCCTCGAGGAATGTTCGGATCTGAAAGAAATGGTGGCCCTTGATATTGATGCGGCACGCGTCGATCTAATCCGGTCTAATTTAGCCCGCTTGGGGCTTTCGGCTACCTTGCAGGTGGGCGACGCACTCGACCCGACTATCTTGGCAGGCAAACGCTTCGAGCGAATATTACTTGATGCTCCTTGCTCTGGAACCGGCGTGATTCGACGCCATCCTGATATAAAGTGGTTGCGACGACCTGCTGACATTGCCCAATTGGTGGTTCGTGAGCGAAAATTGCTTGATCAAATGTGGGGGTTACTCGAGCCGGGCGGCCGACTGGTTTACTCAACGTGCTCAGTGCTGCGACCAGAAAATAGTAATCTAGTGTCTCAGTTTCTTGCTGATAGGTCTGATGCTGTTGATATAACGAAGTCCATAAGTCTCGAATTCCAAGGATTGAACGCACTGTCGCAGGTAGCTGATGTGGGCATATCCATATTTCCAGGGATCTCAGGCACTGACGGTTTTTATTACGCATGTCTTGAACGACGCACGTTGTCTATATGACCCGACGATGACACTGACAGGCATATCATGTACCTAACGGTAATCACCAACAAAAAGATGCGGCAAACTTTGTGGCTCAACACCGTACTCATATTGCTTTGTCTTTTTGCAGCCGGGTTTGCTTGTGCGGATGAAGAGACGACGGTGCTCGACGAACCACGATTTGACGTACGCTCCGCGTTTATCGAGCCAGTGGAGGGCATATATCAGCTGCATGCCACGCTTGATCTGGCTCTTAGTAGTAGTGCTCAGCAAGCTCTACGAGAGGGGGTGCCGGTCACTTTGCTTTTGGATGTTCGTATCGAAAGAAAGCGCCAGTACCTACCCGATAAACAGATTGCCGCGGTGAGCAAGCGATGGGAAATTCGTTACGACGCCCTCTCGGAACGGTATCTGGTAAGCGATCTAGATGCCGATCAACAAAGCTCATATTCGACTTTACAATCTGCGCTTGCTGAACTGGCCGATGTAAGGCGCGTGTCGATAGGCGCCATCGGGCTAATTGAAAAAGGCAAACATTACGAGGCCTCTCTGCGCGCAGTAGCAGCCATCGAAGGCGGTTTGCCAAGCGCGCTGAAGGTCATGATGTTTTGGGTGGACTGGAGGCGTGAGACCGACTGGTATACTTGGACCGTACGCCCGTGATCGATCAGCCCGTAGCCACAGACGGGTCAGTCATACAGCCGTCAGGTGGTTCTCTGATCCCGCAGCGGCGGCGCGTTCTTATCGTAGTACTAACCATAGCCGCTGTAGCCGCTTGCATCGCTTCATTAGTACTACTCGCAACTGCTGCACAGGACGCGCACCGCTTCGATGTATTACAGCCGTGGCTGTTAGCGATTAACTTCGTCGGGGTGTTTGTACTTATCGCGCTGCTTAGTCGCAAACTGTGGGATTTGCTGCGGGACTGGCGCGCGAAAGTTCCTGGCTCACGGATGAAAGCGCGTGCAGTTCTAACATTTAGCGGACTTGCCCTTGTGCCTCTAATCATTGTCTATGCATTTTCCGTCAATGCGATCAGTCGTGGCATAGATAGCTGGTTCGACGTTAACGTCGGTCGCGGACTAGAGGGCGCGCTCAATTTATCACGCGCAGCACTCAGTCTGCGTTTGCGAGATTTTTCGGCACGCACTGAGAAACTTGCTGCTGAGCTCAAAACCGCGCATGACTATGAGCTGATCTCCGATCTTGAGCGAAATCGACGCGTCGTTGGTGCTACAGAAATTCTTGTTGTCGGTGACCATGGTCAAATCACAGCTGCCAGTACAGATTTCTCCGCTCATATGTTGCCCAGAGCGCCACCTGAAGACGTATTGCTGGCCGCGCGACAAGGCCGAAACTACGTAAGCCTCGATCCTATAGCTAATGGAGGCTACCGAGTTATTACCGCAGTTGCATTGCAATCGGCCTCGTTAAGTAATGGTCTCGTCCTATTTGCTAGCTATAGTGTTCCAGAGCAATTAGGTGGCCTCGCGGATGGTGTACAGACCGCATACGCGCAGTACGGGCAACGTGTCTATCAACGCCCTTTCTTAAAATCAACCTTTATTCTGACACTGACTATTGTTTTACTATTGTCTGCCTTAGGAGCCATTTACGGAGCCTTTTTCTGGGCCGCGCGTCTGGTTAAACCCGTGCAGGATTTGATCGCCGGTACAAACGCTGTAGGAAAAGGAGATCTAACAACTCGACTAAGCCTACCGTCGCACGACGAGATGGGCTTCCTTGTAAATTCTTTTAACGACATGACGCAGAAGTTGAGTCGGGCACGGGCCGATGCACAGCGTAGCCAGTTCCTTGTCGAATCGCAGCGTGCCAGCCTTGCAGTTATTCTTGCGCGCTTATCCACTGGCGTGATCTCCGTTGATCTTGATTTCACGCTGCGTACGGCCAACGCCGCTGCCTCGCATATATTAGGGATAAATCTTGAGGCGCTTGTCGGTCGTCGACTTGCCACCGAAGATGCTAGTTTCAGCTTATATGCAGATTTCGTTGTTGCATGCCGGCGGCATATAGACGCGGGTCAGATTGAGTGGCGAGAACAAATTACGCTAATGACGGATAATGGTCGACGTGAATTTATGGCCGGATGTACGACTCTGCCAAACTCAGTCGGGACGCCGCCAGGGCTAGTCATCGTGTTTGACGATATCTCGACCTTGCTTAGTGCCCAACGCGAGGCTGCTTGGGGTGAGGTAGCTCGCCGCTTGGCACATGAGATCAAAAATCCCCTGACACCAATTCAGCTCTCCGCTGAAAGATTGCACCGGCGCCTGCTGGGCGGGCTGAATACGAAAGATGCAGAAATCTTGCAGAGCGGAACAAACACGATCATTCAACAAGTCGAAGCAATGAAGCAGATGGTAAATGCTTTTTCTGACTATGCGCGTGCCCCGGCAATGGACCTAGCAGTGTTTGACCTAAACCAATTAGTGCATGAGGTTGCTGAGCTTTACCGTGCCCAAGCACATTCAGTCACAATTAAACTCGTGCTTTCTGAGGATGTGGGTCGCCTAAAAGCTGACCGGGGTCGCGTCAGACAGATTCTGAACAATCTATTGACCAACGCGCTGGAGGCGTTAGACATGCGAAACGACGGTTGCGTTACCGTATCGACGCAGAAGAGTTATATTGATGGACATCCGGTGGTCGACCTAGAGGTTTCTGACAATGGAGCCGGATTTCAGCAGGATCTTATGGATAAAGTATTTGATCCTTATGTGACTAGCAAGCCGAAGGGCACTGGTCTCGGACTTGCGATTGTAAAGAAAATTGTTGAAGAGCATGGCGGTCGTATTGAGGCAGATAATGGGGACCTTGGTGGTGCCCGGGTTCGAATTCTACTGCCGACAGATGATGCTTCTCGGGAGACACTTGCTAGTGCCTTCGTCGCCCGAGATGGTCGATGGTCTGATCTTAGTGGAGAGAGCTTATGAGCATCGCACGGATTTTGGTTGTGGATGACGAAGCCGACATTCGCGGCACGTTAAAAGAAGTGCTAACAGACGAAGGCTACGTGGTTGAGCTCGCGGCAAATGCTGCGCACGCGCGTACTGCAAAGCTCGCCAACGAGCCAGATTTGGTTTTGCTCGACATTTGGATGCCCGATACTGATGGCATTACCCTGTTACGCGAGTGGGCCTCGAACGGCGCCCCTAGCTGTCCTGTCGTGATGATGTCAGGTCATGGGAGCGTGGACACCGCTGTCGAGGCCACCCGGCTTGGGGCCTTCGACTTTGTTGAGAAACCTTTGTCGCTCGCTAAGCTGCTTAGAGTGCTTGAGCGGGCCTTAGCTTCGGGACGCAGTATCCGTGGTGCAGCGCTATCAACTGGGTCACCGATGCTAGCGCCTGTAGGACGAAGTCGGCTTATGCATGATCTGCGCGAAAAAATACAATTGGTTTCGAGCCAAAACGTGCCTATTTTGTTTGTTGGAGACGTGGGGACTGGCCGAGAAGCGTTTGCTCGATATCTGCACTCTGTGAGCCCACGCGCGAACAAGCCTTTTGTCTTGATAGCAGGAGGAGCGTTGGGTGAAGCGGACATGCTTGAGCGATTGCATGGCGTTGGATCTGGGGCGGATGAGCAACCAGGGCTTTATGAGCAGGCTGCCGGAGGAACCATTTTTCTGAGTCGCCTAGAGGACTTTTCGGCCACATCGCAGAAAATTATTCTCGAAGACATTGAGGCTGGTCAGTACACAAGAGTTGGTAGCAAGGCAATGCTAAAACTCGACGTCCGTTTCGTAAGCTCAGTACATGCAAGTATTGATCGTGATACCGGTGCTGGACAGGTACGCAAGGATCTGCTGTCACGTCTGAACGTCATTACCCTAAGCGTACCGTCGCTGCGCGAATACGCAGAAGACGTGCCTGAGTTGCTGCGCTATTACGTCGATCGCTTAGTGGAAGAGCAGGGTCTTAAATTTAGGAAGTTCGGGGTCGCTGCGCAAAACCGACTGCGTAACTATCCCTGGCCCGGTAATATTCAGGAACTAAAGAACTTAGTGCACCGTCTACTGCTTCTCGGCGGCAGTGAAGAAATTGGTCTAGCTGACATAGAGAGTGGCCTTAGCAGCCCGATCGGTCGAGGCGAGCCGCTAGTCAAGCAAGACCTGCTGGCTTTGCCCCTACGCGAAGCACGAGAGGCTTTCGAGAGGGCTTATTTGCAGCAGCAGTTGCTGTTGTGCAACGGTAAAGTGGGGCAGCTGGCTAAGCGTGTTGGAATCGAGAGAACACATTTGTATCGAAAGCTACGCGCCCTCGGTATTGACTTCCGACATTCAGCAGACGAGTAACTCTGGCACACGGCCTCATCGCAAAAAAGTCATTCTGTGTCTCAGCAGCAGCATGTCGTACACGCCATTGATTTGGGACATCGGGACGTGAGCGGTTTAGTCACCAACTCTGATGACTAAGGCTTCTACCTCGGCTTTGCGCAGACGTGCCCGAACTCTATTCAGATCTTCTAGATTGTTGATAGGGCCAATACGAACCCTGTGCCAAGTGTCAGCATCCACCGTGACTTTTTGTACGTTTGATTCAATCCCTTGCAGCGCTAGTTGTGCGCGCACTCTATCGGCGTCCGCATAGTTCTTGTACGAGCCTGCTTGCAGCACGTAAGTGCCCTGCCGTGTTTCTGCAATTGGCTTAACGTCACTATGTACGTCTTTCTCTTTCTCAGGGATTATGACTTCGAAGTTCTTTAGTTGCTTATAAAAAGTAAATTTAGTGCCACTTCCGGCAGTTTCCTGCTCTTGGGCCTCTTCAGTAGCAGATAGTGGCGCCGATAACTTGTCTTTGGTGGACGTGTCTGGCAACGCATGCGTTGCGTAGCGCCAAACGCCAACAGCTAACACCAAACCAAAACTGAGTCCAAGCAGTAACCCAATCCATCCAGAAAAACCAGATGAGTTACGGGATCTTCTGATCGCACCTTTACGATAATCGCGCACAGTTACATCGTCTGCGGAGCAGAGACCCCCAGGATATCGAGACCGTTACGTATGACTTGGCGGGCCGCGAGAACTAAGCTTAAGCGTGCATTGCGCAGTTCAGCGTCATCAACAATAAACCGATGAGCAGCGTTTTCGTTGCCCGCTGCATAAGCCGCATGGAAATCTGTTGCAAGTTCTCTTAGGTAGTTTACAAGCGTGTGCGGGGTGCGCGTTGCTGCTGCTAAATCGATAATTTCTGGGTAGCGCGTGACGGTGACCATCAGCTTATGCTCATGATCCTGCGCTAGTCGATTTAAAGCACCATAGCCGACTTTCTCATCGTGTATTAAATCACGCTCAACTAATTGCCTAAATACACTAGCTACGCGTGCATGCGCATATTGAATGTAAAAAACTGGATTATCCGTGGTGCGTCGTTTAGCGAGCTCGAGGTCAAAATCTAGCTGCTGGTCATGGGAACGAGAGACGTAGTAAAAGCGACAGGCATCATTACCAACCTCTTCGCGCAGCTGTCTGAGAGTAACGAAGTTCCCTTCGCGTTTCCCCATAGCGACTTTTTCGTCACCTCGGTACAGGTTTACGAGTTGCAGTAGGGCCACTTCTAGGCTTTCTGGAGGCTCACCCATGGCCGCAAGCCCGCCACGTACGCGCGCGACATAGCCATGGTGATCCGCTCCTAACACATCGATGAGGTGTGAATATCCGCGGACACGTTTGTTCAGGTGATAAGCAATGTCTGAGGCAAAATAGGTGCGTATCCCATTCTCACGTTCGACCACACGATCTTCGTCGTCACCGAAAGAAGTCGCTTTAAACCAGATAGCTCCATCTTTTCGATATGTGTTACCGCTTTTCTCAAGCCGATCCAGCGCGGAATCAATGGCGCCGGATGTTGTAAGCGAGCGTTCCGAGAACCATTTGTCAAAGTGGACGCCCATGGCTTCTAGATCGGCGCGCATATCAGCTAGCATGCCGTTTAGGGCGTGATTAACAATTGCTTGAAAACCAAGTTCGCCAAGTAAGCTACGGGCTCGTGCGATGAGGGCGTCAACATAGAGGTCCTTGTCGCCTCCGTTGGCTTCGTCAGCCGGTAGGTCAGCAACGATGGAGGCAGCGCCGCGGAAAAATTCTTTATTTGCTGTAGCGGCGAGACTAGTGGCAATTGGTGCCAGGTAGGCCCCCTTATAGCCGTTTGCTGGGAATGGGAGAGCCTCACCGAAATGTTCGAGATAGCGGATCCAGACACTTAAGCCTAAAATATCGACCTGACGCCCGGCATCATTGATATAGAACTCACGGGTAACGGTGTGTCCAATCGCGGCAAGTAGGTTGCCAAGCGCTGCGCCATAAGCGGCGTGGCGTCCATGGCCTACGTGTAATGGGCCGGTGGGATTGGCAGAGACAAATTCGAGCAAGATACTCGGGCGTGTGTTGGGATCAGCACGGCCGTAGGTGCTTTGTAGGTCTAGCACTCGTCTTATTTCGTTGTGGTATGCGTTAGCTGTTAGATGAAAATTGATGAAGCCTGGACCGGCAATTTCTACGCGCGCCACGTCAGGGTGCTCTGGGAGCGCCTTGATGAGTTCCGCGGCGAATGCCTTTGGATTCAGACGGACGCTTTTTGCTAGGCGCATTGCGATGTTGGTCGCATAGTCGCCATGGGACGTATCGCGCGTGCGTTCTACTTCAGGCTTGATGGCGTTTGCGTTCGAGCTCAGCAGTTCCGATGGCAGTGCAACGAGTGCGGCGCTGATGAGTCGTTCGATCGTGGCTTTCAAGACAATTCCCGCAAAGGTGAATAGACGCTAGTAACTCCGGGCCAGTTTACCGGAATCAAACGGTTCTTGATGCGCTGCTGTATCTGTGCACACTGGGTTCCGGCTAGTTAACTTGTTTCCAAGGGGTCTACGTCCACGGACCAACGAATCTTGCGCGCCTCTTTTAGAGTCTCGATCAAGGGTAGCCACTCCCTAAGTAGCTGATGTAGCGCCCCTCGGTCTGGGCCTTCTAGTAGTAGCTGGGCGCGATATCGGCCTGCTCTGCGTTCCATGGCTGCTGGCGCTGGTCCTAGCAGCCGTAGGTCCCTGAGCGGTAGGCGCTGTGCCTCAGCGCATGCAGCAGAGAGAAAAGCCATCACGGAGTCTTTTTGTGGAGCATCAGCCCGTAGCAAAGCCAGGCGCGAATAAGGTGGCCAACCCGCATTGGATCGTTCCAGAAGGGCGGTTTCCGCGAAACCTTCATAGCCGCTCTGTAAGAGGCTCACGAGTAGGGGGTGTTCAGGGCAAGCGGTTTGGACCAGTACTTCACCAGGCCGGCTGGCGCGACCCGCTCGTCCGGCGACCTGAACGATATTTTGCGCAAGGCGCTCGCTGGCACGAAAATCTGTTCCGAACAGCCCTTGGTCTGCATTCAAAATGACCACAAGAGTCACGTTAGGAAAATCATGTCCTTTGGTTAACATTTGAGTGCCAACCAGGATGCGCGCGTCGCCAGTATGTACACGGTCTAGAGCCGCTTCGATTTCATCTCGATTGGTGATGGTGTCTCTGTCGATTCGAACGACCGGGACTCCCTTGAACAACTCATCGAGTGTGTCTTCCACTCTCTCAGTGCCCTGACCCATTGGTTTTAGTTCGGTAGCACATGCTGGGCAGGCATACGGCACCGCTTGACGCGCCCCGCAGTGATGGCACGTTAGCTCATGTGACTTTAGGTGAAGTGTCAATCGTGCGTCACACTGGGGGCAAGGAGCAGTCCAGCCACAACCAGTGCAGTAAAGTGCTGGAGCAAACCCGCGACGATTGAGATAGATCAACACCTGTCCACCTGCTTGCAGGTGTCTTTCAATGGCAAGTACGCTTGGAGTCGCAATCCCTTGCCGAGATTCATGAAGTTTTAGGTCTATTATCGAGATATGCGGCTGTACAGCTGCTCCAGCGCGTTGCGGTAGCACAAGTTTTTTATAGCGCGACATATTTGCTGCATGTAGCGATTCAAGCGCTGGTGTTGCAGATCCAAGAACGACTGGAATGCCGCTTCTTTGCGCCCTCAGGATTGCTAAATCGCGTGCCGAATAACGGAATCCTTCTTGCTGTTTGTAAGAGCCGTCATGCTCTTCATCGACAATAATGATTCCAGGGCGCGCTAATGGAACGAAGATTGCAGAGCGCGTGCCTATGATCAATGGAGCGCTGCCATTGCGTGCCGCGCGCCACATTTTGAGTCGCTCAAGGTCGGTCATTGCCGAGTGGAGCACGGCCAATGGTACTGTGAACCGTTGGCGGAAGCGCGCGATAGCTTGAGGGGTCAGCGCAATTTCTGGGACTAGTACTAGCGCTTGATCACCACGAGCAAGTACTTTAGCGATGGCCTGTAGATAAACCTCAGTCTTGCCGCTACCGGTAACGCCGTATAGTAAGAAAGGTTGGAATTGATTTAGTGATTCACAAATCTCATCAACGGCTAGTGACTGCGCTGCATTTAGCGTAGGGCTTGGGCTGATTTCGTTATAAGGGTTACTTATATCGGAGGCGTCAATCGTGCTCTCTAGCACCCAGCCACGTTCTATAAATCCTCGTAATGCGGCGTGCCCACCACTGCCTAATGGGCTTATCGCATCAGCCCCGACTGTCGCCGCAGACCTTAAAATGGCTAGCAACTCTATCTGCCGCTTCCCTAGGCGCGGTGTTGCCAAGGACTCTGTGCGACCACTATCAGATAGGCCCCAGCGGAGCTCTGTGGCCGTCAGTGGCCGACCCTGACGTAGCAGCGTCGGTAGTGCCGCAGCAAATGCCTCGCCAATGGGGTGATGGTAGTACTGGGCTGCCCAGCGCACGAGCTCGAAGCAAGCAGCATCAAGCACGGGCTCGGTATCAAGAATTTCTAGGGCGCAGCGCAGTTTATTTGCCGGTACCTCGGAGTGGTTCGCAACCTCTGTAAGGATCCCAAGCACAGTCTGCCGCCCAAAGGGGACACGCAGACGTGTCCCCACTTGTAGTGATTCCAGGTCTGTTCCGGCTGGAGGCAAATAATCAAACAGCTTGCGTAGTGGCGTATCGATAGCCACGCGCAAAATGCTGGATGGTGAGCGCGTTATGGACACTTTAGTATACTAATCAACAACTTGTAGTTATCGTGATCGCTGGCGGAGGTGCCAGTACAATACGTCATCTTGCCCTTTTTGGGCGCTATATGACGCCGTTATAGCGTACGCCATCCTGCGGCTAAGCTGTCAGCGATAGCGGGCGTGTGCAAGTCATGATGCACAATGGGGCCACTAGTAATCTGTCGCCCTGCTTTAGTCTTTTAGATAGTTGCCAGCCATGAACCGAAACTCAAATAACTTCAAAGGTCTAGCCGAAAGGGATGAGCGTTATCGGTTTAGGACCCCAAGCCGTTGGCTGGCGATAAGCGCGTCTGGAATAGCGCTTGCACTGCTCGGTGCCGTTCTCATGGCTCGCTACCAGATAGCCCATGTCGCAGATGAATTAAGTCCGTTGGACGATTCTGAGATCCTATTGTCTTTAGACGATCTTGCGCTTTATGAGCATGCGCCAGACTTTTATGACTGGGCCGCCAATGAATCACTTTAGTCTCAGAGCGCAGCGAATCTTCGCTGCATCATCGCGCACTCTTTGCCGCACGTGGATTTCGACAGTGGTACTGATGGTCGCAGTATGCTGTGTGTGTAGTCTGCATATCTCAAAAGTACGAGCTGATGAGCCGGTCCGAGTCGTATTTTGGTCTGAGCTGTCACCGGACCAGCAAGCCTTGCTCAAAAAATATGAAAAATCATGGAGTCAGCTGCTGCCGAATCGACAAGCTGCGCTTGCGGAGGCTAGTTTGCGATGGCATATGCTTGATCCAACTTCGCGACAGACCGCAGGCGAGCGATTTGATCAATGGCGAGCATTGTCCTCGTCACAGCGCGAGGCCATGCGTGCCCATCTAGAACAGCTGAAGATGCTATCGGCAGATCGACAAGAGCAAGTTCGCGTCCATGCTGCTCAATTTAAGGCGCGCCCTGTCTCTGACCAGCAGTTGTTGCTGAAGCGCTGGCAAGAGATGGCGCCTGCGCAGTGATTACGTATAGAAGCAAAAAATCGTCACTGGTTTAATCCCCAGTTGCTCATAATATGGGGCTAAGGTTTTTATTAGAACCAACGAGGGTTAAGTAGATCGCAAAAGGTATACTCTCGCTAAGCAAGAGGAGCTTACATGCCCCCGTTCCCTATTTCGATCGCGTGGCCCATGGCAATGCTGATCGTTTTGATTGCAACCGTTTGGGTGCATGTTGTTATGACATGGTTCAGCGAGGCCCGCGAGCGAGGCGCTGATTCACATTCTATAAAAATCTCTGACGATATAGACGCTCTTCTTTTAGGAAACCCTGTTGCAGATAACCTGAGCAGTCTTTTTAAAGAACCAATATTATTTTTAATTATTGCAACGCTTGATGTCGTAACTGATCATGTGACGCGTATACAGCTATATCTCGCGTGGGTGTTTGTGGGCCTTCGGTATCTACATAGTGTAATTTCTCTTACCTATAATGACGCACAGCACCGAGCGATTGTTTATGTCATAAGTACGCTGTGTATGTTTTCCATGTGGCTGCTTTTTGTAAAAGAGTTGTGGCGCGGCTACTGAAAATAATGTGATTCTTGATCGGACCATTGTGATACACAAGAGTTCTATGTGAGTGTTTTGCAGCAGCCTACAGAGTCTTGGGTCTTAGCCGCCCTTGCGCCTTTGAGAAAGGGGATTTTCTCTTCGCTGTGGTTTGCAAGCCTTCTATCTAATATTGGGACTCTGGTACAGACCGTTGGTGCAGCCTGGTTAATGGTCTCACTGACGCCTTCATCCAACATGGTGGCTTTTGTACAGGGCGCGAGTGCATTGCCCGTTATGCTCTTGTCGATACCGGCCGGGGCGGTGGCAGATATTTGGGATCGGCGTTCAGTGATGCTTTTAGCGATTGCTATCATGGGTGTCACTTCAGCATTACTGACGGCACTTGCATTTAATAAGGGGCTGTCTCCATGGTCGCTGCTCGGTTTTACGTTTTTGCTAGGCTGCGGTAGCGCTTTATATGGTCCAGCATGGCAGTCATCAGTTGGCGAGCAGGTTGCGACCAAACACCTACCAGCTGCTGTTTCGTTAAACGCTATCAGTTTCAATATCGCTCGAACCGTCGGTCCGGCTATTGGTGGATTTATCGTAGCAACGTCTGGATCTCAGGCAGCCTTTCTATTTAATACCCTTTCATATACTGGCCTGATCATTGTATTGGCTCGTTGGCGTCGTCGGAGAGCAGAACCAATACTTCCCCCTGAGAGTATTGTTGCTGCCTTAGGCACAGGCTTGCGGTATGCGAGGCTATCACCAGCCATCAAAACTGTACTGATCAGAAGTTTTATCTTTGGCCTGTTTGGAAGTGGCATCTGGGCAACTATTCCACTGATTGCTAGAGACCTGCTTGTAGGGGGGCCGATGACGTTTGGCTTTCTGCTCGGGTCTTTTGGCGTAGGTGCGGTGGGTGGCGCTCTAGGCAGTACTTGGCTGCGGAGGTCGTACGACAGCAATACGATTGTCACGTCGGGGTCACTAATTTTTGGCATTGCGACTATTGTTGTTGCACAAAGCCAGCTAATGCTTCTGTCAGTGATCGCGTTATTGTTCGCGGGCGCTGCGTGGGTTCTGTCGTTCTCAACGCTAAATATTTCAACTCAAACGTCAGCCCCTCGGTGGGTCGTAGGACGTACATTAGCCATTTATCAGACAGCTGCTTTCGGTGGTGTGGCACTCGGAAGTTGGCTTTGGGGTGAGTTGGCAGAGACTGTGGGACTATCTATCAGTCTTACAGCGGCTGGTACCTTACTGGTGGCCTCATGTTTTCTTGTGCAGCGTTGGCCGATGCATCCAGCGAGTCTTGTGAAACTTGATCCGCTACGTCTTGCAGGGGATGTTCCGGGTATCACTGGGCTGGAACCCGAAGCAGGTCCGATTGTGATTTCGACGGAATATCGAATTCTCACCACAGACGCACCAAGGTTTTTGGAAGTCATTTATGAGCTCGGGCGGATTCGCCGCCGGGATGGGGCGCGTCGCTGGAGCGTTTTACAGGATCTCGGAGATCAAACGTGTTGGGTAGAGCGCTTCGAAACGGTTACCTGGCTTGACTATTTGAGGCACCAGCACCGAGCTACGTTGGCAGATCGTGAAACAGAAGAGCGTGTGCTTGCATTACATCAGGGGGCGGAAGCTCCCAAAATGCGGTTTCTGCGCGCTAGGTCCGCAGCAGAGCCGTTTTTAGCAGATGCTTTGGCCCCAAGGCCCTACTCGGGAGGGGCTGACAGCCATTTAGGTGGCGGTTAGGGCGATATACCTAGGGGCGTATCGAGGCGCGTGAGGTCAATTGTCTTGGGGCGGCGGAAAAACGACCAAGTCGCCTTGAAAGCACTAAACTACGCAATTGCAGTGCCCGACTTTGGCACTAAGTTTCAGGGATAATGGGTTTCTATGGGCCGCATATTTGAAGTTCGAAAGCATGCGATGTTCGCGCGTTGGAACCGCATGGCAAAGCAGTTTCACCGCATTGCCAAGGACATAACCATTGCCGTCAAGGCTGGCGGTACAGACCCGAGTTCAAACCCGTCTCTGCGGCGCTGCATGCAAAATGCCCGCGCAATTAACATGCCGAAAGACAAAGTTGAGGCTGCTATCAAGCGCGCTTCCGGTAAAGATGCAGCGAATTTCACCGAGATCATCTATGAAGGCTACGCTCCTCATGGCGTCGCCATTTTGGTGGAGACGGCTACGGATAACCCTACGCGTACAGTCGCGAGTGTACGGCATCATTTTTCCAAAGGTGGCGGCAATCTGGCGAGTTCCGGTAGTGTGAGCTTTCAGTTTCGGGAGATGGGCGTCTTCCGACTAGGTCCTGATGGGTTAAATCAAGATGAGCTTGAGTTATACCTTATGGATCATGGTCTAGAGGAAATGGGCGAAGGTACCGGTGAAAATGGTGAGCCCCAACTGGTTATTCGTTGTTTGTTTCCTAACTTCGGTCAGGTGCAGAAGGCGCTCGAGGAGCGGGGGATAATCCCACTCTCCGCAGAGCGAGAGTTTGTATGTACAACGCCAACGGAAGTGGCCGAGGAACATGCAAAAGAAGTATTAGAGTTAATTGATAAGCTTGAACAAGATGACGACGTCCAAAAAGTTTTTCATACGCTGGCGTAAAGGTCTGATTTATGTTTTTCGCGCGCATCCTTACCTTGATTCTTACAGTTTCTGTATTCCAAACCGCATTTTCTGAGAATGCCAAAGCGCAGACAGCATCTGCTCCTATGACGATGCCAGAGCTTCTTGCGGCCACAAAACCTACAGATTGGCGGGCAATCGACCCAGACCATACTCTCTATATGGAGCTATCCACGGGCCGAGTAGTCATAGAATTATCGCCGTTATTTGCGCCGCGACATGTCGCGAATATTGAAAAACTTGTGCGAGCGCATTGGTATGACGGATTGGCCGTAACTCGGGTTCAAGATAATTTCGTAGCCCAATGGGGCGATCCTTTGAACAGCCACCCTGAAGTTGGCGAAAAGCGACTACCAGCAGAATTTTCACGCCCGGCAGCTAACTCCTCATTCGTTCGCCTCAAAGATGTGGACACGTATGCGAGCGAAGTCGGATTTGTGAACGGGCTTCCAGCGGCGCGTAACAGCAGTGATGGCGAGGAATGGTTGATCCACTGCTATGCAATGGTGGGCGTAGGCCGCGATACGGATCCTTCGACTGCGATTGGCACGGAGCTTTATACGGTCATTGGCCATGCACCACGTCAGCTTGACCGTAATATCGCGGTGGTTGGACGTGTGATTGCGGGTATCGAGCTACTCTCGGCGCTGCCACGGGGTACGGGTGAGAGTGGCTTTTATGAGCAACCTGAGCAGCGAATGCCAATTCAGAGTGTTCGCCTTGCATCTGAACTGCCTGCTTCGGAGCGTGTGCCGTTAGAAGTGCTGCGTACTGATACACCTGTATTTCAGAAGCTTATTGAGCTAAGACGTAATCGTCGCGACACTTGGTATAAAAAGCCAGCTGGACATATTGACGTCTGTAGCGTGCCGCTGCCAGTTCGCGAGCGCCCTGATCACAAGCGATAATGGGCGGACTCCGCTGCCGAACCGAGAACGTTGATTTTTAGGTTGGCGCCGTTAGGGTAGGGGCTGCTAGATTATTAGTGAGTGTATTAGCAGATACCTCACCTTCCCAGCGCGAGATAACAACTGTTGCTACTGCATTACCAATCAGGTTAGTGACAGCGCGCGCTTCGCTCATAAACCGATCAATGCCTAAGATTAGTGATAATGCCGCAACAGGGATATCTGGTACGACGGCCAAAGTCGCTGCAAGGGTGATGAAGCCTCCGCCTGTGATGGTTGCTGAGCCTTTAGAACTCAGCATTGCGACCAGCAGCAAGGTTATTTCTTGTGTAATGGTTAATTGAACGTCGAGTGCCTGGGCGAGGAATATCGCTGCTAGTGATAAATAAATACAGGTACCGTCAAGGTTGAAGGAATAGCCTGTAGGGACCACTACGCCTACGGTGCTACGCTGGCAGCCAAGGCGCTCGAGCTTCCCCATGAGTACAGCCAGTACGCTCTCAGAGGACGAGGTGCCAATAACGGTCACTATCTCTGTACGCAGATATCGGATGAGATGCGTAATCCGAAAGCCGGCAATACGAGCCACGGTCCCAAGAATGATAAGCACGAACATTACGCATACAAGATAGAACACTGCCATGAACTGAGACAGCGCTGCGAGGCCTGCCCAGCCAAATTTCCCAACGGTATAGGCCATAGCCCCAAATGCCCCAAGTGGCGCTAGCCACATTAGAAAGGTCACGACCTTAAAAAGTGTTGCAGACAGTGCCTCAACGACGTTGATTAGCGGCGCTGCTTTGTCTCCAATGATGGCTGCGCCAAAACCAATAAGTAAGGCAACCAGAAGGACCTGGAGTATCTCACCCGATGTAAGTGCGCTTGGAATCGTAGTGGGGATAACGTTGAACAAAAAATCCGTGACGTTTTGTGCATGAGCCGCATCGACAAATTTTCCAACTGAGGCGTTATCAAGTTGTTGCACTGAAATGTGCAGACCCGCGCCGGGATGCAGCAGATGGGCGAAAACGAACCCGAGTATCAGTGCCAAAGTAGACAGTATTTCGAAGTAAACTAGCGCTTTTATACCTAATCGACCCACTTGATGCAGATCCCGCGCCTGTGCAATCCCTAGCACTACCGTGCAAAATACAATGGGACCTACCACCATTCTTACGAGTTTTACGAAGCCGTCACCTAACGGCTTCAGTGAGGCGCCTAGCTCTGGGTGCAAAGAGCCAAGTAGCGCGCCTCCAATCACACCAATCAAGACCCAAAAATAAAGAGATTTAACAGCCATTCGCATGATTTAGCCGGGTCCGAAAGTCTAATAGGGTGCTAAGTGCCAGTTATTCAACGGATTTGATCGCTTGAATGAGCTGGTTTACAGCGCTTTGCGCATCACCGTACAGCATTCGCGTGTTGTCCAAGTAGAACAAACCGTTATCGATGCCCGAGAATCCTTGGCCTTGGCCACGCTTAATAACAATGACATTGCGAGACTGATCCGCGTTCAAGATTGGCATACCGAAAATTGGACTCGACTTGTCATTACGTGCAACTGGGTTTACAACGTCGTTGGCACCAATAACTAAAGAAACGTCAGTGGTCTCAAATTCAGCATTGATTTCTTCGAGGTCCGCAATCAGGTCATAAGGAACCCCGGCCTCTGCGAGCAAGACATTCATGTGACCGGGCATACGTCCGGCGACTGGATGAATTGCAAACTTGACAGTGACACCACGATTTTGCAGCAACTGAGCAAGTTCCCATACTTTATGTTGCGCTTGCGCAACCGCGAGCCCGTAGCCAGGGACAATAATAATTTTCTGAGCAAAAGCCATCATGACGCCGGCATCGCTTGCCTCTATCGCTTTTTGACTTCCGCTCACGGGTCCTGAGGTTGTGGCGGCGCCCTCGCCGAAACCTGAGAACAACACATTGGCTAACGACCGATTCATGGCTTTTGCCATTAGTTGTGTCAGTAACGTCCCCGCAGAGCCGACCACGGTGCCCGCGATAATCATGGCCACATTGTCGAGCACGAAGCCCTCGAAGGCGACCGCAAGGCCGGTTAGTGCGTTATACAGCGAAATCACGACGGGCATGTCAGCCCCGCCGATAGGCAGAGTCATCGTAATGCCCAAGATCAGCGCTAGCACAAAGAAGCTGGTGACTGCCGCTGTACCGGTAGTAACGCCACCGGCAATCAGGAGACCAATTGCGAGAGTACTTATTAAAAAAATGACGTTGATGAACTGCTGGCCATTGAAACGGAATGACCGCTTAATAAGGCCTTGCAGTTTTCCAAAGGCGATCCCAGAGCCGGAAAAAGAGATCGAGCCGATAAGGCCCCCAAGTACTGCCAATATATTGAATGCAGCGCCGTGCGTTCCAGTCTTATAAAGCTCTACCGCAGATATTGCTGCTGCTGCGCCACCACCCATGCCGTTGTACAGCGCAATCATCTGCGGCATATCGGTCATCGCAACACGTTTGCCTGACCACCATGCCAGTACACCACCTAAGCTAATGGCTATGATGACAAGCGTCATGTTGGTATGGGCAAGTGCGGCTAGCTCTTGTTTAGCTATTGGTGCTAAAAAGGTCACTAAAGTCGCAATGACCATGCCAAGGCCAGCCCAGAATATTCCGCCGCGCGCCGTTGCTGGGGAGCTCATTCGCTTCAGGCCGGTTACAAACAAGAATGCGACTAGAATATATGCAGTATCTATTACCCATTTAGCGACAGAGGCGTCGATGAGTTGCATTATTTATGCCTCCCAGGGGTCTTCCGTACGCCGCTTGATTTGAACATCTCAAGCATGCGTTCGGTCACTACATAGCCACCCACCGCGTTACCGGCGGCGAGTAGAACCCCAACAAAGCCGATGATTTGCTCTAGTAAAGACGCTGCGTTAAAAAGTGCAAACATTGCCCCAACTAAAACGATGCCGTGCACAAAATTGCTGCCTGACATTAAAGGGGTATGTAAAATCACGGGAACTCGTGAAATGACTTCGTAGCCAGTAAATGCAGCTAGCATAAAAATATAAACTGCAACTACACCACTTAACATCGTGTGCTCCTCGTTGTTTTATGGGTTTGCCGCAAGCAATTGGGCAGTTGGTTCGTGTTTGACAGAGCCTGCATGAGTTAGTGCGCTGCCAGTAAAGACCTCGTCCGTCCAGTCGATGTCTAGAACCCCTTGCTTTAAAGCAGGGATCAGCAAATTATAAAGATTGCGTGAATACATTTCACTTGCGTGATAAGCAAGCTGTGCCGGTAAATTGATAGGACCTACGATACGAACATTGCCGTGGATGACTGTCTCGCCAGCACGGGTTAATTCACAATTGCCCCCATTCTCAGCAAGGATATCAACGATCACGGCGCCAGGTTTCATGCGCTCTACCGCAGCGCGGGAAATTATTTGCGGGGCAGGTCGCCCGGGTACGCCGGCGGTCGTGATTACGGCATCAGCGACGGCGATGCGGCTATCAAGTACCTCCTGTTGTTTTGCGCGTTCGTCAGCAGTTAGTTCTCGTGCATAACCACCAGCGCCTTCTGCAGTGACTCCGGTTTCTACGAATTTCGCACCGAGTGATTTGACCTGATCGCGGGTCGCTGATCGAACGTCATAGGCCTCAACGATGGCACCCAGGCGTTTAGCAGTCGCGATGGCCTGCAGGCCGGCTACGCCGACCCCGATAACGAGCACTTGGGCGGGCCGAATGGTCCCGGCCGCAGTGGTTAACATTGGTAAAAAGCGATCCAAGGTATTTGCAGCAATCAGCGCAGCCTTGTAACCGGCAACGGCAGCCTGGGAGCTTAGGGCATCCATGGATTGGGCTCGTGAGATGCGCGGGACCAGTTCCATTGCAAAACTGGTAATCAGGCGGTCGCGTAGAATTTTAACCGCCTCAAGGTTATTGTGTGGCTGCATAAAACCAAGATGTACGGCGCCTGACTTTAGCAAGGCCGCCTCGCTGGGAGTCAGCGGCTGCACTTTCAGAATGACATCAGCGCTCGAAAAAATCTCGTTTTTATCGTTTGAAAACAATACGTTTTTATAGGTTTCATCAGGAAAGCGCGCCGCAAGGCCTGCGCCGCGCTCCATCAGAATGGAGGCGCCCGCAGCGATCAATTTTGCGGCAACTTCTGGGACAATGGCTACTCGCGCTTCACCTGCCAGTGTTTCTCGGGCAATGCCAATGACTAGGCGCTTGGGGGGGGTCACATCGGCTGTCATACAAAACCTCCGCACAGACCACCGGCGATGGCACTGGCCTCATCATAAGGCTGTCCCAGCCTAAAAGGTCAAGTTAGCTAGCTGCTGGTTTCCCAGTTTATTGATTCTCTTCTTAGCGCGTCGTATCTTATCACGCGTGAACGCTCTGTCATCTATCCCAAGTACTGTCGACGTGGCAGCTGACTGCCCGGAAACCGCGTATCCACGCGACTCCGCCGTGCTGCTATCTCAGCAGGTTTTGCGCACCGATGTGGCGGGCATGCCGCTTGAATGGATTGACTACAAAGAAGCGGTGCGCCTCTACCATACCGAGCAAGTGGCCTACGCCTGCGGGTCGCCCTTGTATCGACTGCGCGGGGGCATCAATGCCCGAAGTGGTAGGCGTACTGTTGTTGAGGTCAGCTCGATCATAGCGACCATCGGGCACTCGAGTAACCCAGGCACATTACGCTCTGATTATGTGCCGCCGCTGAATAACGAGACGCTGTTTAAAAGAGATGCCTACCTGTGCATGTACTGTGGCATACGGTTTCCCAGTCAGCAGCTATCCCGTGATCATGTTCGGCCGTTTTGCCGTGGTGGTCAAAATATCTGGACCAACGTCGTCACAGCATGCCGACGCTGTAACAATGCGAAGGCATATCGAACTCCAGAAGAGGCGCGCATGCATCTGCTCGCAGTGCCTTTTACGCCCACCTACGCCGAATATATCTATCTTAAAGGGCGTCGCGTTCTCGCTGACCAGATGCAGTACCTGCTGGCACATTTCCCACGCTCTAGTCCACTGCATGTGCGCATACGCGAGTGGTTGAATTGACAGCACCTGTCATCTATCTAATTGACGCAAGTTTTTTTGTATTTCGCGCCTACTATTCGATTCCAGACGACATGGCCGATGCAGATGGAAATCCAGTAAATGCTGTCTATGGGTTTTCGCGGTTTCTCTCAGACTTAATCGAAAAAGAGCGGCCAGTTCATCTAGCAATCGCTTTTGATGAGAGCCTTGCAAGCTCTTTTAGGAATCGTATCTATCCCGCATACAAAGCTAACCGGGATCCAGCACCGCCTGCTTTAAAGGAGCAGTTTTCGCGCTGCAGAGAGCTCTGTGGTCACCTTGGTGTTGCGACCTTTGCAAGTGCTGAATACGAGGCCGACGACATCATTGGCACTTTGTCGACGCGGATGAGAGCTGTAGGGTTTTCGTCAACTGTAGTGACGCGGGATAAGGATCTTTCGCAACTTATTCATGTAGGGGATGAATTCTGGGACTACATGGCTGATGAGCGTTTTGGCTATGCGGATATTGCTGGACGGTTTGGTGTATATCCGGAGCGCATGGCAGATTTTCTCGCGCTGACCGGCGATGCTGTCGACAATATTCCTGGTGTTCCTGGCATCGGTAAAAAGACAGCAGCTGCATTGTTTCAGAAGTTCGACTCTCTTGATAATCTGTATGCGAATCTCGAGCAGATTCTGACGCTCGGACTCCGAGGTGCTGCTGGTGTTATTCAGCGGCTAACTGACCATAGGCACACAGCCTATCTTGCCCGCGAGCTAACCAGAATAGCCTGTGACATGCCGATCGCCCCTCAGCCTGACGATTTGCGTAGACGTGAGCCGGATCTCTCGGCTTTAGATCGCTTCTACGACAAAGCTGGCTTCGGTTTAATGTTAAGGCGCCAAGCAGAGCGCATTCATCACGCCATGGATACTGGCAAATGAAAAGCCAGCGCAGTGCGCCGTTAATCCACATCAAGATCACGCGATCCCAAGAGACGTTCATATAGTTTCCGAAACGAACGTGCTGCAAGAGGCAAGTTCTGCGCCCAATCACTGTGTGCCGTGTCATCACCGCCATCAGTAATAAATTTTACCGCCATAAATGCAACCTGCTCACGTTTGCAAACTTTAGCGAGAGCATAAGCCTCCATTTCGACAAGATCGCAGTCACCTAAGTCATGTCCCGACACGAACTGGTCGGCACTGCCGCAGGTGGCCTCACGAATAAATGGCAGACGCCGCATGGCTGATATATCAGCAGGGATATTATCGAGAGGCGTATGTCCAAGTGGAAAGCCGAGTGGTCTTGCATCCATGTCTCGTTGAATGAAGCGAGTGCATTCAACAAGCGTATGGCGAGGAATGGATGGGCTTCCGGCGGTTCCGAAATCTAATACAAGGCGAGGTTTATTAAGCATAAGCTGCTTAGTAAGTGCCCAGGCGGAATTGATCTTGCCTATGCCTGTGTAGAGTATAGGAGAAAGTACATCACTGAATTCGTCAGCGGCTTCCTCTTTCATTGCAAAAACAATGAGTATGTCGGTCGCACTTAGTGGGTTCATGGGTATTTATTCGCTCATACTGCTTAGTAACAGCTGGGTACCTTCTGGGGCACGCAGCATGACATGATGCGCTGGGTCTAGTCCTGGCGGTAGAGGGTTGTTGACCGCTATGTCGCGACTCCGTAATTTGCCTCGGACATCGCTTATGTCGTGAACTCGAAACCAGAGAGTTTCGTTCGCCCAGCCGCGTGCGGTATGCAGTCCTAGGCTGATCGCATCGTTAATGAGCGGGATATGACTAACTGGCAAATGCTCTTCTGGCATCGAAACAAACTGAAGATTTTCCCAAAATCTTGTCGCTGCTTTTAGGTTGTGAGATGCCATTAGGGGCTGCTCAAACCAGCCTAAAAGCGAGATCGCGTCAGGAGTTAGCTGAGAGTAGGTTGGTGCTTCAATCAGGCGGATGCAGGTGCCGTCAGGGGATCTAAAAAGTAACTCATTAAAGCGCTGGTCACCTAGCTGTTCTAGCTCAAAGACAATGCCTTGTTTTTTAAACGACAGGAAATGTTGATTAATATCAGGTAAGACGTATGTGAGTACGACTCCACTGAGGTTGTTCTCGTGTAGGCCTAGGGAGAGACGACCGTCAGTGACAACGCTATATCGATAGGGCCAGATATCGGCACTGCTCGTTGTAGTGAATCCGAGCCGTGTGTAGAAGTTCCAAGAGTCGAGGATGTCACTCGTCGATATGGACAGCTCTGATAGTCGGCCTAGCATGGTTTACTTACAGGCTAATTTAGATGCACACCAGCATCACTGTGCTAGCGCGTGGTGTAGTCACAGTCCTCAGCCGAGCGTAAGGTTTACGGCGTAATGCCACCAATGCACAGATACTTAAGTTCAGTGTAATCAAGAATGCCGTACTTGGAGCCCTCTCGACCAATGCCTGACTCCTTCCATCCTCCGAAGGGAGCCTCTTCTGTTGAGATGATGCCAGTATTTAGACCAACGATGCCGTACTCGAGTGCTTCCGCAACTCGCCAAGACCGCGCAAGATCACGCGTATAGAAGTATGCCGCAAGACCAAATTCGGTGTCATTGGCCATATGGATGGCTTCTTGTTCAGTTGTAAAGCGAAAGATGGGCGCAACTGGCCCGAAGGTCTCTTCGCGAGCGATTCGCATGTTTGGTGTCGCACCAGTCAGAATCGTAGGCTCAAAAAAAGTGCCACCAAGGCTATGACGTTTGCCACCGAGTGCGATGGTGGCGCCCTTGCCGACGGCATCAGCGATATGGCTTTCAACCTTCGCGACCGCATCAGCATCAATTAATGGACCTTGTTCGGTGGGACCCTCAAGGCCATTGCCAACGCGTAATTTTTTTGTAGCTTCTATTAGTTTTGCAACAAAAGTATCGTATACACCCGCCTGTACTAATAGGCGATTAGCGCAGACACAGGTTTGCCCAGTGTTGCGGTACTTGCTTGCAAGCGCGCCTGTCACCGCGGCATCTAAATCGGCATCGTCGAAAACGATAAATGGAGCATTACCGCCCAGTTCTAAAGACACCTTTTTAACGGTGCTAGCACATTGGGACATCAGCAATTTTCCGATCTCAGTTGATCCTGTGAAAGTGATTTTAGCGACGTCACGATTGGAGGTGAGTTCACCACCGATGGCGGACGCTTTTCCAGTAATGACGTTGAACACACCCGGAGGAATGCCTGCTCGTGCTGCGAGTTCGGCTTGTGCAAGTGCTGAAAAAGGGGTTGATTCGGCTGGTTTCACTACAAAGGTGCACCCGGCCGCGAGGGCCGCGCCCGCTTTACGGGTAATCATCGCCGCCGGAAAGTTCCAAGGAGTAATCGCGCCTACCACTCCGATCGGCTGACGCAGCGCAAACAAACGTTTGTCGGCCGCTGCTGCTGGAATAACATCCCCATAAATTCGACGGCCCTCTTCACCAAACCATTCATAAAAGGATGCAGCGTAAGCGACTTCTCCTTTGGCTTCCGCAAGTGGCTTACCTTGCTCAGCTGTCATCAATCGTCCCAAATCCTCTGTGTTTTCCAACATCAAGTCACTTAGGCGTCTAAGTAACTTGCCGCGCTCTTTGGCGGATTTTGCTGACCAGGCCGGTAATGCAGCCTTCGCGGCAGCGATCGCCTTGCGAGTCTCGTTTGCGCCACAGTTAGGTACAGTGCCCAATACGACTCCGCTAGCAGGATTCGTTACCGTAATACTTGCCCGATCATCCGAGTCATGCCATTGCCCATTGATATAGTTCTTGTCGCGTAGTAACGAGGGGTCCGAGAGGGAGAGGGGTGTTGTCATGACGCGCTACCAATGGTAAGTGGATGAACTAAAAGAATTCGCCTCGGAGGCCATTTTGCCCTCTAGACGCAGATGCGACTACTCTTGACCGACTACGCACCCAGTACAAGCGTCATTTTCGGTTAACACCTGCACTCGCCGCCATAATCAGTAGCATAATTGCCCAAAGTGCCCTTGGAGTTTAGCGAAATGACCGCCGTCACAGTGACCCGACAAGATGCTATCGCCATCATTGCCTTTGGCCTTCCACCCGTCAATAGCCTAGGGGCTGTCACGCGACGTGAATTAGTCGCTGCCTTTGATGAGCTTGATGTCGACCCAGCGGTAGCTGCAGTTGTGCTGATGGGCGTGAACGGGCTGTTTTCCGCCGGAGCTGATATCAAAGAGTTCGGTAGCAGCGGCGCGGTGGCGAGCCCAAATTTACGAGAGGTAATCACAATACTTGAGGGGATGACCAAGCCAGTGATCGCCGCAATCGAGGGCGCGTGTTTAGGTGGAGGGCTCGAATTAGCGCTCGGCTGTCATTATCGCATCGCACTAGCGAGCGCAAAGCTTGGATTGCCAGAGGTTAAGCTGGGGCTAATGCCTGGTGCCGGTGGAACACAACGACTACCGCGTCTACTTGGTGTCGAAGCCTCACTGAACCTGATTTTATCAGGCGAGCCGGTCCCCGCCAAAGCTTTACAGGGCACACCACTACTAGACGCTGTAGTTGCATCTGATCTGTTAGATGCCGCAGTTTCCTTGGCCGCAGGAAAGGCTGAAGACCTAATCAAGAATCCTTTGCCTAAAGCTAGTGCTCGTGTGATACGTGAGCCTAATGCAGAAGCGCTTTTCATATTCGCACGAAATATGATCAAAGCAGGCTTCCCAAATTTTCCAGCACCACTCAAATGTATTGATGCAATTGAAGCAGCAACAAAAGGCACCTTTGAAGAGGGCCTGGCCGTCGAAAGACGGCTATTTGAAGAGCTAATGGCTGGATCTGTATCGCGAGCTCTTCGGCATGCCTTTTTTGCTGAACGTGCCGCAAGCAAAATTCCTGGTATCAACAGTGCTCTGCCCAAGCGTGAGATAAAGCTTGCGGGTATTGTTGGCGCGGGCACCATGGGCGCTGGCATTGCGATCAATTTCTTAAATGCTGGCATCCCTGTCGTATTAGTAGAACTTAATAAAGAATCCCTTGACCGCGGTCTTTTTAAAATCAAAGACGTCTATGCGAGTCAGGTAAAGAAAGGGCGTTTGTCGCAAGAGGCAGCAGCTGTCAAAGCACAATTACTCACGCCCAGCCTCGACTTTTCTAGCCTTGCAAGTGCGGACCTAATTATTGAGGCTGTATTTGAAGACATGACGGCCAAAGAGCAGGTTTTCAAGCGTCTTGATGCGGTAGCGAAGCCGGGAGCGATACTGGCAACAAACACATCAACGCTGGATGTTAATAAGATCGCTGCATTTACGAATAGGCCCGCAGATGTTCTTGGAACTCACTTCTTTAGCCCGGCGAACGTAATGAAACTACTGGAAGTCGTTCGAGGGACAGCGACGTCCCCCAGCGTTCTTCTCACCGTAATGGACCTGGCGAAGGTGTTGCGAAAGACAGCTGTAGTGTCTGGGGTGTGTGATGGGTTTATTGGTAATCGGATGCTTGAACAGTATGTTCGACAGGCGTTGTTTATGTTGGATGAAGGAGCAAGTCCCGAATCCATCGATGCAGCTGCTGAGCAATTTGGTTTTGCAATGGGGCCGTTCCGGGTGGGAGATCTCGCCGGCAATGACATTGGTTGGCATATTCGAAAGCGCCGCTACATAGAGCGACCGCAGACTAAATATTCACAAATAGCAGATCGTTTATGCGAACTCGGGCGATTTGGGCAAAAAACTAACGCTGGCTGGTATGACTATAAGCCAGGTGACCGAACTGCTTATCCTGCCCCGGCCGTTGCACAGCTTTTAATCGAGTATCGCCTCGAAAAGAGCTTGTCACCACGGAGTATTGGCGCAGCAGAAATCGTCGATCGACTGGTGTTTGCGCTCGTCAATGAAGCGGCAAAAATCCTCGAGGAAGGGATCGCGCTGCGAGCATCTGATGTCGATCTTGTTTATCTGACCGGCTATGGCTTTCCTGTTTGGCGTGGTGGACCGATGCGTTACGCCGATGAAGTTGGCCTTTATGCGGTCGTTCGTCGGATGCGTGAACTAGGACGTAGCGCTTATGGCGACCCTGATTTTTGGACGCCGGCACCGTTGTTGCAGCGACTCGCTGACCAAGGTTTGATGTTTAATGCCCCCGGAGTAAGTCTATGACGCGCGCGGCAGTGATTGTTTCGACAGCTCGAACTCCCTTAGCAAAGTCGTGGCGTGGAGCTTTCAACCTGTCACATGGCGCCACTCTTGCTGGGCATGTCGTTAAAGCCGCTATCGAGAGAGCGAAAATTGATCCTCAGGAAGTAGAGGATGTGTTGATAGGTTGCACGCTTACTGAGGGTGCTACCGGTAATAATATTGCAAGGCAAAGCGCTCTTAGGGCTGGGTGCCCAACGTCAGTTTCTGGTGTGACCGTAAACAGGTTTTGTGCTTCTGGCTTGCAGACTATCGCGATGGCAGCTCAACGGATTATGGCCGGGGAGGGTGACGTTTATGTTGCTGGTGGAGTCGAAGCAATTTCTGTGGTGCAGAATGGGGCTAATAATAGCTTTGTAAAAGAAGCGTGGTTAGATAAGCATCAACCAGATATTTATTGGAACATGCTGCAGACTGCAGAAGAGTTGGCAAAGCGGTACGGGATTTCGCGCGAGCGTATGGATGAGTATGGTGTGCGTAGCCAGACGCGCGCATGTTCTGCGCAAGAAGCCGGTGAGTTTACAGATGAGATAGCGCCTATTACGGTGACTAGTGCCATGGTTGATCCCGTGACTGGCCGTATGTCCAGCCGGGAAGTGACGGTCGCTGTAGATGAGGGTTTGCGTCCCGGCACAACTCTTGCTGCACTTCAGAAGTTAAAGCCTGCTCTTGCTGGTGGCGTAATTACAGCGGGTAATGCTAGCCAGTTTTCTGATGGTGCTGGGGCGTGTGTCGTCATGAGCGCCAATTTGGCTGAACGGCGTGGTCTTGAGCCATTAGGGCTCTTTAAAGGTTTTGCTGTATCCGGTTGTGATCCTGCCGTCATGGGTATTGGTCCTGTCTTCGCAGTCCCGAAGCTACTGAAGCGTGTTGGTCTTGGGATTAAAGATATCGACTTATGGGAGCTCAACGAAGCCTTTGCTGTGCAGACGCTTTATTGCCGCGACATCCTGGAAATCCCTGATGAGCGGTTAAACATACATGGCGGAGCGATCGCAGTTGGCCATCCCTATGGCATGAGTGGGCAGCGATTGGTGGGCCACGCCCTCTTGGCTGGTAAGCGGAAAAACGCGAAAAATGTGGTCATAACGATGTGTATTGGTGGTGGTATGGGTGCTGCCGGCCTGTTCGAGGTTTTTTAGTCAGATTTAAGCCCGCAGGCACCAGCGAAGTACCAGGGACGCTGCCCGCAGGCTTCCATTACAATGACCCTATATTTGTTTGCTACTTAGGCTGCTGATTTGACCAAACGTATTGATCGCCGCTTTGATCGCCATCTGGCCGGACTCATAAACTCCGGTGAACGCGGCGTCTTGCTTGGCGGGCTTAAAGGAGTCGAAAAAGAGTCATTACGCGTCTCTCCTGGTGGCCATATTTCAATGAGGTCCCACCCGCGAGGGCTTGGTTCTGCATTGACCCATGAGCATCTGACGACGGATTATTCTGAGGCTCTCGTTGAGCTCGTGACCCCAGCGTTTACCACCAGCTGGGAGTTACTTCAGTATTTAACAGAGATGCATCAGTTTGTTTATCGCAATCTTGATGACGAATTGCTATGGAGCACAAGCATGCCGTGTTTACTAAACGGCGATGCGAGTATTCCGATCGCTCAGTATGGCACCTCTAATATTGGTCGGATGAAGTCTGTTTATCGGGTTGGGCTTGGCTTGCGTTATGGAAGAATTATGCAAGCCATTTCTGGAGTACATTTTAATTACTCCTTTCCGAAACAGTTTTGGCCTGTACTTGCAGATGTGCTTGAGACCAATGATAGTGGGCAAGATTTTCAGTCCGACACTTATTTTTCTCTACTGCGGAATTACCGGCGACACGGCTGGATAATTCATTATCTATTTGGCGTATCCCCTACAGTTTGCCGGTCTTTTGTCGCTGGCCGTGACGATCATGGTCTTGAAGAATGGGATAAGGACACTTTGTACGCGCCTTATGGCACATCTCTGCGGATGAGCGATTTGGGCTATCGCAATAAAAGCCAGGCTGATGTATTGATTTCAGTTAACTCACTTACAGACTATGTGCGCGACATGAGTCGGGCAATCTCAACGCCCAGCGAAGAGTTTAATCGTATAGGTGTAGAGGTCGATGGAGAATGGTTGCAGTTAAATGGAAACCGTCTCCAGATAGAGAATGAATATTATGCGTATATCCGCCCGAAGCGTGTAACAAGGTCTGGTGAACGGCCAACCAAGGCCTTGCGTCGAGCGGGGGTTGAGTATGTTGAGATGCGTTCGTTAGACGTGAGTCCACTCGATCCAGTAGGGGTCAATCAGGCTAAGCTGAGATTCCTAGAAGCGTTTGCGGCGTTTTGTGCCTTGACGCCAAGCCCACTCATTGATCATGCGAATCAGTTGGCGCTTGATCAAAATCACGTGACGGTTGCTAGGCGCGGACGCGAACCCGGACTGATTCTCAATTGGGAGGGTCGTGCGGTTGAGATGCGTGGTTGGGCTTCGGAAATTCTGGATGCAATGCAAGGCGTTTGTGAAATGCTTGAAGAGGGCGATTCCGAAAAACCGTATTCAGCTGCATTAGCTACCCAGGCTCAGAAAATTATCAACGTTGAGGCTACCCCTTCAGCTCGAGTTCTCAAAGAATTAACCACAACGGGTGAGTCGTTCTTTGCTTTTGGCATGCGATTGTCTAAAGGATACAAGTCATACTTTAACGAGTTAGTGGCACCGGATACTGAAAAGTTCTCAGCGCTTGTTGCAGAGGCAAACCATTCTTTGCAGGCACAAGCAGACCTGGAGCGAGCGCCTCAGCCGCCTTTTAAAGAGTACCTTGCGCGCTACTTAGCGGACTAAAACCGCTATATCCCGCCGATTTAGGCGTGTCCCCGACTAATTATGTGATTCTGTTAACATAATTCCATTATGACGCTATGCGCCCGCCATAAAGCCCGATAACCTTAACCCGTACTTTGATTGGCTGTGCTGTTATGTAAATGGAATCCGTCAAGGACCGATGGGACTCACTAAAATATGCGTAACGTGATCGACTTAACTGGCAGGTTTAAACTCGGCAAGCTATTGGGCATGGCTGACGCAGCCAATGACGAGCAAAAGAACCAGCCTGAGAACGTATCCAATCAAGCTGGCGCAAGGGTCAGCGGCTGGGATCCGTTCGAGGTTTGGCGTACACGGGTGCGTAACGCCCGTCGTAACAACGATTTGCCTGGCCAAGATTAGCAAACAGCCGCATCTTTATTTGAAAACAATTAGAATGCGATACGCTACCGACCAGTGCGCATAGCTTAACCCCGTCGTACCAATCGATGAAGGCGTTCGATTGAACCCACTTGAAACTCAGCAGCTGATTATTGCGGATCAGTCGGCGACCCAGCGCCAACTGCGCGACGGCTTTACGTGGTTACGTTTTGAGAACGACCTTGAGCAAGAGTTCAGGCGCGCTGATATCCGTACTCGTTTGCCACAGATTCGCTTCAATTTTTATCTTGCCACAACAGCAGTCACAGCATTTGCCGCACTAAATTTTTTGACCGGCAATGCTGGTCATCTAACGTTCGTCGGAATGGGGCTGTTTGCTGCTATCGTGGTTAGTCTTGCCAGTGCCGTTACTATTTCTAGCCTGCCAACAGCGCGAAAAATCTACCCGCGCTTCGCTGCCATTGGCATTCCATTCCTCGGAATTTTAGTCACACTGGCATCATTGCGAGCAAGCGAAAATGGTTCGCCAGTAATGCTCGTCGCCGTACTGATCGCCGCGCTGTACATCTATATTTTGGTCGGTTTACTTTTTTACCAAGCGATACGCACGAATATTATTCTGTGGCTTGTTTATGTTTTATTCTCTGTGATTGATGGCGTGGCTGAAGCTGACGTCATCTATAACTCGTTGGTTCTCCTTATAATCAATATAATTTGTATCAGTATGGCGTATGGGCTTGAGATGGAGTCGCGGACACACTTTCTTGAAAGACGATTGCTTGCAGAGACCGCCGCGCGGGATGGACTCACAGGGATTCATAACCGACGACGCTTTGATGAACAGTTACAGAATTCATGGCTGCAGGCACAGCGCGAACAAGTGGCACTGGCTCTTTTAATGGTTGATATTGATTGCTTTAAGACATTTAATGATCGCCATGGGCATCAAGCTGGCGATGAGTGTCTTAAGGCTGTTGCTGTCGCGTTATCCCGTGCGGCCCGACGACCCCTCGATTTAGTTGCGCGTTTTGGAGGTGAGGAATTTGCGATCATTCTTTACAATCCGACAACGAGTTATCTTCAAGAGATATCTACAAGAATTCATGCTCATGTCGCGGCATTGGGTATACCGCACGCGGACTCGACCGTAGGCCCATCCGTGACAGTGAGCGTTGGGGTGGCATATGTGGCTCCGAGCGACGACCGCAGTTATCAAGGATTCTTACAATTGGCTGATGAGGCCCTTTACCAGGCCAAGAGCGAGGGCAGGAATCGCTCAGTGTTTAGTGAAGGGGCCTACGATACCCTCAAAACTGGTGCTTTTCGGATGTCACGACGCGTCATTTAGCGTATCTAAGCTATCGCTCGGTTTGCGAAGGATCGCTATTATGTACTCCTAAACGCACCAACTGGGTGTGCCAACATCACTAGGGAAGAGCAATGCTTCGAGGTCCAGCACAGACGCACGCGATTAGGCGTCTGCTCATTGCAAACCGTGGCGAAATCGCGATCCGGGTGATGCGCGCAGCGAATGAACTTAATATCGTCACGGTCGCGATATATTCCGCCGAAGATCGCTTTTCGTTGCATCGCACCAAGGCTGATGAGAGCTATCAGGTCGGCGTCGGAAAAAGTCCCATTGACGCGTACTTAGATATTAACGATATCATCCGTATTGCAACGGATTCGAAATGTGACGCCATTCATCCGGGGTACGGCTTTCTGTCAGAGAACCCAGACTTCGCTGATGCTTGCGCCCGCGCGGGGATCGTCTTTGTAGGGCCGTCGCCAGATACCATGCGCACATTGGGCAATAAAGTCGCTGCACGTCATGTTGCGATTGCCGCTGGGGTGCCGGTCATGCCGGCGACACCACCTCTACCTTACGATATCAATGGAGCTTTAGCTTTAGCAGACACCATTGGCTACCCCGTCATGCTCAAGGCGAGTTGGGGTGGCGGCGGTCGGGGTATGCGGGTCGTTGAGACGGCGGCCGAACTGCCAGAACTCGTGACTGCAGCACGGCGTGAAGCGAAGGCTGCGTTTGGAAACGATGAGGTCTACTTAGAGAAACTCATCCGCCGCGCCCGCCATATTGAGGTTCAGCTGCTAGGCGATGCGCATGGGAATTTAGTGCATTTATGGGAACGAGACTGCACCTTGCAGAGACGTAACCAGAAAGTGATTGAACGCGCCCCCGCGGTTTTTCTTAATGAATCAGCAAGACTTAGTCTATGTCAGCTGGCGTTGAAAATTGGTGGGGCCGTCAGATATCGAGGAGCTGGAACCGTCGAGTTCTTGCAAGATGCCGATAGCGGCAACATTTATTTTATTGAGGTAAATCCGCGCATACAGGTTGAGCACACAGTCACCGAGGCTATAACTGGTATCGATATTGTTAAAGCGCAGATTCGTATTGCGGAAGGATCTGTAATCGGTGATGCGGCATCTGGTGTTCCTGTTCAGCAAGACATTCGCATGGTGGGACACGCTATGCAATGCCGCGTCACAACTGAGGATCCAGAGAATAACTTTATTCCTGATTACGGAACAATAACCGCCTATCGGAGTCCTGCAGGTTTCGGCGTGCGCCTTGATGCAGGGACTGCATATGCAGGCGCAATCATCGGACGCTCATATGATTCGCTGTTAGTTAAAGTGACAGTCTGGGCGCCAACGGCTGAGGAAACGATTCGGCGTATGCATCGCGCTCTGTGGGAGTTTCGCATTCGTGGTGTTGTTACGAACCTACGATTCCTTGACCAGCTGATTAATCATAATGACTTCAGTTCAGGCGCCTACACAACGCGCTTTATTGACTCAACACCGGAGCTGTATGTATTTACGAAGCGCCGTGACCGTGCCACGCGGCTGTTGAGCTATTTGGCTGATGTCATAGTAAATCCAAGTGCAGATCTGAAGTCCAGAGCGCGCCCCGTTGCATTGAGTAGTCCACAGTTACCCAAATTAGAGTTGCCAGCTATTGTGCCTGGTGCAAAGCAACTGTTAGATGCCGAGGGGCCGCGAGCTTTGGCGCAATGGATGTTGCAGTCACAGCGAGCCCTCATTACTGATACGACGATGCGCGATGCGCATCAGTCGTTGCTCGCAACACGGGTGCGCACACATGATTTGGTGGCGATCGCGCCTTATTACGCAGCGCTGTTGCCTAATCTTTTCTCTATCGAGTGTTGGGGTGGGGCAACATTTGATGTGTCGATGAGATTTTTGCGAGAGGACCCCTGGCAACGGCTGCAGCAATGTCGGCAAGCGATGCCGAATATGCTTTTACAGATGCTATTACGTTCAGCAAATGCTGTCGGTTATACCAACTATCCGGACAATGTCGTTAAGCACTTTGTAAATCAAGCGGCAGAATCAGGCATCGATGTCTTTAGAATTTTTGACTCACTTAACTGGGTTGAAAATATGCGTTTTGCGATGGATGCGGTCGGTGATGCCGGTAAGGTTATTGAGGCGGCGATTTGTTATACGGGCAATTTATGTGATCCCGCTGAGAAAAAATATGATTTGCGCTACTACGTATCTCTTGCCAAGGAACTCGAGATGGCTGGTGCACATGTTCTTGCGATCAAGGATATGGCTGGTTTGTGTAGCCCACGGGCTGCAGCGATGCTCGTACGTGCACTTAAACAGGAAGTGACCATACCGCTGCACTTTCACACGCACGACACTAGCGGTATTGCCGCTGCGAGCGTGCTTGCGGCGATTGATGCTGGCTGTGATGCGGTGGATGCGGCCATGGATTCAATGAGCGGCCTCACCTCGCAGCCGAACCTAGGCTCTATCGTCGCGGCATTGCAACATTCAGCTCAGGATACGGGGTTGAATATCGACAGGGTGCGGACTGTTTCAACGTATTGGGAGCAGGTACGGCGATGCTACGCGGCTTTCGAGAGCGATATCCGCTCGGGCGCATCAGAGGTTTACCAACATGGCATGCCTGGTGGGCAGTACACCAATCTAAAAGAGCAGGCCAGATCGCTCGGCATTGCGGGCCACCGATGGCCGGAGGTGGCAAGTGCCTATGAGCAGGTCAACAAGCTTTTTGGCGACATTATCAAAGTGACGCCTAGCTCAAAGATCGTGGGTGACATGGCCATTATGATGGTCACTAGTGGTCTTACTATTGCACAGATCGAGGATCCGGATCACGAGGTAGCATTCCCAGAGTCCGTAGTGAGTTTCTTTCACGGAGACATTGGGCAACCGTATGGCGGTTTTCCAAAAGCTCTACAGCACAAAGTGCTTAGCGGTCGTGAGCCAATTACGGTGCGACCGGGTTCTATTCTGCCAGCTCTTGATTTGGTGTCGCAGAGGATTAAGGCCGAGGCGGCTGTTGGTCGAGTAATATCCGAGACGGAGTTTGCGTCGTATCTCATGTACCCGAAGGTATTTGAGGAGTTCTCAAAAGGTGTCTTGCGCTTTGGGGACGTTTCGGTACTGCCCACGCCGGCGTTTTTCTATGGGATGGAGGTTGGTGAAGAGATATCGCTCGAGCTAGAGCGAGGCAAGACGCTGATTATTCGCTTTGTCGCCGTCAGCGAGGTGCACGACGATGGGACGCGTACTGTCTTTTTTGAGCTCAATGGGCAGCCACGCTCGGTGCGTGCAGTCGATCACAGTCGAGCGCCGAGGCGCCCTACGCCCGTCAAAGCAGAGGCTGGCAATCACAAACATATTGGGGCACAAATGCCCGGTACGGTTGTCACAGTCAATGTTCGCTCTGGACAAGATGTTATACGTGGCGAGGTACTGCTGACGCTCGAAGCCATGAAAATGGAGGCGACAGTACGCGCTGAACGCGATGGGCAGATTGCTACGGTACTCATTGTGCCTGGGCAGCAGGTTGAGTCCAAGGACCTGCTGATCACATTAGTCTGAAGCGGCTTACCGCGTGAGTACGTACTGCCCCGGGGCATCGCATAGCGCGTTGCCCATCCTCGGGGGCCTTATCCGTGCCCCAGCGCGCGTTGCTAACCACTGTTCCCAAGCTGGCCACCACGAGCCCGCCTGGAGGGGAGTATTTTTCAGCCAATCATCAGCATCCGACGGTGGCGTGAGGGTGGTGTGGTTGCTGAGACGATATTTTCTCTTCGGATGAGCAGGGCCGCTGATGATGCCCGCGTTATGGCCGCCGCTGGTGAGTAGGAATGTCAGATCACAAGACCGTATCAATCTATTAATCTTGTAGACGCTTTTCCATGGTGCTACATGGTCTGTTTCAGTGCCGACGACAAAGGTCGGCAGACGTATGTCAGATAGTTGCACCGGCATGCCGTTGACCGGGAATCGCCCGGTAGCAAGTTCATTATCTAGATAGAGCCGATAAAGATACTCAGTGTGCATACGGTATGGCATGCGCGTGCCATCTGAATTCCATGCCATGAGATCGATCATCTGGTCTCTATGGCCTTTGATGTAGCTGTTGAGTAGGGGCTGCCAGATGAGATCCCTCGGTCGCAGCATCATGAAGGCGCCACTCATTTGTTGGCTATCCAATACGCCCTTTTCGTTCATCTGGGCTTGGAGCAGTGTGAGCTGATCACGGTTAATAAAAAGTGATAATTCCCCGGGCTCAGAGAAATCAGTTTGTGCCGCGAATAGTGACATGCTCGCAATTCGCGGATCTGAATCGCGCGCGAGTGCGGCGGCGCCGATTGCAAGCAACGTGCCACCAATACAATAGCCGACTGTGTGGACGGGCTCGTCAGGAACGATGTTGGTGATGGCCGTCAATGCGCTCTTGATTCCTAAATCAAGATAATCGTCCATAGAAAAATCTCGATCTGCAGCGTCGGGATTTTTCCAAGAGATCATGAACACGGTATAGCCGTGGTCCACAAGGTACTTCACCATAGAATTTTTTGGGGATAGATCCAGAATGTAGTACTTCATGATCCAAGCAGGCACGATAAGTATTGGCTGTGCATGCACATCGGCTGTGGTAGGTGCGTATTGGATAAGCTCCATTAGGGAGTTTCTAAATACGACTTTGCCTCCGGTGAGAGCCACGCCTTTGCCAGGCTCAAATGCCTCGGTTCCCACGGCGGCGCGCTTTTGTATTGTTCTCGTCAGATCTTCAATAAAGTTTTGCGCCCCCCGTAGTAGGTTTTGGCCTCCTTCGGCTCGAGTCAGTTCCAGCAGTTCGGGGTTTGTGGCCAAATAATTACTAGGGGCTAAAGCGTCTAACCACTGACGAACGGTGAAGTCGATGAGGGACGTCTGTTCGTCTTTAAGATCGCGCAGGTTTTGGGGGAGTTGTTCGAGTAGCGCGGCGCCATTTTGGTAGGTGCGCGCCCACACATTGAATGGAAACTGTTGCCATGCATCCCCTGTAAAGCGGGCATCGGGTGCGTGGGTCGCTCCATCGCTCGGCGACAGTGGTTGTCCGGACAGTGCACGGCTGGCAAAACCGAGATTGTCGACGGTGGTTTGCATAGCGGCGTGCCAGAGTTCTGCTTGCCGCGTCGGGGAGGCGGCCAGCTGACCGGCCCAAGCTGCCCAGGCGTTCACAAATGGCCCAGGCGCAATACCACCGGTCAGCTTGCTAAGGGCCGCCTTGAACGCCTGATCGATCGCGTCGCTGCTAGGAGCGGTGACGTTGGTCGTGGTGGGTGCGCCGGACATGGTTTTCCAAGTAACGATCTTGAGAATGACGCCAGTTTAGCTGTTTCTTGCACCGCAGCAAATCCACTCATGCTTATAAAACAGTGTCTTTTAAACCGATGGAGCTATCGGCCAACCGCCCAAGATCGCAGTGTTGCCGGTCTTGAATGAGCTTCTTTGCCGCCATGTAATCTTTTGGGCTATTGATACAGTCCAGTGCAAGCAGTTCCTGACCCCTGAGGTAGCAACAAGAGAAGCTATTTGATGCTGGATCACCGCGTAGAATAACTTGGTCATAGTCAAAATTTAGCCCAACAATCAATAACTTAAGATCGAACTGGTCCGACCAAAACCATGGAATTCGATCGTGAATTTGGGACGCCCCTAGCATGTTTGCCGCAGCGGTTTTTGCTTGCTCGAAAGCATTATCGACCGACTCTAAACGAACCCGTCGTCCATAGCGCAGGCTCGGGTGATTCGCACAATCGCCTGCTGCAAAAACGTCCCTATCACTCGTGCGACAGTACTCATCGACTGCAATACCGTTTTCACAGGCAATGCCAGCACGCGCCGCAAGTGAGGTGACAGGCAAAACGCCAATACCGACAACCACGAGATCCGCAGGGAAGGATTGGCCACCGAGCGTTTCTACAGCGGCGACCCGGCCCGGATTTTTTGTAGAGGCATGTATGGCACTGACAAGAGCCTGCGTGTGAATGTGTACCCCTTGCTTGGCGTGTGCCTCGGCATAGAAGGTAGATATTTCTGGCGCTACCACCCGATTCATCACGCGATCGGCCATCTCAAGGACGGTAACTTTTTTGCCAAGCTGACGACAGGTTGCCGCAACCTCAAGACCGATGTATCCGCCCCCGATGACGACGACGTGCTCAACAGTGGGTAATTCAGCACGAATGCGATCCACGTCAGCTACTGACCGCAGATAATGCACCCCTGCGAGGTCATTCCCGGGGACCGTGATTTTACGTGGTGTCGTGCCGGTAGCTAGGAGCAGTCGCTCATATAGCAACTCATCCCCATCCGATAATGAGACAGTTTTGCGCGAGATATCGAGCTGTTCTGCTCGCACACCAAGGCGAAGCTCCGTGTTCGGATGTACGTAAAACGTCGCAGGCTTCACATACAGACGCTCAACCGCGAGTTCACCAGCCAAGAACTTTTTTGACAGTGGCGGACGCTGGTACGGAATTTCTGCCTCATCGCCAATAATTGTGACTTGGCCTGTATGGCCGCCACGCCGCAAGCTATCAAGAGTCTGTGCTGCGACCTGGCCGGCACCAACGATGACATAGTGATCTTTCATCTAAACCCTTCCTAAATCTGACCGACACTCTATATCGGTAGTGTCACTATGCAATAGAGCAATTTCCCTACCCGCTGTTTAGCCTCGGAAAAAGACCCGTTGAAATTCAAGCGTTTGACCACCGGGCGGCGCCCGCAATCGCTGCTGTAACTGCTAAGCATATGATTTACAATGATTCGATGTTGAAACCCATGCCCAGACTGTCAATGCCACTAGCGCATTTTAGTCAAATTATCGGTGATTATCAGGAGACCGCCAAATGAAACTCGTCAGCGCGATCATCAAGCCTTTTAAACTCGATGATGTCCGTGCCGCATTATCGGAGATTGGTATCTCCGGTATGACGGTGACTGAAGTGAAAGGATTTGGTCGTCAGCGCGGGCATACTGAGTTGTATCGTGGCGCTGAATACGTGGTTGATTTTGTTCCGAAGACTCGCGTCGAAGTGGCAGTCAAATCCGAATTGCTCGATCAGGTGATCGAGGCCATCGTTACCGCCGCACGTACAGGCAAAGTGGGTGACGGAAAGATTTTTGTCTCCGATATAGAGCGCGTCATACGTATTCGGACTGGAGAAGCAGACGAGCAGGCACTCTGATTAGTGTGAACGCACCGCCAGACTCTATGAGCTTATGCGATGAATGAATCGGGCTCGTCATTGCGTAGCACGCTTGAGGCGCTTCAGTTATCGAGTGCACGGCGCCACATCGTGCTGTGTGTGGGTGGCGGCAAATGTGCAACTGACGAGTCTAGTAGTAATGCGTGGACTTTCTTAAAGCGACGACTGAAAGAATTAGGCGTTGTGGATACCGTTGGTGGGGTATTGCGTACGCGCGCTGCGTGTTTAAGGGTGTGTAAAGCAGGGCCGGTTGCAGTGGTCTACCCCGAGGGGGTTTGGTACCGCGATTGTACGGTCGACAATCTCGAAAAAATTATTCATGAGCATTTGCTAAATGGACGCATCGTCCAAGAATTAGTGCTTGTGGAAAACCGGCTGGAACAATAACCGGCACGTTAATGGTTGCTATTGGAGTAGTTAATGACTCGTGGAATTTTGATGCACCGAACCGGTGGGCCAGAAGTATTGCAATGGAGCGAGTTTGAGCTGCCGCGGTTAAAGCGCAATGAAGCGAAGGTGAAGCACACCGCAATTGGGGTCAACTACATTGATGTATATGACCGCACAGGGCTGTATGCAGCAAAATTGCCACTGTGCTTAGGTCGTGAAGCGGCCGGAGTCATCGAGGCTGTAGGCGCCGGAGTTAAGGGCTTTGCCCCTGGTGATCGAGTGGCTTATGTACTCGCGACCCCTGGGTCCTATGCCGAGGCGCGCCATGTGCCTGTGGATCGCTTGGTGAAAATTCCTGATGGTATTTCCGATGCACAAGCTGCGGGAATCATGCTCAAAGGAATGACGGCTTACTACTTGCTGCATCGTACTCATAAGCTTAAAAAACGTGAGCCGATCGTGATTCATGCGGCTGCAGGCGGCGTGGGTTTGTTACTAGTACAGTGGGCTCGGTATTTGGGAGCACATGTTATTGGTGTTGTCGGCAGTGAGGAAAAAGCGAAAATTGCCATAGCGCATGGTGCTAACGACGTTATTTTGAGCAGCGCCAACGATTTGGTGCCACAGGTCCGTGCACGTACTAAGGGCAAAGGTGTTGCTGTAGTGTATGACGCCGTTGGTAAAGATACGTTTGAGGCTTCGTTAGATTGTTTGGCGCCGCTTGGATTGATGGTGAGCTATGGCAACGCATCGGGACCGGTGTCCCCTGTTGCGCCTCTGGAGCTCACAAAACGTGGATCGCTTTTTCTGACACGGCCGAGCCTATTTCATTACATAGCAAGCAAAGCTGACCTTAAGCGTGCCGCTAGCTCATTGTTCGGGGTGGTAGGTCAGGGGATCGTCAAGGTGCGAATTGATAATAGCTATCCGTTGGCGGATGCGCGACAAGCTCACATTGATCTGGAGGCTCGGCGTACAACTGGCTCGGTTATCCTATTGCCAGGTTAATCTGGTAAGACGATCTGTCGCAGTGCAGTACCACTGGCGAGTCGATCGAAAGCTTCATTGAGTTCTTCGAGCTTTAGACTTTGATCAAGTAGTTTAGTAATTGGTAGCCGACCGCTGCGATACCAGGAAATGTATAAGGGGATGTCGCGCTCTGGGACGCAGCTGCCGAGATAACTGCCTTTCAGGGTGCGTTCTTCGGCGACCAGTTGTGTTTGGGGTAGAGGGAAGCGCGCATCGGGTGCGGCGAGTCCTGCAGAAATGGTTGTGCCTCCCCGGCCGGTGACTGCAAATGCGAGCTCTAAGGCCGCAACGTTGCCGGCCATCTCGAAGGCGTAATCTGCGCCTCCCCGCAGTAGCTGTTTGATGTTTTGAGTCGTATTTGATTCGGTCGGATCAAATACATGAGTGGCTCCCAACTCTTCAGCGAGTCTGCGTTTCTTTTTATCCGGATCGATCGCAATAATATTGCCAGCATTTAGGGCGCGGGCTCCTAATAATGAGGCGAGACCGACGCCACCTAGACCTACAATGGCGACGCTTGCACCAGCCGGCAACTTGGCCGTGTTTGCGACTGCTCCGACCCCGGTGATGATGGCGCAGCCAAAAATGGCCGCTTCCTCAAAAGGCAGAGTGGGGTCAATTGCTACCAGGCTTGTTCTTGATATCACCGCGTATGTGGCAAACCCGGAGACTCCTAAATGGTGATGGAGTGCTATGTGGTTTTCAGACAGGCGGCGTGATCCAGAAAACAGTGTTCCAGCACTATTTGACACAAATCCGGGCTCACATAGAGCAGGGCGGTTATTGGCACATGGAGCGCAGTGACCGCAGCTCGGCACGAAAGCCGATACGACGTGAGTACCTACGGTGAGATCTGTCACCCCAGGACCGATCGATTCGACTATGCCCGCAGCTTCGTGGCCAATGACCATCGGCAATGGCCGCGGTCTGGTGCCATCGATAACTGACAGATCGGAATGGCATAAACCAACAGCGCGGATTCGTACCAATACTTCACCCGGTCCGGGCGGCTCTAGATCGACCTCAGCAATGCGTAGCGGTTTGCTCCGAGCGTAGGGCTTGCTGCATCCGGATCGATCAAGTACAGCTGCGCGAATCTTCATAACAGGTGCCTGCCAATAGCAATATTTGGGCTCTCTGGTAGTCTTGAGCGCATTGTTGGGTTCATAGGTAGTTTACCGTGGATGCTTTGGTCACAAGTCGGGCGGCTTATAAAATATTTAAAACGGTGACGACTCGTTGGATGGATAACGATTCCTACGGACACGTCAATAATGCAGTGTATTACTCGTATTTTGATACGGCAGTGAATTCGTACTTAATGCAGGCGACTGGTAGCGACACGCGGCTCCTGGGGGCTATCGGCTTGGTAGCGGAAACGAGTTGCCGTTTTCTGAAACCGCTGTCGTTTCCCGAATCGGTCGATGTGGGCTTACGACTTGAGAAGCTGGGCACGTCGAGTGTGATTTACCAGGTTGGCCTATTTGGCGGTGCATCTACAGATTCTGCAGCGGTTGGTCGGTTTGTGCATGTCTATGTAGACGCACTCACCCGCAAAGTCGTCCCGGTCCCAGAGGTCATTCGCGAGGCAGTGACAGCCTTAACTTGATCAGCAGTAACAGGACATTTTTACCAAGTCCTCGCTACTAGTGGGCAATGCCTAGAGCGCCGCTACGTACTACCTCAAGGATTTCTGCATATTCAGCGACTTGCGCAAGAAATCTGGATACTTGGGCTTCACTGCTGGTTAGTTCAATCACAAAACTATGGGATTCGTTGGAAAGGACATGGCCCATTGTCGCCGCCACTAGCTCTTGCAGAGCCTGTAACTGCGAGGGCTTCGCTTTTAATTTGAGTAGCAGCAGTTCGCGCTCAAAGTGAGCCCCTTCGGTTAGATCCATGACGTCGACGACATCAATGAGCTTGCGCAGCTGGCTACCAATCTGAGCAATGACAGCGTCATTGCCAGTGGTTACTAGGGTTAATCGAGAGACGGTAGGGTCGTCGGTAGGCGCGACGGCCAGCGACTCAATGTTGTATCCCCGGGTCGAGAATAGGTTCGCTACGCGGCTTAAGGCCCCAGCTTCATTTTGTAACAGAATGGCGATGATATGGCGCATGCGGTTGTCGATCGTTCAGAAGTTGACCCACAGCATACCGTGCTTTTTTTTATAGTCCATGGACGTAGCTGCCGCCGATTGCTAATCTCGCTCTAATGTCTACGCACACCCCCAAATCTGCTCCTGCCGGCGCCTCAGCCGCCGCGGGTACTGCGCACCCTCGTACTGGCCAGACCATGTCAGGGGCTGAAATGGTCGTCCAAGTCCTCGCCGACGAGGGTGTCGACGTGATTTTTGGCTACAGTGGCGGGGCGATCCTGCCGACCTACGACGCCATTTTTGTCCACAATCAGGATACAACGCGGCGACCCATGCCGCTAATCGTCCCTGCGAATGAGCAGGGAGCCGGCTTTATGGCGGCGGGTTACGCGCGGGCTAGCGGGCGGGTGGGCGTGTGCGTGGTCACCTCAGGGCCTGGTGCTACCAATACCGTTACCCCAGTCCGGGACTGTATGGCGGATTCCATTCCGGTGGTTGTGTTGTGTGGGCAAGTCCCAACGAGCGCCATCGGTTCTGACGCGTTCCAAGAGGCTCCGGTTTCCGCACTGATGGGCTCCGTGGCCAAGCATGTCTTCCTAGTCACTGATCCCCACAAGCTTGAGGCAACGATACGTACGGCGTTCGAACTGGCGCGTACGGGTCGACCGGGTCCTGTGGTGGTGGATCTGCCGAAAGACATACAGACGTGGCAGGGAGTCTTTCAGGGCAGCGGTACGCTACCGATCCCTGGCTATAGGCGCCGTTTGCAGCAGGTCGAAACACAGCAACTAAGCCCTGCGAGTATTGAAGAGTTCTTCAGTTTGCTGGGCGCTGCCAAGCGACCACTCATTTATGCGGGCGGCGGCGTCATTAACGCAAACGCCACAGATTCTTTACGGTCGTTTGCACATGGCCTAGGCATCCCTGTCGTGACGACGCTGATGGCGATCGGGGCTGTTGATACGATGCATGAGCATTCAATGAGAATGCTGGGCATGCACGGCGCTGCCTTTGCTAACTATGCGGTAGATGACTGTGATTTCTTGATTACGCTCGGTGCGCGTTTCGATGATCGAGTCGCGGCAGTTCCGGCACGCTTTGCCAAGAATGCTGTAGCAATTGCGCATTTTGATGTCGACGCGTCGGAGATTAATAAGGTTAAACGCGTACAGTTTAGCTATGTTGGCGGCCTTGACGATGCGCTACGTAGGCTGACCGCTCATGCGCTTGCCGTGCACTTTGCACGAGACTGGTCAGAGTGGCATCGCCACTGTGCACAGTTGGCGCAAACACATCGTATGAACTACGACCGTGAAAGTGCGCTGATTCAACCGTACTATGTGATCGAAGAGCTAAATCGACTGACGCGGGGCGAAGCCGTCATTTCAACGGGTGTGGGACAGCACCAAATGTGGGCGGCACAGTACTTTGATTTCAAAAGCCCGCGCTTATGGCTCACATCAGGCAGTATGGGCACAATGGGATTCGGATTACCTGCCGCTATCGGCGCTCAATTCGCGCGCCCAGATCGGATCGTGATTGATATTGACGGGGATGCCAGTATTCGAATGAACCTTGGCGAACTAGAAACAGTCACAACCTACGATCTGCCAGTAAAAATAGTAGTGCTAAATAATTTCGGCGATGGCATGGTCAAACAGTGGCAAAAGCTCTTTTTTAAGGGTCGCCTATCTGCCAGTGACAAATCGCTGCACAAAAAAGATTTCGTTAAAGCGGCAGAAGCCGATGGCTTTCCATGGGTACGGCGGCTAGATCGTAAAGAAGATGTGCCACGTATTGTTGAAGAATTCATCGCTTTTAAAGGCCCAGCATTTCTGGAAGTGCTAATTGACCCAGACGCGGGTGTTTATCCGATGGTGGGCCCAGGGCAAGCCTACGATGAAATGATCACCGGTGATCATATAGTCTCTCGTGGTAAAGGTCCGACGCGCCCACCTGGTGCGAATGAAATGTTTTAGGTTTTTGTGTCAGAGCAACCGCTCACAGTTCCAACTTGGTCTGCTGTTTTACGTTATGGCTTGCATTTTGGATGCGTGTCTTTTGGTGGGCCTGCCGCACAAATCGGCATACTGTATCGCGATTTAGTTGACGAAAAACGGTGGGTAAACGCACAGGATTTCGCCCAAGCATTAAATTTCTGCATGCTACTGCCCGGTCCTGAGGCACTGCAGTTAGTTATCTATATGGGTTGGCGGTTGCGTGGCGTTTGTGGGGGATTGGCCATGGGCCTGCTCTTCCTGCTGCCTGGATCATTGCTGTTGCTCGTTCTGTCGTTTGGTTTTGTGATTTTTGGAGCGCATCCTGCCGTGGTCTTAGTGGCCGCGGGTATGAAAGCGGTGGTTGTTGCCTTACTGATGGATGCAGTTTCACGCTTTGCCAGGCGCACATTGACCACAACAAGCTTCGGCCTTGTCGCCGTAGGCGCCTTCATTGGTGTAGCACTAGTCGGCTTGCCATTTCCGCTGGTGGTCACGGCAATATTTCTGGTTACTTATCTGTTGGCACGGCCGTGTCAGCAGCAGATGCATCGGCGTCGTCACAGTATTGACTGGCGCACGGGCGCTGGAGTGCTCGGCGGTGGCCTCGCTCTATGGCTGTTGCCATTGGTGCTCTTAAAAAGCAGTCCAAGGGCACTCTTATTTGCGCAGGTCTACCATACATTTTCGCTTGCTGCGGTTGTCACCTTTGGCGGTGCCTACTCAATACTTGGCTATATCAATCATGAGCTTAGTGCAACTCTACATTGGATCAGCGAGTCACAGGTCATCGCGGGGCTTGCGCTTGCGGAGACTACTCCTGGGCCTTTGATGTTGGTGTTGCAGTTTTACGGATTCATCATCGGCTGGAACAACCCAGGATCAATGGCGCCATTTTCCGCAGCATTGCTCACCGCCTGCCTGGTGGCATGGGGAGTATTTTTGCCGTCGTTCGTACTTGTTCTTTTTGGCGCGCCACGTATCAGAGAGTTCTTTGGTAATCATCGACTAGAGTACGCGCTGAGCATGGTAACGGCGAGCGTCGTCGGAGTCATTGCGAGTTTTGCACTTACTGTGACGTCGAGCGTGCTTTTTTCCGCAGGCCTCGGGCATCCAGATTGGATCCAGTGTCTCATCTCCCTAGCAGCGCTTGCCGCTATAGCTAATAAGGTCCATCTGGGGTGGCTTTGGTTTTTAGCTCCAATCGCAGAATGGTTTTTAAGGGAGGTTCTGCACCACTAGGCTTACCGTTTTGGGGATGCCGCGGCTAGAATATCGTCAACTTTAGCAATAAAGACGGTGATTGGTTGTGCTCCGAGGATGAGTGTTCCAGCAAGGCTACCGTCACCTTTCTTCGCTAAAATAAAGCCAGGCGTTCCATTGATGCCAATACGTGTCGCCTCAGCAATATTGTTCTCAACGTATTGTCGAGAAGCTGAGTTGGCGATGCAGGCATCAAACTGAGCTGCATTGACACCAAAACCGATTGCTATTTGTCTAACCTTTGCCGCAGAGAGTGCCACCTGCGATTGAAAAAGCGCTTCATGTACTGGCCAAAACTGATCTTGTTGGCCACTACAGTAGGCAGCAATCGCGGCAGACATCGCAAACGGATGAAATGACAGTGGCATGTCCCGCACTTCGTAGCGCAGTTTGCCAGTATCGATGTATCGCTTTTTGAGCTCCGGCAGCGTCTCGTCATGGAAGCGCTTGCAGAATGGGCACTGATAGTCTGTGTACTCAACGAGCACCGCTTGCGCGGTGGGTGAGCCGAGCGCATTTGCGCCTGAATCTTTGATTTCAATTGATGGAGAGACATTGGCTTGTTGCGCAGCGTGCTGCTCTTGGCGAAGGTCACCAACTAATTGACGTAAATCTTTCAGTTCCGCAAGGATTTCCTCGCCTTGTTGTACGCTTAATGATGGCGAGGCGGGCGACACAGCGCAGGCACTGACCATCGTGAGAGTGATTACAAACGCGGCTCTTACGATGTGTCGCGCTGTTTGTGATGCCGCTGTCATGCTTTAAGGTCTCTTAAGAACTGTAGTGCCAGCCTACCATAAGGCGCTAGTAACAGGCGGTACCTGCGATACAATGGCAAGAGTAGACCAGTTACAGTTCGGAGACTTTTATGAAATTTTTGCACACGATGGTTAGGGTTTCTGACCTTACGGCGTCGCTTGATTTTTATTGCAACAAACTTGGATTGGCGGAGATAAAGCGTTACGAAAGTGAGGCGGGCCGCTTCACCCTCGTTTATCTGGGAGCACCGGAAAATCCCGATGTCCATGTGGAGCTAACGTATAACTGGGATCCGGAGATATATGGTATCGGACGCGCGTTTGGTCATCTGGCGTATGAAGTCACTAATATTTATACAACCTGCCAAAAGCTGATGGATGCTGGCGTCATTATAAATAGACCGCCGCGTGATGGCCGAATGGCATTCATTCGGTCCCCCGATAATATTTCGATTGAGCTGCTGCAGCAGGGCGCAGCGCTCCCCTTAGCAGAGCCATGGAAGTCGATGGTAAATACGGGGCAATGGTAGGCATAGTCAATGCGCTCACATAATGCTCGCAGAGCAATCCGGGTTTTATGTGCTGCTATTGCACTACTCGCTGCGATACCAGCGTTTGGATGGGGACAGCAAGGACACCAAGTTGTAGGGGCTGTTGCCGAGCAGTTGCTGGACAAGCAAACATTGCGGGCAATTGCGCAGCTAACTGATGGTGAGCAGTTAGACTCCGTGGGCCTTTGGTTAGACCACGAGCGCTTGGCGCTTAAGCACACAGTTCCTGGTTCCGAGCACTGGCACTACAATGATCGACCAATCTGTGGACCATCAGTGGCTCTTGAGCAGTACTGTAAAGACGGCCAATGCGCTTCACGAGCGTATGATGCAAACCTTGCGGTTTTGAAAGATCACGGAGCATCCAAAGAGCAGCGCCTTTTTTCGTTGCGGGTCATTGTGCATCTTGTCGCGGATGTCCATCAGCCACTACATGCCGCCAATAATCATGATCGAGGAGGCAATGAGGTTATCGTTGTGCTGCCAGGACATCGGGCTGAGCACAAGTTACATAGCGTCTGGGATAGCGATTTTGTAGTGCTGGCAATGGCCGGACATAGTACTCAACAGTTCGCAGAGCAGCTGGTGAGTGATGACAAAAAGCAGCTAAAGACGGGGTCATTCGCCATAAATGACTGGCTCGAGGAGTCCTATGGCTTGGCTCAGCGGCAGGTCTATGGTCAGCTGCCGAACTTTCGTTGTGGGGAGTCAAATAATGGGGCGCTGGCATTGACCCCCGAGTATCAGCAGTCGGCAGTGATATTAGTTAAGCAACAGTTATTGCGTGCTGGTGCTCGGCTAGCCTACGTATTGCGCGACAATTTGCGCTGATTAGGGAGCCTTACTCAGTATTTGAAGCGGCGGGTAAAAAAAGTTCCGGGTCCACCCATGCGTGATTAAGCATGACGCTGAAATGCAAGTGCGGTCCTGTCACGCGACCAGTTGCCCCCACCAGGCCAAGATTCTGCCCCTGACTCATGTGTTGCCCAGCACTGACATTAATGCGGCTCAGATGGCAGTACAGACTGATAAGACCTTGCCCATGGTCGATGATGACTGTGTTGCCGTTAAAGAAATAATTGCTCGCTTCAATGACGATGCCTGCGGCGGCGGCGGCGACTGGCGTGCCCGTTGCTGCCGCAATATCCATGCCGGTATGGGGATTGCGTGACTGCCCATTAAATACCCGGCGTAGACCAAAGGAGCTTGAGCGCAAGCCATCGACGGGTGCGCCAAAGGCCAGAGTGGGTGGTGGCTTCGCTGTAAAATTACTGAACAGCTCAGCAAGGCGCTTGCTTTCTTTGTTATAGCGGGCAAGATCTTTTTTCGACAGATCAACGTGCTTAGGTTCGACCGTAAGAGCTTGAGTAGCATAAGGTTTGCTTTCAATAACGAGGCTGCGTTTTTCTTTGTCACTGCCTCCGCGGCGCACCTCTACGAATTGTTCGCCTGGCTCTAGCGATAAGGGTAATCCAACAATCGCCTGCCATTGCGAATCAGCATCAACGACTAATACTCGATGCCCGTCTTGAAATACTTCAGGAGCCGCCGCACTGCTTGGGCCTACCGCAATCACAGCGATACCACCAGGCACCAAGCGTGGCTGTGGTAACCCTACTGTGGTAGCTGCACTGCCTAGTAGTGGGCACAAGAGCCCGAGCAGTGCAGCTAGGCGGCAGGCAAAATCCGTGTGGGCGTGTAACATATACGTTTGGCGAAGCAACGCGGTAATGGTGAGTTATGGCAGACGATAAACAAGACCTAGATTCCGCATCTGCAGACTGGTGCATGATTTTAACACCAGAGCAGCAGCGGGTATTGAAAGAACGTGGCACCGAACCGCCACGATCGAGTCCACTCGATAAGGAGTATCGCACAGGGGCTTACCGGTGCGCCGGCTGTGGTAGCCACTTATTTACCTCGGATACAAAGTTTAACAGTGGAACAGGGTGGCCGAGTTTTTTTGCCCCAGTAGCTGACGCTATCGCCACCCATACTGATCATAGCCATGGGATGGAGCGAACCGAAGTTGTCTGTGCTCGCTGCGATGGCCATTTGGGACACGTATTTCCAGACGGGCCACGACCAACAGGATTACGGTTTTGTATCAATGGGACAGTGTTAGTGTTTGAAAAATCTGAGACCTAGCAGGGTATCCACGCGACGATGCTGATTGGATAATCTCCGTTTTTCTTGCGTATTATGTAAACAGCCAGCGCGCTATTAACAATAACTACCCGGCGCGGCGCATTTGGTTTAACTATTGAGTGCGACTCGGCACACAAAATGTGGCCTACGTCTGACTTTAGAAAATCTCAGTCGCGCATTGCGCACAGAAAAAATAACTCGACTAAACTGCAAGCCACCCAGGGTTTCTATGGCGTTGCCGTTAGCGCCCCATAGAGAAGCCTGACGAGCTTTGTAAAAAATGGCATTAGGATCTCTATGCAAGAAGCAGCCCACTTAGTGAATGCCGCCCGTCTTAGGCGCAGCTATGTCGAATTCAAGTATGGCCAGCTTCACTTGAGTTCGGCCTTGCCGCATACGGGTGGATTTGATGAGCCGCTGCCCTTAATCTGTCTTCATGATCACGGGTGCTCCAGCCGGATGTTCGGTCAGTTTTTACCGGTGATGGCTGCAGATCGATCTGTTTATGCAGTGGATTTACCGGGTTATGGCGCGTCTGATAAGCTATCTGCGAGCGCAGGCTTCGCAGATAGTGTGGCGATTCTGATCCGGTTATTTGAGGATCTATGCTTGTATCGAATTGATCTGATCGGCGTGGGGCATGGAGCCATGCTTGCAATCGAGATCGCGCGTCAAAGGCCCAATTTGGTACGTAAAGCCCTATGTCTAGGTTTGGAATCTGGCGCATCGATTGTGGGTCCATCCGCCCAACAAACACTGACCACCCCGAGCCGGCGAGTTGTCGACACCAGTGTGGCGCTGTCTAGCGTTGTTAGCGAGGTGCGCGATGTAACTCGTGCGCAGATCGAATCGCCAACGAAAGCAATTCTCAAGGCTATTCGGCAGCTACTCGATTAACTGTCTGTTGGCATGGGCTTAACTTAAAGGTCAGTGTCGATCGTGGAATAGAGCTCTGCCTGTCCTAAGAGCCACAATAAGGCACGTCGCCGGGTGCGCACAGACAGCGTGATTTGCAGTGCACGTTCTTTGGATGCCTGTGTTAGCGGTGCGCCATCGATCCATGGGGTTCCGTCTGGGCCAAGACGCATGCCTGTAGCATTTGCGCTATCGCTCACTGATTTAAAATGAGCAAGGCTAGCCGGCTTTGAGCCCGCAGCGCTGTGCTCCAGCCACCATTGAGTCACTTCTAGTTGTTCGGCGAGCGCCACCATGTCTGTGCGTGCCCGCAGTCGCAAGGTATTCAATAATCCAGCTGCTTGCGGATTTAGCCAGCCAAGTTGATCGATGACGGCAAGCACATCGACCTCAGTGTCAATCTCTGGCAAATCTACGGCTTTCAGCCCCCACCCAAGGACGCCAGTCGCTGTGCCATGAAGCGCTGCAGTCATCCTTTGCGTATCTGAGAGTGTCCCTAGAGGTTGTAGAAATAACTGTCGTTCCGCGTCCTCGAATTCACCATCAACCCCCACCTGGATAAGCCACTGATGTATTTGCCTGTGCAGCTCATACGCTTGCACCTGGGGCCCGTCCCTTTCGAGCGCGCCCCGGCAGGCTACAGCCGCAAGCGCAAGCGTCCGCAGCGCCACCCGCTGGGGGGCCGGCTGTGGGCGCCGAAATTCCACATCAATGCCGATCTTTAACAAAGGAAGGCCGACCTTACGTGCGGTTTCTTAAGCAATTTGCTCATAAAAATCCAGATTGTAGGAGATCAAGGGAGGTTCGGTATTGCAGCTCTAGCCGCGTTACCCCCAAGATACGCCTATGAGTACTAATTACGTCGAGTTGATACGTCAGGCGAACGTCTATGAGGTCGCAATCAAGTCACCACTTGAGCCGGCCCCCAGGCTATCAAAGCGTTTACAAAACAACACGTTGTTTAAACGTGAAGACCTACAGCCCGTATTTTCCTTTAAGTTACGTGGTGCATCAAACAAAATTGCGTCGCTAACCAACAAAGAAGCATCCCGCGGCGTTATTTGCGCGTCGGCTGGTAACCATGCTCAGGGGGTCGCGTTAGCAGCAGGACGGCGCGGCATTCGCGCTCATGTTGTTATGCCTCGTACCACCCCGCAGATAAAAGTTGATGCTGTACGCGCACTCGGTGGCGAGATCGAGCTGGTCGGTGACGATTACGATGCCGCAAACCAGCATGCTCAAACCATAGCTGCTGAGAGTGGCCTCACGTTCATCCATCCGTTCGATGATGTGCAGGTTATCGCTGGGCAGGGCACTATCGCTATGGAAATTCTTGAACAGAATCCGGGACCAATTGATGCGATCTTTGTTCCGATCGGTGGTGGGGGCCTAATTGCAGGTATCGCGAGCTACGTAAAAGCGCTCAGACCGGAGATTAAAATAATCGGAGTTGAGCCAGAAGACGCCGCGAGTATGCACGACTCGCTGGCTGCTGGTGAGCGGATTACGCTTGACCGCGTAGGCATCTTCGCAGATGGAGTTGCTGTCAAACGAGTAGGTCAAGAGCCATTTCGTCTCGCAAGAAAATATGTTGATGAGGTAATTCTTGTCACAACAGACGAGATTTGTGCAGCGATTCAAGACATATTTGAGGATACAAGATCCATTGTGGAACCAGCGGGCGCTCTTGCAGTGGCTGGTCTTAAAAAATGGGTTACCCGTGAGGGCGCTATCGGTAAAACAGTGGTGACTCTTAATTGCGGCGCCAACATGAATTTTGATCGCCTGCGGCATGTGGCTGAGCGTGCTGACTTAGGCCAACAGAGGGAAGCGCTGTTTGCAGTGGAGATACCTGAAAAACCAGGGAGTTTTTTGAACTTCTGCGAGACGTTGGGGTCTCGGAGCATTACTGAATTCAACTATCGCTTTGCTAATGCCACTAAAGCGCACATGTTCGTCGGTATCGCGCTATCAGGTGGCGCTGCTGAAAAAGAACTCGTCGAAAGTCAAATTCGGCAAGCAGGCTTTCCAGTAATCGACATGAGTACGAATGAGGTTGCGAAACTCCACGCACGTTACATGGTTGGGGGCGTGGCTCAGGGGCTACAGAATGAGCGCTTATTTCGATTCGAGTTTCCAGAGCGGCCAGGCGCGTTACTGCGGTTTCTTCAGGCCATCGGTAGTCGCTGGAATATCAGTTTGTTTCACTACAGGAATCACGGATCAGACTACGGCCGAGTGTTGGCCGGTATCCAGGTCCCGACAAATACTGAAACCGATTTCTTAATGCATTTAAGAGAGCTCAAATTTCATTATGTGGAAGAAACGAGCAATCCTGCGTATACCAGCTTTCTGAGTGGCTGATTTCTAAACTTAGAGTGATTATGGGCAGGGAACGTGGTGCGATAGAACGCTATGATTTATAAAAGTCGACGGGTGCCACGGCAGTCATTCATACAGCTACGGGGGTGTGAGCACCGAGTGCTTGCGTGGGGAGACCCACAGGCGGAGCCTACCGTTTATCTACACGGTTGGGCTGACACGGCAGCAACGTTTCAGTTCGTGATTGATTCGTTGACGGACGAATATCCGATAGTCGCGCTTGATTGGCGTGGGTTCGGAGGTAGCCAGTGGCGTAATGAGCCGTATTGGTTCCCAGATTACCTTGCTGACCTTGATCAGTTTCTTGACATGATGATTCCTAATTCAGGCGCCGTACTCGTTGGGCATAGCATGGGTGGACATGTTGCCAGCCTGTATGCGGGCGTGCGTCCCGAGCGGGTACGCGCTTTGCTGAATTTAGAGGGCTTCGGTCTGCCCCCTACAACAGCAGCTGAAACGCCAAGTCGCTTTCGCCGCTGGCTAGAGGAGCTACGGACAGAACCTACCTTTTCGCGCTTTGCTTCTATTGAGGACTTTGCAGCGGTCTTGCAGCGCCGTAACAAGCGACTGACTGATAGCCGCGCACTCTTTGTTGCGGCTGAATGGAGTCGACGTTTGCCCGATGGGAGCTACACGATTTGTGCAGATCCATATCATAAAATCATCAATCCAGTTTTGTACCAAAGAGACGGAGCTAGGGCATGCTGGCGTGAATGCGTGGCGCCTGGGCTTTTAGTTCTGGGTGGAGAATCTGAGTTCCGTCTTGGTTTGGGTGACGAAGGTACTGTTGAGAGCCTTGCCAGACTTTATCAAAACCTGAAAGTCGTTACTGTTGCCACGGCCGGCCATATGCTGCACCACGATGCTCCAGAAGAGTTAGCGCGCATCATAGAGCCTTGGTTGGCGCGCTCCACCGATTCTAGTGCCGTATGAGTAACGGCTGATGGGTTCCTTAGCGTGGGCGCGTATGCATGGTATGCGGCAGGTGTTCTCAACGCCTTCTGTCAGTCGATTTCTGATGTCCCGCCTAGTCGGTGCACTTGCAATGCAAATACAGACGGTTGCCATTGGCATTCAAGTTTACTCAATTACCCACAGTGCACTCGCTTTAGGGCTAATCGGCCTCTCCCAATTTCTGCCGTTCATTGTTTGTGTGCTGATTGCAGGCCATGTCGCAGATCGGGTCGATCGTAAAAGCATTGTGCTGTGCTGCTTACTCGTTGAATGCATGGGTGCTATAGCGTTACTACTATGGACACTTTACGGTGCCCAGCGTGCGGTGATGGTATTCGCTATTTTAGTGCCGGTTGGTGTAGTCCGGGCTTTTATGGCACCTGCCAATAATGCATTACTCCCTAACCTTGTTAAGCCTGAGTTATTTAGTAATGCTGTTGCAATCAGTTCCTCGACATGGCAAATCGCAACTGTCGCGGGGCCGGCGCTCGCTGGTGTCCTGTACGCGACACTAGGGCCTGCAGCAGTTTATAGTCTAGTTGCAGTTCTGCTTGCCTTCGCAGCGTTGGTGTATCGTGGAATTTGTGCGCCACGGTTGGTCAAATTCACAAGTCCGGCAACGTGGGTAAGTGTTGTGGAAGGGTTACGGTTTGTATGGCGGCGAGATGTGGTTCTTGGCGCCATTTCTCTAGACCTATTCGCAGTACTTTTCGGTGGTTCGACAGCTTTATTGCCAGCCTATGCGATCGATGTCTTGCATGTTGATGCAATCGGTCTTGGCTGGTTGCGAGCAGCACCTGGTATTGGTGCTGCGGCCGTTGCAGTGGCTTTGGCAGTGCGGCCAATTACCCAGCGCGCGGGATTTTTTATGTTCGCTGGAGTCATTGTATTTGGAATCGCGACCATCGTTTTCGGAGCATCAACAAACTTCTGGATCTCGCTGCTCGCTTTGGTGATACTTGGCGCCGCGGACATGATCAGCGTATTTATACGTCATGTGCTCGTACAGTTAGAGACGCCAGATGAAATGCGTGGTCGTGTTGGGGCCGTCAGTTGGATGTTTATTGGAGCATCGAATGAGTTCGGCGAGTTTGAATCCGGCGTGACTGGCGCTTGGTGGGGCTTAAAGCCTGCGGTGATGATCGGTGGCCTCGCAACGATGACAGTGGCAGCTCTGTGGATCCGCTGGTTTCCACGGCTTTGGAAACTTGACAGACTCTAAACACATGGTGGCTTGCTAGCTCGGATTCTCGAGACTGAACGTGCCAGTTTCGTCATCATAGGCGAACGCTTCAGCGTATCGCGCCCAGCTAACCACTGCGCGCAAGGTCTGATCGGCTGATCCTGGCGACATATGATCCTCAAGCTCATCCAGAAAACGGCTTTTAGGAGCATGATGACTTTCGCGTTCGTCGAGTACGCGACGAATGTGGGCAGCTAGTGGCACGTACGCAAGCATGTGGCGTGCGAACATTATTTTGCGTTCATCGCTGCTCGAGTCAGCAAAGGCGATGCCATCAGTGGTCAAGCGTAGATCGCCACCTTCGACTTCTGCGAAACGTAACATTTGCAGTGATTCGACCACTGGAAAGAGTTCATCGATTTCTAGTTGTAATTCCGAGGCTATCTCGGGCAAATCAGCTTTGCCATTAAACGGCTGAACAGCAACTGTCTCAAGTAGTCCTGACAGCAGGCTTGAGGAGACGCGTGGGAGGATAGTGTCGATGCCTGTGCCTGCTGTCCGTTCTAGGCGAGTGACTGCGCCTCTGCCTGGTTTCGCCGTCATTTCTACATAAATTCGCTCCACGAGCGCAGCAAAGGCAGGATCAAGGCGGTCACGTGGTCTAGGGATCGTGACGTCGATGCTTGTGACGATGCGACCAGGGTTGGTCGCGAACACCAGGATCCGGTCACACATTTGCACCGCTTCCTCAATATTATGCGTCACAAGCAGCACACCTTTGATCGGCATCTTGCCTTCAGACCACAAGTCGAGAAAGTCTGTGCGCAAGTTTTCCGCAGTGAGTACGTCAAGTGCTGAAAAAGGCTCGTCCATCAGCATAATGCTCGGGTGTACAACCAAAGCACGGGCGAAGCCCACACGCTGACGCATGCCACCGGAAAGTTCGCGCGGATAAGCAGATTCAAATCCGTCGAGGCCTATCAGATCGATAGCCTGCAAAGACCGGCGGCGAATTTCCTCACGAGAGACATGGAGTGCCTCTAGCCCAAGCGCTACATTTTCATAGACGGTGAGCCATGGGAAGAGTGCAAAACCTTGAAACACCATTGAAATGCCAGCAGCGGGGCCTTCAATCTTTTCACCTAAATAACGCACTTCGCCGCCGGAGGGTTCAGACAGTCCGGCAATAAGGCGTAGGAGTGTCGATTTTCCAGAGCCAGAGCGTCCCAATAGGCCTACAACCTCACCGGGGGCAAGGCTCAGGCTGACATCGTCCAGCACCAGCAATTCACCGCCATCGCCGCGTGGAAAAGTCTTCCGAGCACGATCGACCGTTAGCAAAGGCTGTTGATGAGTCGTAGGTCTAAGGATTGCATTCATGTGCTTAGCTCAGCCGGAACTTACGTTCTGCAAAGTAGTACAAAGGGCGCCATAAGAGGCGGTTGATCAGTAATACATACACGCTCATTGTGACGACACCGAGCACGATACGATGAAAATCACCCACAGCCGTTGCATTGGCGATATATGCGCCTAGGCCCGTCGCCTCGATACGCTCATTCCCCCAACTTGCCACTTCAGCCACGATACTTGCATTCCAGGAGCCCCCAGAGGCCGTTAGAGCGCCGGTCACATAAAACGGGAAGACGGCGGGCAGGGCGACTCTACGCCACCAGAGCCAGCCGCGGACATGGAAGTTTTGAGCAACATGCCTCATCTCGCTCGGCATGGCAGAGGCGCCCGCAATGACATTAAATAATATGTACCACTGTGTGCCGAGAATCATTAACGGACTCAGCCAGATATTTTGGTTGAGTTTCCATGTAACGATAATGAATACAACGACTGGAAAGAGCAGATTTGTCGGAAATGCGGCCATAAATTGCGCGAGGGGCTGCACCACGCGGGCAACGCGGGGTTTTAATCCGATCCATACGCCGATGGGCACCCAAAACAGGCTTGCCAGCGTAATCAGCACAAAGACTCTGACCATCGTGATAGCCCCGAGTCCGACGGTCACAGCGATGTCACGCCAATTCAGTTCCGGAGCCAAGAATTGAAAGGTTTGCCATACAGCCAGTGCTAGTAATGTGCCTACTACAATCACCGCCGCAAAATCTAATCTCTTTGCCGCTAGCGGCGATTCAAATTGTGGTAGTCCAGGTGCTGCGACAAAGGCCGCGCTAACGACGCGCGAACTGCGTCGCATCATGCGTAGAGAGCGTGCCACAAAATGCGAGGCTCCGAGCGCTTCTAATAGCCAAGATCGTGGCGGTAGATCGCCAGCTTCTTGCTCAACACGGAAACGGTCGGCCCATGCCACTAGGGGTCTAAAAAGCACCTGATCGTAGATCAATATGACGATCAGCATGGTGCCTATAGCCCAGCCAACCGCAGACAGATTTTTTTGCTCAATCGCCAGCGCGATGTACGCGCCCATGCCAGGTAAAGTCACCGTTGTAGACCCTACGCTGATGGCCTCAGAGGCCACTACGAAGAACCAACCGCCGGACATGGACATCATCATGTTCCAAACTAATGGCGGCATTGCAAACGGGACTTCGAGGCGCCAGAAGCGAGCCCACGCCGATAGCCGAAAGCTACGTGCTGCCTCGGCAAGCTCTGTCGGGACAGTTCGCAGGCTTTGATAAAAGCTGAAAGCCATGTTCCAAGCTTGGCTCGTGAAGATCCCAAAAATGGCAGCAAATTCAGCGCCTAACACCTTTCCAGGCGCCAAGGCCATAAACCAAACAACCGTCATGGAGATAAAGCCGAGAATTGGAACTGACTGCAGCACGTCGAGCAATGGCACTAATATGCGGCCAGCGCGCGGGCTTTTTGCCGCCCATGTCGCATACGTGAAGGTGAACAGCAGCGATAGACACATTGCCGCCAGCATGCGCAGTGTGGTGCGTGCCGCATATTCAGGAAGATGGCTAGGCGCTAGCGAGATCTGTTTGGCAGTGATGGCGTCTAGTGGCGCAAGGACGCCCCTGCTGCCTGCTGCCAGAAAGGCAAGCAAGCCAACAATCAAAATTAGGGCTATTAGGTCAAAGCGCGAAGGCGCGCCGCGACTAGCCGTGCTCCAGGCGGTGGTTGTGTGCGGCATGGGGGGTGAGTACTAATGGAAGTAGCCTTGGAGCCCAGAAGCGCAGGAGTCTGACACAATTCCGTGACGGATCAACCCTTCATAAGCGGTTTTTTGAATTTCAGCCAATTTAACACCGCACGATCCAGACTCTCGCAATGGCATCAAAATCGTTACCACACACTTTGGTGAGCGGCCCCTTAAGCGGGCTTCTTAAATAAATAGTGGGAGACTAGCCACTCTCGCCCTTTTTTATAACCCCACAGCTCGGCGCAGGACATAAAAAACACGCGCCACCGCACCCACCACAGGGTCGTATTTTCAGCACCATACGTGCTCTCTAATAGGGGGCGTATAGCACCTACGTTCCGATCCATATTGCCCAGCCAGTCCTCAGCAGTACGCTGGTAGTGCCGACCATCAACGTGCCAATGTTTGACGATTCTCATATCTTCTTGAAAGTAAAGAAGCAGATCATCCGATGGCATGATGCCGCCTGAGAAAAACCAGCGCGCCATCCAATCATCTGAGTGTTCAATCTCAAACGTGTAAGCATATTCGCGATGCGTGAAAATATGGACAAAAAGAGTGCCGTCCGGCCGCAGCCAGTTTGCGATCTTGCTCAGTAAGCTCCGGTAATTGCGCATATGTTCAAACATCTCAACGGATACAACCCGGTCAAACACTGTGCCTACTGGAAACTGCAAAACATTCGCGTCACAGGTCATGATTTCAATATTAGTTAGCCCCCGCTCTTTGGCGCGGGCGCGAATGAAGGCGCGTTGCGAAGCAGAATTTGATACTCCAACAATTCTTGCAGACGGAAACTTCTCTGCCATGTAGAGGGTCAGCGACCCCCAACCACATCCTAGTTCAAGTATCCGGTCACCATCGCTGATATGTGCACGCTGAATCGTGAGCTCGAGCATGGCAGCCTCAGCAGAATCAAGGGCACTACCGCCGCGGCCACTTTCTAGGTTGGTTGGCCCTGCTAGGTCGTAAAGGCAACTTGAATATTTTAAATGCCGACCTAGCACCAGCTCGAAAAAGCCACTAGGCAATTCGTAGTGTTGCTCATTTGCCGCCTGCGTGTGGATTGCGATAGGGCTGTCACTCAGCATCGCAACGAGTTTGCTCAAATGTGCTTGTTGCGCTTCGGGATTTCCTCTGTTTTCGCTCCGGAGTCGTTGTTTCAGCAGCCTGCGTATGCCAAAGCGTATGACAAAATCTGGGAGTAAATTCTTCTCCAGCAACTCAAGCTGCCATGACGTCGTTGTATTCTGCGGATCGACAGAGGCATTCATCTCAGAACCTCACTTATACAAACATCAATAACTAAAAAGCACGGAAAGAAGTTTGTCCTAGAAATTAGTATGCATGCGGCTAGAGCGCCTGATCAGCGAGCATCGGGACGTCTCATGAGTAACTGTTCGAGAGGCTCATTTGCTTTGAGGCGCGCGAGCTCTCGTAGCATAAAGCTCGCCATTGCAATGTTGCCAAATAGCATGATTGCGATAAACCAAGTCACGCGGCCTATCGCATGCTCCTTGTAGTAGACCCATGCGTAAAACGTCAGAAATCCGGCATACGCATCACAGAGTGTCGCGATCGTCCACGCTCTATCTGGTTGTTGGGCGAGGCCCTGCCATTGCCAAATGGATTGGTTACTACTTGCCCACAGTGTTACGGCAACCATGGTTAATAGGATGCAGCCAAAAAGTAATCGCAACGTGTCCCTGCTCGTCATGGCGAACTCCTTAAAGTGGCGGGGCATGGTAGACCGCTTGGTACACATGGAGCCCCCGTGCGTCGCTTAATTCGTCCGTCAGCGTGATACACAAGTGGCATCTTAGCGACAGTTAGCCAGTGTTCCAATGCTACAAGATCCAGTGCCACTGTCTCGGCAGTTGTGACTTCGCTAAACACTGGATACGAGTCACCGCCACCAAGCAAGTAGTCACTTGCAGCGACCGTGTAATGCCTGTCGCGATCAATGGGCTGACCGTCAGCATCCCATGCCGCAATGAGCTGACTGACAGGCAGAGCGCTTAAATCATATTCATAACGCAAGCCAGATGGATGCAAGAACAAAGGGGTTTTGGCGTGTTTTCCAGTCCACTGCTCCATTAATAGACGCAACACTTGTTCGCCAGTTAGCGAGAATCGTTTCACAACATTTCCGAAAGGCTGTATCGAGTGCAGTTGACCGTATGAGATCGGGCCAGCTTCTAGGTCATGGCGTAGACCGCCTTGGTTCATGAAGGCAATTTCGGTGCCAGCAGCGGCACGCTGTGCATCAGCGACGAGATCGCCGAGGGCAGACTCTCCGGACGGGGATGGCTCGCGTCGGATAGGTTGATCCGCGATCCCAATCTGTCGATTTGCGATTGCCCGCGTCTTGTTATTGGCATCGGCAACGATCTTCTCAATCGTGCGATCAGGATGTTGACCGGTCACGCTATTGGTCCAAGCAGTCATGATACGAGCAGATTTCTCGATCGTTCGGCCATTCGCTTGGTCTATGACCAAGTCGATGGCGCTATAGGAGGTGCCATAGCTGCGAGCCTGAGTAACTAGAGCTTCCGAACCGTCGCGTAGACGAACCAGCATATTGTTAAAACTGTGAGTATGCCCGGCAACGATGACGTCAATGCCGCCGTCTAGTTCAGCTAATACTTCTTTAAGGCCGCCTTGAAGTTCATCAATTACCAAAGTCGCTGGCTGGGGTGTTGAGGGCGAATATAGGCCTTGGTGGATGACCAATACGATGGTATTAACCCCGGCGGCCTTCAGGCGGGTCACTTCTTTATTAATGGCAGGAGCTTCGGAGGTGAACCGCAGATCGTGGATCTGGGCTGTCGAAACAAGTGAGGGCGTCGATGAGAGGCCGGCACCAATAATGCCGATACGCAGATCACCGAGATTTGCGATCAATGAAGTCGGGAAGAGGGATTGATCTGTGCCTTCTAACAAAATATTAGCAGCTGTAAACGGGATGCGACTGCCCGGCCATGCAGGTGTTTTACTTGTCGTACTTCCATAGAGCAGACGCGTGAGTTCAGTGGTGCCATGGTCAAATTCATGGTTACCTACGGTCGCAATTGTCTGGCAGCGCGTCATGGGTGGAGTCGGGTCAGGTGTTTTGTGCCGACTGATGAACGGGCAGTCTCCCACAGCCAAGGCATTCAGCACGCGTATCGTCGGCTCATCTTGCAGTAGACCTGAAATTAATGGGCTTGCACCGATTGAGTCTCCAGCAATCAGCAGTAGGGAGTGGTTCTTAATCGAGGCCCGTTCGGCAGCAATGTAGGCGGCAAGGACGGCAGCGCCTCCAACGTCGTGGCCGCTGGGATCTGTTTGTGACAGGAGCTCCCCATGAAAGTCGTTAATACCAATCAAACGGACGCTGACGGGCTTGCTAGAAACGGTCGGAGCTCTCCAGCTGACTAGCGCGGTTGACGCGCGTCTGAGCAGGGGGTCCTGTGATTCTTGAGAATTGGCACAAGGTATCAACAGACCGCTAGCACTTAGCGCCCAAAGGAAACGGATTATGATAGACATCTTCGGGGCTCCGAGGCGCACGTCGTGATCCTGATCCACATATTGGTCGAGTTCATTATCAGGTATCGTACGAGTTAGTGCACAGGGAGATCACATGATTCAGGCAATCATCGGCTGGTACTTAGGAGCTCTCAGTACTGGTGGGTATGCGCTGGTTGCTGTCTTAATGGCACTGGAAAGCTCAATCGTACCAATTCCATCGGAAATGGTGATTCCGCCAGCAGCTTTTTTGGCTGTCAGTACTGGCAATATGTCGCTCCTAGGTCTCGTCGTCGCCTCGACGGTGGGCTCATGGTGTGGGGCCTCCGTGATGTATTTGCTGGCCCGATGCTTTGGTAGGCCGCTCATTCTGCGTTACGGGCGCTATATTCTGCTCGCCCCACAGACCATTGAGCGGGCAGAACGTTGGGCTGCCCAATTTGGTAGCTACGGTGTCTTTGCCGCGCGACTCCTGCCGGTGATCCGTCATCTGATTGGAATTCCAGCTGGTATAGCGCGTATGCATTTTGGCTGGTACAGCTTAGCGACGCTAGTTGGCGCCGCCATCTGGAGCAGTGTGCTCTGCTGGGTCGGAGTAACCGCAGGACGTGACCAAGCGCTTGTTGCCGGTAACTTAAAACACGCGAGTGTCTGGGTTCTTGGTGCTTTGTTAATACTGGGTTTTATCTATTGGGTGTTGGTGCATCGATTCATGCGGCGTACTGCAGCCAAGTAGTTAAAGATGCGCGTTTTAGTGGCGAGGTTTTGCGCGAGCAGTTGCTTGTGCTACTAGGGGATCATCTGGCCAATAGTGCTTTGGATATCTGCCCTTGAGTTCTTTCTTTACCTCAATGTAGCCGCGACTCCAGAAACTTGAAAGATCACGCGTCACTTGTACTGGTCGGCGCGCGGGTGATAACAGCTCAATAGTCAGGGGCGTTTTACCGGCGATCAGTGGCGTCGTGCTGAGACCAAACATTTCTTGTAAGCGCACAGACATCGTGGGGCCGTCCGGTGTGTAATTGATCGGAATCTGTGATCCGCTTGGCACGGTCAGATGGGTAGGCGCAAGTTGATCGAGAAACTTTTGCTGCGCATAATTAAGGCTGTTTTTAAGTATATTCGCGAGGTTTAGTTTCGAAAGATGGTCGCGTCTGCTGATGCCATCCAAATAGGGTGCAAGCCACTCAGCCAACGTTGCCATGAGAGCCGTGTCAGATAAATCTGGCCATAAAACCTTTTCTGAGTCTGAGTCGAGGTTTTTCAAAAAAAGGACGCGATCTCGGAAAGCAGTCGCCGTTGGCGTCCAGGGAAGGCAGTTCAGCCCCATTTCGGCGATTCCGGCAAGCATAGCCTCAACCGTTGCCGATGGCGGCATTCCTGTTAAAACACTGTCTTCCAAAACGAGCTCACCAAAACAGCGCTCCCGTTTTGAAATCACAGCGCTTTGCCTTCGATCCCACTCGATACGGTCTCTTATAGTGACTGAATCTTTAAAGTGTTTTATTAGCAAAGACTTATCGAGTGCTGCTGCGAGCTGAATGCGTGCATCTCGATCGCCACCATCTACGGTCGCGATCACAAGAAATTCGTGCTGGGAGAGCGAGTCTGCTGTTTGAAAAGCGGCCCCACGACCATTGGCTAATACATAGCGGCCTGTTTCTGCGCGTCGTCTGGCAATGCGGTCAGGATATGCGCATGCTAGTAGCAGGCCAATATCTGGCACTTCAATGGCAGGATCTACTGAGAGCGCGTCAGGGGTGACGATGGCGCGCTGCCATGTTGAGCTTAAGCGCCGCACGCGTTCAGCAGTTGCTCTATCAGCCTCAAGGCCTACAACGGCATGGCCATTCAAAAGATCGATACGTTTTCCGAGATCACTGTCGCGACTGCCAATCTGTCCTTTGACCAAATCACGGTCCGATAAGAGCGCCGCGAGTTGTGCTGCCATGACTTTCGCGGGTCCACGCGCAGCCATTAGCATGCGACTTAAGCGTGGATGCATCCCCATGCGTGCCATTGTTTGGCCAGCTGCTGTGACTCGACCAGTCTGGTCTAGAGCACCTAGTAGTTTGAGTAAATCGTTAGCCTGCGCTAAATGTGCAGGCGGTGGTGGGTCTAGCCACGACAGTGCACTCGCCTGAGTCCCCCAACATGCTAGCTCCAGAGCGAGTGGCGACAGATCTGTCTCCAGTATTTCGGGTGGTGTAGAGGCCAGCAGTTCGCGTTCACTTGCCTGTGTGTAGACACGGTAGCAAACGCCAGGCGCGACGCGTCCTGCACGGCCACGGCGCTGCTCAGCACTTGCCAGCGATACCGCCATGGTGTCTAGACGGCTCATGCCACTCGCAGGATCGAAGCGCGGGCGGCGCGAGACCCCAGAATCAATGACGACACGCACGCCCTCAATGGTGAGTGAGGTTTCGGCAATACTCGTCGCGAGGATAATTTTGCGATGACCAGCGGGGCTGGCCTCTAACGCAAGATCTTGTTGCGCTTGGGTTAGATCGCCAAATAGCGGCAAAACGACGATGTGTGGTGGTAGCTGTGCGTCTATCAGGTTGCGCTGCAGTCGATGAATTTCTGCCGCTCCCGGCAAAAAAACAAGGATGTCTCCAATATCCTCAGTGAGGGTACGTCGGACGGTAGCAGCAATTTCCCGGTCTAGATTCTCAGGACGTCGTTTTGCATAGCGCAGTTCCACAGGGAAGGCACGCCCAGCGCTGGTGATTCGGGGGGCGTGGCTCATGAGTTGTGCGATGCTTGCCCCATCCAGGGTTGCTGACATGACCAGCAGCCTTAAATCACTCCGTATATTTTTCTGTGCATCAAGGCACAGAGCGAGTCCGAGATCAGCCGACAAGCTGCGCTCATGAAACTCATCAAAAATCACGAGCCCCACGCCCTCGAGTGCCGGATCGTCATTTAACATGCGGCCCAGAATCCCTTCAGTGACGACCTCAATGCGTGTGCTGCGACTGACCTTTGTATCAAGCCGCATCCTGTAGCCGACGGTCTGACCGACTGCTTCGCCAAGGAGTTGAGCCATGCGTGTGGCAACTGCGCGAGCCGCAAGGCGGCGGGGCTCTAGCATGATGACACGCTGCCCACGCAGCCAGCCTGCCGTGTACAAGATCAGTGGTACGAGCGTGCTTTTGCCAGCTCCCGTAGGTGCCTCAAGGACTGCTGCATGGTGTTTGGTGAGTGCTTCATCCAATTCTTCTGCAACAGCAAGAATGGGCAGGGAGGGTAGTGCTGACCAGCGTGGAGCCTGAGTCACACGCGGGTCATTGTCATGGGAGAGTATGGACATCCGTTCTTTATCGTCATTCCATGCTAGCGATCAGTTGCTAATCGCTTGCTGCACAGATGGAATACCGTTTCGATAAGGATCATTTGGATCAATAACTAAGGTGGTTTCGGCCATTACATAGGCAATTCCCTCGATGGTGGGGATGATGCCTGCTTCATCAGGCTCAAATGAGCCTTCGAAGACGCTGCCTATGATGCTTTCTTGCAGCCAGCGTTCGGATGGTTTTAGTTTTCCATCGGCTGCCAGGCAGGCGAGTTTTGCACTGGTACCTGTTCCGCACGGCGAGCGATCGTATGCTTTTCCAGGACACAGCACGAAGTTCTTACTGTTAATGTGGGGGAGGCTCCCAGAGCTTGTGAGTTCAATATGATCAATGTGGGCACCACTACGGCCGGTAATATTTTTCGACTCAAGTGTGAGCCGGATACGCCAGCTAAAATCGACTAGTTCCTCGATATTTTCTTGTGCCAGAGTTTTGCCATGGTCGGCGCACAGAAAGAACCAGTTACCACCAAACGCAATGTCACCGTGCACAGTGCCATGACCTGGTACCTCGACCTCCACATCTTTAGCATGACGAAAGGAAGGCACGTTTCGTACCGATACTCGGCCTGATGCATGCAGTTCAGTGGTCACCGTGCCCACGGGTGTTTCGATCCGATGTATACCGGGTAAGAGCAGTCCCTGCCAGGCTAGCGTAGTAACCACGCCGATGGTCCCGTGGCCGCACATTCCGAGATAACCGACGTTGTTAAAGAAGATGACCCCTGCGGTCGCTGTGGGGTCTACAGGTGGGGTCAGTAGGGCGCCGACTAGCACATCCGAACCTCGCGGCTCGTTGCAGACTGCGGCACGAAAGTTTTCGTGATTCTTTTGTAGGGTTTTGACGCGGTCTGCGAAACTACCGGTCAGTTGGGGGCCGCCGTCGATCACCACACGGGTTGGTTCGCCGCCCGTGTGAGAGTCGATCACTCGAATGGTATTTAGGGGCACTTTTCGTTCCTTAAATGACAGGCGTCGCTCGGTATCTACTGAGGCGCCGTGCGACACGCCGTACGATACCGCAGATCATAGGGCCGATTCACACCCCCGTGCATGGGAATGATCGACTAGCATTGAGATGCGCTTGTATAGCAGTTACCCACTGGTTAATCGCGCCAGCTACAATGAGCCATGCGCAAAATAGCAGTTCTTTTCGGCTGTCTTTTGATTGTAGGGTGTGCTGGGCACCCACATGCGCCAAGTCCTGCGGCACACGACCTGGCCGCTCCCACGACTTCGCTGGGCATGCAGGCGGCATCCTTGGCCAGTACGTTGGTTGGAGCGCCTTATCGGTTTGGTGGAATCACTCCCGAAGGCTTTGATTGCAGCGGACTCGTGTATTACGTGTTCAAGCAACTCGGTGTGCCCGTGCCCCGTACAGCACAGGAGCAACGTGGTCGTGCCCGGCCAGTCTCAAAGGACATGCTGCAGCCTGGGGATCTGCTATTTTTTTATACGCCAAAGGATCATGTGGGGATTTACCTAGGCGGGGAGGAGTTTGTGCATGCGCCAACAACAGGGCGGCTCGTGACCCGCGCTCGCATGAATTCGCCCTTTTTTATTCTAGGATTTGAAGGGGCGGGGCGTTTCCCTTGAGTGCAGCAACCAAAGTACAGGGGGATTCCTTGAATTAAGTGTGCTTCATACTTGTGGGGATTGATGATATTCGACGCAACATCTACCTCGACGCCCAGTTGGGCGCACCGATCTGAATTGACGAACCCCGGAGGTCTTTCCCATGTTTAAGAAACTTGCCCTGTTGGCTGCCGCCCTGACGTTGACGATGCCTGTGTTTGCGCAGGGAACCACCACGTCTGGTTCGACGGCTGCACCTGCTGCTGCCACAACCACCACGACCGATGCCAAGCCAGCGAAGGCCAAAAAGCACCACGCTGCTAAACATTCGCATAAGAAAGCCAAAGAAGCGGATGCGCCTAAGAACTAAGTCGCGCGTTAACAGTTAACCTGTTGAAATGGGCCTTCGGGGGTGTGATCTCCGAAGGCCTTTTTTATGTATATGGTAGGAGGATTTAGCGGGCACTTAGGCTGCTATTAAGTTTTTGTTTGTTTAGTTGGAATTTTCCCGATCCCAGATGCCCCTCGGTAGTGGTAACTGGGCCAGAGCGGCAGAGGATAGCGTCCGTGGCAGCGTGACGCCGGCGCTGCGTAGGGCCCATTCGAGTTGGCGGCAGTGCTGCGCTACATGCCAGGTTGTGCGTTCGAGCACTGAGTGGAATGTCTGGACGCCGTAATACGTGACGACGGTGAGCGGTGGACTCGCCTGGGCATGCTGCCACCACGAGTGCAGATCTTTTTGGGTCTGCTGTAGCGCTTCGATCAGGCCTTGAATGCTGCGATCCGCGCCATGTGGCCGTATCTCAAAATGTCGAAACTCTAGCTCGCCACCAAGACTCGCTATGAGAAACCCCCTGACGATCCATGCGATATGGGCAGCAAGATCCGCAGTCGTACGATCCATGCGGTTAGGCAGCTCGGTTTCAAGCAGCACAGCCGGAATGTGCTGTGTGAGCTCGGCGGCTGTAACTAGAAAGTAGTCTAATTTAGAGACAAGCTCCGTAGGCTCTATTTGGTGCCTTATGAGTGTTACGCCAACAAAACGCGCGAGCTCATCGATGTCCTGCCCATGGATCCAGTCACTCCCGCGTGCAAGTACTGGAATAGAGCGAGCTCCAAGCGCAATGAGTGCGTCACGTGCGGTGGGGCTTTCGGTGACGTTCATTGAGTCAAATGCCACAGAATGCTCTGCAAGAAACTCTCGCACCCGTAGGCAGCTGGTGCAGCCGTGCTGCCAGTACAATGTCAGGCTAGTGCTAGGCACGTGAGTGAAGCCCTAAACGGGCTGTGGCAGCGAAGCACACAGCCCCTTACCTTATGCTTAAGGCTTCTTGACCCAGACGGAGCACCAGCCGTTTGCAGCGACCTGCCGACCTGCAAAAATGGGGCATCCACCATTCGCATCACCAGCCTTGCCTTGAAACTGCACACAATTCGCGCATTTCTGCTCCGCCTTGTGTGTTGGGCGAGCCTTGTCATCGACTTTGGTGGTGTCGGCTACATAGCCGAGCGCTTTTGCTTGCGGATCAGCTGCATCCAGCATAGCGCCTGGTGCTGCGTTCGCGCGTGAAAACACTCCGACGACTGGTATAGCCGCCAATCCAGTCAGTACGCCTTTTAGCAGAGCGCGGCGTGGCATTTTGCTTTCAAACATCTTAAAACCCCTCAGCGGTATGTCAGCAGTATAAATAAAATCGAGTACTAGCTCGCCGAGATGGCCCTCAGAGCGATTCGGCCGATCGATTCTAAGCGGTCTAGCCACTAGTGTCCCCAGCTTTTTTGTCTTCGTGCTGTGCAAAGGTAGCTGATAGCAGGGCAAGCGGAATGCGAATCATTCCTGATTGACAGCGTTTGAAAGGCTGACTGTGACTATCTTACTCGTGACCGTGTGTAGCGATAGGTTCACTCACAACGGTCGCATACTCTTGGGCTTCGTCCATTACTTGATAGCCCTGTCCAACGATGCGGGCTGGTATGGGCAAGGCACTAATTAGTGAGCTCAGCACAGCTGAAAGGTACGGTATGGATTGAACGAGCATGACGAGCACCCAGGCTCGCAGATCAATGCCATCCATGCGCATGCGGTCGAGGCTCCCATCACTCAATCCAACGGTAACGCCGATCGCAGAAAGGATAAGCCCTATGGCCATTAGCCCCTCGACACGACAAGCGGCCAAGGCGCCGACTAGTGTTTGAGTGTGAGCGATCTTCGGTGTGCGAAAGAATGGCTCATTGTCGGTGAACAAGCCTTTTAATACGGCCATTCCAATCGTATGAGCTAATCCAAGCCCCGCGATAGACGCAGCAATGGTCTGGCGTATTCCAGCGCCTACACGTACGTGATAAAGATGCATAAGCTTCGCTAGCTTGAACACAAATAGCGATAGCGGCAGTACAGAGAACATCGCTAGCGGTGCGTCGATTGAGCGTGGGAAATAAATCATAAGCAGCGACCATAACAGCGCGAATAGATTGAATATGACATTCAGCCCATCGGCAGCCCATGGTAACCAGCCCGCGAGAAAGTGATAACGTTGCCCCGCGGTGAGTTGCTTTGGGCTTCGGCCAAACAATTCTGCTGCGTGCGCGCGCAGTATGCTCATCGCTCCGTAGGCCCAGCGGAATCGCTGCTTCTTGAAGTCAATAAATGTATCCGGCATCAGCCCCTTGCCATAGCTATGCGGAATATACGTTGCTTCAAAGCCAGCCTCGAAGACTCTTAGACCCAATTCTGCATCCTCTGTGATGCACCATTCCGCCCAGCCGCCGAGATTCACGAGAGTTTCAAAACGGACCATGGTCATGGTGCCGTGCTGGATGATGGCGTTACGCTCATTGCGCGTCACCATTCCAATATGGAAAAAGCCTCGATACTCAGCATGGCACATTGCCTTAAAAGCGCTTTGACCATCATCACGGTAGTCTTGGGGAGCTTGAATAATGGCAATTTGTGGTGCGCTGAAGGTGGGCACTAAATCTTTGAGCCAGTTGCTCTCGACGATATAGTCGCTATCAATGACTGCGACAACGCCGGTGTGTTCGGCGGTGTGCCGGAGCGCAAAATTCAAGGCCCCAGCTTTAAATCCAGCCAGCGAGTCAAGATGGAAAAACTTAAACCGAGGTCCAAGCGCCGCGCAATGCGCTTCAACGGGACGCCACACCGATTCATCCTTCGTGTTGTTGTCGATTAACAGCACTTCAAAGTCATCGTAGTCGAGACGCGCCAATGCATTAAGCGTTTCAATGACCATTTGTGGAGGCTCGTTATAAGCCGGCACATGTATTGATACTTTAGGGTGATATGAGTGATCAGCGCTGATCGTTGCAGGGCTAACTAGCAGTCGCCGGCGTAGGTTTACCCAATGCGCTTCTGCCCACTCATGCGCCTCAGCCAGTAGTACCGCAATAACACCGAGCATGCCGACAAACAACACAATACCAACGCTGATGCTCGTCATGGTCAAGTATTGTTGCGAGTAATCGTAAATGATCCAGGTGGTTAGCGCACTGGTTGAGTAAATAATGAGCGCAAGAAAGCTACGACCACGATTTTTTAAGGTACCGCTGTGCATGTAAAACCAGCACAGCATGACAGCCGCTAATATGACGGAAACAGCCGCCAGCATTTGCCATTGCGGCACTCGAACGATAGGTTTCGTGAATTCAAATTTTGGATGCCGATTGGCATCATAGACGCCCCAGTAAGCGCCGACCGAGCCTTCGCTCTGGCGTTTCCATGGCTGGTCGAAGGCTTCCATGATGTAGTAGGGGACGTGCTCTTTCTCAGCCCAAGCTAAGAAGCGCCGTAAGAACAGTGCCTCAGTCGCTTCAGAGGCCACGGCCTTTTCGCGTGTACGGCCATTGGATGGCCAGCCAACTTCGCCAATGATGACTGGCTTGTCTGGAAACGTTTCTTGTAGCTGATGGTATATGTCGATGGAATAGGTTACGGCCTTTTCGACATCGACACCCTCCCAGTACGGCAGTAGATGCACTGCTATGTAGTCGACGTGTTGCACTAGATCTGGGTTTTTTGTCCATACATGCCAAGGCTCGGCTGTACTGATGGGTTGCTCAATTTCTGCGCGTGCATGGTCAAGCAAAGTCAAAAAATCAGCATAAGGTAGATCGCCACGTAGTACGGATTCGTTACCAACGATGACCCTCACAATATTGCGGTACTTCTTGCACAGCTCAATTGCTTTGTTCAGCTCGCTTTCATCGCGTTCGCGGCGCGCGTCAACCCAGACACCGAGTGTGACATTCATTCCGCGTTCGGCTGCGAGCTCCGGTATCAGACCGATGGTGCCTGCAACGGTGTAGGTGCGGATGGCTTGGACTTTGCCTTTCAGCAAATCAAGGTCTGACGCGATTTCCTCGCGCGTTGGGTATTCCTCTTTGACCGCATCTTCATTGGGCTGGTATGGCGATAACGCAAATCCCCAGACCTTGTGGGGCCATTCAGGCTCTTTTTCGGGTCGATTAAGCCACGCCCAAGTCGTAACGGTAACGACTGCGAAAGCAAGCGCTATGAGTAAGGCTGGGAGCCGTAGATTTCGGATGGCCATGGGGGTGCGAGGATACAGCGGACAGCAGCCTCGCGGTGTTGCAACATGTGACCACGGGCTAGGCGTCAGGCGTCAGACGGTGCGCTAGTGGCTACGCCAATCAGTATTTGGATGCACTTGAATCCGTACTCATGCGCTGATTTTTAAATAAAATCTAATAAAAACAAATGCTTAAGAAATAGGATCTTGGTTGGGGTCTTGCTCTGTCGCTGGCGTCGGTAGTGCGGTGCGCATGTCAGTGGCCTGCAGATCGCGGGGCAAGGTATCGACCTGCTCAAGCAGTTCAATGTCTTTGGCGTTTTCGCCAATATTTAAAGTCCGGAATTTGCGCGCCGTGGGCAGCACGCGTGACTCAAGCGAGGTCACCGCGCTGTTGTAAGACGTGAGCGCCCGACGCAGACCAACGCCCATGCTGACCCAATGTGTGGCCATGACCTGGATGCGTTCGTACAGCTCTTTGCCTAGTGTGGCAATTTGGCGCGCATCTGCTGCAAGAGCTTCCTGCCGCCAGCCGTAGGCCACAGTGCGCAGTAGGGCAATCAATGTAGTCGGTGTCGCTAGAATCACTTTGCGATTGATACCGGCTTCAATAAGCGTTGGGTCCTGCTCAAGGGCCGCGCTGTAAAACATCTCGCCGGGGATGAATAGCACGACAAAGTCTGGGGTGTTAGTGAACTGATCCCAGTACTGTTTTTCGGATAGTTTTTTAATGTGATCGCGGATCTGCCGCGAATGGTCAGCCAGCTTTTGAGTGCGGGCTGCTCCGTCTGTGAGCTCTAAAGACTCAAGATACGCCTCAAGAGGGGCTTTGGCGTCGACCACTAGGGTTTTGCCACCCGGCAAGCGTACAACCATGTCAGGTCGTAAATCGCCTTCATCTGTAGAGATCTGAACCTGTTCCTCAAAATCCACTTGATCGAGCATGCCCGCAAGTTCGACTACTCGCTTGAGTTGCACTTCGCCCCAGCGGCCGCGCACGCTAGGTCGACGCAAAGCCCCAACGAGATTACCGGTTTCGCGCTTGAGTTCGGTCTGACCTAACGATAAAGACTCAACCTGACTGAGTAGCTGGCTGTAGGCGCCCACGCGCTCTTTCTCAATTTCACCGATACGCGTTTGTACTTTTTCAAGAGACTCTCGCACGGGCTCTACTAACTGCTGAAAGCTTTGCTGTCTTTTTTCGAGATCGCCACGGGCCGCTTGTTGTAGGGTTTCAAATTGAGATTTTGCAAGATCAATAAATTGCAGGTTATTGGCCTGCAATGTCTCGGCAGCGAGCGAACGAAACGTGTCAGATAGTTTCGCGTGAGCTGAATCCAACAGTCCACGTTGCTCGACGAGCGCGCGTTCGCGGGACTCAAGTTCAGTAACGAGCTGGCGCTTTGTTTCGGCAAGCGCTCGGACCTCGTGGTGTAGGTTGGTAATCTCGGTTTCTTTAAGTCCGAGTTCAGACCGCAGCCCACCGATTTGGGCGGCGGTGGCCTCAGCGGCGCTGCGTAGGCCGGTTTCGGTGAGTAAGCGCTCTTCAAGCGCACGCGCCCGGCGGCTACCGCCAAGTAGATAGCCCACGATGAGAGCCGCGACGGCGATGACTAGCAGGGCGAGTGTCAGGGGGTTTAAGGCCATTGGCATAGTGTAATCGGGCTTGAAGAAGAAACTCGTCTTGTGAAACTCACTGCAAGATAGTTCAGTCATGAGATAAAAACCAGCAAATGCAGATAGTTACTCGAAAGCTAATAATTCCTGCGTTGTTAGGTGCGGTGAAAGGCAGTAGACGGTAAACTCCCCAACGGGCCTGTAGCTCAACGGTTAGAGCAGGGGACTCATCGACTCGGAATGTCGAGAAGGTGCCTTTACGTTGTAAAGCGTAAAGTGGACGGGATGAATTCAGGGAAACCTGTACCTGCGTAAGCAGGATGGCAACCCTGAGCCAAGCCGGCGGTACACCGCCGGAAGGTGCAGAGACTACCTGGGGGCGAGGTCGAAAGGCCTAAGTGTCCTTAATAACAGGCTAGAGCGTCCCGCGCCCGACCGTGGCTGAGCCTTGGGCGCAGTTACGAGGGTGAAGAGATAGTCCACTCCCGCGGGAAATCGCGGGGTTCAGTGAATCCCTTGGTTCTGGGTTCGAATCCCAGCGGGCCCACCATACTGAATTCGCCTTGTGCGAACTGAGATAAGGCTTTGAAAGGCCAAGCAAAATTGGCGGTTCTAAACCCCTCATTTCGCACATAGGCGAGCGGCTGACCAAAAGCGAGCTTTAGGACCATTCTGCGATGCTCCAATTCTCCGGAATCCCAGAGTTTCCAAGGGTTTGCGAGAAATTCAATTGCGGTTCTAAGTGCATCGTCAACGGCAACCTCGCTATACTGGTGGGGAATTTAGCCACAGACCAAATACCCGGGTGGTGTAAAGATGACGGCAGATCCCCCGCGTACAGATGCCAATCCGGCTTGGAAAGTGCTCGGCAGTGGTGGTGGCGCTAGAGTCGACACACCATACGAGGCGGGAGAGGGACGTCCCGAAATAGACTGCGTGGTCTTAAATCCTCCTCAGCGGCTACTCGATATTGGCTGTGCGGACGGTATGGTTAGCAAAAGACTGAGGCAAAAATACCCAGGCCTTTTTTGCTGGGGGGTAGAAATCAGTCAAGCCGCCGATGAGGCCGAGAAGCATCTCGATCGCGTCACACGCTGCTCATTGACGGAAGCTGGTGAGGCTGAAATCCAGCTTTTGCCAACGATGGATACGGTTCTATTGCTCGATGTGCTCGAGCATATGTATGACCCGTGGGGCACCTTATGTTTTTTAGCGCGCCATCTCGCGCCGACAGCCCAGTTGATCATCAGCCTTCCGAATATTGGGTATGCAGCGGTACTGCAGGATTTAGCAAATGGCTACTGGCAATATCAGCTGACAGGTCTGCTTGATGTCACGCACATTCGGTTTTTTACGCTCTTTGAGATGGAAAAAATGTTTTACGAGACGGGCTTTCGCATTGTCGAGAGAGCATTTGTCGTCAATTATTGCGTTGATAAACACAAATATCCTCCCAACGCTTTTCCAGCGCAGGTGGACTTTGGCGGCGTCCAGCTTATCGTGCAAAGCCATGAACAGTTTGTCTGCCTAAACTCGCAGCAAATATTATTTAACATTCAACGGGCTGAAGATGCTGTGCTTTCGCCAGCAGAACTCGCATTGCGGCATTCATCACATCCTAAAACGCGGGTTTAGTGAATGAGTGTCAAGCCAGTCGCTTTTTACTTACCACAGTTTCATCCGGTAAAAGAAAACTCCCAATGGTGGGGCGAGGGATTTACAGAGTGGACCATGGTGGCGCGAGCTCAGCCTAATTTTGTGGGCCACTACCAGCCACACATTCCAAAGCACCTTGGATTTTATGATCTGCGCCTACCGGAGGTCATGCAGGCGCAAGTGGCACTTGCGCGGGATTATGGTGTTTTTGGCTTTTGTTTTTATCATTACTGGTTTGGTGGACGGAGAATCCTTGAGACTCCCGTCAACAATTTTCTTTCGTCTGATATCAATTTCCCATTTTGTATTTGTTGGGCGAATGAGAGCTGGTCACGAACGTGGTATGGGTTGGATACAGATATATTGTTGGAACAACAATACTCCGCTGAGATGGATCGCCAGTTTTTTTGTGATTTGCTGCCTCTATTAAAAGATCCGCGCTACATCCAGGTCGATGGTAAACCAGTCATTCTCGTGTATAGGACCGACGACTTGCCCAGTGCGACTGAAACAGCGCTATGTTGGAGAGAGGAAGCAAAACGTGCTGGACTTAAAGGGTTGCATTTGGTTTCAGTCATGTCATACGCGCATCCGATGACCGATCCGAGTTCCTACGGTTTTGACGCGCTCGTTGAGTTTCCACCGCATGGTTTCTTTTGGCCAGTCGAGCAGCGCCCAGTTCGCATAAATGTGAACTCACAAAATCATGTATATGCCGATTATGAAAAAGTCGTCTCTTCGTCACTTGCGCGCGGGGTACCTGCTTTTACGATGTACCGCGGCATTATGCCGTCGTGGGACAATACGGCACGCAAACAGGATTCCGGTTTGACGTTTCTTAACAGCAGTCCTGAGGCATATCAAAGATGGCTTAAGGAGCTAGTGTCCTACACGCGCGTAAACATGCCAGTGGACCGCCAATTGTTGTTTATTAATGCGTGGAACGAATGGTCAGAGGGCGCGCATTTAGAGCCTGACTTGAAGCATGATCTTGCATATCTTGCTGCCACTCGACGAGCGCTTTTTGGCGAGTAGCGCGCTTCGAGCAGCCAGTTGCCTGTTCGATGAAGCCTTGTGCTATCGGATCAGTACTAGCTGCGCGAGTGGACCTGCACGTATCCCCTCGTGTCTCTTGACCGAATCCTGCCGCATGCGTGCTTGTATGAGTAAGTTGAACCTCTGCTTAACGTGCTGACAGCTTAGCGCTACAGACTATCCATGTACGCTAGGCAAGTGCTTAAAAAGCAGTTCATACTGCAGAGATATCCCAGACCTTGCTTTGTAAGAGGCGGTCTTGGGTTTGTCCGGCAATCCCATAGGAGGGAATACCCATGGCTGACTTTTCGACAGTAGTCTTATTCATGATCGCAGTATTTGCGATCTACCTTGCTTTTACCATGGCACGTACGATCCCGCAGGCGACTGTGGGCGTTATTACATTATTTGGAAAGTACCATCGAGTCATGCGCGAGGGGCTGAACTTCAAAATGCCGTGGGAAAAACTGAGTTATCGGTTGTCATTGCAAAATCGGGCGCTCCAACTTGAGTTTCAGGCAATTACTCAGGATCAGGCGAACGTTAAGTTCGCCACGATGGTGTTGTATGCGGTGGCAGGTTCTGATGAAGAGGCCATCAAGAAAGCGGTGTTCAGTTTTGCAACTCCACAGGAGTTTCAGTTAGCACTGCAACGAACCATTGACGGCTCAATCCGGCAGTTTGTTGCAACAACGAAGCAATCCGATATTCTAGGTATGAGGGCTGAAATTGTTGATCACACCAAGAAGAATCTTGATGAGGTGGTCTTGAACTGGGGATATGTGGTCAGAGATATACAGATTACTGATATGACCTTTGATAAAGAGATTATTGATTCGATGGCGCGGGTGGTTTCTTCAAAGAATTTACTGGCTGCTGCTTCAAATGAGGGTGCGGCCTTGCTCGTCAAGCGCACCAAAGACGCTGAAGCGGAAGCTGCTTACAAAACGATCGGTGCAGAAGCCGAAAAGAAAGCATCTGCGTTACGTGGAGAAGGGCTGGCACTTTTTAGGAAGAACATTGCCTCAGGCATGAAAGATGCGGCCGACAGCCTGAAGGCTGCTGGTGTGACAGCCGAGTTTTTACTGTTTCTTGAATATACCGATGCCCTGAAATATGTAGCGGATCATGGGCAGGGCAAAGTAATCTTTATGGATAACGGAGCTTCCTCAGCTGCACGTGTGATGCAGGGAATTTTGAGTATGGGGGCAGACACGAGTAGTGCTGCTTTACATACTAAACCAGAGTAAACCTGAGTAAGCCGCTAATGAGTTCATAACGCGACACGACGCGTATCGTGTCGCGTGGACTTAAGTGGATTGGCCAGTAGCTAATGCAGGGGTGTTGAACTGTAGAGCGGCTAATTGTGCATAGACGGCATTTGTCGCTATCAGCTGTGTGTGGGTGCCAACGCCAACAATTCTGCCTTCGTCCATGACCACAATGCGATTTGCTTTTAGTACTGTAGCAAGACGATGCGCGATGATGATTGTTGTACGATCGCGGGTGACATTTTCCAGTGCCTGCTGAATGAGCCGCTCGCTTTCAGCATCAAGTGCGCTGGTCGCCTCATCCAGTAGTAATATTGGCGGGTCTTTGAGTACAGCGCGGGCGATAGCGATGCGTTGCCGTTGACCACCAGACAAGCGCAATCCGCGCTCTCCTAAGAATGAGTCGTAGCCGTTAGGCAGCGCGCGTAAAAATCCGTCGGCTGCTGCGGCATCAGCGGCAGCTAGAATTTCTGTGTCCGTCGCGTCAGGCCGTCCGTAACGAATGTTCTCAAGCGCGCTCGTACCAAACAAAACCGTATCTTGGGGAACAAGGCCGATTTGATGGCGCAGATCTTCGGGGGCAAGTTCGCGTAGATCAATGCCGTCGATGGTGATCCGGCCGGTTTGAGGATCATAAAAGCGGAGTAAGAGCTGAAACACGGTGCTTTTTCCAGCACCGGATGGGCCGACAAACGCCACTGTTTCGCCAGGCTCAATTGTAAGGGAGTAGTCTTGTAGTGCGTTGCTATTGGGTCGCGATGGATAGTTGAACGTGACGTTATCAAATGTAATCCGACCTAGAGCGCGCGTAGGTAGGGCAATGGGGTTAGCTGGCGCCGCGATAGCTGACTTGGCGGCGAGCAGTTCTGATAGGCGCTCCATAGCTCCGGCACCACGTTGTACATCGCCCCATACTTCAGTGAGTCCGGCAGCGGCAGTGCCTACATAAACGGCATAGAGGAGAAATTGCCCGAGCTGCCCACCTGTCATGCGACCAGCAAGTACTTCATGAGCGCCTAGCCACAGTACGAGCGTGATTGCCCCGAACACGAGCATGGTGCCGAGTGCCGTTAAAATGGCACGTACGCGCGTACGCTGAATGCCAGTCACAAAGCCAGCTTCCACCGCCTCGTTAAATCGCTTTGCCTGCAGTACTTCGAGGGTATAGGCCTGCACGGTCTGAATGGAGTTCAGCACTTCGCCAGCCAAGCCACTTGAGTCCGCGATACGATCTTGGGCTTTGCGAGATAGGTTGCGGACGGAGCGACCGACCACAATTAAGGGGATCACGACAAGTGGCAGTAAGATCATCAGCGCACCCATCAGTTTGGCGCTGGTCAAAGCCAGCATCACGAGTGCGCCGATCATGCTTAAAGTAGAGCGCAGGGCCATTGATAGGGAAGAGCCTGCGATGGTTTGTACGAGGGTCGTATCAGTGGTCAGACGAGACAGCACTTCGCCTGTTTTAGTGGTTTCGAAGAAGGTTGGATCCATGCGGATGACGGCTTGGTACACCGCGGAGCGCACATCGGCGACCACTCGCTCACCGATCCAGGTGACGTAATAAAAGCGTAAGGCCGCAAAGGCGCCGAATACCACCGCGGCCGCTAAAAAGCCGCCGAAATAATGGTCAATAGATACTGCATTTTGTTGAGAGATACCGTGGTCGATAAGTTGGCGTAGGGCAACGGGCAGTGACAGCATTGCTCCTGCCGCTACAATCAGCGCAAAAAGAGCAATCAACATGTAGCTGCGGTAAGGGCGAACGAAAGGCCGCAGAGTTGCTAGTGGCTTAAGTGACCGGCTTTTGGGCCGCTCTGGTAGAGAATTGCTCATCGGAAGTTGGTGACTCTGAACAGTGTTGGGCGGTTTGCATCCCTAAGCCCTAACGAGGGGAGGGTGGCCTAGTTTAACTGGCTCCGTCGTCGCAAAACGTCGAAACTTTGCGAAATTAGGGCAGTTCGCCTTAAAGACCGTACCGTGGCTTGACACCACTTAACCGCCGAGCAGCCAGTCACCCCACCGTTGGCTGACAGGCAAAGATATGCAAAGGGTGTACGTTGGTACTTCACTCGATGCAGCGGTGGTGCTACGTCGGTAGGGCGATAAATTGAAGGTCTTTGCAAAGAAATTGAACTACGGTAAGTAACCATAATCTAACGCCCTAGAATGGGTGTAAAAGGGATGCGACAGTTTGGGTGGCGTCCTGCGGTGTGAGGTGGCGAGCCGCCTTTAAGAGCAACGTGGAGATTGACATATGCGGACGTTCAGTTTTGCAGCGGCTCTTGCCGTGGCGGTCGGTCTTGGAGGGTGCGTGGATGCCCCTCCGCGCTATGTACGGTCAGTCGAGCAGGTGTCGCCGCCGCCGATACCTGACGTCATTGCGTATCCTGCCCAAGGGCAGTCTGCACAGCAGGCGGATCGTGATCGGTATGAGTGTCACATTTGGGCTGTTAAGCAGACAGGGTTTGATCCGAGCCTTCCTGGGCTACCGCCTGAGCAGCGCGTGCGGGTAGTGCAAGGTCCGCCGCCTGGCGCGGACGTTATGGGTGGTGCTGTGACGGGAGCCGTGCTTGGAGCGGTTGTTTCCAGCCCACGCCAGACAGGGCAGGGAGCGCTCTTAGGAGCTCTTGCGGGGGCGGCTATAGGCGCTGTGGCAGAAGCGTCGCGTAATGATGCGATCGAAAGAGCGGATGAGGCAGACCATGCGCGTCATGCGGCCCGTGTATCAGCACAAACACAGCAGGTGGGGGCTTATCGGCGCGCGATTGGCGCGTGCCTCGCAGGCCGCGGGTACACAGTGCGTTGAATCAAAAGGATACGATCGTGAAAACTCAAACCACCGTGTTTGGCTTGGCAAAAGCGGTTTGCGCGCTAGCACTGCTAGGCGCGGGACTCTTTGGGGTCAGTGCAGCAAGTGATCGTGGCCCACCGACGCATGAGGGGCACTTGGACGGCCGTTATGCGCACAATCAGTACTATCCAAACCGGGGGCACGTGAGTCCCTCCACGCCACGTCGTTCAATCGAGGTGGAGCATGGGGGTGCCCGCTACAGATACGGTGGCGGGGTCTGGTATTCGGCTTACGGGCCGCGCTGGCGCGTCGTGGGCCCGCCTTTTGGCGTGTATGTACCACTGTTACCGGATTTTTACACAACGGTGTGGTTTGGCGGCATGCCTTATTATTACGCCAACGATTCGTACTACGTGTGGCGGGACGGTCAGCGTGGATATGAGGTGGTGGAGCCGCCAGCGGATGTGCAACCATCCATTGCGGCCCCGATCCAGGATTTGATTATGTATCCTAGAAATAATCAAAGTGAAGCGCAGCAGGCTCAGGATCGCTATGAGTGCCATCGATGGGCCGCGGATCAGACGACATTTGATCCGACACGCGCCGCGGGTGATGTGCCGGCGGCACAGTGGGCGAGTCGGCGCGCAGAGTATTTTCGGGCGATGTCCGCGTGCCTCGAAGGACGTGACTATAGTGTCAAGTGAAGAGTAACGCACCGCTATATAAGCGCAGTGGTTTGGCAGTGTGTGGTCGGCACTGCGCTGTACTGCTGTTGCTGGCCTGCGCTGCTTGTGGCGCTCCTCGACTAGCGAATGCACCCGCAGCGCCTACAGATTTATCTGGGCACTGGGTACTTGAGCCTGCGCTGAGTGATGATGCAGTGTCACTGATTAAGGCGGCTCTGCCCGTGCCGCGTAAGCGCACTGCTAGAGCAGAGCGAGCGATGGATGCAGGCGAGCCGATCTCGATGCCCGAGCAGCAAAGTGGCCGGGGCGGTGGTGGTCGGCGACAGAGTGAGGGTCAGCGCAGTAGTGCAGCGGCTCCGGTGATGCAGCAGGCGGAGCCGCCGCCTTGGTTACGGATGGGACCTGGTGATTTTGTCCGCGCATTTGCGCTACCGCCGTCCCGTCTAGAGGTTAATGCAACGCAAGCGGCAGTCATGATCGCCGGTGGCGAACGGCGTAGGTCCCTGGTTCCTGGAGATCTAGATCCGGTCAGCATCAACGACCGCTTTGGGTCTCGCAATGTGTGGTCGGGCTGGAATGGAACCGCATTTGTGATCGATAGTCGCGACGGGTCTCGTTTGCGAGTGACCGAGCGGTATCAACGAGTCGCTAACGATCGCTTTGAAGCATCCGTCGAATTTAATGCATCTGGAATCAAACCACTGAAGATCAAGGCGCAGTATCGCCGAGCAACGCCGCAAGAGATCGCTGATCTACCGGCCGAAGGGCCGCCACTGCCTGGGGCGCGTTAACACGCCCAGTCCGAGTGCTTTGTATAATTGCTCGCGATAGAGGCGATTCGCGCGTATTGTGCCGACGTTGTTGCGTGTGCGAGTCGAGGAATTAGTGTGTGGCATCGTCCGAGTTCTGAAGTGATCGCCCTCTCAATAGTTGGCTTGGCCCCTATTAGTCGCGTACCCGCTCATGGATAAGGGTGCTGGCACGGCGGTTGCGGATGCGCAAGCAGCATTTCGTGCGGGCCTTAAAGACATGGTGCCGGCATTTCCCGCGATCATCGCGTGGGGCCTAGTGACTGGAGTTGCGATGGCGCAGTCGGGCCTCCCACTGATGAAGGCTTATGGGCTGTCCACAATTGCCTATGCCGGATCCGCCCAGCTAGCTGCCTTACCGCTGCTGGTTGGGCATGCTCCAGCGTGGGTGATTACGCTCACGGCACTCATGGTTAATTTGCGTTTTGTTATTTATAGTGCAGCTCTTAGGCCTGTACTTGCTGAGTTGCCATTGCGCCGCCGCTTTGGCTTGGCTTACTTGATTGGTGATATGAGCTTCGTGATGTATATGCGTCACTCATCGAGCAAAGTCCCTGCGATTCGCGCTGCATACTTCGGCGGACTGTCGGCCGCTAATTTCCTGCCGTGGCACTTTGGCTCCTATGTGGGCCTTTATGCAGCTGGACATATCCCAGCTGCCTGGGGGCTCGATTTTGCAGGCTTATTGGCGCTACTCGCACTGCTGGTGCCACTACTCGCGAGTATTCCGGCCGTGACTGGCTGTTTGATTGCAGGGATCGCAGGTGTTGCTTTGAACGGACTGCCGGCCCATGCGGGCTTAATCGTTGCGACTTTATTGGGGATTGCTGGCGCGGTCGTCGTGGATCACTTGAGGCCTTCCTGATGATCGATGATCTAGGCACCTGGCTTGCTATCGTGGGCGTTGCCCTTAGTGCCATCGTCGCGCGTACGAGCTTTGTTGTTTTTGGCGCTCGGCTGAAATTGCCGGTGGCGGTCGAGCACGCACTACGATTTGCACCGGCCGCGGCCTTAGCGGCTATTTTGGCGCCGGCCCTCATTCTGCGGGCGGGCCATGTGGATTTTTCGTTAGCGAATCACAGGCTCATCGCTGCAATCGCTGCAGCGATGGTGATCTGGCGCACAAAGAGCATGCTGTGGACTATTTTCGCTGGAATGATCGTCCTGACAGCGCTGCGCTTATATGCCTGATTTAGTCTTCCATCAAGAAGCTGCGCAATTGCTCTGACCGGCTCGGATGGCGCAGTTTACGCAGTGCCTTGGCTTCAATTTGGCGAATGCGCTCACGCGTCACATCAAATTGTTTGCCAACTTCTTCAAGCGTATGGTCTGTATTGAGGTCAATCCCGAAGCGCATTCTCAACACTTTTGCTTCCCGTGGCGTCAGTTGCGCGAGCACGGAATGCGTAGTCTCCCGCAGGCTCTCGGTTGTTGCTGATTCCAGTGGTGACTGCACGGACGAGTCTTCGATGAAGTCTCCAAGATGCGAATCTTCATCATCACCAATAGGCGTCTCCATCGAGATGGGCTCTTTGGCGATTTTCAGTACTTTACGCACCTTGTCTTCTGGCATTTCCATGCGCACAGCCAGTTCTTCTGGCGTCGCTTCGCGGCCCATTTCTTGTAGCATTTGCCGCGAAATGCGGTTTAGCTTGTTGATTGTCTCAATCATATGCACCGGGATACGAATGGTGCGCGCCTGATCGGCGATAGAGCGGGTGATCGCCTGTCGGATCCACCAGGTGGCATAGGTTGAGAATTTGTAGCCACGGCGATATTCAAATTTATCAACCGCTTTCATCAGACCTATGTTGCCTTCCTGAATTAAATCGAGGAACTGCAGACCACGATTGGTGTATTTCTTCGCGATAGAAATAACTAATCTCAAGTTCGCTTCGACCATTTCTTTCTTGGCGCGACGCGCTTGTGCTTCACCTACGGCAACTTCCCGGTTAATTTCACGCACATCTTGTGTAGTCAAATGCAGGCTAGTTTCGAGAGTTTTGATGAGCTCTTGGCGTGCCAGAATATCGGGCTTGAGGCGCGCAAGTGCGGCCGAATGCTTGCGCTTTAATTTGATCTGCTTGTCGATCCACGCAGTCTTCGTCTCGTTTTTTGGGAAAACGGTGATGAAATCCTTACGTGGCATGCTGGCTTGCCTAACGCAGATCAGCATAATTTCTTTTTCATGTCCTCTGATCGTGGCGATGTGTGCACGCAGATTAGCAATCAACGCTTCAAACATTTTTGGCGCAAGTTTCAGTTCCAGAAACTGGCCAGCAATCTTTTTGCGGATCTTCTGGGTTTTTGGATCCTTAATGCCCGCGGTATCTAAAGATTTCAGGTGCTGTGCATGCAGTTTTGCAATCCCTGCAAACCGTTTTGCCGCTTCGATCGGATCCGGACCTGTTTCGAGAGCCTCTTCTTCGTCGGCTGACTCGTCTTCTTCGGTTTCGTTTTCCGGTTTTTCGAGCGCTAGTAGTTTTGGATTTTGTGGCTGAGCGATTTCATCTGGTGCATTCGGATCAACGAAGCCGACGATGATATCGACGAGACGGCCTTGCCCCGTTTTGACCGGCTCATAGGCAGCGAGTAGGTGGTCATACGTGGCGGGGAAGTTGGCAAGGGCCGACTTCACGGCATCTAGGCCTTCCTCGATGCGCTTGGCAATACGGATCTCACCCTCGCGGGTCAGGAGTTCCACGGTACCCATTTCGCGCATGTACATGCGTACGGGGTCGGTGGTGCGTCCAAATTCGGCATCAACTGTGGCGAGTGCCGCAGCGGCTTCTTCGACCGCCTCGTCGTCTGTGGCAACAGGCCCGTCGGCCATGATCAATGATTCAGCATCCGGGGCCTTTTCGTAGACCGGAATGCCCATGTCATTGATCATATTGACAATATCTTCGATCTGCTCTGGATCGACGATTTCGCTCGGCAGATGGTCGTTGACCTCGCCGTACGTTAGAAAGCCCTGCTCTTTACCTTTGGCAATCAAGCGCTTGAGCTGCGATTGGCGCTCATCGGGAACCGCGGTGACGGGCAGGACGGAGGCTTTCTTTTCGGTCACAGTGGGCACCCTCTATCCGAATTCAAATTAGCCGATCATCTTACACTGACCGTGTGACCAACCCAAGGTCCATAAGTTCTTTTTTTGAGCAGTCAAGAATCGTGCCGAGTTTAGGCCTCACGGCGTGGCACCCAGCATTCATCGTGCTGCTCGGACTCGCGCCAGCTTGCAGGGCGGCACAAGGGACCAGGCTCAATGGGGGCGCGGCAAAAGGGCTGGTAGAGACGCCTGAGCGTTACGTCGTCGGCGGGGTCGCGGGGCGGCGTTGTTTTTGTAATTCAGTCAGTTCGCGTTTTTCCTCGTCGCTAAGGCCCGTGGACTCAGCGAGCGCAATCAGTTCATTCCAACGGCGTTCGGGACCTGCCTCACTCAGTAGTCGTGTGATGTTAGCCACGAGCTCGCGGCTTACTGCTGCCACATCAAGCTCCGGTAGAGGCGCGGCGGCAAGTTCCGTTAAGCGCGTATGTTCGGCACGATCGCGCCAGCGCTCCACGAGCTGGGCTGAGGATAGCTGCGGGTTTGCTTGAGCAGTGTCAATAAGGTCCGCCAATACGTCTAAGCCCCGATCACCGCTCATGCGCAGTGCCTCGGTCGTGCGTACGGCTCCTGCCGCTTCTGGGCACTGGACGATACGCGCAATGGCTTGGCTGATCAGTGAGCCACGTCCCGTTGTTGGCCTAGTGCTTAGCCGTGCCCGAGTCATTGGTGCGTTATTGCTGCTTGCGGTTTTTTCCGTATTGCCGCGACTTAACAAATCAGCGAGGCGTGTAGCGGGCATACGTACATCACGCGCTAGGCGTTCAATGAGCAATTCACGATAAATGCCGTCAGGTATGCGGGCAATCATCGGTTTCGCAAGCTCTGCAAGGCGTGCGCGACCATCGACGCTGGCAAGGTCCACATCAATGGCTAAGTGGCTGACAAAGTACTCTGATAGCGGTAGGGCGGTTTCTAAACGTGTCTCAAAGGCAGCACGACCCTCCGCTGCAACTAGCGTGTCTGGATCATGGCCTTCGGGGAGAAACAAGAACTTTAGTTGTCGCCCATCTTTTGCATGCGGCAAGCAAGTTTCAAGCGCACGCCAGGCTGCTTGACGCCCAGCCTTGTCCCCATCGAAGCAAAAAACAACATCATTTGTGACACGGAACATTCTGCTCAAATGTTCGGGAGTCGTCGCGGTACCTAGTGTGGCAACCGCATAATGGATACCTGCTTGGCTGAGGCGGACGACGTCCATGTAGCCTTCAACTACAAGCAGCGTGCTGATTGTGCGTAGTTCCTGTCGGGCTTCATAAAGGCCGTACAGTTCGCGTCCTTTATGAAACAACGGAGTCTCTGGCGAGTTCAGATATTTGGGTTCGCCATCGTCAATAATGCGACCGCCAAAACCAACAACTCGGCCGCGTGTGTCGCGGATCGGAAACATGATCCGGTCCCGAAACCGATCGTAATGCCCTGCGCTCATGTTGCGTTGTGCGTCAGGAGTGCGCTCAATGATGAGGCCTGCCGTGAGTAGAGTCTGGCGGCCAACGTCTGTGGAGCCAAATGTGCGCAGTAAGCCATCCCATCCGGCAGGGGCATATCCTAAGTGATAGCGAGCAGCCGTTTCTCCGGTAAGTCCGCGTTGCTTTAAGTAATCCTTAGCGCGTTCAGACTCACGTAGTGCATCGCGAAAATGTTGATCTGCGCTGGCATTGATTGCGTATAGATCATCGAGCTGGCGGTCGCGCGGGTCCGCCGTGCTACCGCCTTCACGTGGTACCTCAAGTCCCGCGCGAGCCGCGAGATCTTCGATTGCTTCTGGAAAACTTAAACGATCATGCTCCATGAGGAAGCTCAGAGCAGTGCCGTTCGCGCCACAACCAAAGCAGTGGTAAAACTGTTTAGTTTGAGAGACGGTGAATGAAGGAGTTTTCTCCCCATGGAATGGACAGTTTGCTTTCCATTCGCGGCCAGCTTTTTTCAGCGTGATGCGGCCGCCGATAACATCAACAATATCGGTACGAGCAAGAAGTTCGTCGATAAACGCGCGTGGAATTAGGCCGGGCATGTTTGGCCCCCGGGTCGCTTCAGCCGCCGAGCAGCGCCTTGATGCGGGCGCCTACAGCGCTCATGTCGGCACGCCCTGCGGCATTGCCTTTGACGATCCCCATGACTTTGCCCATGTCTTTAATAGACTGTGCTGCGGTCGTTGAGATTGCCTCTTGAATTAATGCATCGAGTTCTGCGGCTGACAGCTGTGTTGGCAGGTACGCGGCAAGTACTGCGATCTCTGCCGTTTCTTTCTCAGCAAGGTCCGTTCGACCACCCGCTTCAAATTGGATGACCGACTCTTTGCGTTGTTTAATCATTTTTTCGATGACAGACAGCGTCTGACCATCGTCAAGCGTGATGCGCTCGTCGACTTCGCGTTGCTTAATGGCTGCAAGGAGCATGCGAATAAGCCCGAGGCGCTCTTTCTCGCCCGCGCGCATCGCGGTCTTCATGTCCTCAGTGATTGAGTCGCGCAAGGCCATGATTAGAGCCGTGCTGCAATCAACGCGGGGTGCGCGGGCTACCGTCGCGAGTGGTTCGCTTCAGATGCCGCTTCACAGCAGCAGCTTTCTTACGCTTCCGCTCTTGGGTCGGTTTCTCATAGAATTCGCGACGCCGCAATTCAGTGAGTACACCAGCCTTTTCACAGGCGCGCTTGAAGCGCCGCAGGGCGGCGTCAAAGTACTCGTTCTCGCGGATACGTACGCTCGGCATTGAGATCGACCTTCCTCGGATGGTGCCCAACTGGTAACGGGGCACGGAACCGACAAGTCTACGGATGTTGCGGGCGAAAATCAAAGTCCGCCTGCGCTATGCTTACCCAAAGGGGTGCTGCAGACCGTATCCTTATCCTGCTGGAGAGCTGTTGAACGTCCTGGCAATTGAGTCTTCCTGCGACGAAAGCGCCGTCGCCATCTACGGTGGCGGGCAGGGCTTACGTGCGCAAGGTGTTTACAGTCAGATTGAATTACACGCTGTTTGGGGCGGGGTAGTGCCTGAACTTGCGTCGCGCGACCACATTCGTTGCCTAGCGCCCATGATTAGTCAGGTGCTGCTGGAAGCAGGTTTGAGCGCGGCCGATATCAATGGGGTGGTTTATACAGCTGGACCAGGGCTCATTGGAGCCTTACTAGTGGGGGCTGGAATCGCAAAAAGCCTTGCGTTCGCCTGGAAAGTGCCGGCACTAGGCATAAATCACCTAGAAGGCCACTTGTTGGCGCCTTTGTTGGAGGCCGACCCACCGTCCTTTCCCTATTTGGCACTGCTGGTGTCTGGCGGCCACACCATGCTGGTTGATGTGCAAGGTTTAGGCAGCTATCGCATTTTAGGCGAATCGCTGGACGATGCCGCCGGTGAGGCGTTCGATAAAACGGCGAAACTGTTAGGGCTGGCCTACCCAGGGGGTGCTCGGCTCGCCGCACTGGCCGAGACGGGCGTTGCTGGTCGGTTTCGATTTCCGCGGCCTATGCTGGACCGCCCCGGTTTTGACTTTAGTTTTAGTGGTCTGAAGACCGCGGCCTTGCTCGCGCTGAGAGGCCATGAAGACGACTTGGTCGCCAAAGCTGACCTTGCCCGTGCGTTTGAAGATGCGCTGGTTGATACGCTTGCCATCAAAACAGAGCGAGCGCTGGTAGCAACTGGGCACAAGACATTGGTTGTCGCTGGGGGAGTGGGCGCTAACGTACGGCTGCGTGCGCGGCTGGTTGAACTAGGGCGGAAGATGGCCGTACGCACCGCATATCCTCGGCCTGAATTTTGTACCGACAACGCCGCTATGATCGCGCTTGCGGGACACGCCCGATTATCTGCTGGTGAGCGCGATCCCATTGGTGTCCTGGCGCGGGCACGGTGGCCGCTGGATGATCTCGTGCCACCGCCATCGATATCTGGTGCGTTCGAGGCTTGACGCTGGTAGGGTTCGCGCCACACGAATTAGCGAGAAAGTGAGATTTACGATGACGGATACGATCTTCATCAGAGAGCTAAAGACGGAAGCCATTATTGGTGTCTTCGATTGGGAACGGAAAGTTCGCCAGACCGTCTCTTTTGATTTCGAATTTCCAGGTGATATCCGTCACGCTGCGAAAACCGATCATATCGATGACACGCTAGACTATAAAAAAGTTGCGAAGCACGTGCTTGGCTTTGTTGAAGCTAGTGAGTTTCAGTTGGTGGAAACGCTGGCCGAGCGCGTCGCTGAGCTTGTGTTACGAGAGTTTGCCTTAGAGTGGGTGAAACTGGTGCTTAGCAAGCCAGGCGCTTTGCGTGGCAGTCGCGATGTCGGAGTTTCCATACAGCGTACTCGTGCCGATTTTGGTCTTTAGTTGTTGATGTCACAGTCTGCTGAGCAGGGGGGTAAGCCATCGGTAAGGGTTTACCTCGCGATCGGCTCAAATATTGCGCCGAAGAGCAGTATTCGACTGGCATTATCAGAGCTTGCCAATAAATTTCCTGATCTGCGTGTTTCGCCAGCATACGAAAATACGGCTGCTGGTTTCTCTGGGGATGACTTTATTAATTTGACAGTGAGCTTTGACACCACACTGTCTCTCGCTGACCTGTTGAAGGCGATGCATGATGTAGAGGCCGTCTGTGGTCGTGCTCGCAATGACGCTAAGTGGGCGCCACGCTGCATGGATCTTGACGTGTTGCTGTATGGGGATTTGCTTGGAGTGTTCACAGGTGCTGTGCTACCGAGGCCTGATCTCCTTAAGCGGGCCTATATGTTGGGCCCCTTAGCGGCCTTAGAGCCGGATCTCGTGCATCCTACTGAGCACAAGACTATTGCGCAGTTGTGGCAGGAGTTTGATCGTGAGGCGCATCCGTTGCGGCCTATTGATCTGAGTGTTGATTAGGTAGCGCTCTTGGGCCATGCGATTGTCTAAAATCCATTTGTGCTACGGCCGCCGTCTATCGCTAATACTTGGCCTGTAACAAACGGCGCTTCCGCCGCGAAGTAGAGCGCCGCTTTGGCAACATCTTGAGGGGTCCCAACACGCTTTAGTGCAGTACGACCTACGATAGTTGCCTGCATCTCAGGACTCATCGGTGCCTCTGGCCACATCACGGGCCCAGGAGCGATTGCATTGACGCGTACTGCTGGACCTAGTTCTCGCGCTAGCGAGTAAGTCAGCATTACGAGACCTGCTTTCGCAGCGCAGTAGACCACGTGCGCTTTGAGTGGCTTGAGGCCGTGTATATCAGCAATATTCAAAATCAGTCCTTGGCGTTTGCTGAGTTCTGGAGCTGCTGCCTGCGACAAAAAAAGTGGTGCGCGGAGATTTGATCCCATCAGATCATCCCACGCTTCGAGTGTGATTTCGCCAAGTCGTGTTGGATAGAAGGTCGATGCGTTATTGACGAGGACATCCAGTCGGCCAAATGCATCTATTGCAGCACTGACGATTCGGGGCAGCGTAGCTACCTCCAGAAGATTGGCGCAGTGACCCGCGGCGGACCCTGGGCGGATGCTATTGAGTTCATCGATGAGAGTTGCCGCAGCCACGCTTGAGCGATGATAGTGCACCAGGACGTTTGCGCCGCTGCCGTGTAGTAGGCGCGTGATAGCAGCCCCTAGGCGTCTAGCACCACCAGTAATTAACGCGGTATGCCCTCGGAGTGGTTCATATGAATGCCTGCTCATGGGGCGAGGATACCTGTCAGCGCACTCAAAGCGCTAGTATTCGATACGTAGAGCAGACTTGACCGCTACCGGGTGCTGTGGCGCAATGAGGCAGCCTGTGCGCCTGATTTCTTCCTACTACGCCTCAAGCCGCGTAATTTTTAAAGCCATACCCATGATTGGACTTGAACTTGCGCCACTGTCGGATGATGAGCGACTGCACGAGGATAAACTGCGTAGCGAAATTACGTCAGTAATTGCTGCTCGTGGAGGATGGATTTCATTTGCAGACTTCATGAACCTCGCTTTGTACGCGCCTGGTTTGGGTTATTACGCGGCGGGTGCCTATAAGCTTGGTATCGGTGGTGATTTTACCACTGCGCCTGAGTTGTCGCCGGTTTTTGGCCGGTGTATTGCAACGCAATGCGAGCAGATTCTGAGTGCAGTTGGAGGCGGTGAGATTCTCGAGATTGGTGCCGGGACTGGCGCGCTTGCTGTCGATATTTTAGAGGAGCTCAACCGCGCGCGCTGCCTTCCCACGGCGTATCGGATTTTGGAGCCTAGTCCTGAGTTACGTGTACGTCAGCAGCAGCGACTGCTTGCGCTCGATGCGAGTCTGCGCAATCGAGTCAGTTGGTTAGATAGTCTACCGACCGATACATTTAGTGGCGTTATTCTCGCCAATGAGGTGCTTGATGCGCTACCAGTGGAGTGTTTTCAAGTGACCAAGGAGAATGTGGAAAGTCTGGGAGTTATTGCAACGAGCAACGGCTTCGCTTGGGCGCCAAAGCCGGCTAATGCCGCCTTGGCAGCGGCTGTGACCGCGCTTGCAGCGACCAGAGGCGTCAACTTTTTCGATGGCTATCGTAGTGAATTATGTTTATCGCTAGAGCCTTGGCTCGCAGCAGTTTTAAAATCTCTCGAACGGGGCGTGGCGCTTTTTGTTGATTATGGATTGTCACGTGAGCATTACTACGATGACTCTCATCTTGGCGGCACACTGGCCTGTTATCACCGCCAGCGCCAGCATCACGATCCTTTTGTCAACTTAGGCTTGCAGGACATTACGGCTTGGGTTGATTTCACTCGAGTCGCTGACGCGGCTGTCGCGATTGGATTAACTATTGAAGGTTATACGACCCAAGCAAATTTTTTGCTCGGCCTTGGCTTTGATGAGCACCTTACAGCGCTCGGCGAGACGCTCACTCAGTCGGATCGTATGCGACTGATTCGGTCTGCAGCGCGACTTGTGATGCCACATGAAATGGGTGAGACCTTCAAATGCATGGCTCTAGGTCGTGATTATTCAAGCGCATTGCGTGGGTTTTCGGTGCGTGATTTTACGGCTTCGCTGTAGCCGCTCGATGATCACAAACGGTGGTGATGGCAGCGAGTCTGGCTATGCGTAGTCGCTCGCCAATCGCCGCGCCGCTGAGCCCCTCGCGCTCGGCAGCAGTCAAGGCTACGCGGCCCATTGCCTGCAGCGCTGATCTTAAAAAGGTGCCTTGTGGGTAGGGGGCATCTACAAAGCCGGTGCGGCCCTGCGCATCTGCCTGACATGCGAGCAGAAATTCCTCAAAGCGCTCGGGACGCCGCTGCGCATCGCATTTTTCTAGCAGCTCGAGCACCTTGCTGGGGCGCAAATCGAATGCTCGATGGCAAACACCGTGATGCTGTGCAACGATAAGTGCTAGCTCACGAAACTCATTTGGTACGCGCAGGCGAGTGCTGAGTTCATTCACAAGCGTGACGCTGCGGTCTTCGTGCCCTTTGTGTGCGGGCCATTGGTCTTCGGGAGTTTGGCCCTTGCCTAAGTCATGGGTCAGTGCCGCAAAGCGGACGCGTGCCAATGGGCTGAGTCGGGCTGCAGCCTCAAGCACCAGCAGAATATGTACACCAGTATCGATTTCCGGATGCCACTTCGCTGGCTGAGGCACCCCCCAAAGACGGTCAACTTCCGGAAAAATATCAGCTAGTGCACCCGTCACGCGCAGCGTTGTAATGTAGACGTGTGGTGCGGGTTCAGCCAGCGCCCTGTCGGTTTCCTGCCAGACGCGCTCTGGAGTCAGCGCAGTAGTTTCGCCATCGCGAACCATTTGTTGCATTAGCGCGAGCGTCTCTGGTGCGATGGTAAAACCTAGATGTGCATAGCGTGCGGCGAAACGTGCAATACGCAAGATTCGCACAGGATCTTCTACAAAGGCAGGCGAGACATGCCGTAGTACACGCCTGCTCAGGTCGTCTCGACCACCATAAGGGTCAATGATCTGGCCGTTGCTATCTTTGGCCATTGCATTGATTGTTAGATCGCGACGGCGCAAATCTTCTTCGAGAGTAACATCTGGTGAGAATCGCGTCTCGAAGCCGTGATAGCCAGCGGCTACTTTGCGTTCGGTGCGCGCGAGCGCATATTCCTCATTCGACTCAGGGTGCAGAAATACCGGGAAATCTTTACCAACTTGCCGATACCCGTCGCGCGTTAGTGTCTCAGGCGTTGCTCCAACCACCACCCAGTCACGTTCTTTGATAGGCAGCCCGAGCAGTTGATCCCGTACGGCTCCACCAACTAGATACGTGTGCATAAGCGAATCCTGGGGCCGATGACTTATTTGTTGAGGGCATCTTTAGCAGCTACTCGGCTGCCGGCGGCATACCGTAGTTCGGCATATCGCGTCGCTGGTTGTCGTGGGCCTAAGTAATAGGGAACGACACTCGTCAGCGCTGTTGGAGTCACCCCTAAGCTGGCCAGATCCTGGCGGGTTGATACGCTATCAACAGCTAGCGAACGGAAGTTATCCAGTGACAATGGTTTGCCAGGCAGTAGGCCTAATAGGGCCGCTTGCAATACACCGATTGAGTCTGGGAGTGACAGAACGTAGCAGCGCTTGCCGATGATGTGGGCCACATAATTAATGAGCGCACTTAATGTGAATACATCTGGGCCACACAGTTCTAAGCGTTGACCCGTCGTTGATTTATTCGTCAGTGCCTGAATCATTGCTTCGATAACGTCGCCTATATACACGGGCGCAAAGCGCGTTCCGCCACGCGCGATCGGAAGCACGGTGAAAAAATGCCCCCATGCAGCAAATTTAATTAGTGAAGCGAATTTATTCATAAAGCCATCACCAGGCCCAAAAATGACCGATGGCTCAAAAATGGTCCAGTCGACTCCTACGCTTTCTTGAATCAGTTTGTTTGCAGCAGCTTTGCTGCGTAGGTAATGACTCGGCGCGTCTGCACTAGCTTTGAGCGCGCTCATGTGTAGTAATCGGCGTATGCCATTTGCTTGGCAGGCCTTAATGACGTTCGCGGTTAACTCCGTATGCGCACGAGTAAAGCCTTTGCCGGAATATCCGCTTTCATTCAGGATACCAACGAGATTGATAACGACATCTGAGCCCGCTACTGCTGCCTCCAAGGCGCTGGCACTGTAAATGTCGGTGCGCAACAAGTTTAAGCCGGGGAGTACGAGCAGAGGACTGTGCCGTGCGCGATGGCGGGTTAGGACTCTGACCTGATGCCCGTCACGAATCAGACGGCTGACCAGTGCTCGGCCAACAAAGCCGGTGCCGCCGAGTACAGTAATGAGCATTGAGCGCATGGTTACGGTCCCAGAGTTGTGATCTGGTCAGTATAGCGCCGATCGCCTGCGTCCCCGCGCGCATTCATCTGCGTGCGGGGACGGCTGGGGTTTAGCGGACCGGAATGATCAGCAGCCCATTGCCACGGCGGATTGTCAGTACCAACGTTGTGGCGTCTTTGGCCGCTGCTCGCAACTCTTTTACCGTGTTTGTCGGTTTGCGATTGGCATTCGTAATGACGTCATTGGCTTTGAGCGGCGTCTGGCTGGCCGGGCTGCCATTTTCGATTGAGCGTACCAGCACGCCGCCGCCTGGTGCATCAGACAGATCCGCGCCCTCAAGCGCATGGTGGATTGTGGCTGACTCGCCGCCAGTTTCGTCACCACCGGAGCGGACCTGTACGACTGCGCTCATGCGCCTAGTCTTGCCATCACGAATCACAGATAGATCGACGTTCTCGCCAACGCGCATTAGGCCAATACGATTACGTAACTCAGCCGATGACTTGATGGCTTGACCGTTGACGGCGGTAATGATGTCGCCCGCCTTGATACCGGCTTTTTCTGCAGCGGACCCATCGACCACCTGTGATACCAGTGCGCCCTGCACATCCTTAGCCCCGAGGTTGTCAGCAACGTCAGGCGTTAGAGTGACGATATTGACGCCGAGAACGCCGCGCTTGACCTCGTGGTATTTGACGAGCTGTTCCATCAGTGTGCGCGCCATGTTTGACGGAATAGCGAAACCGATGCCGATGTTGCCACCGGAGCGCGACAGGATGGCTGAATTGATGCCGATCAATTCACCCTTGAGGTTGACGAGCGCGCCACCAGAATTCCCTGGGTTAATTGAAGCGTCCGTTTGGATGAAATCTTCGTAACCATCTGGATTGATGCCAGAGCGGCCCAGCGCGCTAACAATACCGAATGTAACCGTATGCTGCAGACCGAAGGGGTTACCAATGGCGACTACAAAATCACCAACTTCTGCTTTGCTGGAGTCGCCAAGGGGCATTTCCGCAAGCTTTCCATCTTTTACCTGAACAACAGCAATGTCAGAGGCTGTGTCAGCGCCTACCACTGTTCCTTTAAGGTCGCGGCCATCAATTGTGGTGACTGTTATTTCAGTCGCATTTTCCACCACGTGTGCGTTAGTGATGATCAGGCCTTCTTTGGCATCGACAACGACGCCTGATCCTGCGCTCTGAAACTGCCGTTGGCGCGGCGCTTGATCCGGCATCTCGAAGAATCGTTTAAAGAATGGATCTTCGAGGAGTGGGTTACGTTGACCATGCTCAGTGACGGTACCGCGGGTTGCGATATTCACGACGGCTGCTGAGGCTTTCTTCACGATGGGCGCCAGAGAAGGCAGTGTCGTGCCGATGGCTTCGGTAGCTGCATGCCCTTGTGCTTGGCATGTCGGTACCAATACCACTAGCAAGGCGGCGATGCTTGCAGCCGCAATACTGTGAGGTATGGCGGCGGGTTTCACAAAGCGATGGATGCGCATTAGGTGCCCTCTTACTTAACGAATTAAAAACGTGAGTCCGCAGTGTAGCTGCGGGCTGTCTGTGTAATACACCCAGACAGCCCGTGGGGTAGGAAAGTTCCGTCTGCCTCGAGGCCGATTATGGGAGGCCTTAGGCGGCCTCAACCGCAACTCGTCGTGCCGCGGTTTGGGCCTGTTTCGGGATCAGCACTTCCAGTACCCCATTCGCATAGCGCGCTTTGACTGCTTCGCAGTCTGCCGTATCGGGTAGGTTGAAGCGCCTGTGAAAGGCGCCGCTTGCCCGTTCGACGCAGCGAAAACCATCTTTTGGTGTGCGCGCTGCCAGACGGCGGGTCCCGCAAAGCGTGAGCGCTCCTTTTTCGAGAGTCAGTTCAATTTGCTGAGGATCGACGCCCGGCAGGTCAGCGTGCAACACAAATTGAGTGGCCTGCTCGCTAATATCGACCGATGGCGACCAGTCGGCCGCAGGCTGTCGGCCCGTCGGCTCAAAGCGCGCGGCTGTGCGGTAGGCCCAGCCTCGCTGTTGTAGCTGGTCCATTAATAGCCAGGATTGCAAAGTATCGGTGCGCATTGGGAGGGTGCTCCAAAGTGAGTGTGGTGTTTGGCTTCTGCAGCCGTTGGCCGTAAGAGTCAGGGCGGGCGAGCGTTTTTCAAGGATTGTGGCCCCGGCCAATGCGCAGACGGTGGATAAACTGTGGATGACCGGTGTATCGAGTCGGTTTTTCGGTGGATACAACATCTAGTGTTGTGATTTATGACGACTATTGACGTAATTCTCTAGGCATGCATTCCATATTTTAGCTTAATAAAAATGTAACATGTTGTTTTTTCTAACAAAATATAAAGTTATTAATAGCGCAAGAAAGGCTTGACTCTGAGCCTCGCGAAAAATAACGTAGCCGACTGGACACAAGATGTTGTGTCAATCAGGGGGCGTCAGGGTTTGGTTGTTATCGCGAAGGCCGCGATGACCTGTAATGCAGGGCATCTGGCGCGCGTGTCCCAGACTTTTACAGACCGATTCGCCGCGATTTTTGGCTCAATGGAGCGACATTTTAAGATGAGCACCGCCTACAAACTCGATACCAACGATGGTGCAATTCCATTTCAAGCAGCGTCGCTTGATATTTGGGATAAAAAATACCGGTTGACCTCAAAAGATGGTTCACCCGTCGACGGCTCGATGGACGACACCTACATGCGTGTTGCGAGGGCATTGGCAGATGTTGAGCGCACCGAGTGCCGCGAAGCGTGGCATGAGCGCTTCTTGTGGGCGTTGCGCAAAGGCGCGATCCCAGCGGGGCGCATTATTTCGAATGCGGGAGCCCTTGAGCACAAGCCCGCAACGTCCACCATCAACTGCACCGTATCCGGCAGCGTTGTGGATTCAATGGACGACATATTGAACAAAGTGCATGAGGCCGGCTTAACGCTGAAAGCTGGTTGTGGCATCGGCTATGAGTTCTCGACATTGCGGCCCCGCGGCGCGTACGTTTCTGGTGCTGGTGCGTACACATCAGGCCCGCTGTCTTTCATGGATATATACGACAAAATGTGTTTCACAGTGTCGTCCGCTGGTGGACGTCGCGGCGCACAGATGGCGACTTTTGATATTGGTCACCCCGATGTAATGGAGTTTGTACGCGCGAAGCGCGAGAACGGTCGTTTACGGCAGTTCAACCTATCGCTGTTAATTACGGATGAATTTTTAGAAGCCGTTAAAGCAGACCGTGAATGGAAGTTGGCTTTTCCGCTTTTGCTTAAGGAATACGAGGCAGACAAACCAGATCTGTCCGATTCAACCAAATTTATTTGGCGTGAATGGCCGGTATCGAAAAGTTATGTGACACGCGACGATGGATTGGTCTGTTGCAAAGTGTACAAGACACTTCCAGCGCGCCGTATGTGGGACGTGATCATGACGTCCACCTATGACTTTGCCGAGCCGGGCTTTATTCTTATCGATCGCGTCAATGAGATGAACAATAACTGGTGGTGTGAAAATATTCGTGCCACCAACCCATGCGGTGAGCAGCCGCTGCCGCCTTATGGATCGTGCTTGTTGGGTTCGGTGAACCTGACGCGTTTTGTAACTCACCCGTTCACTGCAGATGCCGCATTTGATTGGGATGAGTACCGCGCCGTAGTGAAGGTATTTACTCGGATGCTCGACAACGTCGTTGAGATCAATGGATTGCCGCTCGAGCAGCAGCGTAACGAGATTATGCGTAAGCGTCGTCACGGCATGGGTTTTCTGGGCCTAGGTTCCACCATCACGATGCTCGGAATGTCCTATGGCTCCAAGGAGTCCACTCAGTTCACCGAGGCCGTATCGCGCGAAATGGCTGTTGCTGGCTGGGAAGCGGCTCTCGACTTGGCGCAGGAAAAAGGGCCGGCACCAATTATGACCGAAGAGTTTCCGGTCACTGAAGTCATGCTGCGCCAGCGCCCAGAAATGGCGAAGGACGGATGGAAGGTTGGCCAAAGCGTGCCTGGGCGTATTTTGCATGCTCGCTATAGCCGCTATATGCAACGGGTGGCGAGTGTTGCGCCCGCGCTTGTTGAGGATCTCGCCAAAGTTGGCGCTCGGTTCACGCACCATACGTCTATCGCGCCAACAGGCACTATCTCATTGTCGTTGGCGAATAACGCTTCGAATGGCATTGAGCCATCATTTGCGCACCATTACTTTCGTAACGTCATCCGCGAGGGACGCAAGACCAAAGAGCGTGTCGACGTTTATTCATACGAGTTGTTGGCATACCGTGTGCTAGTCAATAATCGTGCAATGCCAGGCAGCACGAAGGCTGATGAGATGCTGCCGGAGTATTTTGTTACAGCGGATAGCATCACCCCGGCGCAGCATGTTGACATTCAGGCGGCATCGCAGAAATGGATCGACTCGAGCATTTCCAAAACTGCCAATGTGCCAACCGATTTCAAGTACGACGCGTTTAAAGATATCTACCTGTATGCCTATGAGCAGGGCTTGAAAGGATGCACTACGTTTCGTTTCAATCCAGAAGCTTTCCAAGGCGTCTTGGTTAAAGAAGAAGATCTAAAGAACACGACCTATGTGTTTACGCTCGACGATGGTAAAGAGGTTAAGGTTCGTGGCGATGAAGAAATTGAGTACGACGGCGAAAAGCATTCGGCTGCAAATTTGTTTGATGCGCTAAAAGAAGGCTACTACGGGAAATTCTGACATGATTAAGATTGAAAAGCGCATTACGAAATTCCGTGTTGACAAGCCGGTGGATCCGGCCGAAGCAAAGTCGGCAGAAGAGCGCCGGGCTGGCGTCGCTGAATTACGTAAAGATGGCGGCAAAGTCATTTGGATGCACGAGAAACTCGAGCGTCCGGAAGTTCTGATCGGTTCGACATACAAGATCAAGACACCTGTGTCAGATCACGCCATGTATGTCACGATTAATGACATTGTGTTAAATGAAGGCACGGAGCATGAGCAACGCCGGCCGTTTGAAGTTTTTATTAACTCCAAGAATCTAGATCATTTTCAGTGGATAGTTGCTCTTACGCGGATTATTTCAGCAGTGTTCCGTAAGGGTGGTGACGTGACCTTCCTTGTGGATGAGCTGAAGGCCGTTTTTGATCCGCGAGGTGGTTATTGGCAGCCGGGCGGCAAGTTCATGCCATCGATCATCGCTGAGCTTGGCTATGTCATTGAGAAGCATCTGCAGACGATTGGGTTGATGCCGCGCCCTGAACTCGACGTGCATCGTCGTAAGTTGATTGATGAAAAGCGTACTGAGTTTGAATCACGCAACAAGCAACAAGACGCCTTCTCGCGTGGGCATTTTCCTGAGGGAGCGCAATTATGCGCGAAGTGCAGTACCGCTGCCGTGGTGATGATGGACGGCTGTATGACGTGTCTTAACTGCGGGGATTCAAAGTGCGGTTGAGCGACTAGTGCGCTGGCACAGGTTTGATGTCTAATTAAAAAAGGGCTGCTATTAAAGCAGCCCTTTTTGTTTGAAGGCTGATGCGAGTTATCCGGGTTCTTTTGGGCCGATACGTAAAGTTCGGGTTGCGAGGCGCACTTCAAGTAGAAATGCGACGAGCGCACCCACCAGAGATAGCATTGCAAGTATAAATAAGCCAGCAACGGGCAGTGCCAGGTTGAAGTGCACGAACGCGCTTGCAAACAGCATTCCAACGACTACTGAGACCAATAGTGCGCAGCAAGTGCTGAGTGCGATGGCCGTGTTCATGAGTCGTGCGCGTCGGCTTACCGATTGTAATTGGCTCTTCAGGTCCAGTGCCTCAGCGCCAGATGCCCGATGGTGACGTTCTTCCAGAGGACGGGCGCGATCGACAACGCGCGCAAGCCGGTTAGTGAGTACGCCAAGCAACACGCCGACCCCGGAAAGCAAAAAGACTGGAGCCACGGCCAGCTGGATGGTGTGGGCAATATTAGTGACGTCAGTGAGCGTGCTTTCAGGAACCACGCCTCATCATAGCTGATGTAGGGGTGCCCTAAAGTTTAAGTGCGGATATACCGCTAGATGCTTGTGCCTAGGCCTTACGACTTGGGTGTGCGCTTAGGGGAGGTAGGCTCTAGCGTAAAATCGACGATATCTGGACGGCGAGTGGCTGGCGCGTGCTCGTAGGGATTAAAGCCGGTCGGTTTTGGCGCGCGTTCCGCCGCCTCAGTCGAATGCTGGTACGGGCGTTGCCCCCCCAGGTTACGTTTTCCGACAAGCCGTTTGCTTTCCGCTTCAGCTATTTCCCGAAGCGCTAAGCCTGTGGGGACCTCCGTTAGGACTTTAACTCGCTGTGTGGATGCGTTGCGATCAAATTTGCCTGTCTGGATTGCCCATTCCCAAACCGCATTGCCCCGCTCATCAAAATTGACGCGTCCCGTGAGTGGAGACTCGTTCTTAGGGCTATTTTCCTCAGATTTTAACTTTGACATGGTCTTTGCTCGGGTTAAGTAATGCGTGAACTCGACCGTACGCCACCCAATCTGGTCATATGCGGCGAAATGCTTATTTTGTGAACCGTGCACGGTAGATTATGTGATGTGCGTACCGGAGGGCGGCTCCCTACCACGTAAGCCGTCTCTCTCGGCCAGGCCGCCGTTTCAAGCACAGATGTCTCGCGTCAGACGTACTTCGCAGTACAATGGCGCCGGCGGCAGCCAACGCTTTGACTTGGCGCGTACAGCGAGGTGACTGGATGGGTTTTGGTGCGCAGTCTTCCCGATTTTTCGGATGCTTGGCAGCTCTTTGTGGAATCCTGTTTCTGCAAGTGGCGCCCTCAGCGATTGCCGCACACACCGACTTCCCACGCCCCCCTGAGCTTGAGCCTGACGTTCAGTTTTGGGAGCGCATTTATTCGAAAGTAACGACTCAGGGTGGTTTGCTACACGATGATCGTCGCCTTGATGTGGTCTATGAGGAGATCGCGTTTGTACCGGGGTCCACGCCTCACGATCGGGCCACGGTGGTTGATAGCGCGCGCGGCAAGTATGAGCGCATCTTAAAGTCGTTGGCGGCGTCTACTCAGGCGGACTTGACGGCGGAAGAGCAGCGCGTTTTAAGCCTATTTCCTGCAAATGTTAGTTCCGAAGCATTGCGAGAGGCGGCTGATCACATTCGCTTCCAGCTTGGTCAGGCGGATCGTTTTAAAGAAGGCTTGATACGTTCCGGCGCGTGGCAAGAGCATGTTGAGAAAACACTTAAAAAAGAAGGTCTGCCTCCGGAGCTTGCCGTACTGCCCCATGTGGAGTCCTCTTTTAACCCACGCGCCTACTCAAAAGTTGGCGCTGCTGGCTTGTGGCAGTTTATGCGATCAACCGGCCGGCGCTGGCTGCGTATCGACAATGTAGTTGATGAGCGTCTGGATCCATATAAATCCACTATCGCGGCAGCGCACTTTCTTAATATGAACTATTCTGTGCTTGGCTCATGGCCTCTTGCTCTGACTGCCTACAATCACGGTGCGGGTGGCATGCGCAGAGCTAAAGAGCAGCTTGGTACCGATAATATAGTGACTATTCTGCGCGGGTATAAGAGCGAAACCTTTGGTTTCGCCTCGCGGAATTTTTACGTCTCCTTCCTCGCTGCTCTGGAGATCAGCAAGAACTACGACAAATATTTTGGGCAAATTGCAAAAGCACCAACGGATACGAGTCATACCCTTACGCTGCAGCGCCGCACCCAAATGACTACACTAGAGCGCTCGCTCCACACTGACCGAGATGTGCTTAAAAGCCTTAATGCTTCTTTGATGGACCCAATATGGACAGGAAAGCGTGCGGTTCCAGAAGGCTTTGAGCTGCGTGTGCCGACACTCGTCAGCACAGAGCATGCGGTGGTAGGCGCCACCCACAGAGTACGCCGTGGGGAAACCTTAGAAAAAATCGCCTTAAGTGCCCACACCTCTGTTAGCGACTTGCGAGAACTAAACCGCCTGAAGCCTAGCGCTCAGCTCAAAGCGGGAACGTTATTAAAATTACCGACGTCTACACCAGCGCGCCAAAGTGGCTCAGCGCAGAGCTGCGATAGCGCAGCACTGACTGCATGTAACACTGCAGATTCCCACAAATGTGATGATGGCGCCTCATGCGACCCACGCTCGTGAACATTATTGCCAGCGCAGCGTGTATGACGCGATGGCTCGGTCTCGCCATGGTCGCTGGATCACTTGTTGGCTGTGCAACGCAGCGAGCCTATAAGGGCCCCTTGCAGCCAGCAACTGATCTTGCTGTTATTGAAGGCGCGCCACTAATTACGGCAGGACTGCCATATCGGGTGGTGTTACGCAAAGTGGACGAGACAGTTGTTGGCTTTGGGCATTATCGTGCCTCAGTCGAGCCAGGAAAGCACTTATTGTTAGTCGACTGCATCATGGACGGTCCAAGTACAACGAGTCGATTTGAGATTCCAGCAGAGTTTTCTGCTGGTGGTCATTACCGTCTTGCGGCTGCGATCAAGCCAGGCAACAAGGACTGCGAGTCCATTAGTATCCGCACGCTTAAATAATGACATTAGCCCTTTCACGCGACCCTTTGCTACGGTCACTGCTACGGTCACTTTTTGTATCGGTAGGCGTTGCGTTAATTTTTAATGGACTGCCGCTGCAAAAAGCTTTTGCTAGTGGCGATGCGTGGCGATCTGCAGATTCTGTGCTAGTCGTAAAAAACGAACGGCGTTTGTACTTGCTACGCGACGGACAGCCTTTTAAAACGTATAAAGTGGCTCTTGGTTTAAATCCATACGGTCGTAAAGAAAAAGAGGGAGACTACCGGACGCCAGAAGGCAGTTATGTCCTCGACTTACGTAATGCATCAAGTGAATATTTCTTATCATTGCACGTGAGTTATCCGAATGAGCGTGATCAGGAGAATGCTCACCGGCATCGGTGGGCGCCAGGTGGTGCGATTATGATCCATGGTCTGCCAAACGTGCTGCATCGTAGCGCTGCGTACTATCGCATCTCTGATTGGACAGATGGATGTATTGCGCTTAATAATGACGATATGCTCGAAGTATGGTTGTTGACACACGACAACACACCGATCGAAATCCGCCCGTGACTGACGCGATAGGCACCATACGATCTGAAGAGTTTGTTAATGCAGCAGTCGCTCCACATGGAAGCTTGGGCAGGCTCTCCCAGCAAGAGATCGAGCAGCTACTTGATCGAGGGCAAAAGGGGCTTTATTCCCTTTTCCGGCGCTGTGCGCTCGCGATTCTGAATGCCGGCAGCCCAACGGACGACCCTACCGAACTGCTTTCCAAATATGCATCTTTTGAGATTCGTATCTTGCGGGAAGCATCTGGCATTAGCCTCGAGGTAGAAAACGCGCCGGCTCACGCATTTGTAGATGGGCAGATGATACGTGGGATACGCGAGCATCTATTCGCCGTGTTGCGCGACATTGTCTATGTTGCTAACGAGATTATGGAGAGCGGGCGCTTTGATTTGCATGATGCGGTAGGGATTTCGAACGCTGTGTTCTGTATTTTACGAAATGCGGGAATCATTGCCTCGGATAATCGTGTGGACTTAGTCGTTTGCTGGGGTGGGCACTCGATTTCACGATCAGAATATGAGTACACCAAGCTTGTGGGCTATGAGCTTGGTTTGCGGTCTTTGAATGTATGCACAGGCTGTGGTCCGGGTGCCATGAAAGGGCCAATGAAAGGGGCTACGATCGGGCATGCAAAACAGCGTATCCATGGTGGTCGTTATATAGGGATATCGGAGCCGGGCATACTCGCTGCTGAGTCACCAAACCCAATTGTTAATCACCTAGTGATCATGCCTGACATTGAAAAGCGTTTAGAGGCCTTCGTTAGGCTGGCGCACGGCATTGTTGTCTTTCCGGGTGGTCCTGGGACTGCTGAGGAATTGCTGTATCTGTTGGGTATATTGCTCGAGCCGGCGAATGCTGCGCAGAATTTACCGCTCGTCCTTACCGGGCCGCAGGGCTCAGCCGACTGGTTAAGTCGGATTGATACGTTTATTGGCCTGACCTTAGGTGTTGCGACGCAGGAAAAGTACCGCATTATTATCAATGATCCAGCCGAGGTTGCACGGACTATGAATAGTGCTATGCATTGTGCGGATGCAGAATTCAGAAGCGCTAGTGAGTCGTGTCACTTTAACTGGACCTTGAAAATCCCGGCTGATTTTCAGCAGCCATTCGAAGTAACACATGAAAACGTTGCCGCATTAAACCTTACCCGGGATCAGCCGCTTCATCTGCTGGCGGCGAATCTACGCCGCGCGTTTTCGGCAGTCGTGTCGGGTAACATTAAAGAGCACGGTATTCACCAGATCGTCGCCAAAGGTCCTTTCCAGATTCATGGTGAGTCTGATCTGATGCGCGCCTTAGATGATCTGCTTGCGTCATTTGTTGCCGAAGGGCGCATGAAGCTATCAGGGGTCTATCGCCCCGTGTATCGGGTCATGGTCTAAGGTTGTTCGCGGGCTAGGAATAGCAAAGCTGTGACGTAAGTCCGGTAGAAATAGAGCCGAACTAGGACACTAGTGGCTCTATGACAGCTCGTGGTAACCATGAAAGTCCTTAATCGTTCTAAAGCGCGCGGCGGTCGGATTGACCGCAATGCATCCCATGCAGATTCGGCGGTAGTGGTTGCCCCCCAACCATTAGCATCCGGCATTGTAGTTGCTGAGGTGGTCACCAGCCGGCGTCACTCGGCGATTACCCATAAGCTGCACGACTATGCACAGTACAAGCTATGGGCTGACAAGGTGAGCGTGGGCTGGGACGTCGCCACTGACCTGAAGCTTTAAGGGCCCGGGGCGGCAGACCGGCCCTAATTCCTGTCCCTAATTAGCATTGATTTGCCCTTGATTCCCGTAATTTTGCCCTAAGATTGGCAAAGCTGGCGCTTGTCAGCGGATGTTATTCACAGCCCTTACCGGACGGGACCTTATGAGCAGTGCTACTCAGCGCGAAACGCGCGGTTTTCAGACCGAGGTGAAGCAGCTGCTTCGCCTCATGATTCACTCGTTGTATTCCAATCGGGAGATATTCCTTAGGGAGTTGATTTCCAACGCGTCCGATGCCTGCGACAAGCGCCGTTTCGAGGCAGTTGCTGGTGCGTCTGGTGATACACCTGCTGATCTTTTCATCCAAGTACGCTGTGATAAAGAAGCAAAAACGCTCACGGTTACCGATACCGGTATTGGAATGACCCGGCAGGATGTTGTTGAACATCTAGGGACGATCGCTAAATCTGGGACCGCTGACTTCCTTTCCAAGCTATCTGGAGATCAGCAGAAAGACTCCCAGCTCATCGGCCAGTTTGGTGTTGGTTTCTATTCAGCATTTACCGTCGCTGATCGCGTCGAGGTATTTACCCGTCATGCGGGTGCTGTAGCTACTCAAGGCGTGCACTGGGAGTCTGACGGTTCCGGCGAATTTACTGTTGAGAATGCCGAGCTTAGTGAGGTCGGGACCCAGGTTGTCTTGCATCTAAAAGACGATGCGCTTGATTTTTCCGACAGTTGGCGGCTACGCAGTTTAATTAAGCGCTACTCGGATCATATTGGCTTCGCTATTAAGATGCCAAAGCAAAGCACCGCCGATGATGGCAAATCTGAAGTGGCGGTCACAGAAGAACTTGAGACTATTAACAGCGCGCAGGCACTGTGGACTCGATCGCGTAATGAGCTAAAAGATGAGGATTACGTCGAGTTTTACAAGCACGTGTCGCATGATTTTGCAGCTCCTATTAGCTGGTCGCATAACAAGGTTGAGGGTAAGCGCGAGTACACAACGCTACTTTATCTGCCTGGGCGCGCACCTTTTGATTTGTGGAGTCGTGATGCGGTCCGTGGCCTTAAGCTGTACGTAAAGCGCGTATTTATATTAGATGATGCCGAGCAGTTCTTGCCGATGTATCTACGCTTTGTTAAGGGCGTTGTAGACTCCAGCGATTTACCTCTTAACGTCTCACGTGAGCTACTGCAGTCAGACTCAGAGATTGAAGCAATGCGTGCAGGTATTGCCCGCAAAGTGCTCGAAATGTTGGCGCGTCTTGCCAAAGAGGAGACTGATAAATACGCAGTCTTCTGGAAGGAATTTGGGCAGGTCATCAAAGAGGGCATCGCAGAGGACACAGCTAACCGCGAGCGTATCGCCAAGCTGTTACGTTTTGCATCGACGCACACTGAGCGTGAGGAGCAGGACCAGTCGTTAGATGATTATCTGGCGCGGCAAAAATCGGGACAGAAACAGATTTTTTACGTCATCGCGGATACATGGAATACCGCCAGACAAAGTCCTCACTTAGAGCGGTTGCGAGCTAAGGGGATCGAGGTATTGCTATTAACCGATCGGGTCGATGAGTGGATGATGTCCTATCTTGGAGAGTACGAGGGGAAGACCTTCCAAGACGTAAGTCGGGCAGATCTTGATCTCGGTGACTTGTTGACTGCAGAGGAAAAGGCGGCTGATGAGAAAGGCACAGAAGCTGCTCTTGCCCTATGTGGCCGTTTGCGAGAGGCTCTTTCCGGTCGAGTCGACGCTGTCAGATCCACCCAGCGCTTGGCGGATTCTCCAGCGTGTTTGGTGCTTAATGCTGATGAGTACGGAGCGCAGATGCGCAAACTGATGGAGGCGACCGGCCAGAAGCTTCCTGAGAAACGTCCCACGCTCGAGATCAATGCAACGCACCCATTGCTGCAGCGATTAGAGGGGCTGGCTGACGAGGATCAATTTAAGGAACTTGCAAGTTTGCTGCTTGATCAAGCGATTTTAGCAGAGGGTGGGCAGCTCGCTGAGCCGGCAGAGTTTGTAAAACGGCTTAACCGTCTACTTTTTGCCAAGGCATAGTCACAGATTTAGGGATCTTGGCGCAGAAAGGTCGCATAATATCACCCCATTGGATCAGCCTATGGGGTGGTTATGCGTGATGTCCTTCGTTATCTAATTGCGTCGCTAGTAGTGATGGCCGTGGGTGCCCCGGTTAACGCGGCGCTTGCAGCGGAACCACCGTCTGGTAAGCAAGACACGACAGCTGCGGTTCAATCAGACTCTGCGGCGCCTATCGCTGAGGCACCAAGTCCGGCCACACTAGCGGCTGCCGCACGGCGCATCGCTGAGGGCGAGGGCCTGGTCATTACGGATATCGTTGTGGGCAATGGCGCTACTGCAATGACAGGCGCAATTGTGCGCGTTCATTACACCGGTTGGCTTTATGACCCCGCATCGGCTGATGGCAAGGGTCTCAAGTTTGATAGTTCGGTTGACCGTAATGAGCCCTTTACGTTTCCACTTGGTCAACAACGCGTGATTCGTGGTTGGGACCTTGGTGTAGCTGGGATGCAAAGTGGCGGCAAGCGGCGGCTGTTGATTCCGGCCGACCTTGCCTATGGCGCTCGTGGCGCTGGGGGGCTGATTCCGCCCAATGCCACGTTGTTGTTCGACGTTGAACTCATTAGTTTCCGGCCACCAATGTAAGTTACGTTTTTGCCATCATCCCCATTGTGATCTTGGAGTCCTTATACATATGAAAAATATTCCAGTGCTTGTGCCGACATGGATAGCAGGTCTAATGGCGAGCAGCATCGCGTCGGTCAGCGTGGCGGCCACTTTGATACACGCCGGACACCTGATTGATGGAGTTGGTGCTCAGGCTGAGGCTGAAGTAACGATCGTCGTTGATGCGGGTACGATCAAAGCTGTTGAGAAAGGATATCGCGCAGCGACTACAGGCGACACGGTCATTGAGCTCAAGGATGCTACCGTCATGCCAGGCCTTTGGGATATGCATGTGCATCTGACATCTGAGTACAACAAGAATGCACAGCTACAGGGTTTTACGCTGAACGAAGGTGACGTTGTGCTTGAAGGCGCGTTATTTGCTGAGCGCACCTTGAATGCGGGATTTACGACGGTGCGCGACTTAGGGTCAGCATTTAATGCATCGATTACCTTGCGTAACGCAATTAATAAAGGAATCGCCAAGGGGCCACGGATTTTCGCCTGCGGCAAAGCGATAGCGACTACGGGTGGTCATGCGGATCCCACCAATGGATGGGCCCAGCGCTTGATGGGTGAGCCTGGGCCTCGTGATGGCGTGATCAATGGTCCTTTTGAGGCTGCTGAGGCTGTACGTCAACGCTATAAGGATGGCGCAGACACCATAAAAATTACGGCGACTGGTGGCGTGTTGTCGGTTGCAAAAAATGGCCTCAACCCACAGTTCACTGAGGATGAGGTGCGCGCTGTGGTCACGATTGCACGCGATTACGGTTTTAAAGTGGCGGCCCACGCACATGGTCCCGAAGGTGTTAAGCGAGCGATACGTGGTGGTGTTGATTCAATAGAGCATGGGACTTTCATGGATGATGAAGCAATGCGTCTGATGAAGGAAAAAGGTACCTATTACGTACCAACGCTTTCTGCCGGTCGATGGGTCGCGGAGCGCGCTGAGGAGGAGGGCTTTTTCCCGGCTTTGGTGCGGCCTAAGGCAGCAGCCATCGGTCCCCAGCTGAAATACACCTTTGCGAAAGCATACAAGACCGGGATCAAGATCATGTTTGGCACTGATACCGGTGTGTCTGCGCACGGGGATAATGCCAAGGAGTTTCGCTATATGGTGGATGCAGGGATGCCGGCACTTGAAGCGATTAAGGCCGCAACCATTGTGCCTGCGCGCTTTATGGATGTGGCCGACCGTATGGGTTCGATAGAAGCAGGAAAAGTGGCTGATATCGTTGCTGTTCCAGGTGATCCGCTTCGGGACATCACTGTGATGGAGCATGTGCGTTTTGTGATGAAAGACGGCAAAGTTTATAAGGACGTGCGCGGTCAGTGAATGAGCGTGCCCCGATAGCCGGGCGACCGAGTGTGGAGGCACTTCATATCCCAGGTCCGGTCGGTGTTCTAGAGGCGGTAGTGGAAGAGCCGGTCGGGTTTGATGGTGAGCAGGCAGCGATTTTGTGTCATCCGCTTCCGCTGCTGGGTGGGACGATGAGTAACAAAGTAGTGACCACGGTGGCACGTGCGCTACGTGCGCGTGGGTATGTCACTGTACGATTTAATTTCCGAGGTGTCGGCGCCAGCAGTGGCGAGTTTGATGACGGTCGGGGTGAAACGCTGGATGCGTTGGCGGTTTTTGATTGGATGTTGACACGTTGGTCAAGCGCCAAGATTGCGGCCGCTGGTTTTTCTTTTGGCTCCTATGTTGCATTCAACGTCGCTAATCAACGTCCAATTGAGAGACTGATCACAGTCGCGCCGCCGCTTGAGCGCTTCAATTTTATGAGCAGCCCAACCCCAGTTTGCCCTTGGTTGGTGATTCAAGGTGACAAAGACGAGCTTGTGGATGCAGGTGGCGTCGTTCGGTGGGCCCAACGCTGTGTACCACCGCCACACCTGGCGTTACTCGCGGGGGCTGGACATTACTTTCATGGTCGTCTTAATGACCTAATGTCGGTTATCAGTGATGATTTTTCACAAGCGGGATAGGTTTAGTTAAAGATTCATTAGCGCAGACAATAAAAAAACCGAAGCGGTGATGCCGCTTCGGTTTTTACAGCACATGAGCACTAGATGCTCTTGTGACAATGCGGCTTAGTTGACAAATGCCTTAAGCGATTTCAGAGCAACTGCGCGCACTTTCTTCGACGCTGGCTTTGCTTTGAAGGTCATCGTCTCGCCAGTGAAAGGATTGACGCCCTGACGCGCTTTCGTCGCAGGCTTTTTGACAACTTTCAGCTTGAGCAGACCGGGCATGGTGAACAAGCCCGAGCCACGCAGGCTCTTCTTGATGATGCCGTTCAGCGACTCGAATACCGCGCCGACCTGCTTCTTGGAAAGATCCGTGTCCTTCGAGATGCTAGCTAAGATTTCTGACTTGGTCGGTGCTGAGTTCTTTTTCGCCATTAGTATTCTCCTATGGGGTTTTCGATCCGGGCTTTTCCATACAGTTCCCTTCGTGCCACCACTGGGCGTCTCACTTGTAGACAGACCAGAAGCGTTTGGAGCATGAAAAACAGTCAAAAAACGCCCGCGCTTAAAATCAACGTGATCGACAATAGCACATCACTTAACTTATTCCACTAGTTTTTAAGTGGTTTTCAAGTTTTTCGTTGTCGCCTTACATTTGGCGTTTAACACGCGTTGGTCGGTTCGGACTAGGAATGCAGAGGAATTACAGCCTGTCGACGTGTGGCGCTATCGGCTGAGCACTATTGAACGATTGAAAAATAGGGCTTTTAAGACAAAAAGAGAGGGAGTAAAAATAGGCGACAGCTGTCAACTCACCCAATCCAGACGGGTAGTTGCACGCTTAATTGATTAAGTAACTTGAGGAGCAATAGCAGTAGCGCGCTGAGTAGTAGCGGCGCTAAATCGAGTCCCTCAAGCCGTGGTAGTAGGCGCCGTATCGGTCGCAGTAATGGTTCAACGACCGTGCCGATTAGCCGACCCGCAGGGCTGTAGGTGTCAGTGGTTATCCAGCTTAAAACCGCCCAAAGGATGACTGCAAACAGCAAAAAAGTCAGTACTTCATGGGCTAACAGCACGGCAGTAGCCGCTAGCAGGGCGGGGCCTGTGGGAATCGTTTGTCCAAGTATGACTGCGGTTAGCAAAATCCCGGCCGCCCGACTAACCATTGCCATCAATAAGGATGCCGTATCGACAGGCCCTATTGCCGGCAGCGTTTTACGTAGCGGCCGAATAATGGGGTTGGTTAGGCGAATTATTGATTGTAGCAGGGGTATTCGAAAGTCTGCTTTAACAAGCTGAAGCAAAAGGCGTATCAAAAATACCCAAACGACGCAGTCGACGATAAAACTGATGATTTGTGCTAGCAGGCTGCGCATTCGCTGGATCTCGTGATGGGTTAAGGGTCGACGTCGCCGAACTCTCTGGCAAGGAGTACGGAGCGTTGGGCGGCGGCCTCAACGGCCCGATCCACAATCTTGCCCAACTGGGCTTCTTCAAAGACGGCTACGGCGGCGGCGGTTGTGCCGCCTTTGGACGTGACCTGGGCCCGAAGCGTGGCAGGGTCGTCGAGCGATTGGAGCGCAAGTTTGGCAGCACCGTTTGCCGTCTGTAGCACGAGCTCACGCGCGATATTTGGTGCGAGGCCGCGGGCGATAGCGGCAGTTTCTAGTGCCTCCATGAGCAGGAAAAAATAGGCCGGCCCACTGCCAGATATAGCTGTCACAAGGTCGAGCTGCTGTTCGTGCTCAACCCAAACCACACTGCCGACAGCGGCTAGCAGTTTGGTTGCGACTTCGCGGGCGAGGGCAGGAACTTCCGGTGTTGCATGGAGGGCAGTAATGCCGGCGCCTACAAACGCTGGACGATTAGGCATCGTGCGGATCAAGGTTGTAGGCCCAAGCCAGCGCACAATATTGGTGGCATGGATGCCGGCCACAATCGAGATCACCAGAGGCCGCTGGCTCTGTGCAAGCGTCTTTAGTGCTGTGGCAACAGGTGCGAGAAGTTGTGGTTTGACGGCGAGCAGCCAAATCTTCGCGCCGGCAGCGGCTAGCGCATTGTCTGTTTCACAGGCAACGTTGGGGAAGTGCTCCCGAAACCAGTCCAATTGGGCCTGCGCTGGGTCAGCGACCACGATTTGCCCAGGATTCAGCCCAGCTGCGATCCATCCACCAATCAGGGCCCGTGCCATTTGCCCGCCACCGATGACGGCGATGCGTTCGTTGAGGTGAATCGTGGGCGTCATGGGTGGGGGGTCCTTTTACCAAAGAGGGCGGTGCCGATCCGAATATGGGTTGCCCCCTCCAGAATGGCTGATTCAAAATCGTTCGTCATCCCCATGGATAGCGTGTCAAGGCCTAAACCTTGGTGGTTGAGGTCCGACGTTAGGCCGCGCATTGTGGCGAAATACCCGCGCTGTACCTGCGGATCATCGTTTTGCGGGGGGATACACATGAGTCCCCGTAACCGGACTCGAGGCAGCTGTTGGATGGCAAGCGCGAGCCCGGCCACCTCATGGGGGGGTACGCCTCCCTTGCCGACCTCTGCCGCTAGCTGCACTTGGATACATAACTGCAGGGGCGGAGCCTGCGCAGGGCGCAGGTCAGACAGGCGTTTGGCGAGTGATAGTCGGTCGATCGTGTGTACCCATCCAAATGACTCAGCAATCGGACGGGCTTTGTTGGCCTGAATCTGCCCTATAAAATGCCACGTGATGGGGGCACCACCGATTAGTGCGATCTTAGCGACCGCCTCCTTCACATAGTTTTCCCCAAAATCGGTCAATCCGGCCGCGATGGCGGCCCTGACTGTCTCAACGGCCTGTGTTTTGGTAACCCCAATAAGGGTAACGTCGCTGGGGGGGCGTCCAGCCTGGATGGCAGCCAACTTTGCCCTTTCCCGGATCGCGGCAAGGGCTGTCACTGAAAACTGAGGATTGGTTAACATATTAGCGGTCATGGTGAATGCGTATACTGCGCCTTAGCCTGACTGGTCTGTTCCGGTCTTTGTGGGGAATCGTATGGCTGTAGATATTGCCCAGTTGCTAGCGTTTGCCGTAAAGAATAACGCATCGGACCTGCACCTCTCGGCCGGAATGCCGCCGATGATCCGTGTCGACGGCGACGTCAAGCGCGTCAACATGCCATCTTTGTCGCATAAAGAAGTTCATAGCATGGTGTACGACATCATGAATGACAAGCAGCGCAAGGCGTATGAAGAATTTTTTGAGACTGATTTTTCGTTCGAGATCCCAAAACTTGCGCGATTCCGGGTTAACGCTTTCAACCAAAGTCGTGGTGCGGGCGCCGTGTTTCGTAACATTCCCTCAGTTGTCCAAACCTTAGACGATCTAAATGCGCCTAAAGTCTTCAAGGACTTGTGCATGTTGCCTCGAGGGTTAGTGCTCGTGACCGGGCCCACGGGCTCAGGTAAGTCAACGACGCTTGCCGCACTCCTGAACCATTGCAACGAAAATCGACCGGACCACATCATAACGATTGAAGATCCAATCGAGTTTATACACGAGTCAAAGCGCTGCTTGATTAATCAGCGCGAAGTACACCGTGACACATTGGGGTTTTCGGAGGCACTACGCTCGGCTTTGCGTGAAGATCCAGACATCATTCTGGTCGGCGAACTGCGCGATTTGGAAACTATCCGCCTTGCATTGACCGCTGCGGAAACTGGGCATCTCGTGTTTGCCACCGTGCATACAAGCTCTGCTGCTAAAACAATTGACCGAGTTGTAGACGTATTCCCAGGTGACGAAAAAGAGATGGTGCGTTCGATGCTCTCTGAGAGCTTACGTGCTGTTGTGTCCCAGACATTGCTTAAGCGTGTATCGGGTGGCCGGGTCGCTGCGCATGAGATCATGATTGGCACCCCCGCCATCCGTAACCTAATACGTGAAGGCAAAGTCGCTCAGATGTACTCAGCTATACAGACTGGTTTTGGGGTCGGCATGCAGACCTTAGACCAATGCCTACAAGATTTGACCACTCGCGGCATCGTTAGCAAGGAAGAGGCGCGCTACAAAGCGCAGAACAAGGACACTATCTGATGGATGCTCCGCTCAAGGATGGCGGTGGTGTGATGGAGCGCGACCAAGCAGTTAAACTGATGCTTGAGCTCCTAAGGCGCATGGTCGAGCGTAACGGCTCAGATCTATTTATTACGGCGGGTTTTCCGCCGGCTATCAAGGTTGATGGCGAAATACAGCCACAGGCAGATCGGGTGTTGACGCCTGAGCAAAGCGCGTTGTTAACGCGCGCAATCATGAATGATCGACAGGTCCGTGATTTTGACGCCACTAAAGAATGTCAGTTTGCGATTGCGCCCCATGGCATAGGGCGCTTTCGTACCAGTGCCTTCGTGCAACAAGGATGGACCGGCTGCGTGGTACGTATGATCAATAGTAGTGTACCTACGGTTGATCAACTGGAGTTGCCCGCAGTCCTTAAAGATGTGGCGATGACGAAACGGGGGCTAGTCATTGTCGTTGGTGCAACGGGCTCTGGTAAATCCACCACACTTGCAGCCATGCTTGATCACCGTAACGAAAACACTCAAGGGCATATCGTTACGATTGAAGATCCCATCGAATTTGTTCATTCCCACAAGAGCTGCGTCATTACGCAACGCGAAGTTGGAGTTGACACGGACAGTTGGGCAACAGCCTTAAAAAACACGCTTCGGCAAGCGCCAGATGTGATTTTGATTGGCGAAATCCGTGATCGTGAAACTATGGAATTTGCGATTCAGTTTGCGGAGACTGGTCACTTGGTGCTGTGTACCTTGCATGCTAACAACGCGAATCAGGCGCTCGACCGTGTGATTAATCTATTTCCGCAGGAGCGACGCGAGCAGGTCCTAATGGACCTATCCTTGAACTTGCGCGCGCTAATCTCACAGCGCTTGGTGCCACGTGAGGGGGCTGATGGGCGCATCGCCGCGACAGAAATCATGCTGCATTCGCCTCTGATCGCAGATCTCGTGTTTAAAGGGGACATTGCGCAGATTAAAGAAATCATGGCCCGCTCTAACCGGCTCGGCATGAAGACTTTTGATCAATCTTTGTTTGAGCTTTATGAGAACTACAAGATTAACTACGAAGATGCTTTGCGTAACTCCGATTCGACAAACGAGCTGCGCTTGAAAATCAAGCTAGATAGTCGTCGCGAAGAAAAGCTCAGTCATGAGCAGGCCTATAGTCTGCGCATAATGGATGACGCGAAGTCCTAAAATGGTTGACTCTGTGACCTCAGCCGACTCCGAGAGCGGACACAGCGAGAAGACTGACCTTAGTCCTTTTTTTAAGCTTATGGCTGAAAAAAAAGCGTCTGACCTTTTTATCTCACCTCAAGCGCCCATTAAAGTCAAAGTAGAGGGTTTGATTTACCCCACGAGTCAAAAAATAATCGCCCCAGAAATGGTTAGGCAAATTGCTTATGGCTTGATGACGAAAGAGCAAGCAGCGCAGTTTGATGCAGATCTTGAAGTCGATTTTTCACACTCGGTTCGTGACATTGGCCGCTTTCGTGTCAGCGTGTTCTTGCAACGCGGTTATCCCGCAATTGTGTTGCGGTATATCACGCAAGAAATGCCGCGATTGGATCAGTTGCGATTGCCAGATACGCTACGCGAGTTGAGTTGCTTAAAGCGTGGGCTCATTCTGATGGTGGGCGCAACAGGATCTGGAAAATCAACCACGCTTGCTGCGATGATCAATCATCGTAATGAGACGGCATCGGACCACATAATAACGATTGAGGATCCAATCGAATTCTTGCATAGCAACAAAAAATCGATTGTAAACCAAAGAGAAGTGGGATCAGATACGCATTCCTACGCGCGTGCATTAAGAGGAGCCATGCGCGCGGCGCCTGATGTTGTCATGATCGGTGAAGTGCGCGACAAAGAGACGATGGATGCTGCCATTACGCTTGCCGGCACAGGTCATCTTTGTCTGGCGACGTTGCATGCAAATAACACTGCAGAAACTCTCGATCGGATTATCAATTTGTATCCCGTTGCCCAGCATGGTCAAATATTTCTAGATTTGAGTCAGTACCTTCGCGCAATTATTGCGCAGCGTCTTGTGCGCGGTATTGATCAGCGCCGTGTTGCTGCCATAGAAATGCTTTTAAATACGCCACACATGCAAGATGTGATTAAAAAAGGCGATATAGTTGCTATTAAAGGGGCCTTGCGCGCATCCACCGAGCGAGGCGTGCAAGATTTTGATAGCGCCTTGCACGCGCTCGTGAAAAGTGGCGTTATTGACATGGAGGAGGCGCTGGCAAACGCTGACTCACGTAGTAACTTAGAGACGCGGATCAATTTTGGCTGAGACGCTGGCTGAGACGCTGATTGTGGCGCGGCCAGCAGATTCTGTTGATTAGGCCACTGCTGGGAAAACGGTGTTCGCATCGAACACGGGTCCATCAACACAGACTCGTTTCATGGCAGGACCAGTTGGGGTCTGTACACGAACCGCGCAGCCGGCGCAGCCGCCAACTGCACATGCCATGTACTCTTCCAATGACACTTGGCAGGCAACCCCAAACCGTTGGGCCACAGTTGCCGTTGCGGCGAGCATGGGCGTGGGCCCGCAGGCGAAGATCTCGACTTTTGATAAATCAGTCGTCGAAAGTTGACCGAGCCAAGCGTTAGCGAGTTCGGTGACAAACCCCGTAAAACACCCCGCGTACCCTGCGCGTGACGCCAAGCGACTTGGTAGTCCCCAGCTTTCAAGCAGGGGCATTGCGGCTGTTGTGGTTGGTGGCAATCCGCTAACAGGGATGCTCGAGATTAGAGGATCGAATGGGAACGGTAATTCAGAGCCAAGCAAGATTAGTGGTTTGAATCCAGCATTTGTTTGACGCACCAGCCATTGCGAAAGAAATATCATTGGCGGCATGCCTACACCGCCACCGATGAGTAACGTCAGTGGCCGTGACGGATGGGCGACAAAGCCGTTCCCTATTGGTCCTAGGCAAGATAAAGGCGTTCCAGGACCTGCCGTTGACAAGGCTCTTAAACCATCGCCGACGACTTTATAAAGTATTTCAATATGGCCGGTATCTGGATCTGCTCGTTGTATGGATAAGGGCCGCCGCATTGGCTGCATTGGGTTGCAGGTGATGTGTATGAAACTACCGGCAGTCGCCTTAGCGGCAATCCGCGGCGCCTTGATGGTCAGGACAAATTGTTGACCTGCCCATTCCTGTTGATTGATGACAATGGCGTCTTCTAACAGAATGGTGTCGCGGTGCGGTTTGTGATTGGTAGAAGTCATGGTGAGGACTGTCGGGCTTTGCGATTAGCAACTACGGTTTCAAGAACTGCCATACGGATCGCGACGCCGTTGGCAACTTGCTTCAGAATCACTGATTGCGGCCCGTCAGCCACCTCACTCGCGATCTCAACATCACGATTCATCGGTCCTGGGTGCATGACGATGGCGTTGGGTTTCGCAAGTTTGAGTCTATTTTTGGTCAGTCCCCAACGAGCAAAGTAGTCGCTCTGTTCAGGGATCGCTGCATCCTGCATGCGCTCCTTTTGTATACGCAGCATCATGATCACATCGGCGCCTGCAATGCCTTTTTCTAGGGTGTCAAAGCGCACCGCTCCTGGCATCTCGCCTGCATCAGGCATCAAGCCGTCCGGCGCCACGATGCGTAATTCACCAACGTTGAGCGCTCGGAATACCTGATAGGCAGAGCGCGCCACTCGCGAGTGGCGAATATCGCCAACCACAGCCACAACTTGATCTGCGAATGATCCTTTATGCTGACGGATTGTCAGAGCATCGAGCAGCCCCTGTGTGGGATGTGATAGGTGTGCTTCACCCGCCGATAACACACTGACATGGTCATCTACATGGGTTGCAACAAATTGTCCTACCCCAGGTTCTGCGTCGCGAATGACAAAAACATCTACGGCCATCGCTTGGAGGGTATAAATCGTATCTAGTATGGTTTCGCCCTTGACGCGCGAGGAGAGCATGATTTCGAGGTTGATGACTTCTCCGCCAAGGCGACGCGCAGCTAGCTCAAATGATGAGCGTGTCCGTGTGCTGGGTTCAGTGAAGATATTGCCCACGGTGATGCCATCTAGGGCTTGGCTACGAGCTGGAATCTGTCCTGGACCGCGCACGTAGTGCTCTGCTCGATCAAGCAGATCGCAAATCTGATCGCTGGAGAGACCTTCCAGAGTAATCAGATGCTGCAAGCGGTTGTGCCGGTCAAATTGACTGAAAGGATGCATGCCGGTTACTCGTTGTGGGGCAATCGTGACTGCTCGTGCAGCCATTGTTCCAATAGTACGCACGCGGCGGCCGAATCGACATCACCGAGTTTTAATCGCCGTGGTCGTTCACCGTTGGCCCGCTGTTGACGCAGCCGGTCTTCTGCTTCTTTGGATGACAACCGCTCATCGACTGTAATAGTCGTGAGAGAAAAGCGTGTACGCAGCTGCTCTGCAAATCGCATCGCCGCTTTGGTTAGGCGGCCTGCCGTCCCGTCCATATTGTAAGGGATGCCGGTGATTAGTAGATCAGGGCGCCAGTCGTTGACGTAACGAGACAGAGCCAGCCAATCGGCCTCACCGTTTTGGGCAGTGACAACGCCTAGTGGCCGTGCTGCCTGAGTGAGCGTATCACCTGCTGCGATGCCGATGCGGCGCTCACCAAAATCGAGGCCGAGCGCTAGGACCGGTTTTGTGGGTGGTGCTACGACAGCGCCTTGGTTACTCTCAAGCATGGCCTGCCTGCATCGCCAATCGGCCAAAGTCGACACCGAGTAAGCGCCCAGCAGCCTGCCAGCGTTGCTCATATGGAGTGTCAAAGAGAATGGAGTCATCCACCGGGACATTGAGCCATGTATTGGCGCGAATTTCTTCGTCGAGCTGTCCTGCATCCCAGCCGGCGTAGCCGAGCGCCACGATCGCTTGCGACGGTCCCGCGCCGCTCGCCATTGCAGTCAAAATGTCGCGTGATGTGGTGACATGCAGTGTTTTGGAAATACACATAGTTGAGTCCCAGACAGGAGACTGTGCGCCGCCTGGGCGATGCAGCACGAAGCCCCGTTCCTGCTGGACCGGTCCGCCACGCAGAACGAGCTGTTGTTTCAGCCCGTTATTGTTTGTCTCTAAAGAGAGCTGCTCAAAGACATCGCCTAACACCATATTGAGAGGTCTATTTAAGATGATGCCGAGCGCGCCTTTATCCGAATGCTCGCAAATAAGGGTCACCGTGTGACCAAAATTGGGGTCTTCCAGCGTAGGCATGGCGATGAGCAGTTGATTGGTTAAATATCCGCTTTGCATGGCGCTAGTATCAGCTGTGACCGTCGGTGCTACAAGGTGGGTCATTAGTGGGTTTGGTCCGTTATGCGCATCGTGGCATCTTTGAGTTCACCGCCCAGAAATTGCCACTCGTAGGATAGGCGCAGGGCGTCATGCGCAAATGCGAGGTCACGTGGAAACGGATCGAACGGTGCCGCGAGTCGTAAAATGGCAAGTGCCGCTTGATCAAGCTCCGGATGGCCACTTGTGCGCTGTACGCTGACGCTGCCAAGTCGGCCGTCGGCTAAAATTTGTACTTCGAGTATCGGATTGCCCGTTAAATCCTTCCGCCTCAGAGCGACTAGTGGGTAGTTGGCGGTGCCAACCCGCTCAATTTTTCGCCGCCAACCGTCCAAATAGACGGCAACGGTTGATTCGCGCACATTGGGCGTAATCGACAGTTCGCGCACCACCGCGCCTTTTACCTTGAGCGTCTGGCCGTCATCGGCCGCAAGTGATTGTGGAGCCAGGGGTACGGCAGCTAAAACCGACAAGGATCCGCTGCTATCGGTAGAGGCGGTTGCGGCAGACCTGCTGTGCGTGCGCGCGCTCGTGGCAATGACGTCCCGTTCGCTGTCTGCCACACGTGGAGCGGGGGTGTCGTGTCCATCCTCGGTCGCTTCGCTCGCTGCCGTCGCATTCATAGGAATATTATGAGTAGATTCAGTGAGTTGAGACTTGTCGTTAGTGCCTGAACCATGTTGATTCACTTCAGCGAGATAGTCCGCTGACGTGTTTTCTTTCGTTTCGGGAACGGGGTGACCCACTAGTAGTACGCCAAACGAGGTCGCTAAGGCGCCATGCTGCGCTAGCCCCGCACTGAAAGTGACACCAAGAATTAACAGCGCATGCAGCGCCGTGACCACAAACAGCATCGTGATCAGGCGGTCACGGGCCGGGGGCGCGGCTTCTTGCTGCCGCACAAGCTCATCGAGGAGCATCGTGTCTGCCACGCCCCAATTATAGCTGTGTGGTGTCGATTCGACACCCAAATTTTGATTTAGCGCGCGCGAGCCTGTAATCGGAGTGCGATTGCACTCATGAGGCTGTCGCCAATATTAGTGCCAAATTGGCTATCAATTTCGCGGATCCCGGTGGGGCTCGTCACATTGATCTCTGTGACAAAGCCACCGATGACATCTAGCCCCACGAATAGCATGCCTCGATCCCGTAGCGTGGGACCAATTTGTTGCGCAAGCCAGCGGTCGCGCTCGGTGAGTGGCCGACCAATGCCAGTGGCTCCTGCGGCGAGATTGCCGCGGTTGTCTTCTGATGATGGGATACGGGCGAGTGCGAAGGGAATCGGTTCACCGTCCACCAGGATGACTCTAGAGTCTCCGGTGGTCACAATTTCAGGCAAATAACGCTGGCTGATTGCGTATCGGCTGCCGTACTCCGTGAGAGTTTCAAAGACGACGGTCGCATTTTTGTCACCTTGATCGATCACAAAAATTGAGCGTCCGCCCATGCCATGCAGTGGTTTACAGACAATTTTGCCGTGTTCTGCCAGAAACGCAGCCATGTCGGTCATATTGCGGGTGATGAGCGTAGGAGCGCAGCATTCTGGAAACCAGGCGGTATAGACCTTTTCATTCATGTCGCGCAGGCCCTCCGGCCTGTTGACGACCAGACAGCCCTCCGCCTCAGCCCTTTCTAGAATATAGGTGGTATAGATGTATTCGGTGTCGAACGGTGGGTCCTTACGCATCAATAAAGCGTCTATGGTCCCCAGTGGCTCGATCCGCGTGTCACCAAGTGAAAACCAGTTTTTAGGGTCATTTCTAACGACCAGCGGCCGCAGTCGACCATAAGATCTGCCGTCGCGTAGCCAGACGTCCTGTTGCTCGGCGTAGAGCAATTCCCAGCCACGGGCTTGGGCTGCTAGTAACATGGCTAGTGAGGAGTCTTTAGCTGGCTTTATAGCCGTTATGGGGTCCATCAGGATGGCAAGACGGATTGCAGCAGACATGCGGTAAACCCTCGATCAGCGCCTGAAACTTCTACGCGGTACGCCGGTCACAACTCGTGAGGCCCGCACCGTACCCTTGGTGGCAAACATAGTACATCCGTTGTGGCGGCATGGCAGCCTACTGTTATGCCTCTTTACGTCATTTTGGAGACGGAGTATCAACGCGAATAGCCTAAGCTTGGTATATTAAATCATCCGAATCTGGTTTTCGGGGCGGTGAGCAAAGGTGTGTGTTCACACGTTTATCTCGGATGTTAATTCGTAGGTGTCCGCGATGAGTACCTCTAATTCAAATGTAGCTAACCCTCGGTTGAGTGGCCTAAAAGTGCTGGTCATCGATGATAGTCGTACTATTCGACGGACGGCGGAAACTTTGCTATCACGGGAAGGATGCACGGTCTTTACCGCTATTGATGGTTTTGATGCGTTGTCTAAAATTTCAGACCATCAGCCGGATATCGTGTTCGTAGATATTATGATGCCACGCCTTGATGGTTATCAGACCTGCTCGCTGATAAAGCACAACAAAGCGTTTCGCTCGATGCCGGTTATCATGCTGTCTTCCAAAGACGGACTGTTTGATCGTGCCCGTGGTCGCGTGGTCGGTTCAGAGCACTATCTAACAAAGCCATTTACTCGGGATGAGTTGCTGTCCGCAATAGAGCAGCATGTTGTCAATCGACACGCTAGTCAGCCCTGAGGTAGCCTCGATATGTCCCTTATTCTGATCGTCGATGATTCGCCCACAGAGGTTTATGTCATCAGGCGAGCGTTGGAAAGTTCGGGTTACCGAACCGCGTGCGCGGCTGATGGTGCCGAGGGTATTCGCATGGCAAAGGCGATGAAGCCTGATCTCATATTCATGGATATTGTCATGCCTGGTGTGAATGGGTATCAGGCCACTCGTGCTCTAGCTGCTGATCCTGCGACCAAGCAGATACCAATCATTATGGTAACCAGCAAATCTCAAGAAACAGATCGCATCTGGGGTTTGCGCCAAGGAGCTGTCGATTATTTGGTCAAGCCAGTATCTGCCGAGCAGTTAGTCGAAAAAGCTCAAGAAGCGCTCGCCGGCTGACTCCCCTATGACATCTATAGCCTCGCTACGTACTTTACGTGATAAGCCATTTGAGCTGCTCGCTCAGTTGGAGCGACTCGGCCGCAGTGTGGTTGGTGCTCGCGACGGTGCCGTTGGTGACGAATGGGTTGGCGTTGCTTTTCGTCTTGGGTCAGATAAATTTTTGATTGCGCGCGAGGATATGCGCGAGGTTCTATCCATGCCCGCCGATCTTACGCGGGTGCCGGGTGCCCGCACGTGGATACGAGGGCTCGCTAATGTGCGCGGCCAGCTTTTACCCGTGATTGACTTGCGCAGTTATCTAGGCAGCGGTACGACATCTCTTACAAGAAGCGCGCGGATACTGGTTGCTAATAGCCGTGATACGCCATCAGGATTTCTAGTTGATGAAGTGCTTGGTTTCAGGCGCTTTGCTGATACTGACTTTGACGTTACCTTGCCGACCACGCTGGTCCGCTGCGAACAGTACCTTAAGGGTAGTTTTCGACGAGACGCAGATGTCTGGCCGGTCTTTAGCTTGAAGACGCTTATTGACAGCCCTGGCTTCCTTCAGGTTGCGTCATGAGTTGGTCGATATTCGTGAAAAACTGCTTTGACTTAATAGAGTGTTCGGTTTTATGAGTAATTCAGATAAATCGGTTGCGTGGTTGCCGCGACTACTTGTGTTGGCGCTTGTGATGTCGACGATCGCAGCAGTTATCAATGTGGCTCTTTTTCTAAATTACAAAAACGCATTTATTGAGCCTCTATATGCCTTCGTATTGCTGAGTATTGTAGTGGGCGCATTGATTAGTGGCTTGATCGGAACGGTGCGTGCTGCGCGAATCCAAAAAGAAGCGCAGCGGCAAGCAGAGCAGAATGACAAGAATCAAGACGCGATTCTGCGGCTCTTGAATGAGTTGTCGAGCCTCGCTGATGGTGACTTAACGGTTCAGGCTTCAGTAACTGAAGACATAACGGGCGCCATAGCTGACTCTATTAACTATGCGATCGAGGCGCTTCGTGAGCTTGTGATAACGATCAATGGATCGGCCATCAGCTTAGATGCTGCGGCGAAGTCTACCCAAGCGGCAGCTGCTCATCTGGCCAAGGCAAGTGCCAGTCAGTCTACGCAGGTAGCAACAGCTACTGAATCAGTCTCCGAAATGGCCGCTTCTATTGAGGAAGTGTCAGGTAACGCGGAGCGGTGTGCTGATGTTGCGCGGCACTCCGTGGAAGTCGCGCACAAGGGTGGCGACGCTGTACGACGCACTATTGATGGTATGAATGCGATACGTGAAACAATTCAGGAGACGTCGAAGCGGATCAAGCGTCTCGGTGAGAGCTCTCAAGAAATTGGCAATATTGTCGAACTGATTAATGACATCGCTGAGCAAACCAATATTTTAGCGCTAAATGCCTCAATTCAGGCTTCAATGGCAGGCGAGGCAGGCCGAGGATTCGCAGTGGTAGCCGACGAAGTGCAGCATCTGGCGGAAAGAGCTGCGAATGCAACTAAGCAAATAGACGTTTTGGTGCGCGCTATTCAAGGGGATACCAATGAAGCGGTTGCCTCGATGGAGCGTAGTACGACTGATGTTGTCGGCGGCGCGCTCCTTGCTGAAAACGCAGGAGCGGCGCTAGAGGAGATCGAACAAGTCTCAAACCAGATTGCAATCTTGATGCAAAATATCTCTTCTAGCGCGCGCCAGCAGGCCGTCGTTGCAGCGAGTATCTCAAGAAGTATGCAGGTACTGCGCGAGATCAGCACGCAAACGTCTGAGGGTACGACCGGCATGTCGCAGTCAGTAGGCAAGCTTGCTGATCTATCATCACAGCTGCGTCAGTCCGTTGCTGGGTTCCGTTTGCCCATCGCCAGCTCCCAAACACCTGCTAGTAAGAGCGCGCAACGTGCGCGTGGGGCCGCTCAGCAAGGTGTTGTATACGGGTCTAAGGGAAATGACACCGATCTCACGCTTGGAGATGAGGCTTGATCCATGCGTGAGGTGGCAGAACAGACGTTGTATGTCGTTGCAACGGAGCTGGCAACCACATTGGCTGAAGCGCGTGCGGCGCTTGAGCGTTATGCAGAAGTCGTCCCAGGCCAGGAGCTTAGCGAAGCCGCGGCCGATGGATCAGTTCAGCCAAACGATCTGTTGCTTTGTGCGGAACTGTTGCACGCAGTGCATGGCGTGTTGCGCGTTGTTGAGGTACACGGTGCCGCTTTGCTTGTCGAAGAGATGGAGCAAGTATGTCGCCACTTTGTAGCGATAAAGCCCGATACACAGAGTCGGCTGGAAGGCCTAGACGCCTTGGTGCGAGCAATGGCTCATTTGCCAACATACCTCGAGCGCGTGCTCGCGGGTGGACGCGATCTGGCTCTTGTCCTCCTGCCGCTACTGAATGATCTACGAGCAGTCCGCGGGCATCCGTTGCTGTCCGAAGGCACCTTGTTATTGCTCAACTTGACCTCGGATATCCAACCGAAGGCGCTCGACAGTGGTCCCGATGGAGCTGTAATTACAGCGCAAATTGCAAGGCGTTTACGGCCCCAGTTCCAGGCAGCGCTGCTTGGAGTTATAAGAGGCGAGAATGCTCAGGCTCGGCTTGAGGCGTTAAGTACGATCGCCAATGAAATTGAACGCGTAGCAACGAAGCAGTCAGTCTTTCAGTTGTGGTGGGTTATAGGAGCGCTGATTGAAGCTTTGCGTGATGCAGGAGTTGAAGCAACAGCAACCGTGAAGCGGCTACTTGGAACGGCAGATCGTGAGCTTAAAAAGCTGTACGAGTTAGGTGAGGTTCGCTATGCCGAGGCGCCGCCAGTTAGTTTCTTAAACAACCTTTTATTTTATATATCCCGATCTCGTAGTAACGGCGAACGCGTGACAGCGGTGCGCACATCGTTTGGCTTACAGGATCTTTTGCCAGTCTCCGAACAGATCGAAAATGAGCGTGAAAATCTTTCGGCTCCGTCGCTTAAATTGATGGAGACGGTAGGCGTAGCAATCAAGCAAGATTTATCCCGGGTCAAGGATGTTCTAGATATCTTTGTGCGAAAAGGTAGTACCGATACTGCCGAATTAGTTATTCAGCTTGAGATGCTGCGGAAAATTTCTGACACCCTCGGCGTTCTTGGACTTGGAGATCTGCGCGCAAAGGTGCAGCAGCAGCTCAGTCGCTTTGGTGCAATGATCGATGGCAGCGTTCTTATTAATGACGCCGCTTTGGTTGAAATCGCCGCAAACTTAATCACTGTTGAAGATAATCTCGATGCGCAGTTAGTGCGGCTAGTTTTGCCACGAGCTATTAATGATAATTCGCCTGCCGACGACCCAGAGTTTTCTGCAGTGCGAAACGCGGTGCTTCGAGAGTGCATTGTAAATTTAGCGCGTGTAAAAGAGTCAATTTCGTTGATCGTCATCGGTGGTGAAACAAGTAACTTAGTTGAGCTGCCAGACTTACTTAGCGAGATTAAGGCCGGGCTTGGAATGTTGGAGCGAGTGCGAGCCGCGCAAATCGTAGCAGCAATTAGCGTACGCGTCGCGAGTCTTGCCGCAGCTCCAACGTGCCTCACGGGGACCAATCTTGACCGCCTAGCCGATTCGATTGTCTCAATTGAATATTATATGGAGACACTCCAAAGCGGACGCTCGGACCCTTGGTACATGCTTGATAACGCTGAGCGCTGCTTGGCGGAGATTCCGCTAACCACTGATGGGCAGCCGTCTTATACGGACGTGAAGGCGGTAGGTACCGCGGTTCAGCAGGCGTTGATTGATACCAAGCCACTGCCTACAGCGGAGGCCCAGCACGCACATGTGGACGTTGAGATTGTGTCGCTGTTTGTCGAAGAGGCTCGCGAGGAGCTCGCGGTCATTGATGAGTTGCTGCCGTATTGGGACGCGAATCCGCTTGATCAGGATGCATTGATCCGGTTGCGGCGGGCCTTTCACACTCTAAAGGGTAGTGGCCGTATGGTTGGTGCCCGCGCATTAGCGGAGTTTGCTTGGACTATTGAGAGTTTACTGAATCGTGTCCTGAGTGGGACTTTGTCGCGCAGCTCGCTAATGCTGTCCAGACTACGCGAGGCGGTCACGCTATTGCCTCAATTGATCCACGACTTTGAGCATGGGGTCAGCACAGGTATTGATGTGCGCGTTGTCTCGAATGCGCTCGAAGCATTATCTGGGACGGACACAATCTCTAGAGAGGACGTGGCTGAGCTTGCGGGAACGTCCACAGATACTGGTTTAGTTGTAGGTAGTTTAACTGCACCGCCTAGCTTTGGCGGTGTCAATATTTTGGAACAAGATGACAGCCAAGCTGATGTTGCTCCCGTTAGTACGTTCGGTGTAGCTGGTACACGTGACGTTGTTCTTGATGAGATCTATCGCCGCGAAGTGCTGGGTCATCTAAGAGTGATACGCGCGTACCAAGCGGAATGCGCTATAGCGCGTGGCCCTTACCGAGTAACGGAGCACTTATACCGTGCGTGCCACACGCTCGCTGGCGCCTCATCGATGGCAGAGAATAGCGCCTGTCTTCTGCTAACAGAGCCGCTCGATAATTACCTCCGTAAACTTTATGACCATCAACTGACACTGTCGTCAGGTGCGCTTGAAGTCCTTGTAGACGTGGCTACGGCAATAGATCAGTTGATCGCTGGTGATAATGTCGTACAAGGTGCTGCCAGTTCAGCGGATCAGCTGCTTGCACGGTTGCATCTTTTTAGTACCGAAGCGGATCGAGATATTGCTGCGCGTGGACTTAAGGCTGCTACAACCCACTCTATATTCACTGAGGATAGTGCAGAGGTAGATCAAAAGGGTGAGGATCAGTTCGGTACAGGGTTTAGTGGAACCGCTACTGCTGCCGTGGATTTTGATCCAGATATTGCGATGATTTTCAGCGAAGAGGCGACGGAGTTGCTCGATAGCGCCGAGCGCGCGCTAGAGGCGCTACGCGCCAGGAACGGCGACCTAGCAAAGGTTTCTGACTTGAAACGGGCGTTGCACACCCTTAAGGGTGGGGCCCGCATGGCAGGCATTAGCGCAATGGGTGATTTAGCGCACGAGCTTGAATCACTATTTAGTCGTGCTGAGATCGGTGATCTGACGACCCAAGACGACTTAATTGTCATGACGCAGACAGTGGTTGATGCGCTTAACCGCATGAGAGATACCGTGAGCGCCGGCAACCCAGCGGCTCCAGCGGACACCCTTGTAGCACAGTTACGCACGTTCTCAAGTGGAGTGCCGCCGGCAGCATCCGAAGCCACGTCGCGTCAGGTGGACGCCGAAATTGCGCCTAAGCCACCACGTGAGGCGGCTGTTCGTCCTAGCACACCGGTTGAAGTCACGGCTGTTGCAAGCTTAGCCGACGAGGCGAGGTATGCAAGTGTGGCGCCCGGTCGAGAGGCTGGGGCGCCGCAGGATCGCCAGGAGTTAGCTCGGGTAGATGCTGAGCTACTCGACACTCTATTGGATGGTGCAGGCGAGGTCAGTATTCATCGGGCGCGCCTCGAGCAACAGCTGTCCTCGATTGAACTGAATTTAGTCGAACTCGGTCGTGTTGTGCTGAGGCTAAAGGCTCAGCTGCGCAATATGGAGCTCGAGACTGAGGCGCAAATACTTCACCGCCATCAGGACGACGGTGGTCGTCGCGATGACTTTGACCCGTTAGAAATGGATCGTTATTCGCTGTTGCAGCAATACTCGCGCGCGCTAGCAGAATCAACGAGCGACGTTGCAAGTGTGCAAGGGCTCCTCGAGGTGCAAACACGCGAGGCCCAAAATTTATTGATGCAACAAGCGCGTGTGGTCACGGATTTGCAAAATGGCTTGATGCGTACCCGCATGGTGCCGTTTCAGCGACACGTGGCTCGTCTCACACGTTTGGTGCGGCAGCTGGCCAGTGAAACAGGTAGAAAAGTTGATTTGTTTGTCAATGGTGCGTCCGGTGAGCTTGATCGGCAGGTTCTAGAGCGGATGTTGCCACCATTTGAACATATGCTTCGTAACGCAGTTGTGCATGGCATAGAAAGTCCAGCCGAGCGTCACAGTGCAGGCAAGGACGAGACTGGACGTATTGATGTGTCATTGCATCGCGAAGGCGCGGAGGTCGTGATTGTCGTCAGTGACGACGGCCGCGGCATTAATATGCGTGCCGTGCGTGAAAAAGCCTTGGCTCTTGGTCTTGTGAACCAAAAGCAAAGTCTGTCAGATCAGGCAGCTTTACAACTCATTTTAGAGCCTGGTTTTTCTACGGCTGATTCACTCACGCAAACAGCTGGTCGTGGCGTCGGTATGGACGTGGTAGCGACAGAGGTGAAACGTCTCGGGGGCGTTCTACAGATCGACAGTGCGCCGGGCCGCGGCACACGCTTTACTGTTCGGCTGCCATTTGCACTCGCGATTTCGCAGGCATTGATCGTGCGGACCGACAGCGAGCTGTATGCATTGCCGCTGCCAACTGTCGAAGCCGTGCTGCGGTTATCTAAGTCAGAAGTCGAGCGTCACTTGGCGTCGGAGACGGCGAGTTTTACCTACTCGGGTCAAGCGTACCGCTTCCAGCATCTTGGACGCTTTATTGGAGCACCACTTGCGCGGTTTCCTGATAGCGACGTGCTGGTCCCGGTTGTACTCATTAGAGCTGGAGAGAGTTCTACAGCGTTAGTGATGGATGAGCTGGTAGGCAGTCGCGAGATTGTTGTTAAAAATGTCGGGCCAGTGATTGCGGCTATTCGTGGCATCGCTGGTGCGACGATATTGGGTGACGGTAGGATCGTTGTGATCCTTGATATGGGATCTTTAGTTAGAGGTGAGTGGCGTACACGCCCTCTTCTAGACAGCGAGCCTAGCCGGCCAGATCGTCGGGTATTCGCGCTTGTGGTCGATGATTCGATCACTGTGCGACGCGTAACACAGCGACTGTTAGAACGAAATGGTATGCGCGTCATGACCGCAAAAGATGGCGTTGATGCGCTAACGATTTTGCAAGAGCATGTGCCTGATATCATTTTGCTGGACATTGAAATGCCACGTATGGATGGCTATGAAGTAGCAGCTCATGTGCGTGCAGATGAACGTTTAAGAAACGTGCCAATTGTGATGATTACGTCTCGGGTAGGCGAAAAACATAGGGCGCGTGCAATTGAGCTTGGGGTCAATGACTATCTCGGAAAGCCTTATCAGGAAAACCAGTTGCTAGATGCGATTGGGCCGTTAGTGGCAAAGCCTGGGGGTATTTTATGAGCGAAAGTGAAGCGGCCGAGTTCTACGGCTTGTTAGTTCCACTCGCGGGTGAGCGATTGCTTATTCCGCGTGCTTGTGTCGCAGAGATCGCTGCTTGGAGCGAGCCTGCGTCGACCGTTGGTGCGCCGCCTTGGTATCTTGGTGCGGTAGCGTGGCGAGGACAGGCGATACCGCTTATTTCGTTTGAGGGTACGATGGGGCAGCTCATTCCGCTGGCAAGCAGTCGTTCACGGATTGTCGTCGTGCACAGTTTGGCTAAGCGTGTGAAGGCAGGCAGTTTTGGAATTTTAACGCAAGGCTTTCCTCAGCTCATTAGATTGACTGCTGACCTTGTGAAGCCTGACCCGACGCGTAGTTTTTCGGAGCGCAGTGCAGCAATCTGTTCGCTGCGCCTGCTGAACGAGACCCCGCTAGTGCCAAATATTGAATACTTGGAAAGAATTATTTCCGAGGAAACAGTCGTTACGAGCTAGAGCCGTCGCCTTACGCACGAGCGTGTCAGTTCATCCACGCTTGGCTCTCAAAATCGTGAGCTTCCTGATTTTTGTGTGCCGCGCGCAACGCATCGGCAATCAAGTGGCCAGCCTGGATTCGCGCTGCTTTGTCGCCGGTTGCGAGCGCGAGTGCCTTACGACCACAGCCCTCTGCCTGATGAGGGTCGTTTTCTGCCAGTCGAATTCTTCCAAGCTCCACCCACAGCAGAGGATTAGAGGGTTCAATGCGCAGCGCACGGTCAACGGTCGCTGATGCGGATGGCAAGTCGCCACGTGCAGACTGACTATGTGCTTGGGCGACAAGGGCACGTGCAGCGGGCCCGAGTTGGTATTCCCGTGTTGGCACCGGTGGCGGTGGGGCTTTCTCAACTGGAGCAGGTGGAGATACCGGTGCGGCAGGGGCGGGAGCCGGCGCTGGTGCCTCTGGCGCTTTAAGCACAGGTTGAGGCTGAGTTTCAGGAGGCATGACGGCGACAGGCCTAAATAGCGAGCAGCCGCCGAGTAGAGCCAATACCAGTACCGGTAGAGCGCGGTTCAGTGTGAAGGAGGTTTGTGCCATCCCTTCATTTTGCCAGTGGAACCCTCTGCAGCACTAGGCCTGCAGACCGGTTTGTTTGGAACTGACATGCCATGGGGGATAGGAACTGATACTGCGTCGATGCAGGCTGGGGTTGTATCGGCCCCTGTAGTGAACTCTATCCACCGATCTTCCAGCCCCTCCGGCTCAACCGGGTCAAATGATGCCTGTTTAAGACTGCTGATTGCCTCAGACCAGGCGGGTAACGCACCGAGCGCTCCGGTGAGTCCAGTGATACGGTTATCGTCATACCCTACCCACACGACCGCAAGATAACTGCCCGTGAACCCGGCAAACCAGCTGTCGCGCGTGTCGGATGATGTGCCTGTTTTTGCCGCCACCACCGTGCCAGCGGGCAAACGCGCTGTCGCTGCGCGGCCGGTCCCGTGTGTAGTCACTAGGGTCAACATGCGATTGACTTGATATACGGCAATTGCCGGCGCTGCTTCTTCGACTTCCACCTTAAAGCTCTTAAGTGGCTTGCCGCGCTCGTCTAGTACCGCATGTACTGCGCGCAGCCTCGCCCTGAAACCTCCATTTGCGAGCGAGGTATACATTTGCACAACTTCAAGTGGCGTCATTTCCACTGTGCCCAGTAGCATTGATGGGTTGAGAGCCGGACGCTGTGTGTAGCCGAGCGACTGAATGGTATCGGCTACTTTATCCAAACCAACGTCGAGCCCGAGGCGTACGGTAGCAAGGTTCATAGATTCGGCAAGTGCACGAGCCATTGGTACCTGGCCATATACCTCGCGCGTGTAATTCTGCGGCGACCAGACGTTGCCATCACTGAGTTTTAGATCAAGCGCCGCATCAGTAAGTATGCTCGCAGCATGATAACGGCCACTCTCGATTGCTGCCAGATAGACGGCTGGTTTTACCAGTGAACCAATGGGTCGATGCGCATCAAGCGCGTGATTGAAGCCACTACCACCGGCATCTTTGCCTCCTACAACCGCGACAACATCACCACTGTTGGGCTCCGCGATGATGATGGCGCCTTGTAAGTGGCCACTTTTTGGTCGAGCGGCATCAAGGCGCTTCAGCTGATTGCTAAGCGCACGCTCAGCAGCGGCCTGGGCTTTCGGATCTAGCGTTGTATAGATCGATAATCCTGCCGCCGCCAGATCTGCTTCAGCATAGTCGCGCTTCAAATGCCGACGTACTAAATCAAGATACGCAGGTACATAGCTGCCGCCGGTCGGGCGTAAGCCTAGCGGCTTGCGCATCGCTTTCTGCGCACTGTCAGCATCGATTAGGCCGTTAGTGGCGAGTTCCTGTAGCACTAGATTACGCCGAATCTTTGCTCGCTCTGGATGTTTAAGAGGGTCATAGTATGAAGGCCCTTTGACTAGGCCTACTAGGACGGCTAGTTCCCCGACATCCAGTTCCGACAGTGGTTTTGCAAAGAAATACTCACTGCCGAGCCCGAATCCGTGAATGGCTCGCTCACCGTCTTGGCCTAAATAAACTTCATTTAAATAGGCGACTAAAATGTCTTCTTTGGAGAATCTAGCTTCGAGACGCAGTGCCATGACCGCTTCCGTTGCCTTACGCCCGAACGTCTGTACATCCGATAGGAAGTAGTTCTTGACTAGCTGCTGAGTCAGTGTGCTACCACCTTGTGTGACATGACCGGCACGCATGTTGGCCCAGAGCGCGCGCAGGATGCCCTTCGGGTCAACACCGTGATGCTCATCAAAGCGACGGTCTTCAATAATTTTTATCGCGCTGCGTACAATTTGCGGGACATCTGCGGGGGCAAGCACAATGCGATCTTCGCCATGAATTGGAGACACATTGCCGATTAATAGTGGATCCAGTCTGAAGACTGGGACATCCGAGCCATCTGGGTGCGCCAGCGAGGTGATCGTATTATCGAGCGTGTGGATAACTAGTCGCTCGGGTTCACGTAGCTCATCTGCGAACTGAAAGCGTCGGGTGTGGACTTCGAAATCGCCGCCCTTGCGCCGATAATTGCCAGGGCCATTGGCTGGATCAGCGCTACGGTAGTGCAGTCGCTTTAGTTCATCGTCAAAATCATCAGCGGACATCGCCGCACCAGCGTACAGCTCAATGGGTGCAGCATAGACGCGCGCCGGTACAGACCAGAGCCGACCCTGAAACTCCCGATTGACCACGCGGTCAAGATAGACGACCCAGGTAACAAGTCCGCAGACACCGAGTAACCCGATGGCGCCTAGAAGGATGGCCAGATTGCGGATGCTGATTTTAGGGCGATGCATGATGCTATTTTAAGCGAGATCGCCGCGCAGTGCCTGCAAAACAGCTAGCGCAGCTGCTGCTGCAGTTTCTGTGCGGAGCACCCGCGGACCTAGCCGGATAGCCGTAAATTGCTGCTGCTTGGCGAGGTCTGCTTCGGTTGGACTCAAGCCGCCCTCTGGACCGACGAGCAATTCGATGCCAGCCAAAGTGCTTGGTAGCTGACTGAAGCCGCTGGTCGCTTCTGGGTCCAGAATAACGCGCTGGATGGAATTGCTACCGCTCGAGTTTAGATGTGCAAAATATTCCACTAAGCGAACGGGTAGTTCGATCGCTGGTAAATGGGCTCGACCACTTTGTTCGCAAGCAGCAATTGCAACGCCTTGCCAGTGAGTGAGTCGCGCCTGCGCTTGTCTCTCGTCGAGACGAACGACGCTACGCTCGCACAGAACCGGAATGATTCGGCAGACACCGAGCTCCGTCGCTTTTTGGATCACGTAGTCCATACGGTCACCACGCGAGACTCCCTGCACAAGAGTGATAGCAAGACTTGACTCTCGGATGCTCTCGTAAGGTACTGTGATCGCTACGCACGCTTGATCGCCACGCACAGATGCTATGTGGGCACTAAATTCACTGCCTCTTCCGTTAAAGACATTAATTTTGTCGCCTGATTGCAGTCGCAGAACGCGCAATAGATGTTGCGCAGCGCGTGGATTTAGATTGATCGTTGATCCTGCTATCAGTTCAGCGTCGATGAAGCAGCGGATTAGGCGCATGCGATATCCAGGCACTCGGCCATTACGGTCGCTAAGAAGTCGACTTCTTCAGGTTTGATAACATAGGGCGGCATAATGTACAGAACGTTACCTAGCGGTCTGAGCAATACGCCTCTGGTGAGTGCGTGTTGGTAGGCGCGCAGGCCGCGTCGTTGGGTCCAAGGAAAAGGCATACGCGTTGTTCGTGATGCTACAAATTCAGCAGCAACAATCAAGCCTGTTTGTCGCAGTTCGGCAACATTTGGGTGATCGTTAAGAGGCGCTGTGGCGCGCCGTAATCGTTCCTCAAGCTCGCGATTGCGTATTTTTGTGGCCGGTGCCTCAAGTAAATCGAGTGTGGCTAGGGCCGTTGCCGCAGCGAGCGGATTTCCTGAGTAACTGTGCGAATGCAAAAAAGCCGTTCTGTTGACGTAGTCATCATAAAAAGCGCTATAAACATCACTGGTGGTTAGCACGACGCTGAGCGGAAGATAGCCGCCAGTGATGCCTTTTGATAAGCACAGAAAGTCAGGCGTTATGCCGCCTTGTTCGCAAGCAAAGACTGTGCCAGTGCGTCCAAAGCCAACTGCTATTTCATCAGCGATCAGATGGATATTGAGGCGAGTGCATAGTTCGCGCAGAAGCGTCAAATACACTGGATGGTACATGCGCATGTTGCCGGCGCATTGCACCAAGGGTTCTATAATAACTGCTGAAATCTCATGTGCATTTTTTTCAAGTAGTTCGCGCATGGCTTGGAAGCGGCGTCGACTGCAGTCCTCCCAGCTTTCATTCGGTTCACGATCAAAGCAGTCCGGTGATGGCGCCGTGTATACATCAAGCAACAATGGTCGGTAGATTTCCTTGAAAAGATCAACGCTGCCGACTGAGAGCGCGCCCAAAGTTTCGCCGTGATAGCTATTGGTTAGGGTTACAAAGCGCTGCTTGCGCGGCTGACCGACGTTACGCCAGTAGTGGAAGCTCATTTTTAGAGCGATCTCAATAGCGGCTGAGCCACTGTCTGCGTAGAAACAGCGAGTGAGTCCTGAAGGCGCAAGTTTCACCAAGCGTTCGGAGAGTTCTACTATTGGGCGATGCGTGCACCCTGCAAGTAAGACATGCTCCAGCGTAGCGGCTTGCGTCTGCAGAGCTTGGGTGATGTGCGGATGACAATGGCCAAACAGGTTGACCCACCAAGAGCTGATGGCATCTAGATAGCGGTTGCCAGCATAATCTTCGAGCCAGACGCCACTGGCCTTTCGAATGGGCAGTAGTGGTAGCTGCTCGTGGTCCTTCATTTGTGAACAGGGGTGCCAAACCACGCTGAGGTCACGTCGGGCAAGTTCGATGTTCATGTTAACTGTCGGCATGTCGTTACTATATGCGGTGTACCGGTTTCGCGTATGGCAGCCGTATCGTAAGCTATGGCTATGCGAGGCGCTTCACCCATCCAAATTGATGTCGCAACCGGCCTGATTCGGGATGTAACATATGTGGCCTCCCCAAACCAAGATGCCCGTCCTGAGGGAGCATCTTTAGATCTTTTGGTGGTTCACGGAATTAGTTTGCCGCCTGGTGAGTTCCAGGGAGATTGGGTTGAGCGCCTTTTTCTGAACGAGCTACCGGCTGATCAACATCCTTACTTTGCGTCTATTGCTCACCTCAAGGTGTCGGCCCATCTCTATATCCGGCGAGATGGCTCCATGACGCAGTTTGTTCCTTGGCACAGGCGGGCATGGCATGCGGGCGTCTCTAATTGGCGTAACCGATTGGGATGCAATGATTTTTCTGCTGGAATAGAGCTTGAGGGTGCTGATGAAATTCCCTATGAAGACGCGCAGTACGCGGCGCTCGCGGCAGTGAGTCGGGCGCTAATGGCCGTTTATCCGACATTAGCTGCAAATGCTGTGGTCGGGCACAGCGACATTGCTCCTTCGCGTAAAACCGACCCAGGGCCAGCTTTCGATTGGCAGCATTTCAGGTGCCTATTAGCTGACTGATTGGAGGGGTGGTGTAGCCCTTGAGTATTCGTATTTTAAACGCCAATACGGGCGACGTTCGCGTACTTTCTCGCAAGTTGGTGATTTTGTAGCGCGTCTGATCCGCGCCAAAGTAGAGTCTACGTCCTTCGCCAGCGTAGAAACTTCCCGTGATAATTTAGGGGCTTACCATCGATTGCAGAGGGATTGAACGGACGAGTGTCGCTCGCTCCATTCAGGCGCGGTACCATACAGTTACGCTGACAGTAGACGGCAACCGTGCCGCGGCACTAACAAGTACCTTTGGGAGATTATTTGTGCGAAGTCCCTGTGGGGAAGGCCAATTTTTCATGTGCCCGATAGAACACGGAGTGTATGCCGTGGGCCTAGTCGCGCGGGTTTCGCGCCGTGGTGGCGTGATGCTGGGATACTTTTTTGGGCCTACGCGCAAAGATGCGCCGAGCGCAGAGTGGTTACAGTCCTTGCAGCCACGACAAGCGGTGTTGACTTGCCGGTTCAAAAGCCTGTCGCTATACAGTGGTGAATGGCGTCTGCTTGAGGCGATTCCTGCATTTGATCGTACCGTCTGGCCATTGCCGGCATTTCATCGGTTTGACGGAACGACAACTTATAGGCCGGGAATGTCGACCGTTCAAGACTGGCGGGTTGAGTACAGTGATGACAATCTCATCGTCCCGCTCTATGAAACTCCAGCGTTGCTCGCTGATTTGAGATTAAGCGATGACGTTGTTCTTGATAATCAATCGTTAGCAGCCACTGTGAATCAAATATTAAATCAACGAATACATAGTGTCGACATGGTGCAGTGGCAGTAACGCGTCATGTTTATTTGCGGCCGCGTTGCCACAGAGTTTCACTGCCCTGATCGCGCCGGGCTAGCACGCGCGCCAGTACAAACAATAGGTCTGACAGGCGATTCAGATAGCGGGGCACTTCGGGCGCCACCGTTTCTGCATGCGCAAGCGTCCAGACGCGACGTTCGGCACGGCGCGTCACAGTTCTTGCCAAATGGCACGCTGCGGCTGCCTGCCCACCGCCTGGGAGGACAAACTCTTTTAATGGCGGCAGCGTGTCATTGAATCCATCAAGGTAGTCTTCTAGCTTATCGATATATGCATCTGTAATGACACGATGACCGGGAATGCATAGCTCTGCGCCTAGATCAAAAAGATCATGCTGGACTTGTACAAGGCATTCGTTGATTTCTTGCGGAAGATTTGGGGTAGCTAGCACCACTCCAATAGTGCTGTTTGCCTCATCGACGGTGCCGTAGGCTTCTACTCGTGCCGAGTCTTTTTCAACGCGACCGCCGTCACCGAGTCCGGTCGTGCCGTCATCGCCGGTCCGTGTATAAATTTTACTGAGACGGTTTCCCACAAATTCTCCGGCTGGCGCTTTCATTCGCGCAGGCTTGTTGTACTGACGCATCACTGTCGCGCTGTTGACTGGCGACTGTCAAGCACTCGATTGCTCATCTGCGTGCCCGCAGACGAGCTTTCATGCTCTGATTTTTGTCAATGCCACTTTTTGCACGGGTGTTGGTAAACGCTCAATGCGCGTGACCAGTGGCTGAGCTTACGATCTGGTTGCTCGTTATGGCTGAAGTCGTTGCGCTCGCCAAGGCGTGGGGTTAAACGTAGTGCCGTCGGGATTTGGCGCTAACGTTCTGACCCACCGTGCTCGATCATGTATGCGGTAATCGCCCTCGACCCATAGTTCGACGGCTTCGGCCCACAACTGGAAACCTCCCCAATGCGGAGGGCGCGGAACCTCAACGTGTTTGGGTTGGTCATCGGCATGCGTGACATCCGGCCCAACTGGAGCTGGGGTGAATCGCTTACCCGTCGTTCTGAGGGCCTCAACGAGTTCCTCTCGGGAGCCGACGGGGCGACTTTGCTGGCTAGCCCACGCCCCAATTCTGCTCTGCCACGGGCGGCTCGCGAAGTACTCATCACTTTCCTGAGCGGGAGATTTAACGACGACACCTTCTACCCGTACCTGACGGTGCAAGTTGTCCCAGTGGAATACAGCGGCCGCGCGCGGGTTTATAGAGAGTTCTCGGCCCTTGTGGGACTCGTAGTTTGTAAAAAAGACAACGATACCGGCCGGGAGGATAATGTCCTTGCACAGCACAACGCGTGCGCTTGGCTGGCCCTTAAGGTCTGCGCTGGCTAAGACCATAGCGTTTGGATTGGGCTGCACTTCCTCGGCGAATGCTTGGCTAAGCCATGCTTTGGCCACCGCGAGCGGATCTTCGGGTAGGGGGATGGCAAGTCGCTGGGCATGGAATCGGCGCATGGGTGGGATACTAAGGCCTTTAGTGCGGCTTCGTCACCTGCCTAGGCTGCAAATCCCGATGGATTTTGTGCCGTTCTCATCGGCGGAGGGTCTATTTTCGTGAGCAGTGGCTCACACGAAACGTGAGAAGCTGACAGAATTGGACTGAAACCTCGCTATTGCTGCTTGCTGATTAGGAGATGCTGTGTCTGAACCCACTACTTTGGAGGAATTGCGCGTGCGCCTGACGGCCATTGATCGCGAATTAATCGCGCTCATGGCAGAACGGCAGCGGTTGTCGCGGGGCGTGGAACGCGCCAAACGGGCGACTGGCCATGTGACCCGTGATTATCGGCGCGAGCGTGAGGTGATCCTTGGGGTTCGGTCCTTGGCTGAGCAGCAAGGGGTGTCTGCTGACATTGCCGAGCAGGTTTTGCGTTTGCTGATTAGGAGTTCACTTGCCACGCAGGAGCAGGCACGTGTCGTTGCCTTCGGCCAAGGAAATGGTCGTCGCGCTCTAATCATTGGCGGCCACGGCAAGATGGGCCACTGGTTTGCTGATTTTCTCGCATCGCAAGGCTTTCTGATTGAGACCGCTGATCCTGCAGGGCCAGTTGATAGCTATAGTCACCGTAGCGATTGGCAAGAGTCGCCACTGGACCATGACATTATTGTGGTCGCAACGCCGCTGAGCGTGACTGCGCAAGTGTTGCATGAGCTTGCCGTACGTCGACCGAGCGGTCTGGTATTTGATCTAGCATCGATTAAGACACCATTGCGCGAAGGTCTCGCGGCGTTAGTTGCTGCGGGGGTGCGCGTAACTTCATTGCATCCTATGTTTGGTCCGGACACGGATTTGCTCTCAGGCAGGCATGTTATTTATATCGATATGGGTGTTCCGGGTGCGCTTGAAGAGGCGCAAGAGTTGTTTGCTGCCACGATGGCGGAAAAAGTTGTCATGACACTAGATAAACATGATCGTCTCATTGCCTACGTGCTTGGCTTGTCGCATGCGCTTAACATCGCATTTTTTACGGCACTCGCGGACAGTGGCGAAGATGCCCCACGTTTAGCGCGCATGTCGAGTACCACGTTTGATTCACAGCTGGCGGTAGCGAGTCGTGTTGCCGATGAATCACCTGCTTTATATTTCGAGATTCAAGCGTTGAATGCTTATGGCGCTGAGTCGCTTAATGCGCTTAGCCTTGCAGTGGCACGCCTCCAAGACATGGTCAAGCGGGGTGATCATGCAGGATTCGCACAAATGATGGAGCATGGCCGCGCCTACCTGCATACGCGCTCATCGCCCGGAGGCACCGGGTGACTTTTGGAGAAAAACCAAAGCGCGCGGCAACTAGCGAGTCGTCAAATGATGAGTTGCGCTTTTTGTTGCGGCAACTGAAGGCAGAAGCCGCGTCCAATGAGAAAAAGTGGCAGCGGACGCTGGAGCGTGAAGTTGAGCTGTTACGTGCCGAGACCTTACCAATCTTGCTGGAATTACTGACAAGTGGGCTGAGCAAGAGTTATGCGCTGGATGCGGTGCAGCTCATCTTAGAAGATGCAGATCATGAAATTCAGCATTTGCTGGTTAGTTCAGGCAGTCGTTTGGAAGACTTTGCAGGCGTCACTTTTGTAGATCGCGTTGCTGACGTGTCAGCGCAACTGTCAAGGTTGCATCGTCCATGGCTAGGTGTTTGGATGCGCACTGACCATGAGTTATTGTTTTCAGGTAGAAAAAGCCTGCAGTCTATTGCATTGATGCCGTTGACCTTAAAACGAAAGATCATTGGTTTCTTGTGCTTTGGCAGTGTTGATCCTGAGCGTTTTAGCCATCGTCTAGGGGCTAATTTTTTCCAGCACCTCGCAACGGTTGTTGCCGTCTGTCTTGAGAATACCTGTAATCGTGCGCGCATCGTGCGCAGTGGTTTGGCGGACTATCTGACTGGGTGGCATAACCGTCGCTACCTTGAGGCTCGTTTAGGTGAGGAGTTAGCGCGTGCTCAGCGCGGCGCTTCTAGCGTTGCTTTTCTGATGATTGATGTTGATAACTTCAAACAGCTGAATGATAGCTACGGACATGTGGGTGGAGATATCGCATTACGGACTATCGCTGCGCGTATCCAGACACAAATTCGAGCTAGTGATAGCGGCGTACGTTTTGGCGGTGATGAACTTGCCGTGCTATTGCCGGATACGTCTTTGGATGCGGCCGCTGGGCTGGGCGAGCGTATCCGTGTCGCGATGAAGCCGGCGATTAATTTGGGTCGGGGCAAGCCACGGAAGGTGACTTTATCGATCGGTGTTGCCGCAGTGACCCCAGGCCGGGGTGAGTCGGATCTTGGGTTAGTGGCCGAGCAATTGCTGGCACGTGCAGATGCGGCGCTGTACCAGGCCAAAGCTGCTGGCCGAAACCGGGTCATAATCGGTTAGCGATGTTCGGACGGGGTTTTATGCGAATCCGGGTTGGCCCGCGCGCCAGCCTGTGAAAGAATTCAGTCTTTAGTCTACTGGACCGGTATGAGCGACTGGATCGATGAGGAAGGTTATAGGGCTAACGTGGGCATCATCCTGATGCGCGCGGACGGGCAGGTTTTCCTAGGCGGTCGACCCGGCGGTCGTGGCTGGCAGTTTCCGCAGGGCGGCATTCGGGAAAGTGAGAGCCTGCACGAGGCACTCTACCGTGAACTCGCCGAGGAAATCGGTCTGCAGGCAGGGGATGTTGAGTATTTAGGCGAGACCAAAGAGTGGCTGCGGTACGATTTGCCGAAGCATTACGTGCGTCGTGATGGTGTGCCGCGTTGCATTGGTCAGAAGCAGCGGTGGGTATTGCTGCGGTTTGCAGCCACTGACGATCGACTACGTTTTGACACAACCGCTGAGCCACCAGAGTTTGACCGTTGGCGTTGGGCAGATTTTTGGGATCCGGTCCGCGAAGTGGTGTACTTCAAGCGTGATGTCTATCGGCGAGCCTTAGGGGAGTTAGGCAGTATCGCGTTTCCAGACGGGCTGCCCCCGTATCCGTCTTGGTGGGAAGCCGGCGCTACCACGCTGTCATAGTCTTAGAAAGGCTTAACGACGACCAGCAACACGATCAGAAATAGTAGGAGTGTGGGGGCCTCATTAAACCACCTGTACCAGCGCGCTGATCGGTGGTTTTTGCCATCACGAAATTGACCAACAATGGCGCCGCACCATAAGTGATAGCCTATTAACCCAATGACTAGTAACGCTTTTAGCTGTAGCCAACTGGCTGATAGCCAAAGCGGTTGTAGAGCAATCAGGGTGAGTCCAAGCGCAATCGCAACCGTACCGGCTAGCGTCATAAGCGCAAACAAGCGTTTTTCCATCAACTTGAAACGGGTTTCCCCTACACTATCCGTGGTGTCGGCATGGTAGACAAAAAGTCGTGGTAGATAGAACAGGCCAGCGAACCAGGCGATAACAAACACCACGTGTAGCGCTTTGATCCACAGATATAACATTGAGTAACCCAATTCAGATCGTGACTATGCGAATCATACTCCGGTAATAGTGATTTACGATGCACACGGATCCTCCTGTCGCGCGAACTGAGGGCACACCGCCTACCGGTCGGCATGGGTATCCCGTGCAAGTCGCGCCATTTTTGATCGGGGTATTGTCGGGTTTAGTGCTTGGCTATGCCCTGGCTCACTTTCCGTTGCTGAAATGGTTTTTTGGGCGGCATATGGGGCCTATGACAATTTCAGAGCTGACGACGGCGTTGCACGCGACCGAGGAGCGTGCAACGAGCGCAGAGATCGCCCGTCGTGTTGATAGTGAAGCTTTGCAACAATTGGAAATCTCTACCAAGGCGCTAGAGGCTAAGTTACAAAGCCAAGGGCAGGAGCTCTCTTTTTATCGCGGCATCGTTAATCCAGCCGATGGCACCGAAGGCTTGCGGGTACAGCGGCTTCAGATTCTGCCGGGAATCGCGCCGCATACCTTTCGGGCGCGACTCGTCCTAATGCAGGCGGCACGTCAAGACGCCATGGTGACTGCGAGTGCTGAGTTGTCACTTCAGGGGCTGAAAGCCGGGCGCTTAATAGGCCTGCCTTTTGCCAAGATCAGCGCCTCGCCACGACCGATGGCCTTTGCCTTTCGGTATTTTCAGGAGCTGGAAACCGAAATTCGGCTGCCCGCTGATTTCTTGCCACAACGGGTTGAGGTGACGGTCAGACCCGCCAAAGGACACGCTATGCTGCATCAAACCTACCCGTGGATGGTTGAAATAGGCTGACTTGCCACAAATAGTAGTGGAATCAGCCCACTGATCAGCCGCTTTGACGGTTGCGGGCGTGAGGGCTAGACTGGCGCCTAAGTGATTGATTTATAGGTATTGGCAATGAGCGATGGAACCCATCAAAATGCAATGATCCCAGACGTGCCGCACTTTGGCGCGGTTGCGCCATCGTTGGTGTTCACGGATGCGGCTGCCCACAAGGTCAGTGAGTTAATCGCTGAAGAAAAGAATCCAGCACTGAAGTTACGCGTCTATGTCCAAGGTGGAGGCTGTTCCGGTTTCCAGTACGGCTTTACCTTTGACGAGAGCGTTGAAGAGGGAGATCTGTCGGTGGCAAATCACGGCGTGACTCTGGTGATAGACCCGATGAGTTTTCAGTATCTGATTGGGGCAGAGATTGACTACCGTGAAGGCCTTGAAGGCGCGCAGTTCGTGATACGCAATCCCAACGCAAAAAGTACCTGCGGCTGTGGATCATCCTTTGCGGCCTGAGTGTGGCCTTTAGGTAAAACTGTAAGACGAAGGCTGTTGAATGCGTAAACCCGCGCATGTTCCTGATGTGCTCGCTGCGGTCGACTTAGGCTCCAATAGTTTCCACATGGTGGTCGCTCGCTACTCGCACGGCCAGATAACGATTGTCGATCGGTTACGCGAGATGGTGCGTCTTGCCGCAGGTCTCGATGAGCAAGGTCGTCTATCTAAAGAAGCAACAGACAGGGCGCTAGCCGCGATTGCGCGGTTTGGGCAGCGCTTGCGCGATATGAACGCAAAAAGTGTTCGTGTCGTAGGCACTAATACTTTGCGTAAAGCGCGTCGAAAAGCTGCATTTCTTGAGCGTGCTCGCGAAACTCTTGGACATCCGATCGAAATCATTTCCGGTATCGAAGAGGCTCGTCTTATTTACGCCGGAGTTACACAAACCATGCCCCTCGAGGCGGGCCGACGTTTAGTGGTTGATATCGGCGGCGGTAGTACAGAGTGCATCATCGGCGAAGCATATGAGCCACGGATCTTAGAGAGCCTTTATATGGGCTGCGTCGCGCTTAGCGATGAATATTTTCCGGGCGGACGCCTGACTGCTAAGAAATTTGAGCGCGCCGTCGTTGCCTGCGAAGTTGAGCTCGAGCCCATACAAGTGCCATTCCGGGCCATCGCCTGGGAGCATGCCGTGGGCAGTTCTGGCAGTATCCGTGCCGTATTAGATGCAATCCGCGAGATGGACGAGACCGCAGCGGCAATCACGCGTGATGGACTTAATGCATTGACCGCCCGTTTGCTGCGTGCCAACGAAGTGGCGTCTGCCGGTTTCACGACGATCAATGAGGAGCGAGCGCCAGTTTTTGCCGGAGGCCTTGCTATCCTCACCGCGGTGTTTAATTCCCTCGGTATAGAGTCAATGCGGGTAGCTGACGGTGCTCTACGTGAAGGGCTGCTGTATGACATGCTGGGGCGCTTTACTGATGAGGACGCCCGAGTTCGCAGCGTGCGCTCAATGTCTGCGCGCTTTAACGTCGATATGGAGCAAGCGCTTAGGGTTGAAGCAACTGTTGTCGATTTTCATAAGCAAGTGGAATCGGCTTGGGAACTGACAGACCCGTTAGCGGAGCAAGTGTTGGGTTGGGCTGCCCACCTGCACGAGATTGGGCTCGATATCTCTCATTCGAGTCATCACAAGCATGCTGCGTACTTGTTGGAGCACGCCGACTTACCCGGATTCCCGCGCGAGGAACAACTATTGCTTGCTAGCGTCGTGGGTTGTCATCGTCGCAAGTTGGCCTTGGGCCGTACCGAGGAGCTACTACCCCCGTGGCACAGTCGGGCACTTTACTTGATCGTATTACTGCGTTTGGCAGTATTGCTGAATCGTGGTCGGCTAAAGGCGCCACTTCCAGCCATGCGACTGTTGGCAAAGGGCCGCTCGCTTGAGCTTCGCTTGCCGCGCGGCTGGTTGCGCGAACATGAGTTGACTCGAGCTGATCTCGTGCAGGAAGTCGAGTCCCTTAAGGCTGTTGGGTTTCGATTGCGCGTTTTCTAGAATATCCTACGACTCCGCAAAAGCACTCAGCAGTATCTGTTGCGAAGAATGTGGTACGGAGCTCTCAGGCTGAGTACGCGTATAGCTCCCATCGTTACCAAGCAGCCATGCGTTCGTATTGTCGCGCAACGCTGACTCAAGATCGCCCAGAACACGTTCTTTTAGTTTTTTGCGTGTCACTGGGAAAGCGACTTCAATGCGCCGGAAAAAGTTACGCTCCATCCAGTCTGCGCTTGAGCACCAGAGCTCGTTTTTTCCACCGTTTTCAAAATAATAAACACGCGCATGTTCCAGAAACCGGCCAACAATGGATCTCACTCGAATCCTCTCCGAAACGCCGCTCACACCTGGGCGTAGGGCGCAGACCCCCCGTACGATTAGATCGATCTCGACACCAGCTCTAGATGCCTTGTATAGCGCCTCAATGATGCGCGGCTCAATTAGCGAGTTCATCTTTGCGATGATGCGCGCAGGTTTTCCCAAGGTCGCGTGCTCAACCTCGCGGTCTATGCGCCCGAGCAATGCGTCATGCAAGGTAAATGGCGACTGCAGCAGTTTGCGTAACTTGGGTGTGCGCGTCAGGCTCGTCATTTGCATGAACAGCTCGTGCAGGTCCTTGCCGATCGCCTCGTCACAGGTCAGCAGTCCGTAATCCGTATAAGAACGGGCAGTTTGCGCGTGATAATTTCCAGTTCCTATATGGCAATAGCGTCGCAAATGATCGTTTTCTCGGCGCACAATCATGATCAGTTTGGCGTGTGTTTTGTAACCTACAACTCCATACATGACGTGTACGCCTGCAGCCTGTAGGCGCGTGGCGAGCGCGATATTGGCGGCTTCATCAAAGCGTGCCATGAGCTCAATGATGACAGTGACATCTTTGCCACGTTGCGCGGCTTCAACGAGTGAGTCAACGAGAGCCGATTCAGCGCCTGACCTGTAAAGGGTTTGCTTAATTGCAAGCACACTTGGGTCGCGAGCTGCTTGCCGGACAAAGTCCATGACGGGCGCAAATGACTGATACGGATGGTGCAGGAGGATGTCTTTGTCCCGGATGGCAGCAAAAAAATCGTTTCCTGATACTAGTGCCGAGGGAACTTGTGGCGTGAATGCTGGATATTTAAGGTCAGGCCGGTCTACTAAATCATATACAGCGATCAGACGATTGAGATTGACTGGCCCAGGCACTTGATAAAGATCATTTGCAGTGAGTTGAAATTGTTTTAAGAGAAAGTCAGACATATCCGATGGACAGTCGTGCGAGGTTTCAAGCCTCACCTCATCGCCATAACGGCGTTCAGCAAGTTCGCCTTCCACAGCGCGTCGCAAGTCGTCGACTTCTTCTTCATCTACGAAAAGATCGCTGTTTCGCGTCACTCGGAACTGCCAACAGCCTTGTACGCTCATTCCCACAAACAGGTTTGTTATGAAATGCTGCACCACAGTTGAGAGGTAGATCAGGTGTAGCTCTGACGAGGTTTTCGTATGAGGTAATGTGATGACTCGTGGCAAGGAGCGCGGGACTTGGACAATAGCGAGGTTTGTATCACGACCAAAGGCATCCGTTCCTTCCAGACGGACAATGAAGTTCAAGCTCTTGTTCTGTATTTTTGGAAAGGGGCGCGCAGGATCAAGCGCGAGCGGCGATAGCACAGGCTCTACTTCTTGCTCAAAATGCTCTTTCAAAAAATCCCACTGGTGCTCTGAAAGTGTTGCGGTCTGCACCATGTGGATGCCCGCTTTGTCGAGTTGTGGCGCTAGCTCATCATTCAAAATACGGTATTGATCGGCAACCAATGCGCTTGAGCGCGTGTGAATCGCAGCGAGTTGTTGCTCAATCGAAAGCCCATCGTCGCTGATGCTAAACGCGCCAAGTTCTTGACGTTCCTTTAGACCAGAGACGCGGATCTCGAAGAACTCATCAAGATTTGCTGAGCAAATAGCGAGAAACCGCAACCTTTCGAGTAGCGGTAGGCCATTGTCTTGAGCAAGGTCCAGCACCCGTTGATTGAACTCCAGAAACGAGAGTTCTCGATTGATGTAGTAGCTTGGTGCCCTGAGATTCATTGTGTTCAAAACGGTACCCGTCTGTTAGTGCTACGTGGTGGTTATGGTGCTGCCACGGCTAATTATGCTGCGGGCTCACCGCTGGTTTTGTTCCAGACAGACTAGCAAGTAGTTCGGTCGCTTTGGTTTCAAAATCATGACGTAATGAGGCCGTGATCGGCTCTGCGGGGAGTGATTTCACTGACGCTGGGTTGCGATGTATGCCACCTATGCGGTACTCATAATGTAGATGTGGTCCCGTTGCGAGGCCCGTCATGCCAACGTAACCGATTATGTCGCCTTGCCGCACATGCCGCCCTATTCCTGCGCTAGAGGCAAAGCCCGACAGGTGCCCGTAGAGCGTTTCGACGCCGCTGCCGTGTTCAATGGACAGCACGTTGCCATAGCCGCCCTGCACACCTCTAAACGTCACGCGGCCATCGCCTGCTGCGTGCACTGGCGTGCCTACTGGAGCTGCATAGTCGATGCCTTGGTGTGCGCGTAGACGGTTGAGTATCGGATGCCAACGTAACCCAAATCCCGAACTAATGCGTGAAAAGTCCACTGGCGCACGCAGAAAAGCCCGACGAATGCTTTGTCCAGCGGGTGTGTAGTACTCATGATGCCCATCCGGCAATATGTAGCGCACCGCCCGATACGCCTTGCCGTTGTTCACAAATTCGGCCGCTGTGATCTCTCCATCGCGAAGAAATTTTCCATCGCGCCATACTTTTTCGAGCACAATCGTGAAAGTATCGCCCGGCTGTAGTTCTTGTGCGAAGTCTATGTCGTAGCGAAATACCTCTGCGAGCTGCAGCGCGACTTGATCGCTCGCGCCGAGATCGTTAATGGTCTTGAACAAGGATGATGAGATCTCGCCATGCATGCGCGAAGTGCGTAGTTCGAGCGCGTTTTTAATGATGTTTGCAGCAAACTCGCCATCCGGCTCGCGTTTGACAAGTACCGTGGCGGTATCGCTTACACGCCGCTGCAGAGAGGTCAGTTCGCCATTCAAACTAGTCAGCTTAACCACGTCGCCTGGCCGCAAAAAATCAAGGCTTTGGCGGACGCCAGGTAGGCTACGCACTATGCTTAGATCCTCAACCGAAATGCGCAGGCGCCGAAAAATACTATCGAGGGTGTCATTGCGACGGATCACGATCTCTACAGCGGACTCAAGTGGTTGCAGTACCGACACTGCTGCATCAGCTAGTTGTGAGGTGGGCGCAGTGGCCGCGGCCCGCTGGGAAGGCGTGTCCTGTCTCGTACGATTCGCGCGATAGTTATTGATCGCTATCAGTGAACCTGCAGCAACGGCTACCGTGGCAAGCGCAACGGCGAGCCAATAACGCCAGCGCGGCCAAGCGCCCTTAGGCGGGGCGGTCGATGTGGGCGTAGCGGAGGGATCATTTTGCTGCAATGCAACATTCTTTGTGGCTAAGTTAAGCCCAGAAAGGCTACGGGCGCCTGTAGGGTCGGTCAACCCCTAGGGCTGTTTCCTATCTGCTGCCAACGCAATGGCCATGTTCGCCCCTGGTTCAGCGTACCTGACGATGCGCCGATTTGCGCTCATCGTGCCGTGCACCTAAATTGCGCAGTACAGCGCCTATGATTGGCGCGTTGAGAGTGAAGGTTTTCTAATGCAAAGCGGCTCTGAGCAATTGATCGAACTAAAGCGTGGTGCCAGTGAAGTCCTGCTGGAGACCGACCTAGTACGCAAGTTGGCGCGTGGTAAGCCGCTCATTATCAAGGCCGGCTTTGACCCAACGGCGCCGGATTTGCATTTAGGCCACACGGTGCTGATCAATAAAATGCGCCAGTTTCAAGTGCTGGGGCATGACGTTGTCTTTCTCATCGGCGACTTTACTGGCCTGATTGGGGATCCCACCGGCAAAAATGCGACTCGTCCTCGGCTCACCCGCGATGAAATCGAAGCCAATGCCCGTACCTACGAGCGGCAGATTTATAAGATCTTAGATCCCGCGCGTACGCGCATTGATTTTAATTCAAGGTGGATGAACGCGCTCGGTTCGGCCGGTCTTATCGAGTTAGCAGCGCAGTACACCGTCGCGCGTATGTTGGAACGCGATGACTTTTCAAAACGTTATAAGGGCGGTCAGCCCATTGCGATCCATGAGTTCTTATATCCACTAGTGCAAGGCTATGACTCGGTTGCAATGAAAGCCGACGTGGAACTCGGTGGTACAGATCAAAAGTTTAATCTGCTCGTTGGTCGCACGTTGCAGGAGCATGCAGGTCAAGAACCACAGGTTGTGCTGACTATGCCTTTGCTTGAAGGCTTGGACGGCGTGCAGAAAATGTCGAAATCTCTCGGTAATTACATAGGAATTGACGAACCTGCAAACGAAATATTTGGCAAGCTCATGTCAATCAGCGACACCTTGATGTGGCGCTACTTCGAATTGCTTTCATTTCGACCGCTGTCAGAAATCAGCGCGCTGCAACACGCCGTAGCGGAAGGTCGCAATCCACGCGATGTGAAGTTTGAGCTCGGCGTGGAAATTGTTGATCGCTTCCATGGCGCCGGTGCGGGCACCCGTGCGCGCGACGAATTCTTGGCACGCTTCCGTGATGGCGCTGTTCCTGATGATGTGGTTTCACTGGAGCTTTCTATAGCGAAGACCGGCGCAAAGCTTGTGACTATATTGAAAGAGGCACAACTGGTTGCAGGTACCAGCGCCGCGTATCGGATGATCGACCAACAAGCCGTGCGCGTGAATGGCGAGCGTGTGACAGACCGTGAACTCGCGCTAAAGCCGGGCGCCGAGTACCTACTACAGGTCGGGAAACGCGCATTTGCGCGCGTGACATTGCGCGAAATGCCCTAGGTTTTGACTAAATTAGGGCTGTTGGTGAAGTTTTTTTGACACCAGCCGCCCGAAGACTATACTGCGCGGCCCCGACATGCAGCCGATGTCGCGGGGCCGCTCTGAAAAGTGGTCAGGCAAACGCCCGACCCCCAAATAAGACGGAAATAAGCAGGCTCACGGTGTTGACGGACCTCAAAAACCGTTTATACTGGTCGACTCACTGGAGCCCGCCCAAAGCGGTGCACCAGCCTCCCAAAACCCAGCGTTTTGGGCGTTGTTTAAGAATCAGCAGGTAACTTGTGTGGGGACTCGCGTCAAGCGTTGAAAGACGCATATTGATAGTGAGTTCCAAATATCGAAAGAAGATTTAATTTTCGCCTTTAACAAGCGAAAGTCAGTTGTTCGCGAGATTGGGACAAGCGCTTCTAGTTATAAACTGAAGAGTTTGATCCTGGCTCAGATTGAACGCTGGCGGCGTGCCTAACACATGCAAGTCGAGCGGCAGCGCGGGAGCAATCCTGGCGGCGAGCGGCGGACGGGTGAGCAATGCTTGGGAATCTGCCTATCAGTGGGGGACAACCCGGGGAAACTCGGGCTATTACCGCATACGTTCTTAGGAAGAAAGCAGGGGATCGCACGACCTTGCGCTGAGAGATGAG